>CAZPPL010000001.1:0-117059 GCA_964588465.1 uncultured Gammaproteobacteria bacterium
AAATTGGTGATCAAGAAGTAGATTTAGAGCATGCTCAAAATATTGAGAATCTGAAAATATTTAAAGAAATCAAAGAAGGTAATTTTGATAATGTAGGCAAACTCACCTTTTTAACTAACGAAGCCGCTGAAAGTTTAAGTCAGCATCAAGGAGTTCTTCATCTTGATGGTCTCAGCTCTTTAAGCGACGTTCAAGCTGAGAGTTTAAGTCAACATCAAGGTGCTCTTAGTCTTAGTGGTCTCAGCTCTTTAAGCGATGCTCAAGCGGAGAGTTTAAGTCAGCATCAAGGAGATCTTTATCTTAATGGTCTCAGCTCTCTAACCGACGCTCAAGCGAAGAGTTTGAGTAAACATCAGGGGGGGTATCTTAGTCTCGATGGTCTCAGCTCTTTAAGCGATGCTCAAGCTGAGAGTTTGAGTAAGTATCGGGGTACTCTATATATTCCTGATAAATTACAAACACAAATAGATAAATTTAAAAAATAGATAAGCGATAATAAAATAGATATTATGTTTAATAAATTTTCTGAACAATTAAATAACCAGAATAATATTTTAAAGAATAAAGGAGATAATCAAGAACAATTTTCAGGAGAAAAGTCAAAATTAGGAAATTTTCAACAGTTTATGGAAAGTTTAATTGAAAATGCTGAAAAGGTTCAACCCGAAGATATTCTTCATACTTTAAATTATTTAGAAAAATATTCTAAAACCCCTTATCGTAAAGTTGAAACTTATACTGATCCTAAATTAGATACTTTTTGTTGTGCAGAGATTCCTTCTAAAACAGTAGATCTTGAAGGCAATATTGTTGACGATTTACAAAAAAAGCAATATTTAATTGGTGTTCCTTTTCTCTTTGTAGCTGGTAAAGCTTCAGCAAAGTTTTTGCGAGGAGAATTAGATCATGAGTTAGGTCATGCTAGTAAAACAGATTTCAGTCGTTTGGTAAGATTAATAAAACTAGCTAAAATAAAAAAATATGATCCGAAAGATTTTTTAGATTTAGATAATGTTATTGAAGATCCCCGAATGGAAAGGTTGGTGGGGGGCAGATTACACCCCAAAGAAGATGAAGAATTATTTGAAAAAAACAGATTAATGATGATCCCTAATCTAGCTAGTGATATTCAGGAAGGGAAATTATCGCTAAAAGATCAGTTTATATTTATAATTAAGTTAGAAGCCCTTTGGCGTTTACACCAAAAAGATTTAGAAGGTGAACAGCAACCTTGGAATTTAGATAATTTAAACCCTGATGTTAAGGAGGCTTATTTAAAAATAGAACCAACTTTAAAACAAATTACTGGTAGTTATCAGCAACCAGCTATGAAGAAAAATAAAGAAGTAGAAAAGTTGATTATCGATAAGATAATACCAGTTTTTGAAACTATTCTAGACAAACAGAAAGAAATTGATAAAAATAGTCCAGAGAATAAAGAAGGTCAAGAAGGGGATAATTCAGAAAATAAAGAAGGTCAAGAAGGGGATAATTCAGAAGGGAATAAGCCAGGTTCAGACCAAGGAAATCCAGTCTGGGGTTCACCACCTTTAGATCCTGGTAATGTCTCTTCTTGGCCACCAGAATTACAGAAATTTTTTAAGAAGATGCTTCAACAACATCAACAAAAATTAGAACAAGAATCTCAGAAACAGAAAGAAAGGCAAGAAGAATCACAAGATAAACAGGAAAAATTAAAACAAGAAACACATCAGTTGAAAAAACAAAAAGATGGTTTTGAAGATATTAAATCTCGAGAAAAATATGGCGAACTCCGGCAAGAAGTTTTGCCTGTTACTAGACAGTTAAAGAGAATATTTCAAAGGTTTTTGCCAAAAATTGATGAACCCCAGTATGAATATGGCAGAAAAGGGATTAAGTTTGATGTTAAGAGGTATATAAAAAAAATAAATACTGGTCAAGAAAAACCTTTAGGGCGGAGAAGAACTCCAGAAAGGAATGCTTTATTATTGCAATTATTGATAGATGTTAGCGGCTCCATGTATTTACACGGCGAAAGAATATCTAATGCGGTTAAAGCAGTTATTTCTATCTGTGAAGCAGCCCAAGATTATAATATTGATATTGAAATTCTAGCTAGTGACGATGGAAATGCTGAAACTGATAAAGAATATATTATTAAAGCTTTTGAACAAAAATTCGATGGGAAAACTAAAACTAATATTATTAAAATGTTAGATAACTCTGGAGGTGAAAATGAAGATGGACAAGCTATCTTGGTTGCCCTAAAACGTTTAAAATCAAAAATGATTAAAACTAAAAATAAATTTGATAGGATTGCTTCTTTAATGGTATTTATTTCTGATAGCACTACGCAAGATGCTGATACTTTAAAAGCAGCTACAGAAGCTCGACATTTTACTTCTCTAGAAGGAACGGCAATTACCCCTGAAAATGACATTCCCGAGAAGGTTAAATACAATTTTGGTCCAGATAGTCTGGTGCCAAAAAATGTTGAAGATTTTCCTTTTATTATTCAACAGATATTGAAGCGGCATATTTCTCGTCTCAAGCCGAAAGAATAAGAATTTAGACAATAGTTTAATTTATTAAGTTATAAATATAATCTCTATGTCTCTACCATCTCCCGAACCATTAAATATTCCAAAAAATCTTAATTCTCAACAAGAACTCCAACCAGGTTCTTCTCAGAATAAACCTGAGGATGCTCCTAAGGATTCTTTAGTCCTCAAAACCGGTCCTGAACTCCAAGAGAGTATTAGTAGTTTAAATACTCTTCAGAATAAACTAGAACATGATCAGAATATTACTCTGTCAGATATTCTCGCTTTACAAGAGACTCTTCATCATTTAAAGATTAAAGTTGGTGATCAAGAAGTAGATTTAGAGCATGTTCAAAATAATGAGAATCTGAAAATATTGAAAGAAATCAAAGAAGGCAATTTTGATAATGTAGACAAACTCACCTTTTTAACTAACGAAATTGCTGAGATTTTAAGTAAATATCAAGGAAGTCTTTTGCTTAATGGTCTTAGCTCTCTAAGCGACGCTCAAGCGGAGAGTTTTAGTAAATATCAAGGAGTTCTTTGGCTTAATGGTCTCAGCTCTTTAAGCGACGCTCAAGCAGAGAGTTTAGGTAAACATCAAGGAGCTCTTAGTCTTAATAGTCTCAGCTCTTTAAGCAACGCTCAAGCGGAGAGTTTAAGCCAACATCAAGGTAAACTATATATTTCTGCTAAATTACAAACGCAAATAGATCAATTTAAAAAATAGGTAAATTTAATTAAATCTCTATGTCTCTCCTATCTCCCGAACAATTAAATATTCCAAAAGATCTTAATTCCCAGCAAGAACTCCAACCCGGTTCTTCTCAGAATAAACCTGAGGATGATTCTAAAGATAGAAAAATCAGTTTTAGCTGTTACTCGGCAAAATTTTAAGGTGAGCAGATTAATAATTGGTGTCCGTCTTGAGGAGATAGCAGAATAATCGTAATTCAAGAGTCATTTATTATTTAATAAATGACTCTTTATTTTCTGCACAAGTCCATGAACATCATTGACATTTTTTATTTATAAGATTTAGCTAATTTTCTATTAATTTGAACCATTAATTCGGCTATTTTATCCCTATACTTTATTCCTTAAGATATTCTCTCCATTTCCCAGCTATTTTGTAAGCTCTGTCTGAGATCTTTTCCATAGTTTGTAAATTCCATCGGTGTTAGATTTCCTAGTGCCTAATGTGGTCTCACATAGTTATGGCGATGTTCATGTCTAGCTAATCTATCTTCCTGTTCTTCAAAAGTTTTACAGATATTACCCAGTTGGTAGAATTCAATTTCATCAGTTAGATGTAATCGTTCTATTCTAGGATTATTAGTATCTGTTTTTGTTCTATTTTATTTTTGTGGGCTATTTTTACTCTGTTTGATATTTTAATATCTAACAGTCGGTGTTTGCTTAGATAGCTATTGATAGTAGATGCCCCGACTTTAATATTATGATCTCTTTTTAAAACTGTTACCAACTTATTCTTAGCCTAATAATATTCTTTTCGTACTTTAATTATTTTGTCCACAGTTTTATATTTATTCATATTTTATACCTCATAATGTCAACTGTAACATGGAGGAGTGTAATTATTGCTAAATAATTATTAATAATGATATAATAGAAATAATGTTTAGTGAGGTTTTTAAAACTTTATTTTTATTAAGTAGGTTTAATTTATATTTTATAATTTAATAAATTATGTCCGACAAAACTTATTTAAAGATTCTTCAAGGGGGAATCATTGCTTCTTTATTAGTAGTCTTCTTGGTGTTTTCTAATTTATTATTTCCTTATATTACCTCCAAACAATTACCTTTTAATATTCTAATGGAATTTTTATTGGTAATTTGGCTAGTTTTTATTTGGCGTTATCCTAAGTATCGTCCTAAAAAGAGCTATATTACTTGGGGTTTAGTGGTTTATTTTTTAGCTATTCTAATAACCTCATTTACTGGAGTTAATTTTACTCTAAGTTTTTGGGGTAATGCTGAGCGCATGTTGGGATTCTTTTCTTTAATCCACTTCTTAATATTCTATTTAATTTTAATTACGGTTTTTCGTTCCTGGCGTCAGTGGCGTACTCTACTAATTTCTTCGGTGATTATTGCGGTTATTGTCAGTCTGAGATTTCTTACCTTTAATACTTCATTAGTTTTTAAGCATTTAGCTGTTTATAGCACGATTGGTAATACTGCCTATGTTAGTGGTTATCTTATATTTAATCTTTTTTTCAGTTTAATCTTGTGGCTACGTAGTGAAAAAAAATGGTGGCGTTGGCTGTATGCGGTGGGAGCAGTAGTTATGCTTCTAGAGTTTTGGGCGGCTCACACTTCAGGAGCTATTATTGGTCTATTTTTGAGCATTTTATTATTATTTCTATTGCTAAGTCTAACTCATAGGAGTAAAACTTTACGTCGTAGTGCTTTAGCAGTTTTAGTGGTGGTAGTTATTGGGGTAGTGGCTATATTCTTGCAATATAGATCTAGCTGGTTCCAACATAGTTTTCTAAGGAATTTAACTACTGAAAAGTCAACCTTTCAAACTCGTTTAATTTCTTGGAAGAGTGCTGCCGATGATTTTAAGTATCATCCTTGGCTGGGAGTGGGGATTGGTAATTATGCTATTATTTTTGATAAACATTTTGATGCTAGTTTTTATAATTATGCTACTAGTGGAACTTATTTTGATCGGGCTCATAATAATCTAATTGATATTACCTCTACCACTGGTCTGCTTGGCTTATTAACCTACCTTAGTATTTTTATTGCCATTATTTATTATTTATTTAAAAAATTTAAACAAAATGGTGGCTATGCGGGGATGGGTGATGAGGGTGAAGCTAGAAATTTGGAAATTATTGTTATCACCGCCTTACTCACGGCCTACTTTATTCAGAATCTAGCGGTTTTTGACTCTTTGGTAACCTATATGGGACTGATGATTATCTTTGCTTTTATATATTGGTTAGTGCTGGATACTTCTAATACTGAGGCCTCAGAGGCGGAATTGAGTTTGGAAGGTGATGTTAAGTCTAATACTGGTGATCTGAAAAAAAGAATTTGCACCCTAAGCTCTAAGTGGGAATGGCCAGTGTTAATTATTTTAATTATTTCTTCTTATATTTTTGCTAGTCAATATAATATTAAACCTTGGCGCATGTTTATTGGCAGTATTCAAGGTTATAGCAAAATAATCAATGGTAACTTTGCTGGTGGCTTTGCGGACTATCAGCGGGCTTTAGTAGGTACTCATTTAGATCACGATGCTAGGGTAACTTTAATAAATCTAGTTGATTCTAACCCTAGTATTTTATATTCTTTACCTAAAAATCAAGTCAAATCTGACCTAGATTATGTAGTCTCTTTAGCTGAAAAAAATGTGGCTATAGCTCCTCTGGATAGCTTGACTCAAATGCAATTTGCTCAGATTCTAGAAGTGGCAGCTAGATTTAATTATAATAATCCTAAGGAGTTTAGTACTTATTCAAATCGTGCTCTACAAGCCATTAATCGCTCTATTGCCGCTAGTCCAGGACGAGTATCAGTTTATTTAGTTAAGGCTCAAATACTTTTGGTGGCTGGAAAGAAAGCGGAAGCTATAAATACTGATAAGTATGCAATTAGTCTAAATCCCCACTATTATGAAGGTCATTGCCGTTTAAGTCAACTGTATTATTCTTTGAAGGACGCTAATGATATGAGTACAGAATTAAGCTCTTGCTTAGATTTAGGCGGAATTCACACGGTTCGTTCTAATTCCTTTTTAGCTAGTGCCTTAAGTTATTTTGCCTCTAAACATAACTATTCTAAAGCTTTAAGTGTAGCAGAACGTTTAAGCGCTCTAAACCCTCATGATGCTCAAATTTCTATGAATTTAGGAGAATTATATCTAATTAATGGGGAAGGCTCTAAAGCTGAACTTAATGCTCAACGAGCCATTTCAATAGATAAAAAATTAGAAGTTAATTGGCGAGAATTTAAGAATATGTTTAAGGCTTCTTTGCCAATCTCTAAACCCTAAGCTAGTTCCACTTATTCTTTGAAATAGAGAAATAAAAAAAATATAAATAAGAATCAGACCTGATGGTCTGATTTTTTTTAATTCTTAAAACCTTTAAAAATTGAAGTTTTTTTGATTTTAGTAATTTTAAATCTTTAAGAATAATTTAATTTGGTATCAGGAGTGCTTTGCTATAGTGAAGAAGCTAATAATTTTAAAGTTTAATTCTATGTTTAAATTAAAGTCGTATCTAGGGCGAGTGAAAAGAATTTTTGCTAGGAATTCGTTTATATTTGCAACTAAAAAATATTTAAGATCTCGTTCTTTGGTGGATAAAATAGTTCTATTTAGTGGAATTAGCGTTGGTATATTAATTAGTTATATGCTGATTGCTTTTTGGTCAGTGAGCCCAGCGGAATTGGCCTTGGCTCAGTTGAAAGATTCTTGGCAACAAAAGACTCTTTGTCATGAGGCTTGTAGCTCAAATCGTTGGCGTCTAGAAAAAATTATTATCTTAGCTTTACGAGCTGATTTTTCCAAAAATAATTTTAAAATTCCCCTTGAGTCCCCTTTGGCTAAAAGTTTACAGCATGATTTTAAAACTGAACAGCAAATACCTGGTTTTCAAGAGAGAATAGTGAATATCTGGCGTCAAGCAGTGGGAAAAGATCATCCCGCTTTATATTTAAAAGAATACTTAAGCTATAGTCAGGCTAATAGCTTGGTACAGACCTCAATTATTGATTCCTTTAGTTCATTTTCTCTAAGCTCTTCTACTGATTCTTTAGGTTTAAAAGTTGCTTCACCTTTAACTTATTATTTTAAGCTACTTAGTAGCGGTAACCCAGCTCTGCAACAGGCGGCAATTCAAGCTCTGAGTGCTTATTCTAATAAGAGTCAAGATTTTTCCGAGGAGCAATTAGTAGTGATAAAAAAAATAGTTCTAAATCCTAAAATTAATAATCATTTACGTCAATCTTTAGTTTTGTTATTAAGCGACTATTATCCTTTATTTTCTAAGAAAAGTGCTGATATTTTATTAAAGGTTTATAACTTAAAATCTAGTGGTGATGTTATTAGCAGAGTTTTTGCAGCAGATATTTTAAATCAAAAGGCTCAGGCTAATTTAGTTCTAGAGACAGTTAGTAGTGCTAAATGGCGGGAGTATTATAATAATTAATCAATAATATTATGAAGAAAATAAAATTAATATTAGGACTAATAATTTCTATTTTTTTACTATTAGCACCTTCTTTGTCTTGGGCGATGTCTCCAGGTACCCTATTATATAGAACTTCCAATAACGGAAAAATGTATGGCTATAGCGATGATCCTCTTATTTATGCTGAACGGGGAATTATAAAAGGTATTAATCCTGGCCATGTAGGAATCTATATTGGTAAGGAAAATGGTCAAGATTATATTGTAGAGACTATGAGCAATGGAATTGTTAAAACTTTGGCTAAATATTTTGTAAATTCAGCTAATGGTGAAGTATTTTTAGGAGCTAAAATACCTAAAATTGCCAATGCTCTACAAACTGCTAAAGTGGTGGCTATGGCTAAAAGTTTAGTAGGAAAGCATCTAGGCTATGATTTTGATTTTAAACATCAAAAAGGCCCAGATAGTGGAGAGTGGACTTGTGTGGGACTAACTGAAAAATTATATGAGAGTGCTAATATTTCTAATCCTAATAATTTAGCGGCTTTAGAATATGATCCAGAATATTATGCTGTAGATATTACTCCTGATGGTTTTGATAATTATAGTATTATCAATGCTCGTGGTGATGTTTTTTCTAAAGATAAAGAATTCTCTAAAATTGCCCGTAGAACTGATTTGATTCTACCTGCTCCAGAATTCATTGGTTTTAATGTGGGGGTAGAATATCAGGATGAACGTTATATATTCTTGCCTTATACTCAGTTTTTACAGAAAAGTTTAAAGTCAGTAGTAGCGGATATTCCACTTTCTAGTGATTTTAATGATCAAGATTTTAGGGGAATAGTTAATACTAAAGCTATAGTCCTGCGTTGGAGTTTAATTAATAATCCTTTATCTAGTATTAAAAATCTAACTAAACGAGCCATAAAAACTGCCTCTAAACTAGCGATCAAAACCAAAGAATTGGCTAAGAATTTAGGGGCTAACATTTTTGGTTCTAATTCTTTAGCAGAAGTTATTATAGATACTAGCTCAATTTCTAAAACCAAGACCACTAAAGTTTTCAATCCTTTACTTACTAAGAAGGGAGGCACTAAATCAAACAAGACTAAATCCCAGAAAAAGACTAATAAATCTAAGCCTTTAGTTTCTTGGCCTAGCATTAAAGTTAATAAATCTTTAGTTAAAAAACTGGTTAATAGACCGAGCGTTTCTAGCCAGAAAACTTTGTATAATAAATCAGATCTATATTCCTCAACAAATTCTGGAAAAATTATATTTGATGATACTACCTCTGTCAGTCAAGCTGCGCATCCAGAAATAAGAATTGTTCATGAGACTACTAGTTCTATCCCTGTCCCTCCCTATGCCACTGCTTCTACCTCTACAAGCAGTCTAGCTCCAGTTTTGAATACTAGTAACGAGAGTGAGGATAGTGGCGGAGCAGATACTTATTCTAATAAAATTATCAATGAAGCAGTTGTAGTACATAATTGGCCTAGATTAGCTAAAATAAATAGAATATATGCTAGTGCCAATAATGATTTCATAGAATTAATCAATACCACTGATCATGATTTTGATTTAGCTACCGCTAACTATCGTTTAGAAAAAACTAAAACTGCTGAGAATCCTAGTATTATGATACGTATAGGGAATTCTGTTGATGGTGCTTATCCTGGAGGTACAGTGATAAAAGCGCATGGTACTTATTTGATTGTACGAGCAGATGCTAGTAATTATTATAGGAATAAGGCTGACGCTTTAGCTATTCGTAAAGAATTTTCTTGGAATGATTCTGCCTATACTCTATATTTAGCTGCGGGAGCAGTTAGTTCTAGTGCTGACCCTGATATTATTGATGCAGTAGGTTTTGGGACCAATGCTAGATACTTTCAAGGACAGCAACCCGCTCTAGCCATTAAAGATAATTATATTTTACAACGAATAAATTTTAGTAGTAATAATCAAGCGGATTTCAATCTAATACCAGCTAGCGATCCAGAATCAATAGCTATCATCGCTGCTGCTGCTGAGCTAGCTAGTAGCAATGTTGCTTCTAGTGAGGAAATAGCTACCAGTAGCGAAGAAGTAGCTACTACTACTGATGAAATAGCTAGTTCTAGTGAAGAAATAATTATTAATATGAATACTGCCACCAGCAGTGAACAAACAGCTACCAGCAGTGAGGAAATAGCTACTAGTAGCGAAGAAATAGCCACTAGCACTGAAACAGTATTAAATGCTCCTGTAGTCCTTATTAACCAGATTTATAGTACTGGTAACAATGATTATTTAGAATTACTTAATCCTAGTGATGATGATCTTGATTTAGCCTTTTGGTCTTATCGCTTAGCAAAATCTAAAACTGCCCTAGCTCCTAGCCTAGTGATGCGCATAGGTAATTTAGAGGATGGAGTTTATCCTGGAGGTACAATAATAAAAGCACAGGGTACTTATTTAATTGTGCGAGATGATGCTAGTGATTATTATAAAAATAAAGCTGACGCCATTGCTACTCGTGAAGAGTTTACCTGGGCGGATTCTGGTTATAGTTTCTATTTAGGTACTGGACCGATAAGCTCTAGTACTGACCCTGATATTAAAGATTTAGTAGGCTTTGGACCAGAAGCAGTATATTGGCAAGGCAATGCCGCTGCTTCAGCCATTGCCGAAAATTATATTTTAAATAGAGTATCTCAAAATAATAATAATGCCGAAGATTTTAATTTAATTTTTTCTGACGATCCCTCTATTATTATTGACCCTACCCTGTTTGATCCGCCAATCGTTGATGCTAATTTGGATCTATTTATTCCTCCTATGAGTTTATTATCTATGGGCATAACACAGATTTGGCATTTTGAACAATGTTATGGTGCGGGTCATTGGGCGGTGGGAAAATGGGATTGTGCTCGGGAAGTGAATTATAATTATGATAAATTTGAAGCTCCTCTAAGTCCAATGCTTAGTCTAAATAATTCTTCTTTTAGCTTTTATTATAAGGCTTCTTCAAACGCCCCTCGTCTAGACTTCCGTTTAACTAATTCCGCTGATGATCATCTACTACTCATTCTAGACCCTGGGATGATAACTGTTGAAGGTTTGCCTAATTCTGAGTGGCGCTATTATATACCAGAGCTAATTTTTGATAATAAGTGGCATCAAGCTTATTTAGTAGTTAATCAATTAGAGGATTATTGGGCAGTTTATATTGATGGACAAGAAGTTATTCGTCAAATATTTTTTGCTGATTTGCCAAGTTTTTCCAATTTAGAGATGGGCGATGATAATGGTCCGACTTTATTTGACGAATTAGTAGTCTGGAATCGGGCTTTAAGCCCAGGAGAGATTATGAATAATTATTTAGTAGATGTTCCGTATAGTCCTAGGACAGATCGTGAACTACAAGTAGCTGCTCAATTGCTTCATTCTTGGAATTTTGAGGAAGATTATGGCACTAGTACTATGGATAATATTGATTTTTCACTGTTAGAGGTTGATCCAGACTTATGGGTGGGGCATAGTCATAACAATTATGCTTTAGGACTAAACATTGGTAAAGAATACTCTTTAAATTTTGATCAAGCTATTATTTCTCCAGATTTATCTTTAACTTTTTGGTGGCGCAATAGTTCCTATCCTGATGGTGGTCGTACTCATATCTATTTAACTGCTGGAGCGAATAATGATGAGAATATTTTTGCTTTGTTAGCTGATTATTACCGCTTAGGTTTCTGGTTTAACAATCAGTATGGAATTTTGGCTGAAGGGATTGATAAAGCTATTCCTTATGATGATGTTTGGCATAATTTAGCTTTAGTATATGACTCCTATCGTTATCGTTTAAATTTTTATGTGGACGGAGAGATCAAAGCTAGCTCTTCACTAATACGTCTGGCAGATGGACAAGAAATTACTGGTCTGCGGATTAAACAAGATAATTTTACAGCGGAACTGGATAGTTTAAATGTTTATAGCGGAGCTTTATCTCCAGGACAGATAAAACAACTTTATCTAGACACAAAATAACTATAATATTTCATATTAACACCTCCTAATTAGGTTATTTAGGGGGTGTTGATACTTAGATTTCTACTTGCTTTCTTTCCAATTTTGTTGTAGCATATAGGAGTTATTAGGGTAAGTGGGCGATTACTTTATTTATAGAATAATTTATTATTTTATAGACTAAGAGGAAAGTCCGGACTTCATTTCGGGATAGTTTATCCCGATAAAACGATAATGGGTAACGCCCACCGGTTCGCTTAGGCGAATTAGGGAAAGTGCCACAGAGACAATACTAATTCTGGAATATTTAACAGAATCAAAGGTGAAAAGTAATCGGATGAGATAGCCTATTTTACTGGTTGGTAAGATGGGTGAAGGCTACTGATTTCGGCCTTCGGTGACGAAGTGCCGTGGTAAACCCTATCGGAAGCAAGAGCAAATTGGTATTTTTTAAAAAAGATATCAAAAAAAGTGGCTCGCTTGAGTCTCTTAGTAATAAGAGACCTAGATAAATGATCGCTAGAACAGAATCCGGCTTACGGCTGCCCTAATAATTCTAGTTTATAATCAATTTATATATGAAAAAAATTGAATTATTTTTTTCAATTTTATTTATTCCAGTTGATTTTATTTTTTTAGTTTTGGCTGGAGTCTCCGCTTATTATTTAAGATTTTCTGCTTGGTCGGTCAGTCATTGGCCGATAATTTTCAATTTGCCTTTTCCGGATTATTTTAAATTACTCCTTATTATTTCTGTACTGTGGATCATTATTTTTTTCTTATCTGGTCTGTATCAAATTCATAATTCTCGTCGTTTAGCTTTAGAACTACAAAAGATATTTTTGGCTAGTTCTACTGGATTTGCTTTAGTGGCTATAATTATTTTTTTTCAACGTGAATTTTTTGATTCACGTTTTATTGTTTTAGTGGGTTGGGCCTTAGCTATTATCTACATTAGTTTAGCTCATGCTTTTATTCGTTGGCTTCAACGTCGTTTATTCTTCTATAATTTAGGGGTTCATAAGGTAGTTTTAATAGGTAATTCTAAAACTACTGAAAGTTTAATTGCTGAGTTTGCTAGTAATAGACAATCGGGTTTTAAAGTGGTTAAACGATTACGAGATTTTAGTTTAGAGACTTCTAAAGAATTAATGGAATTTATAGCTAATCATCAAGTTGACGAGGTAATTCAAAGTGATCCGAATTTGAGTAAAGTTGAAACTTTGCGATTGTATGATTTTACTAATGAGAACCAACTTACTTTTAAATATGTAGCGGATTTATTGGAGGTTAAAGTGTTGCGAAGCGAAGTAGCGGAAATTATTGGTATTCCGATAGTAGAAGTGAAAAAAACTACTTTAGAGGGTTGGGGGCGTATTTCTAAACGAATATTTGATATTATTATTTCTGGACTTTTAATTATTATTTTTTCGCCTTTACTTCTGGTAACGATTATTAGTATTTTACTTGATTCCAGAGGTCCATTATTTTTTTCGCATCGGGACGATGGCTCTTGTCTTACCCGTATTGGTGAAGGAGGTGTTCCTTTTAAATACTTTAAATTTCGCTCTATGATCCCTAATTCTGATAGCATGCGTTATAATGAATTAGCAGATCGTAATTTGCGGGTTGATGGTCCAATGGTAAAGATAAAAGATGATCCTAGAGTAACTAGAGTAGGGAAGATTATTAGACGTTGGTCTATTGATGAACTTCCCGAATTGTTTTTAGTATTCATTGGACGAATGAGCTTAGTTGGCCCGCGCCCTCATTTGCCAGAAGAAGTAGCTAAATATGAAAATTATCATAAGAAAACTTTAACTATTAAGCCTGGGATTACGGGTTTAGCTCAAGTTTCTGGTCGTAGTGATCTATTGTTTGAAGAAGAGGTTAAGTTGGATATTTATTACATAGAGAATTGGTCATTAATTTTGGATATTTCTATTTTATTTAAGACCCCGCTAGCAATTTTTAAACATCGGGAAGCAGAATAGATTTTAAAAGTTTTTATATTATAAACTCAATTATATTTTATGAAGGTAGCTCTTATTCATGATCATTTAGCTCAGGACGGCGGAGCAGAAAAAGTTTTACAGGTTTTAGCTGAGATGTTTCCCCAGGCCCCTATTTATACCTTATTATATGAGCAGAGTAATGTTAATAAATATTTTAAAGATCGTCATATTGAAACTTCTATTATCCAAAAGTTACCCGGTGGAGTAAAACATTATCAATGGTATTTATATTTTATGCCGATTGCTGTAGAGTTTTTTGATTTGCGAGGTTATGATTTAGTCATTTCTGATACTAGCTCTTTTGCCAAAGGAGTTATTACTGGTCCAGATTGTCTACATATTTCTTATTGTCATACCCCTACTCGTTATTTATGGAGTGATACTCATCAATATATTAATGAATTAAAGTATAATAAGTGGTTTAAAAAAATCATTTCTTTAGTTTTAAATAGAATTAGAATCTGGGATCGTTTAGCTGCGGATCGGGTAGATTTATTTATTGCTAATTCCAAAACTGTTCAAAAGCGTATTGCTAAATATTATCGCCGAGAATCTACCCTTATTTATCCGCCGGTAGAAACTCATAAATTTTTCATTAGTGAGGTAGCCACTCAGGCTCCAGCAGAGCATTATTTTTTAGCTGGTTGCCGTTTAGCCCCTTATAAACGAATTGATTTGGTAATTGAGGCTTTTAAACAGCTGGGTGATAGCTATAAACTAAAAATTTTTGGTGATGGTGTAGATTTAAAACGTTTAAAAAAGCTAGCTGGTACTAGCCCCAATATTGAATTTCTGGGAAGAGTGAGTGAAGAAAAAAAAGCTCAACTATTTAGTAATGCTCAAGCCTTTATCAATCCTCAAGAAGAAGATTTTGGTATTACGGTTGTAGAATCAATGGCTAGTGGTCGTCCAGTGATCGCTTATTATAAAGGGGGAGCCCGAGAAACTATTATTGCTGGGGAGACTGGTTTGTTTTTTAAGGAAAATACTGCCCAATCACTATTAGAAGTTATTCGTAGTTTTCGTTCTAATAATTTTAATCCTGAAAAGATTCGGGCTTATGCTGAACGTTTTTCGGTAGAGAATTATAAAACTAAATTGAGAGAATTTATTGAGAAACATAAAAACTATTTAGTTAATGAATAATTATGAAAATAGGCGTTGATATTAGAGTTTTAATGGATAAGTATTATAGCGGGGTAGCAGAATACACCGCTAATTTATTATCAGCTATTTTAGCTCAGGATAGCCATAATGATTATAAATTATTTTATAATTCTTTTAGTAATTTAGATGATCGCTTACAGGTTTGGAATCGTCCGAATAGTAAACTTATTGGGACTCATGTTCCTAATAAAATTTTTAATTATATATTGCAAAAAATATTTTTTTATCCCAAATTGGATAAAATATTAGGAGGCGTGGATATTTTTTGGTCGCCTCATTTTAATTTCAGTAGTTTTAGCTCTGGTGTCTCTGGTTTAAAAAAAATAATTACTGTTCATGATTTATCTTTTTTAAGGTATCCAGAGTTTTTTAGTGCACGAAAGAATTTTTGGCATAGAGCTTTAGGGGTTAGAAAAACCTTATTACAGGCCGAGGCCATCATTGCTGTCTCTGAGAATACTAAGCGAGATATTATAGAATTAACTGGGATAAAGGCGGAAAAAATTCACCTAATATACTCGGGGAATAATTTAGTAAAACGAAAAGTGAGTGATAGTGAAAAACAAGAATTCTTACATAAATATAAGCTTTCTGGACCAATAATTTTATATCTAGGCAATATTGAACCGCGTAAAAATATTAAAGGTATAATTACTGCTTTTAATATCTTAGGGTCTTCTTATATAGTTAATCAGAAAAAATTAAAAGATCTTAAACTAGTTCTAGCTGGTGCCAGTGGTTGGAAAAATAAAAAAATTTATCAAGCTCTTAGAAAATCCCCCTTTCGCTCTAATATTCTATCTTTAGGTTATGTTAGCAAACGAGAACGAGAGATTTTATATAGTATATCTTCCGTATTTGTCTATCCTTCCTATTATGAAGGTTTTGGTTTTCCTCCGCTAGAAGCTATGACCTATGGTCTGCCCGTGGTTTGCTCTAATAATTCTTCTGTACCAGAAATTGTCGGAAAAGCCGCGGTAATGATTAATCCCTTAGAGCCCCAGGAGATAGCTGAGGCGTTATATCAGGTTTTGACTAAACAAGATTTACGCCGGCATTTAATTGCTGAGGGTTATATTCAAGCCGAGAATTTTTCTTGGGAAAAAACCGCTGGACAATATTTACAAGTATTTACAGAGCTCTATGAACAATAGAAAGAATATTAAAATAAAAAAGATAGATCTAAGTATTAAAGATTCTTTGTTTACTCCAAAAATTATTAAGCATAAAAAATCTAAAATTATTCCTAAAGTGCTAGTGGCTATGTCTGGTGGGGTAGATTCTAGTGTGGCGGCACAACTTTTGAAAAATAAAAATTACGAAGTGGCAGGAGTTTTTCTACATTTTTGGCGAGATCCTTTAGCTGGAGCCGCTCGGGAAAATAGCTGTTGTTCTATAGCTTCATTTTTAGACGCTCAAGCGACCGCCCAAAAGATTGGCATTCCTTTATATACTTTTAATTTTTCTGAAGCTTTTAAAACTACAGTAGTAGACAATTTTTTAAGCGAATATCAATCTGGGCGAACTCCTAATCCTTGTGTAGTTTGTAATAAACAAATTAAAATAGGTCTGCTGTTAAAACAAGCTAAGTCTTTAGGTTTTGATTATATAGCCACTGGGCATTATGCTAAACTTAAATCAGTGCGAGGAGAAACTCAATTATTTAGGGCTCGTGATAAAAAGAAAGATCAATCTTATTTTTTATATACCTTTAGCTCTCAGGAATTAAAGTCTATATTATTTCCTATCGGGGCTTATACTAAACCTCAAGTACGTAAATTAGCGGAAAAATTTGGACTTAAAGTTGCTAGCAAACCGGAGAGCCAAGATATTTGTTTTGTTTCTGGTTCACATAATAATTTTTTAAAAAGGTATTTGAGCCTGAAATCTGGGGATATTCGTCTTTTAGATAATGATAAGAAAATCGGTGAGCATCAGGGCTTAGCTTTATATACTATTGGTCAGCGACGGGGCTTGGTAGACGGTACGGGACCATATTATGTAGCTAAATTTGATTATTCTCGTAATATTCTGTATGTAGTTAAAAAATTAGATGAACAAGCTTTGTACAAAAAAGAATTAATAGCTCAGAAAATTAATTGGCTAAATGGTAGTGCTCCGGATAAAAGTTTAAAATGTCAAGCAGTTATTCGTTATGGTCATCAGCCCGAGAATTGTAGTCTTAGTCTTTTAACTAAAAATAAATATTTAGTTAAGTTTTCTAGCCCTCAGCGAGCTATTAGTCCTGGACAGAGTATAGTGTTTTACGATCAAGAAAGAGTTCTGGGTGGAGGAATTATTGCTAGTTTAGCTTAATTTAAATTATTAATTTTGAGAGCTGTACTGTTTATGAAAAAAATAGATGTTTTAACCCAAGGGTCAATTCTAAAATCATTAATAAGCCTATCAGTCCCAATAATATTCGCCAATATTTTACAAACCGCCTATCAATTGACTGATACTTTTTGGGTGGGAAGACTGGGTAATGTAGCGGTTGCGGCTATTTCTATTAGTTTTCCTATAATTTTCTTTATTATTTCTCTAGGTGGTGGTCTAGCTATGGCTGGAACTATTTTAGTGGCACAGTATAAAGGGAAAAATAATAGGGAAGCGGTAGATCATATTACTAGTCAAACTTTAATGGCGGTAGTAATTATATCTATAATTCTAGCTATTATTGGTTATTGGTTTTCTCCTTATATTATAGGATTGATGGGGGTAAAATCAGCAGTCTTAACTGAGGCCATATCTTATCTTAAAATATCTTTTATTGGTATGACTTTTGTGTTTCTGTACATGGTCTTTCAGTCTTTAATGCGAGGAGTGGGAGATGTTAAAGTTCCAGTATATATTGTATTAGGTACGGTTCTACTTAACCTTATTTTAGACCCTTTATTCATTTTTGGTTATGGTCCTATTGCCGCCTATGGGGTTAGTGGAGCGGCTTTAGCTACGATTGGTACTCAGGGTTTAGCCGCACTTATTGGTATGATTCTGCTATTAAAAGGTCGACATCATATAAAATTACATTTGAATGATTTAAAACCAGATTTTTCTTTAATTTCAAAAATGTTTCGTATTGGATTACCAGCTTCTATTGAACAATCTAGTAGAGCCTTAGGAATAATTGCTATAACTTTCTTAGTCGCTTCTTTTAATACTTTGATCATTGCTGCCTACGGTATTGGTATTAGAATACTTAGTTTTATTATCATTCCAGCGTTAGGTTTATCTATGGCTACCTCCACTTTAGTTGGTCAGAATATTGGTGCTGGAAAAATTGAGAGAGCCGAGAAAATAGTTAAGCTCAGTTCGGTTATTGGTTTTATAGTGCTTAGTATAGTGGGAATTATAATCTTTATATTTGCTAGACAAATTTCTGCTATTTTTATTCCTAAGGAAATTGGAACCATTGCCGTTAGTGCTTTATTTATAAAGATTATGGCTTTGAGCTTTGGTTTTGTCGGAGTTCAGCAAGTTTTAAGTGGAGCTTTTCGGGGTTCAGGCAATACTTTAACTTCTATGACTCTGTCGCTTATCTCTTTATGGCTATTACGTCTGCCCATTGCTTATGTCCTGTCAAAATATACTGGCTTATCGGAATTGGGTATTTGGATTGCTTTTCCAGTAGCTAATGTTATAGGATTTACTATTTCTATCATTTGGTTTACTCGGGGGAGCTGGAAGCATAAACAGATAACTAAGGGACTTAAAATGTTCTCTGGGAATAGAGCTTTAGAAGATACTATAAAAGAAACGATTATTGAAGAGGGTTCGGCTTAATTATTTAGTATTTAGAGTTTTTGAGAGTTATTGTCTATAATTTCTATTTCTAAGCAAAAATGGCCTTATTATGCTAATAAAGTCATTTTTTTTGTTTCTGTATTTATATTTAGAATATTAGAGCTATTTAACTAGATTTTTGTGATGGAGCTGGTTTTACTTTTATTTTGCAACTATTAGGATCTTGTATTTTTTTAGCTAGCAAAAATATAGAGAATAATATAATAGCTATGCTTAATAAACCGAATTCCTGTCCCTTCAGAGGCAGGACTCCGATAAAACCAGCAGTGGCTCCCAGACCAAAAATAGATGACAAGATAACTGAACCACAAGAGGCACAGCCCACTCCTATCAGTCCGCTAATAATTCCTATAACCCCTAATCCAGAAGAACGTTGCAACCTTATTCTCTTTTTTAGGTAATAGATTAATAGCGCTATATTTAAGCCAAATAATAGAGCAACTATAATAGTGAGAGTCTCAGACAAGGTAGTGAAATTAGTCTGTAAAGCTCCTAAAGAGCTTATAAGGAGTGAGAATTTTTGTTGTAGTGTATAGATATTTGATACTATAGTGGATCTAATAAATGATAAATTTGGTAGCCAAATAGCAAAGAGCAAAACACTAGCAGATACTATCAGCATGATACACCAATACCAAAAATTACTAAAAACTTCTAATAATGATTTTAAAGCTAATAGAATTAAAGAAGTCTTTTTATCTTCTATCATAGATTTTTATTGTTTTAGGTGATTCAACTCATTATTGATAATCTGGGTAAATACACTGGTAGGTTGAGCTCCATAGATGCTCTGGGTACCAATGACGAATCCTGGAGTACCATTAATCTTGAATCTTGAGCCCTCATTTTTATCCGCTTCATCTTCTTGTAGGAATTGAGCTTGTTTCTGAGTCATCAGTTGTGATACTTTATTAGCGTCAATCCCCGGGATAGTAGCCGCTAATTTTAAAATATCAGCTCTAGTGCCCCAACCACTGTTTTCCTCATCTTGTTTAGCATACATAGCTTGGTGCCATTGAAAGTATTTAGTAGGGTAGAGTTCCCATATAGCTCTTCCAGCTACGCCAGCGATTCTGGAATCTGGTCCTAAAAATTGGAAATTCTTGAATACTATTTTAAGTTTTCCAGTTTTGACATATTTATTTACTAGGATTGGTAAAGTATTAGTTTCAAAACGTTTACAAAATGGACACTGGAAGTCAAACCAGTAGGCTAGCACCACCGGAGCATTTGCTTTACCAATGAAAGCTTCTCCAGCTGTACGTACGTTTTTAATATTTATGGCTGTAGGCGGTGGCGAGGTAACTTGTGAAGGAATATTATCATTGAGGGCGGCGGAATTTTTTGAAGAAGTACTCCGATTATAATATATCATAACTCCAGCGATTAAAATTCCTGATAGCAGGATAGCTAAAGGTATAAGATAGACATTTTTTTCTTGATTAGACATATAATTTTATTTAATTCTGAATAGTTTGTTTTTTTATTAACACAAAATACTACTTTTAAAAATAAAAGAAGTATTTACAATTTTTTAATTTACTCTATTTTCACTACAGTGAGAATTTGTGAAGCTCGATTAGCGAGTAAATCATCTGAGGAGGATAAAGGACCATTCCTCTGTCTGGTTAGATCAAAGTTGCTGGGAGTAATATTAATTGAAGTTTGAACTAATTTTTGTTTATTTTTGTTAGAAGTTTTATTACTGCTTAAAATTGAAAAATTATTTTGATTTATTAAAGTCGTTCTGCCAGCATGACAAATTAGAGGAGAATAATGGCTAGAAGTAGGAATTATTTTACCATTCTTCACTAGATTGGTTTGAGCAGGAGAAATGGCTTTAGCTAGGGCAATATGACAAGGAAAAATACTGAAAGTAAACAGAGCTATCAGACTAAAAATAAAAAAGTATTGTTTAATTTTTGAAAATATATATTTAGTTCTCATATTGACTATCATAATACAATAAGCGCCTTAGCACAAGCTGGCTTTAGCTATTAATTCTGCTAGTTTCTGGCCTCCGGAAAAGCTAATCAAAATAGTTATTGGAATTATTTAATTTCTCTGTTATTATAGAAATAGGTGATGAGGTTCACTACAATTGTCTATAAGACTAATGACCTCTATGATTAAATAGGGGTTTTTAATAGTTTTATTCTTATAGAAAAATATGCTTGATTTATATTTACAAAATAAAAAAAAGGTTGCTGATAATTTATTAGAATTGATTAATTTAGCTAGTACTAAGCGAATTCAAGCCATAGGGCAGAATTTGCGAACTAAATTGGCAGCTGATCTATTCTCTTTAGTGGTAGTTGGACAATTTAAACGTGGTAAAACTACTTTTATCAACGCTTTGCTAGCTAAAGATTTATTACCGACGGCTATCATTCCCCTAACTTCAATTATTACTATACTTAGATATGGAAGCAGTTTAAAAATTATTACTTTTTTTGAGAATGGTTCAGAGCAGGAGATTGCTCTAGAGGATTTAGCTCTGTATATCACTGAAAAATATAATCCTAAAAATGAAAAGAAAGTTCATCGGGTGGAAATTACTTATCCTTCTTTATATTTAAAAAATGGAGTTCAAATCATAGATACTCCGGGGATTGCTTCAGTGCATGAACATAATACCCAAACTACTTATGATTATTTACCGCGAGCAGATGCAGCTATATTTTTAGTGGGAGTTGACCCTCCGCTCACTCAGGCCGAGCTTTATTTTTTACGAGATCTTAAAGGTTTAATAAGTAAAACTTTTTTTGTCCAGAATAAGATAGATATTGTCAATATTGCTGATCGTGAGGAATCACTAGCTTTTAGCAAAAAAATAATAGAGGAGGAAGCCGGGTTTAAGGATATAAAAATATATCCCCTCTCTGCCCGGGAAGCTTTAGTTGGAAAGATTGAAAATAATCCACAAAAGTTGAAAGAAAGCGGTCTATTAAGTTTTGAACAATCTTTGGAAAAATTCTTAATGAATGAAAAAGGAGAAATATTACTTAAATCTACTATTTCTAAGGTAAATAGTCTTATTAATGAAGAGTTATTACTAGCTGAATTGGAAGAAAAATCTCTTAGTTTACCTTTGCAAGAATTAGAAAATAAACTTTCTAGCTTAAAAAAGTTTATTGAAGAAAGTGCTCAAGAAAAGATTGATGGTGCTCGTTTATTAGTTGAAGAAGTCAAAACTTTACAAAACGAAATTTTAATTGAAGATATTGAACGTTTAAAAGTTGAGAAAATCAAGAAATTGGAAAAAGAAATAGAGACACTAGCTAGAGAGCACAGATCTGATAGTAATCAACAATTTATTAAATTAATGAATGATTCTATTGATAAACAAATTAGGGACATTTTTAGTGCTTGGCGTCAGGAGGAAGAAGAAAGTTTAAAGAAACATTTACAGAAAATATTACAACGATTTGCCACTAAGATGAATAAAGTTATTGAACAAGTTACGCATTTTTCTGCAGAGCTCTTAGGAGTCGCTGATAGAAAGTTCTACACTCAAGAAGTTCTGCCTCCAGAAATAGAATTTAGATTTCAGACTGCTGACGAAACTGATATGTTGGGAATAATAATTAGTATTATTAGAACCGCTTTGCCTAAAGCCTTAGCTCATAAATTAATTCTTAAGAAAGCTCAAGAAAAAGTAGAAGTAATGGTAGATCGTCATTGTGGTAAGGTACATTATGATTTTTCTAGACGTATGAAACAAATGGTGAATGATTATCGACAAAATACTACCCAGATAGTAGATTCAGTACAAGCTGAGGTTTTAAATGTTTTAGAACTTACTTTAGCAAATAAAAAAAACACCTTAGTAGAAATAAGTTCTCAGAAGACTTCAGTTAATACTAGAATAAATCGTTTAGAAGGAATGAGAAAAACTTTGAAGAGTATAAATATTGTTTCCAAATAAATTTATTTACGCTGTATAATTAAACTTGTAGTAGTTGTAATATTTTATTCTTATTAGGAATTGCCCATAAAAAAGTAGATAATCTGGGACCAGTATCTCTTCCAATAATTAGATTGTATATTATCTTAAAGAATAAAGCTTGTCTCTTTATATTTTCTTTTTTATCCAAATCTTCTCTCTTTACAATACCATAGACCAAACCATTCAGCTCTGAAATATTTCTATTAGGATTTAATTCTAATTCTTTTCTCAATTTTCTTATACTATTTAATTCTTCTTCTGACAAGGTCTTTATGTATTGAATATTTTTATTCTCTCTTAATTTTATTATTTCATCTTGATTATAATTTTCTAACCACATTTTAGCTTTTTTTAATCTATTCTCTATACTTTTTTCATCATAATTTTCTCCTTGGGCTTGTAGTAATTCAATCATTTTTTCTTTATTCCATTGTACAATTTGCCCCAAACCTACCGCCTGTCTAAAGGGAATGGGTTTGGTATATTCATTTTTTTTAACAACACCGCTGATTTCTAATGAACGTATATCAAAATCACTTAATTTATTTTGTTCTAAATTAAAGGTTTCAACTTTTCTATCAAATTCCGCATACTGTCTATAGACTTCACTATCAAAAGCTAAAGAAAAAGTTTTATTTGGTTCGGTTTTAAAGTATAACCATTTAAGTATTTGGGGAGAATATATTTCTAATAGTTTTCCAGGGGAAACACTATTTCCTTTAGATCCAGACATTTTATCTCCCAAGCCTCTAATTCCTACAAAATCATAAGCTTGGTATATTGGTGGCTCTACGGTAAAGATTTCTCTGGCAATAGCGCTTGAAGTGTCATAACTTCCTCCAGGGCTAGAATGATCTTTTCCTCCAGGTTCAAAACTCACGTTTTCTGCTTTCCATCTCATAGCCCAATCAACTTTCCAAGCCAGTTTTACGATTCTATCTTTAGTAATATCAATAGTTTCCGTTTTACCAGTGTCTAAACATTTATAAGTTACATTTTTCGCTCCGTCATAATTAATAATTTGGGTGTTGTCTTTTTTAGAAAAACGAGAATATAGAGTTATAGGATAATAGTTTTGTATGTATTTATCATCAATAATACCCTTGTTTTCTTTACCTTTCTGAGTCATGAAGGCCAGTAGTATTTTAGCTATTTTATTTCTATTTTTTAGAGCTTTTATAATCTGTTGATCATATCTGCCAGATTTATATTCTTGGGTTTGATATCTATATTCTATAGTCATATTTAAATCTTTCATACTTTTTTCAAATTCTAGTTCTTGATATTTGGCATAAGATTTATCCTCACCATCTGGTGATGGAACCACTGATAAAGGGAATCCTAAGTATTTAATAAAACGAGCGTCTATACCTTGAGGCACTTTTCTAAATCTATCAAAATCATCCCAAGAAAATATCATTTTTACTTTTTTCCCTCTTTTCTTTAATTCTTCAAACACGGCGTAAGCAGTAACCACATCTCTAAAATTACCAAAATGAATAGTGCCAGATGGACTTATTCCAGCCGCACATACATATTCATCTCTATTGGGGAATTTAGTTAGCACTCTATCAGCACAATCACTAGCCCAATGGGTTTTATTTACAAGAGTTTTTTTATTATTTTTTGTTTTAGGATTATTAGTCAAATAATTTTGCATATTTATTTAGGGAATTTGATTATTATAGAGGAGTAAATTTGTATTCTAAGTATATAGATTATTCTAATATTTAGGAGTTTATAGTCCAAGAATAGCAAAAATTTGTGCAATATACAAGTTATTGATAGAATATAGATATGAAGTTTAAGCTTAAGTAGTCTATAATATAATTCTGTATTTATTTAATTTAAAAATTATGGAAATAAGAAAAGCAAAGTTAAAAGATGTAGAGCAGATAGTTAATTGTGCCGTTAGTTTATTAAAATATCATTATAATTTTGATTCATATTTTGCTCTAGCTAAAGATATAAATAATATTTATCAAAAATATTTTAAGACTTGTATCTATTCAAAAAACTGTTACCTTTTAGTTGCAGAAGAAAACGGGAAAATTATCGCTTACGCTTTAGGTAAAATTAATTCAAGATTACCTGTATATAGGATTAAGAAGTTTGGTCTTGTTAGTGATATGTTTGTAGAAAAAAAATCTAGAAGACTAGGTATTGCCCAGTATTTTTTAATTAGGATAGATAAATGGTTTAAGGAAAAAGGATTGAGATATATGGAATTAACCGTTCATGTAAATAATGAAATAGGTAAATCAGCATGGGCAAAATATGGTTTTAAAGATTATATGATTAAAAGAAGACTGGAAGTGGGGAAGCTTAAGCTCCATTAGGTAGTTGGCTTTTCTGTATTTTGAAGATTCAACCAGAATAATAAAAGTTTACATAACATACAATATTTTGTTATAATTAATAAATAAAGTTCGGATAATAACCAGTTATATTCAATATTTTTCTGGGGCTAGTAGTAAAGTTTATATTAAACCGTTTCCCAATCACTATTATGGATTATAATTCAAGATACTCAAAAAAAGAATTTTATTGGGGTTTAAAACCTCACAATCTTGTTGTTGATTCAATCCAACATCTGCCTAAAAATGCTAAAGTCTTAGATTTAGGTTGTGGAGAGGGGAAAGATTCTTTCTTTTTGGCAAAAAGTAATTTTGATGTTACTGCAATTGATTTTTTAGAAAAAGGGATTAAAAAACTTAATGAATTTGCCAAAAAAGAAAAATTAAAGATTAAGGCAGATGTTTCGGATATAAAGTCATATTTACAAGATTGTGAGAAATTTGATGCAATCTTTGCAATGAATGTTCTTCAATTCATAGACCAGAAAAATATCTTCCAAATTATTCAGCTAATTCAATCAAAAACAAAACCAAAAGGGTTGAATGTAATTGCTTCTTTTGTTGCTGAAACTCCAAAGCAAAAGAAAGTGGTTTTGTCAAAAGGAAGATATTTTTTTGATGAAGGAGGATTGAAAGAACTTTACAAAGATTGGAAAATTCTTTTTTTTGAAGAAAAATTAGGTGATTGTGAAACTCACGGAGAACCAAGGCATAGACACTTTACTGTAAAACTAATTGCACAGAAAAAGTAACGCCCCAGAAAAATACTCTAAAATTTTCCTACGGAACGTTGCACTAAATTTTAGGTCTTCCCGTTGGTCAGACGAATATAACAGCGATTAAGAGATTACGAAGTCTTACAGACTTCTCCATCCAAATTGAATTTTTGGAGGTCGCTACTCTCCACTCTCAAAAATCCAACTTCTCTTAATCGCGATGTTATTCAAAATTCCGCTTCGCTCCATTTTGAATAACGTGCGCGGATACCTCCGCCGTCATACTCCGTTCCGCTCTGCGGAACTTCGTATAACAGCGGATATCCAAAATTTCTTTTCACAAACCCTTTGGGATTTGTTACAAGAAACTTCGGATCATCCGCGCACGTTATATAAAATGGTAAAAATTTTAATTAATTTATTATTAGAAATATGAGTAATAAAAAAAGATTTTTTATACCCCAAGTAGAAAAAGATCAGATTGGTCCTGAGACAAAATTATCAAAACCAGAAGAAGAAGGGAAAAGAGAACAAAGAGAACGTAAAGATAGTTTGTCCCAATATATTTCAAAATGGTGGCAAGGTGATGCCCATTCGCATTCCAAAGAAAGTACTCGAGAAGGTTATGACTATCCAGAAGGAATTTATGATCTCAGAGAAATAATGGATTACTATAAATCCCTTGATTTAAAATTTGTTTGTTTTACTGAACACGCCTCTAAACCAGGATCCCCTGAAAAACAAGCTATTGATAGTAAGATTTCTCAGTCTTTACTAAGAGAAGCTGAAAGAATTACAAAGATAAATCGAGAAAGGAAGGGGGATATTGCGGCCTTATCTGGAGTAGAAACTAACATATTTTTTGATGAAAATAATTTTACAACACTTGATATTCCCAACGAAGTTTTACAAAAAATAGATTTAATAATAGCCTCGCGTCATGCTATAGCCCAAGAAAAAGAGCCTAGAGCTATAAAGGAAACTTTACTCTTTGCTATAGAAAATCCCCAGGTAGATGTTATTGGTCATCCCGATCGTTATACCAGAAAAGATAAAGAAAAATCTCAGGAATATTGGCAAGAGTATTGGAGTATTTGGCCAAAAATTCTACAAGAGATGGTAAATAACAATAAGGCTTTTGAGATTAATTTAAATAACCCGCCCTCAAGAAAATTAATTGAGATGGCAACAAAGATTGGGGTCAAATTTTTTATTAATTATGACGCCCATGATTTTAATCAATATAAAAAGAGACAAACACAAATGAGTAATATTGGCGAAAAAGCTAAAAAGAAATGGGCTAAAGAAGAACTTTCCGATGAGGATTTAGAAACTTTAAAGAAGTATAAAAGAGAAAGATTATCATCCGGTCCGGGCGTAACTGCTATTTTAAGATTAGTGAAATGGATTAAAAGATTAGAATCTTTAGGAGTAACACCAGAAAATGTTATTAATTCTTCACGAGACAATTTATTAGATTTTTTAACCAAGGACAGAAGAAAGAAGACAGAAAATTTGGATTTCTTGAAATCATTATAAATAATAAAAATTTTCGTTACATCATATAACAGCGTATATTAGGTTACGGTTCTTTTGAGAGCCTCCACCAAAATTGATTCGTAACCTCTGATATATCGGCAGGTTATACGTAATTTGAAAACCCACTAAACAAGGAAAGCACACCACAAGAAATATAAACCAATAAGTAAACTATCTTTTATCATGAATAACGAATTTGCTTATTTAAGAATCAATGAATTGTCGGATATCCGAATTCTTGATATGTATTATTGGTTTAAAGAAAACAGATAATAGTGGTGTGCTTATAGAAATATAAACACAGGTTCTCAAACTCTCTCCCTTCGGTCGAACCACGCTACGCTCTCCTCCTTTCAGTCGTCGGGGCGTATAACAATGGATATACGGTCTGTGATTCGGTCCAGGTTTCATTTCAACAAATTTACTATTCAATATGACTAAATATCCTGAACACAATAAACAAATTGAAGAAGCGATTAAATTTTTGGTTTTTGCAATCCATAAATCTGGAAAAAATCCTAAACCAGTGATCTTACACAGTATTATGGTTGGGCTTAATCTTTATAATCTTGCTTATAATATAGATATTATAATTGCAGCCATTTTGCATGATGTTATTGAAGATACTAATGTAAAAATTGAGGAAGTTGAAACTAAGTTTGGTAAAGAGATTGCAAAATTAGTTGAAGCAAACAGTTTTGACGAATCAATTGAAGATAAAACGAAAAGATACAAAGAGAATTTTGAACGTTGTTGTAAAACGGGAAAAGACGCCCTAATCGTCAAAGCCGCCGATTTTTTTGATAATGTTGATTATTATCATCTTGCTCCAAGCAAAGAATTGGTAAGATGGTTGCTTGAAAAATTAAAATATTTTATTGATAATTCTAGAGCTGAGTTAAAAGATGAAATCATCTATAAAGAATTGATCAAAAAATATAAGCAAATTATAAAAAATTAATTAAATAATTTAGTAGCAATAAATTTCCCATTAATTAAATGGCGAAATTACTGTTGATGATATTGCTAAAGAATATGAAGAATTAAAAATCTTTCTTATTAAAAAATATCCTAATGCTGGACTAGATTATTCCGCCGGAAAAAGTGATTTTGTAAATAAGGTATTTAAGTTGTCAAATTTTAAAATGAATTGAAATATTTTATTATACTCATTTTGTATTGCATTTGATGAAGAATGCAATCTAATCTTTTGTGTAGCTTATGGTGGGATGATTATGGTAGAAATTGGTTTTTTGGCTACTATAATCCTAAAACAATTCGTATTTACTTTATTATTAGTGCCCGAGGTGGGAGTTGAACCCACATGGTCTCTCGACCGCGCGATTTTGAGTCGCGTTCGTATACCAGTTTCGACACTCGGGCTAGTTGATTCTAATATAGTCTGAATCTTAAAGATAGAGTTTATTATACTGGCTATTATTACGAATATTAGTATAATAAATAATCCCTTAATTGTCAAAAACGATTTTTTAGTTTATAATATTTTTATAAACCATTATTTATTATATGAGTAAAATTTTAGCTATTGTTAATCAAAAGGGTGGGGTCGGGAAGACTACCACTGCTGTTAATGTTAGTGCTTATTTAGCTCAATTAGGTAAACAAGTCTTATTAGTAGATGTTGATCCTCAGGCTAATGCTACCTCTGGTTTGGGAATTGATAACCGTAATCTAGAGGCAGGAATCTATGAATCTTTAATCGGCTTAAAAGATTTGTCCTCAGTAATCAAGAGAACTGTCCAATCTGGTCTAAAAATTGCTCCAGCCACTATTTCTCTAGCTGGGGCAGGGGTAGAAATGGTGAATTTAGATAATAGAGAATTCCGTTTAGCTAGCATTTTAGAAGATATTAAGGACGATTTTGACTATATTATTATTGATGGTCCGCCCTCTTTAGGACTCTTAACTATTAATAGTTTAGTAGCCGCTGATGAAGTCTTAATTCCTATTCAGAGTGAATATTATGCTTTAGAAGGTTTAAGTCAACTACTAGAAACTATTAGTTTAGTGCAAAATAATTTAAAACCTAGTTTAGGAATAATGGGAGCAATTATTACCATGTTTGATCGTCGTAACAAATTATCCGAATCGGTGATGAGCGAATTATATCAGTATTTTCCTAATAAAATCTTTCGTTCGGTTATTCCGCGTAATGTTCGTTTAGCAGAAGCTCCCAGTTATGGCCGTTCTATTTTGCATTATGACCCTAAATCTAAAGGGGGAAGAGCCTATCAAGGTTTAGCTAAAGAAATTATAAGTCTAGAAAAATAAACTATATGTCTAAAGGTTTAGGCCGAGGACTCGGCTCATTAATTCCTAAGAAAACTGTTACTTATCAGAAAGATGATTTTGGTATAGTAGCCGCTGAAGAGGTTTTAGTGCTATCAAATAAAGATAGGGTTTTGAGGGTTGACCCTTCTCGCATTAGTATTAATCCTCAACAGCCTCGGACTGACTTTTCCGAATTGTCTTTACAGAATTTAGCAGAATCTATTAAGCAACATGGTATTTTACAACCTTTAATTGTTACCAAAAAAGCTAATGATTTTGAATTAATTGCTGGGGAACGTCGTTTACGTAGTGCTAAGCTCATCGGATTAACAGAAGTACCAGTTATTGTACGATCAGAGTCAAACCAAAAAAAATTAGAATTAGCTTTAATTGAGAATTTACAACGAGAAGATTTAAATCCTATAGAAAGTGCACGAGCCTACAAAAGATTAATTGATGAATTTAATATTACTCAAAATGAAGCTGCTCATAGATTAGGGCAGGCTCGTTCTAGTGTTACTAACTCATTACGTCTTCTAAGCTTACCCATAGAGATTCAAGAGGCTTTAGCCTCGGCTAAGATTACTGGAGCTCATGCTAAATACTTGTTAGGTCTAGAAGATAAATCCAAGCAACTGAGTATGCTTAAAAAGATTTTGCGTTATAATCTGAGTGTAGCTCAAACCAATAAAGAGATTAGGCGTTTAGGGGGAACTAAGAAGGCTAAACCTAGGAATTATCTAGATCAGAATAAAGAAGAAAAATTAGCCAAGATTCTTAATACTAAAGTGGAATTAAAACGACGAGGCAAAGGTGGAAAAATTATTATTGATTTCTATAGTGATGAGGAATTAACCCAAATAATGCAGAAAATCAAATAATTATCAGCTTATAACTCTTATAAAAAACAATCTGACGGATTGTTTTTTGTATTTAATAAAATTTTATATTTTTAGTCTCTTAAGGAGTCTGAGAACTAATCTCTTCAATAGTTTTTAAAACCCCATCGTTTTTATAGCTGCCAATCAGAATGTTTCTCTTAGTATTTTTTATCTCTTCCACTCGTTTGAGAATAGCTTTAATTTTAGTTTTATAAGATTCCACATTAAAACCTTGTTCATATTCTAAGCGATATAGATAATAATTAAGTTGAGCCACCATTTCACGATAGAAAACTACTTGAGCGGGGTGTTTCAATAATTGTTCTTGCAATCTTTTTCGTCGATTAGTAGTATCTATTCCCATATCCTTTGATTCTTGAATACTTTTAGGATCAGCCAAGGATCTAGAAGCTGCACACGTTCGCATTAATCCATTCACATGTTCGGACTCTAAGCCAATTATTATAGGGATTACAGCGTTCAATTTTTCTCGGATATTTTTATTTACAGCTGATTGAAAATATTTTATTTCTGGTAATTTTTTGCCAGTTTTATCAAGAATTTTTTCCAAATTTCTTTGTAATTTTTTTTGTAGGGCATATATATCAGTGTTTCTAGAAGCATCTATACCTAAAGCTAATTTTTCAATAGAGACTTCAGCTATCGGAGTTTTATCATTTTTAACTTGTTCTGGGACAAATTCTAAAATAATATCAGTTCCATTAGCTATATCGTCAAATCTACTGGTTCTACTTAGACGAGTATTTTTGCCAATCCATTGATAACGTTCTCCATCGGAAGCAATAATAATCTCTAGAGCTTTTGAGCGCTTTTCTCCTTCATGTATTTTTTTAATTTCTGCTTCATTAAAATGTTCTAGTTGACTAGCGAATTTATCTTCCATGCGATCTACCATCGCCAAATCAGAGGCTATCTCTTTGGGAGTGAAGATGTCTTTAAAGTCTGTTTCTTATATTCTATTCTTCTGCGGATTATTTAGAATAGTTTCAGTGTCTCTCTGATTTATTTTAATTTCTCGATCCCTATCTATATGGTTGTCGCTGTTATAAAGATTTCTATAATTCATATAAAATTAATATATCCCAAAAGATTGAAATAAGCAATAGGCAAATTATCTATCATAGTTTATATTTATTTTTTATTTTATAAGCTTAGATTTTATCACTAGTTGCTAAAGTCTTAAGCTTATATTAAGATATTAATAAGTAAATAAAATTTGAAATTTAGTTTTTTATGTCTTTTGTCCACCTACACAATCATAGCCATTATTCTTTATTAGATGGTCTTACTAAAATAGATGAAATGGTTAATTTTGCTCGTGAGCAAGGCTCCCCTGCTATTGCTTTAACCGATCATGGCACTATGTATGGAATTATAGAGTTCTATCAGAAGGCTAAACAGGCTGGTATTAAGCCAATTCTAGGGGTTGAGACCTATTTAGCCCCTGGTTCACGTTTTGACAAGAATACTAAAGAAGATCGGGGTCGCCACTTACTTCTATTGGCTAAAAATTTAACTGGTTATCTTAATTTAATTAAGTTAGTATCTTCAGCTCATATTGAAGGTTTTTATTATAAACCTCGTATTGATTGGGAGATTTTGACTAAATACCACGAGGGTTTAATCGCCTCTACAGCTTGCCTAGGTGGAGAAATTCCCCAACTAGTTATATCTGGTAAATTAGCTACTGCTCGTAAGAGAATCAAAGAATATAATAGTTTATTTGGAGCAGGTAATTTTTATCTAGAAATTCAAGATCATCCCGAACTAGAAGAACAGACTAGAGTTAATCAACAATTAATTAAGTTTTCTAAAGAATTGAATATTCCCTTGGTAGCCACCAATGATTCTCATTATTTAAAAAAAGAGGATGCTGAAGCTCAAGATATTCTATTGTGTTTGCAGAATAAGAAAAAAATTACTGACACGGATCGTTTAAAAATGCTAGGTCACGGTGATTATTCCCTGCGTTCCAACGCGGAGATGATTGAGGCTTTTAAAGATGTGCCCGAGGCTGTAGAAAACACTCTAAAAATTGCGGAAAAATGTAATGTAGAGATAGAATTAGGTAATATTCAATTACCTCATTTTGAGGTTCCAGCTACTTATGATGGTAATTCTTATCTTCGCCAATGGTGTGAACGGGGGATTAGTAAACGTTTTCCTAAAATAAGCCCAGAATATTTACAAAGAGTCCAGGAACGTTTAGATTATGAATTATCTGTAATTGCTAAAATGGGTTGGCCTTCTTATTTTCTAATCGTAGCGGATTTTATTAATTGGGCTAAGGATAATAAAATAGTGGTTGGTCCTGGACGAGGATCAGCTGCTGGTTCCATGGTGTGTTTTTTAACTGGTATTACTAATTTAGATCCTTTAAAATATGATTTATTATTTGAACGATTTTTAAATCCTGATCGTATCTCTATGCCTGATATTGATATGGATTTTGCTGATGTTCGGCGGGCTGAAGTTTTACACTATGTGGGGGAAAAATATGGCCATGATCATGTTTCACAAATTATTACTTTTGGGACTATGGCCGCCCGAGCTGCAGTTCGTGATGTAGGACGAGTGTTAGATGAGCCTTATGAATACTGTGATAAAATCTCTAAAAGTATTCCCATGTTCATGAAATTGGATGAAGCTCTAAGTACCGTACCCGAATTAAAAGAAATGTATAATAAAGAGCCAGCCGCTAGACGTATTTTAGATTTTGCTAAACGTTTAGAAGGGGTGGCTCGTCATGCTTCTACTCATGCTTGCGGAGTACTTATTACTAAAAATCCTTTAACTGACTATGTACCTATTCAATATGCTTCTTCTGCTGACCGTAGTATTATCTCCCAATATTCTTTGCACCCTATTGAAGATTTAGGTTTATTAAAAATGGATTTTTTAGGTTTAAAAAATTTAACTATTATAGAGTCAACTTTAAAAATTGTTAAAAATACTAAAGGTATAGAACTAAATATAGACGATATTCCCCTAGATGATATTCCTACTTACAAACTATTTCAGCAGGGAAAGACTACTGGAGTTTTTCAATTTGAGTCTTCGGGTATGAAACATTATTTGCGAGATTTAAAACCTAATGAATTTGAAGATATCATCGCTATGGTAGCACTATATCGTCCCGGACCAATGGAGTGGATTCCAGATTATATTGCGGGTAAACATAAAACTAAAAAAGTGGTTTATTTGCATAAAAAATTACAACCCATTTTAGAAAAAACTTATGGAGTAGCTATCTATCAAGAGCAGGTAATGGCCATTGCTCGTGATTTAGCGGGCTTTACCATGGGACAAGCTGATGTTTTGCGTAAAGCTATGGGCAAAAAAATAGCTTCGCTGTTAGCTGAACAAAAAGAGAAATTTGTAGATGGTTGTGTAAAAAATGGTATTTATAAAGAATTAGCAGAAAAGATTTTTTCTTTCATTGAGCCTTTTGCTGGTTATGGTTTTAATCGTAGTCATGCCGCTTGTTATGCTATGATTGCTTATCAAACTGCTTATTTAAAAGCCCATTATCCGGTAGAATTTATGGCTGCTTTATTAACTTCTGACCAAGGTGATAGTGATAGAATAGCTATTGAGATTGAGGAATGCCGTAATATGGGTATAAAAACTATGCCTCCAGATATTAATGAGTCTTTTGCCACTTTTACGGTAGTTACTTCTGGAACTAGAGATAATATTGTAGGGAGAAAAAGAGAGAAGGCTAAAACCATTCGTTTCGGGCTGCAAGCGATTAAAAATGTAGGAAGACATATAATCTCAGAAATTATTCGGGTCCGTAAACAAGATGGTCCCTATAAAGATGTATTTGATTTACTGGAAAGGATTACTGATAAGGATCTAAATAAAAAATCTTTAGAGAGTCTAATTAAAAGTGGAGCCATGGAAAATTTTAGTGAACGAGGTCAATTGTTAGCTAATATTGAAAGACTATTAAGTTTTAATAAAGAATTGGCTAAATCTAAAGATAGTAAGCAAGATAGTCTGTTTTTAGACTCACCCTTAAACGGTTTGAGTCATCCCAGTTTAAATGATGCTCCTCCAGCCTCTCAAAGCGAAAAATTAGTTTGGGAAAAGGAATTATTGGGTCTATATATTAGTGAGCACCCCTACAATATTTTTCGCCCTTATTTAATTGATTATGCCCTGCCACTTAGTAGTTTAAAGGACCACAAAGGAGATGATAGGGTAGTTGTAGCGGGGATTATTTCTACCATTAAAAAAATTATAACCCGTCGAGGAGACTCTATGTTGTTTGTTAAGTTGGATGATGCTAGTAATACGGTGGAACTATTAATTTTTCCTCAGTTGCTTAAAGAAATTCCAGAATTATGGTTAAGCGGGCAGGCAATCATTAGTGTGGGTAAATTATCAGAAAAAGATCAAGATATTAAAGTTCTAGTTAATAAGGCTATGGCTTTGGATCCTGTAGATCCACAAGAATCAATAAATAAGTTCAAACAGTTTATATCTAATATGGCTACAGTTAAAAATCAGCGTTATAATAATCATAATCATTATGATTATTCTAAATCTGTCCCATCTCCTGATTCTAAATCGGAAATAAAAGATTCCTTTAGTAATAGAACTAACACTTTGACTCCTCAATCCAAAAATATAGTAGCTAAATCAGTATCAGAGATTAAAGATAATAAGACTAGAATTTTACGTTTAGTTTTATCTCCAAATTTATCAAGCCAAGACTTACTTCAACTTAAAAAAGTATTATCCTCATTTCCTGGTAACTGTGAAGTTCATTTCAAAATTATTCAGAATGGTAAAGCTAGGATAGTAAAGACTACATTCTTAGTAGCTAACACTAAGGAGCTACAGAATATATTAGATCTTAAATTTTCCAAACTAATCAAATTATTGGTTTAGCTTATTTTAATTGTATATAAATTGTCGTAAATTCAAAATTTTGTTATAATATAAAAAATAGCAAATTAATTTTATATTTTAATTAAATTAATTTTATATTCTTATAAAGATTATTTAAGTTTTTTTATTTCTATGACTAGAACTAAATCGGCAGTGTCTACTAGCACTTCCAAAAGATTAAAATCTGTAAAAAAATCTATACCTAAACCTGCGAAATCTACCCGTCGTACTATTCGTCCTAAACGAAAAGTTAAATCAGTTTTGGTTGATGTAATTGAAGATGAGTCTTTAGACTCTGATTTGGCTTGGTTGGCGGCTGATGATAAGTTAAGAACTAAGCAATCAAATCATGTCCAGAAAGATACTGTGCTTAAGAATGATTTTAAACAAGCCGTTTCTACTCATTCTCCAGTTACTCATCAGGAGAATGACGAAATTGACAGCCAAAAAATATTCTTTAAGAATCTAGCTAAGGAAATAAAAACTGAAGATAAGCTACCAGAAGAAACCGATGATGGGTATAAAAAGCGTCCTAGTATAACACTTTATCGTCATTTAGTAGTTAAGTTTATAATTCTAGTAACTATTGTAGCTGTTGTAGTAGCTTATTTTTCTTTTTCTAAACTGACCGTTACTCTTAATTTGAAAGGAGAGACTATTAATACTAGTTTACTCTTAAAAATAGTTGATCCTAATTTTAAAGCTGATAATTCTGGACTTAAGCACGAGGCAATTTCGGCTTCGGCACTAAATATTGCTAATTTAGCAGATAAGAATGATCCACGGGAGACTATACAGGGAACTATTAAAGAAATTAGTGCTACAGTTGTAAAGAATTATCCAGCTAACGGTGAAACCTTTTTAGGTAATGAGATTATAGGAAGAGTTACTATTATTAATAATTATTATAGGAATCAGCCTTTAGTGGCCACTACTAGATTGCTTAGTCCAGATAACAAATTATATCGGATTAAAAATGCTGTTAATGTCCCGGCGGGAGGTCAGGTATCAGTAGATATTTATACGAATAAGCCTAGTCCTAGTATGGCCATTGGACCAACCACTTTCACTATCCCGGGTTTATGGGCAGGCCTACAAGATAAAATTTATGCTAAGAGTAATACTCCTTTTACTTATACTCAAGAGATTAGAAAATATGTAAATTCTAGTGATTTAGCCTACGCTGCTGAAAATATTAATAGGATATTAATTACTCAAGCTAAAATAAAAGCCAAGGCCGATACTTCTGTAAACTCACAAGCTAAATGGTTGTATATTATTAATAATCCCGCCACTATTACTATTAATGCTAAAGCGGGTGATAAACGCAATGAATTTACTGCTAAGGCTAGTGGAAAAATAATTGCTGTTTCTTTTCCTCGAGATGAAGTAGCTAAATTAGCTATGGCTAGACTAAGATTATCTATACCTAATGATAAAGAATTAGTAGATTTCAATCCGGCTCATATCATTTATACTTTGATGAGTTATAATTCACTTTCTCATTCGGCTACAGTGAAAGCAACTTTTACTGGCGTTATGATACTTAAAAAGAATTCTGATATTATTAACCCTAAATCTTTAGTAAATCTTACCGCTCAACAACTTAAAACTTATTTACAAGGTCAGCCTGAAGTTAGTTCTTATACTTTAAAATTCTTTCCTGGTTTTGTGAAAAGAGCTCCTAGCTTAGTAGATCGCATTAAAATTAATATTAATAAAAATTAATTAATTAAATTTATAATCATTTATTCTTTATAGTAATATTACTTAAGATAAAATGATTAACAATTTTATGTCAGAGATACTAAAAGAGCATGGTCCTTCAGCAATGGAACTAGAGAGAGAAAAAATTGAAAAAGATTAAGAAAAAATTACTGATTTAATAGATATTTTTGAAACCAGTGAGAGTGAAGCAGAGAAGAGAACTATAATTGAAAAGAGCAGGATAGAGTTACCAGTATTTCTTCGACTATAACAACTCTTTCACGTCCGTATGATATTACTTCTGGAAATAGCGTTAATAAGCTATTTGAGGAAAAACTAATAAAACAGTTCAAATAAACTATTTTATTAATTCTATCTTAAGATATTACTAATATTTTTTGCTAATTTTTTGTATTTTTCTTTTTTTTAAATTTATTTTTATCTAAGAGAATTATAAATCTGATAAGCCTGCCTAGCGTCTTTACCTTTGAAAATGATAGAGCCTAAAGCTCTAGCTAAAGCTCTAGCTTCAACTAGAGATCGTTGGTGTAAATTACGACCCATAGCTAAACCGTTAGTACCAGCCACTTCAATTTGTCGGGCAGTATCTTCTAGCAAGGCTTTAACTGGGCGCCTACTTCCACCCACACAAACCACTTTAGTACGACCAGCGGCTTGAGTTGCCTCTTGAAACTTTTTAGCGGTATTTAATCTATCTTTAGAGATATAAGGATATTTAATTTTAACAAAATCGCTATCTAAAGCAGCAGCAACTCCAGCTCCACCAGCAATGGTATGAATATCTTCTTCATTAATTTTTGAACCACGAGGATAGACCCAAATTAAAGTGGTAAAACCAGCTTGATGAGCCCTATATATTGCTTCTCCTACAGTAGCTAGCATTTCTGCTTCATATTGACCACCTAAGTAAAGAGTATAACCAATACCCACGATTTTTAATCCACTATCTTTTTTAAACTTAATAATATCCTCTACCGACCACCAAAGTCTGCTAGAATTTTTAAGCTCATTAGGACCAATATTGGTTTTTCCATTTAATTTTACTAAATAGGGAAGCTCTTTATAATCTTGACCATAGTGAGAAATATAGCCTAAATGAGTAGCCAACACCCCTCCTAAAGAAGCTCTAGCAATTTTGAATAAATGTTCGGGATTTTTATCCTCTAAACTAATACCTGTACCAAAGAAGTCAGCATTTAAATGTTCTACTTTTTGATCCCCAGCTATTAGAAACAAATGGCCACTGTTATTAGTTAAATCTTTATAATTACGCTTATATTCGTTTCTACGACTTTCTGGGACACTAAGCGGAATTTTAATGTTTAATTTTTTCATATAGAAATATTTATAAATTTATAATAATATGATATTATAGTAATAATAAAGATAGTATATCATAAATATGTCAAAAGATGAAAATTCAAATAAAGATATGGATTTAAAAGATTATAAAGATCCAGATGGTCCTAGTTTAAAAGAATTAAACTTTGGTTTATGGATAGCGGAGAATAGAAAAAATCTTCGGCGTTTATTAATTATTGTCTTAATTATAATTTCTGCTATTTTGTTTATTTATTCGGCTTATAATTATTTCATTTATTTTAAATTTAATAATACGACTCTAGAATTAGCAAATAGTAGTATACCTAGATCTCCTCGTAAAATGGTAACTAATCTGAAAATTTATTCATTACAAATTTTTAGTGGTTCTCATAGTAGTGATCTAGCAGTGAGAATAAGTAATCCTAATGATAAGTTTATGGCGGATTTTAATTATTGTTTTAGACAAGCAGATAAAAATATTGTGTGTGGACAAAGTTTCATTATGCCTAGTGAAAAAAAATATATTTTAGCTTTAGCTCAAATTGTGAATACTAGTTCGGGTAATTTAAAATTTAATATTAAGAATATTTCTTGGTATAGGATTGATGCTCATGAAATTCCTAATTGGAATAATTTTAGTCATAATCATTTGAATTTTTTAATTACTAATTTAAAGTTTATCCCAGCGCAAGCTAATGTTTTGTCCCAAAGAATCGGTCTAAATACCTTAGAATTTTCTATACAAAATCAGAGTCCCTATGGCTATTATCAAGCCCCACTTAATCTTTTATTTTTTAGTGGAGGAAATCTAGTAGGAGTTAATCGCTATTTTCTAGAAAATTTTTTTAGTGGAGAAAAGAAAAATATAAAAATAGTTTGGACTGGGAATTTGTCTATGGTGGATCAGACCCAAATACAGCCCGATATTGATTTAATGTCTCATAGTGTCTATTTGCCGTATAGAGGAATAATTTCTGAATAGTCCCAGCATCTATGTTAAATCACTTAAAACTTTATTTAAAAAAATTTGATTGGATTATTTTAGCTACCGTATTATTACTGGTTAGTTTTGGTTTAATTGAAATCTATAGCGTATCCTTAGGACAAGGTGGATCCTACCTATTTAATTTTAAGAAACAATTAGCTTTTGCGGTAATCGGTTTGATAGGCCTGTTTATTTTTACTTTTATTGATTCTTATTTTCTAAAAAGTCTTAGTCGTTATTTCTATTTTTTTGGGGTAATTCTTTTAACTATTGTTTTAGTGGTAGGTCGTAACATTCGGGGACATCAGGGCTGGATTGTTTTCTCTGGGCTTACCTTACAACCAGTAGAACTGGTAAAGATTATTTTAATTCTTTTTTTGGCTAATTTTTTTGCTAATTTAGCCACTAGAGTTAAAACTACACGTTATTTTATAATTTCCGCTATAAGTGTAGCTTTTTTGATTTTTTTAGTGCTATTACAGCCCGATTTAGGCTCAGCTATTATTTTAGGAATGATTTGGTTTATTATGGTGTTAGCGGCTGGATTTAATAAAAAATATTTTATTAGTATTTTTTTAGTAGTAGCTATATTCTTTGTGGCTTCCTGGTTTTTAATGTTTAAAAATTATCAGAAAGCCCGAATTATTAATTTTATAAACCCTGGAGAAAATTCCCAAAAATCTGGTTATAATATTTCTCAAGCTATGATTGCTATTGGTTCGGGCGGTCTAACTGGTAAAGGAGTAGGGTTGGGTTCTCAGTCTCAATTAAAATTTTTGCCAGAAGCCCATACTGATTTTATTTTTTCAGTAATTGCTGAAGAATTAGGTTTTATAGGGGTGGCTTTGGTAATGATTTTATATTTTATTTTCTTTTTTCGTATTTGGCGAATCTTACCTAAAATTAATAACGATTTTGGTATTTATTTTCTAATTGGTGCCAGTGGCTTGATTTTTGTGCAGATGTTTATTAATATAGGTATGAACTTAGGAGTTGTGCCAATAGTCGGCCTACCTTTACCCTTTATTAGTTATGGGGGAAGTTCTCTGGTATCTCTGCTAATTTTAGTAGGGATGATGGAAAATATTATTATTAAGTCAAAGATTAGTTATTAAATTTATGATCATTAAACTAGAAGCTCAGACTAGAGAAAATAGAGAGAAATTAAGCTCAGATTTTATCCCTGGTGTTTTATATGGCAAGGAACGAGATAATCAGAATTTAAAAATTAAAAAGATTAATTTTAATAGAGTTTTTAGAGAGGCAGGAGAATCTAACTTAATTGATTTAGACTATGGAGATGGAGTAGTAAAAGTATTAATTAAGGCTACTCAACGTGATGTATTAAAGGATTCTTTTATCCATGTTGATTTTTATCAGGTGAATATGAAAGAAAAGATTATCGCAGAAATTCCTTTATATTTTGTGGGGGAATCTCCAGCTATAAAAGAATTAGGCGGAGTGTTAATTAAAGACTCAGACGTTCTAGCTGTAGAGTGTTTGCCAGGCGATTTAGTAGATCATATTGATGTAGATATTTCAGTACTTAAAACTTTTAATGATGCCATTCGGGTTAATGATTTAAAATTGTCATCGGGATTAAGTTTAATGCGTGATACTAATGATATGGTGGCTGCTATTAGAGAGCCTAAGGCTGAAGAGGAGGAACCAGAGATTGATACCAGCTCTAAAGTTACAGAGAATACTAATAGTGAGAAACAAAAGAATACTGAAGAAAATAAAGAGGGAGAAACGGGTTCAAAGGAAAAAAATACTGAGATCAGCCCAGAACGGAAGTAATGATTATCAAAAAATTAAAAAAGGTGAGTTATAATACTCGCCTTTTTTAATACTTAATTTTTATTATTGCCAAACGAAACCTATCTCCTAAATCTTTGAGGAATTCTAGGCTTGAATCAGAAAATTGTTTTTTAACTATAAACTCTAAACCTTCTTTTTGTTTAAAATCTATTTCACACAAACAAGTCAACTTTTTATATTTTAATTGATTTATTTGCCAGAATAACTGTTTATAATATTTTAAACCATTAACTCCACCGTCTAAAGCTAGTCTAGGTTCTCTTTTTATACTAGCTGAAGCTTGTATTTGTTTCGGGGTTAAGTAAGGCAAATTAGCAGTAATTATTATATGCCGTTTAGCAAAATTTGACGATTCAATATTTTTCAACAAATTACTATGAGAAATCTCTATATCATTTTGTAATTGATGTTTATCAATATTTTTTTTAGCAACTTTTAAAGCCGATCTTGAAATATCAGAGGCAATAAATTGAATATTGTTGAATACCGAGAGATCGTTTTCCTTCAATTCCTTAGCCAAAGAGATAATAATTGCTCCCGAACCAGTACCGATATCTATAATAGTCTTATTCTCCTGGCTTTGTTTGGCTATCTCTAAAGCTTGTTCTAGGAGTAGTTCGGTTTCTGGTCGAGGAATCAATACCCGTTTGTCAATGATAAAATCTAGTTTATAAAAACCCGCTTGCTCAATTAGATAAGCAATTGGCCAAGCGCGTAAACGTTTTTTTTCTAATCTTTTAAATTTTAAATATTTAATTAAATCTATTTTTTGTTCTAGATGAGTATTGATAGTTTCCCGTCTAATTTGTAGTATAAAAGCTAATAATAACTCAGTTTCATTTGAGGGAAGTAGAGAGTCTTTAATTATAGTTTTAAGAATCATTCTGTTTATTAGCCTGCTTCAAGGCCAGAATTATATCATCAATTTCTCCGTTCATAATTTTCATAATACTATGCCAAGAGATATTGATACGATGGTCAGTAACTCGGTCTTGAGGGAAGTTATAGGTACGAATTTTATCTGCTCTATTTCCAGCACCAACCTGTAATTCACGAGTATCAGAATTAGTTTGACGCCGTTCTTCTTCTTGCCTGGCTAGTAGTCTAGAGCGTAAAACTTGTAGAGCTTGCTCTTTATTTTGGTGTTGAGATTTTTGGTCTTGACAACTAACTATAATTCCAGTAGGTATATGTAAGACTCTAACAGCAGAATAAGTAGTATTAACACTCTGACCCCCTGGACCACTAGAACAAAAAGTATCAATACGAATATCTTCTGGTTTAATTTCTATATCAATTTCTTCAGCTTCAGGCAGGATTACTACTGTGGCAGTAGAAGTATGGACTCGTCCTTGCTTCTCAGTCTCGGGTACCCGTTGAACTCTATGGGTTCCTGCTTCAAATTTTAAGAGTCCATAAGCCCCCTTACCACTTACTTTAAAAATAATTTCTTTAAAACCGCCAATACCAATAATATTAGAGTTTATTAGGCTTAATTTCCAACCTTGTCTTTCACAATAATGGGCATACATTCTAAACAGATCACCAGCAAATAAGGCAGCTTCATCTCCGCCAGTGCCAGCTCGTATTTCAATAATAGCATTTTTTTCATCATTAGGGCTAGATGGATGTAATTGTTCTTCTAATTCTTGGGAAATTTTGTTGGCTTGTTTATTTAAATTATTTAGTTCTTCTTGAGCTAACTTTTTTAATTCTAAATCATTTTCTTGACCAATAATTTTATTGTTTTCATGGATATCAGCTTTAATTTTTTCTAATTTTAAAATAATCGCTATAGTTTTTTTTAGATTAGCGTGTTCTTTAGAAATTCTTACCATTTTTTTATGATCTTTGGCATTTGCTGGATCTATTAATTGTTGTTCTAAATCGGCGAATCTGTTTTTAATATCTTCCTGCATATAAATATTATGAGTAATTTATAAATAATATATTATTAACTAGCTTAGTGATTAATTTATAACAAAAAAACAACTAATGATTAACATAATTATTTTAGCATAAATATTCTTAATAATTAAGTTTAGTTGTTTTATTGAGCGTTTATTTTTTATTTAGTTTTACCTGGGCTATCTTCTTTAAGTCTTTAGTTTTTATTACCACTTCCTTTTTAGCCCTTATTTTAGCCCGAGCAGCCCGTTTAACCTTTTTACCTCGGATAGTCTTAGATAGAGTTTCTTTAGCTTTAATCTTAGAAGTGAATTTTTCTACGCGACGGGCACTATCAACTAGTTTCTGTTTGCCAGTATAAAATGGGTGGCAAGCTGAACAGAGCTCAACCTTAAGGGTAGCTTGAGTTGACCCAGTTAAAAAAGTGTTGCCACACGCACAAGTTACTTTACAATTCGGATAATATCTTGGGTGAGTATTATTTTTCATAACAAAACAAAAAATTTTATTTATTGTTAATAAAATTTATATTATATTTATTCTTATTTTATGGTAATATGATGTTATCATAACTATTAAATTTAATCAAGGACTATATAATACCTATTAGAGTTTAGTTAAAAGATTCTAAATATTAATAAATTTTATCAACTTTATGAGAACCTTGCTTTTTACTTTAGAATTTCCACCCTTTAAGGGTGGAGTGGCTAACTATTATGGAAATTTAGTTACTTATTGGCCGATAGATGAAAATCTGTGGGTCTTGGATAATCAGCAAGGTAAACTTCAAAGGGGATCGGGCTTTTTAGCTTGGCGTTATGCCTATGGAGCCCTTAAGCGCAAAGTGAATAAAAGTAAAATTGATTATGTATTAGTTGGTCAAATTTTACCTTTAGGAACGGTTACGGCTTTACTATCTTTATTCCAACCTTTAAAATATGCTATATTTTTACATGGTATGGATTTAAGCTACGCTTTAAAGATAAGGCGTAAAAGATTATTAGCCAAATTTATTCTTCGGCGTGCTGATAAAATCATTTGTGCTAATAATTATGTAGCTACTAAGGTAATTGATTTTTATCCTGCCGGTCAAGAAAAAATTACTGTATTAAATCCCGGCATTGTTATTGGTCATCCCAATATTGATTCTCAAAAATTACAAAAGTTATCTGATATCTATCATTTAGAAAATAAAATTAATTTATTTAGTTTAGGTCGTCTGATAAAACGTAAGGGAGTTGATCAAGTTATTAGAGCTTTAGCAGAGATCCCTGAAAGTTTACTTAATAATTTAGTGTATTTCATTGCTGGTAGTGGCCAAGCCGAAGATTATTTAAGGGCATTAGTACCGCCGAAATTAAATTCAAAAATAATTTTTTTAGGTAATCTGAGTGAAACAGATAAGTGGCTCTGGTTTAAAAAAGCAGATATTTTCTTAATGCCAGCCAGAGAAATAGCCGAAGATTTTGAAGGATTTGGAATTGTTTATTTAGAAGCTAATCTAAGCAGTTTACCGGTTATTGCTGGACGTTCTGGAGGGGTAGCAGATGCGGTTATAGATGGCTATAATGGACTAATGGTTGATCCTGAGAATATTATAAGTATTAAAGAGGCTATTATTAAATTAGCGACTAATGCTGATTTACGTCAAGAGTTGGGTGAACAAGGCAGAATCAGAGCTATTAAAAATTTTAATTGGGAGAAACAAGTTTCTAAATTATTAAAAATAATTAAGCACTAAATTTTAAAACAAAATCAAATCTATGATTTCAATTATTATTCCAGTTTATAATCAGGCCCGAAAGCTTATTAAAGCCTTAGAGAGTATTAATAGACAGAATTATAGAGATTATGAAGTAATTATTGTAAACGATGGATCTCAAGATGGAGTAGAGATGATATTTGCTAAATATTATAAAAAATTAACTAATGATTGTAAATATCTATTTATTAATGAAAATAATAAAGGAGCTCCTCATGCCCGCAATATAGGGTGTCAAAAAGCTCATGGCGACTATTTATTGTTTTGTGACGCTGATGCAGTTTTAGAAGATGATGCTCTAGAAATTATGTTAGAGACCATAATAAATAATCCAAATGTTAGTTATGTTTATCCTTCTTTCTATTGGGGAAAGAAGCTCTTTAAAGTTGGCGAATTTAGTTCTGATAGATTAAGAACTGAACCTTATATCCATACTATGGCTCTAATTCGCCGAAGTGATTTTCCTCCTGAGGCTTGGGATGAAAGTATTAAAAAATTTCAAGATTGGGATTTATGGTTAACTATGCTAGAGCAAGGGAAAACTGGTTTATGGATTCAACAAATCTTATTTACTATTAGTCCGGGAGGAAGTATCAGCTCTTGGCTACCGGCCTTAGCTTATAAATTTGCTCCTTTTTTACCAGCGGTAAAAAGATATAATTCCGCTCTTAAAATAATCCAACAAAAACATGGTTTTACTCCCCATAGCTAAAAAGAAATTTGGGCGACATCCAATTAGAGGAATAATCATATTATTTATAATTTTTGCTTTGCTTAGTTTTATAAGCTTAACTCTAGTTTTTAATAAATCGGCGGAGCAGAGAACATTAAATATCAGAAGACCTTTAATGGTAAAAGTAAAAATTAATCAAAAATTAATTAAGGCAGAATTAGTATCTACGCCTAGAGCTCAGTATGAAGGTTTAAGCAATCGTTCCTATTTATGCCCTAATTGTGGTATGTTATTTAATTTTTCTAGTAGCAAAGAAAGGGAATTCGTTATGCGTAATATGAGGTTTCCTCTAGATATTATTTTTATCAATAATCAACATATTATTAAAATTTCCGCTAATTTAGCTCCGGCCGGAGCTAGACCAAAGATAATCTATAAAAGTGGTGGTCCAGCCAATCAAGTTCTAGAACTTAATGCTAATTATAGTGCTAAGCAGGGGATTAAAGTAGGTGACGAAGTATCAATTCAACCATAAAATCTTAAAGTTTGTGAGTATGCCAAAAATAAAATTATCATTAATCTTGAGCCTAATAATTTTTCTAATTATAGAATTATTGTCGTTTAGTGCTTTATTTTTACCAATAGTCAATCAATTGGTGTTCTGGATATTAGTAATAATAACTTTAGCCCTTACTATTTATAAATTGGAATATGGTTTACTAATGGTTTTAGCGGAATTATTTGTCGGTTCTTTAGGACATCTATTTTTTATTACAGTAGATTCTCATCAATTATCTATAAGAATAGCTCTATGGCTAGTGGTGATGCTGGTATTTAGTGGTAAGTTAATTATTCAATTAATTAAAGAGAGACTTCACAGTTCTTATTTTCAAAGTTTAAAAAAATTCTCTGCTTGGAAAATCATAGGAATATTATTTTTGTTTATTCTATTAGGAGTAATTAATGGCCTTTGGCGTCATAATAATTTGAGTATTATCTTTTTAGATGTTAATGCCTGGCTATATTTTCTATTAATTTTTCCTGCTATAGTGGTTTATAGCGAACGGGAAAAAGCAGTTATAGCACGTCTACGTTTAGTTTTTTTAGGAGGCACTATTTGGTTGAGTTTGGAAACTTTATTTTTATTATTTGTATTTACTCATAAGTCAGCTTTAAGTGCTGAGATTTATATCTGGTTGCGCAAAACTATTGTAGGGGAGGTTACTCCTACTTTAACGGGCTGGCCTAGAATTTTTATTCAAAGTCAATTTTTTTCTGCTATTGCTTTTTTCATGGTTCTTTGGTTTCAAACTATAAAACTTAAATTTAAAAATTTTTTTCATACTCAGAATTTATTGATATTAACTACTTCTGCTCTATTTTTAACTACCCTACTATTAAGTTTTTCGCGTAGTTTTTGGGTAGGTTTAGTTGGGGCTTTGATTTTTAGTTTGGCTATAATTTGGAAACATTATGGACTTAAAAGAATGTTACAAACTGGAATATGGGTTTTGCTGGCTGGAATTATTAGTTTAAGTTTCATTTATGTAGTAGCGGCCTTCCCATATTGGCACACTGAATCTACGAATTTTAGTAAGAGTATTATAGCTCGTACCGATAGTAGGGACGATGCTGCTATAGCTTCACGTTGGTCATTACTACCCGCTCTAACTACGGCTATTTTAAAGGCACCAATAATGGGGCAGGGCTTTGGTTCTACAGTTACTTATTATTCTAGAGACCCTCGGGTTTTACAGAATAATCCTAGTGGTCTATATACTACTTATGCTTTTGAATGGGGTTATTTAAGTATTTGGTTGAAAATTGGTCTATTGGGTTTAATAGTCTATCTAGGATTCTTATTAAAACTAATTTTAGCCAGTTTAAATATAGCATTAAGAATTAAAAATTATTTATTTTTTGCTTTAGCTACTGGAGTAGTATTCTTAACTTTAACTAATATATTTACCCCTTATCTCAATCATCCTCTAGGTATTGGTTTCTTAGTTATTAGCTCTTGTCTAATCTGGCCAAATAGAGTATATTGAATCTGTTAATATTCAATATTTAAGAATAAAATTATGAGCGAACAAATTATTTCTCAAGAAGGTTATGATAAATTGCGAACAGAGTTAACTCTACTCACTACGGTTAAACGAAAAGAAATTTCGGAGCGGATTGAACGTGCTAAAGAACATGGTGATTTAAGTGAAAATGCTGAGTATGGGGAAGCTAAAGATTCTCAGGCACTAAACGAAGGAAGGATTATAGAACTAAACAACACTCTAAAAAATGTTACCGTAGTCTCCAAAAACAACTCTAATAAAGAGGTGAGTATGGGCTCAAAAGTCACGGTTAAATCAAAGAGTGGACAAAAAGAATATATGATTGTTAGTTTTAATGAGGCGGATCCGCTTAATGGCAAAATTTCTAATGAGTCACCTTTAGGGGTAGCCTTTTTGCATAGTCATAAAGGCGAAAAGGTGAAAGTAGAAACACCTAAGGGAATAATAGAATATAAAATTATTAAAATAGCTTAGTTTTATAATATATTTTAAAAGACTATTAGATAAATTATATTCTTGATAATTGATGAGTAGAACATTCGGGGATCGTCTAATGGTAGGACGACTGGTTCTGGTCCAGTTAATCGGGGTTCAAATCCCTGTCCCCGAGCTAATACATTTTTGCTACAGTAGACTGATATATCTCGTTTAATGTTAGCCAAAAAGTAAAATAACTCAGTTTAAACTGAGTTTTTTTAATTATTAATTTTATTATTATTTTGCATAGAATTTAATTTATTTTTATTGATAAATATATTAAATATTTCAGTAGGGATAGTGTTAATTGTCTATGGTTTAATCTGACTAAGATTGTCTCTTATCAAGAGGTAGGAATTAAATTTTAGTTCTAGTATTGTCCACGACTCCGAGCTACGATATGGAAATAGCTTAAAATTAGCAGGTATGACATTTCTAAATGGCTATACTATAATATTATTATATGACTCCTATATTCCCACTTAATTTTTAGTAAAATAAATCAATTTATGTTATTATTCAAGGGTAATAATTAATTAATAAAACTATGATTAATGAAAATTCTTTTTTAAACCAATCAGAACGGAAGCAGGGAGTGAGGAGTAAAGAAAAGGCTCAACAAGAATTAATTGAGAAATTTGGAATAAGAAAAACCTCTGATTTTAGAGAAACCTTGAAAAAAGGAAATATTGAGTTAGCTGAAAAATGGTTAAACTATATTATTGAAAATAGAGAAAATTTTCCTCAGTATGAAAATGATTGGGATAATTGGCTAGGAGATCGTAGGAAAGAAGTGGCTCAACAAGAATTAATTGAGAAATTTGGAATAAGAAAAACCTCTGATTTTAGAGAAACCTTGAAAAAAGGAAATATTGAGTTAGCTGAAAAATGGTTAAACTATATTATTGAAAATAGAGAAAATTTTCCTCAGTATGAAAATGATTGGGATAATTGGCTAGGAGATCGCAAAGAAGAACTGACTAATACTAAAACTGAGTTGGAAAGATAAATATAGGAGAAAAATATCATAATAATATGGAAAATATCAAATTATTAAAAGGGATTAAAACCTTAGCAATTACTTGTCGTCAATGGGGAGATACTGGTAAAGGAAAGTTTGTTGATTTTTTTACTGATTGGGCAGACATTGTTGTCCGAGGAACTGGTGGAGATAATGCTGGTCATACTATTTCTTATAAGGGACAAGAATTGATTACTCATCTTGTACCTTCAGGAATACTTCATGACTCTCAAGGAAAAATCAATGTTATTGGTAATGGAGTGGTAATTTATCCTCCTACTCTAAGCCGAGAGTTAAAGCAATTAAAAACTCGGGGAATTACTTATAATCATTTAAAAATAGCTTTTAATGCTCATTTAATTACTCCAGCTGAAATTGTGTTAGATCGGATTAAGGAAAATGTAGCTGGCCCTGCTAAGATTGGTAGTACGGGCAAAGGTATCGGACCAGCCTATACTGATTTTGTTAGCCGTCAAGGGCTAAGGCTTAATGATTTGTTAAATCCTAAATTTTTTACTTCTAAGCTAAAAAGACATTTAGAACTTAAAAAAAGAATTCTTAAAAATTATAATTCTACTCTCTTAAAAAGTATTATGAGTTCGGAACATTTAATTTCTGGATTATACTACGATGCTAAGGAGATTTTTAATTTTCAGAATATTTTAGATTCCTATCTTGACTATGGAAAGGAATTTAAACCTCTAATCACTGATACTGATAGTTTTATTAGATCACAATTAGGACATAAAAATATTTTAGCTGAAGGTGCTCAAGGAGATTTATTAAGTATTAAATTTGGGACCTATCCTTTTGTCACCTCCTCAGATCCTACTATAGCAGGCTTAGCTGAAGGGATTGGACTGCAAAGTAAAGATATTGATTTATCTTTAGGAATAATTAAAGGTTTTTACATGACTAGAGTCGGTTCTGGCCCTTTTCCTACCGAGTTGGGTGGTTTGAAATCTGCCCAATATTGTAGTGGAGATATGAATAAAGAGAAAGAATTGGCTTCTTATGGTTCCCCCGATATCAATAGTCAAGATGAATTTCAGCAAAGCATTGCTCTCCGGCAAGCTGGCTATGAATATGGAGCTACTACTGGCCGGCTTCGTAGAGTCGGCTACTTAGATTTACCCTTATTAAGATATGTCATGTCTTTTAACAGTCCAGATATTATTTTGACTAAGTTAGATGTTCTCAATAATCTAAAAACTATTAAAATAGCTAAGGCCTATCATTATCAAGGACCAGATTTCTATTATGCTGGCCGATTAATAAAATCTGGTAGTTATTTACATTCCGCTATTGCGGACGCTGAAGTTTTGAAATATTGTTTTCCAGTTTATACAGAATTCCCCGGCTGGAGAAAAAGCCTTGATAAGTGTACAAACTTTGCTAGTCTTCCTAGCGAATTAAAGAATATTTTGGATTATATCGTCTCTCAAACTGGAATTAAGCCTCGCTTAATTTCTATTGGTCCTGATCGCCAAGAAACCATTATTCTTTGATAAAAAATAAAAAAAATGTAGAAAATTTATATATCTAATGAAAAAGAATAAAATTCAAATATTCATTATCCCCGGTGGAATGACTTTCAAAAATAGGTCAGATTATCTGTATTTTTTGAAACATAGAGAAATCTCTATTGATAAGAGAACAAAATGGACCGATGATTATTTAGACCAACATTTAGGTGAAGACTTTCATATTATCAGACCTTGTATGCCACTTCGGGAAAATGCTAAGTATGCAGATTGGAAATTATGCTTTGAAAGTTATTTCCCTAAATTAAAAAATAATATAATTTTAATTGGATTATCTCTGGGTGGAGTATTCTTAGCCAAGTATTTATCAGAAAACAAATTTCCGAAAAAAATACTTTCTACTTATTTAATTTGCCCGCCGTTTGACGATACTCTGATAGAAGAGAATCTAGTGGGAGATTTTAAGCTAAAAAAAGATTTATTAAAACTTGACAATAGCTCTACAAATTTGTATTTATTATTTTCTAAGGACGATCAAATAATACCTATTGATCATGCTAATAAATATAGAAAGAAACTAAAAAATGCAAATATTAAAATTTATAAAAGTAAAAATGGACACTTTAAAATAAGCAAATTTCCAGAAATTATCAGAATGATTAAGAAAGATACAGTTAATATATGTAAATATTAGTTTTGGCAATAAATTGAACTCAGTCAGTCAACTATTGCTAAAAATATAATATTATGTTATAATATTGTTGTTAAGTGCTAGATTTTAATAAATGGAGTTAAAGATTAAATTAGTCACTATAATCATCTAACAAGGAATACTAAGAGCATCTTCAACTGTCAATTCTCCAGATTCAACTGACTCTTGAATTTCATCATCTAGATCTTTAAAGTCTGATATTTGATCAAGTGTCAATTCTCCAGACTCCACCATTTGTAGAATTTCTTTATCGTCCATATTTTTAAAAAATTAGTAATTCTAGTGAACGTAGGGTTTATTAAATAAAATTAGCAGATAATTATATTATAGCACAATATCTATCTTATCACTTTGCTATATTAATAATTATTGTATAGTTATAAAAACAATATTTATTAAATTAAATTTATAATCATTTATTCTTTATAGTAATACTACTAAGATAAATGACTAACAATTTTATGCCAAAAAGATTAGGAGAACGTCTTCCTTCTGAAATAAAACCAGAAGAGGTTGAAACAAAAATATCTAAAACTACAGAAATTGAATCAACCCCTCAGAAGCCCGTTTTACCAAATATTAAAGATTTGGATGAAATATTAGAGGAATCAAACCAACTTGCTACCGTAGCTTCTCTTTCTGAGGGAGAAATTGATGAAATAATTGAGAAACGTCAAGAATCTCTTGATAAGTTCCATGAATGTGAATTAATCAGAGAACAACGTTTACGAACCATAGAGCAATATAATCCCCTAAAAAATTTAACTTCATCTGACTATAAACAGTTAGTAGAAGAAGGGATGATTGACTCTGAATATGCAGAGCGACTTGAAAAGGTTGACGATGTTATTGCTAAATTAGAAGCTTTAAGTTATCCCACTAGTGAAACTGTAGAGAAATTAGAAGAGCTGGGTAAGCTTAGAAATTCTTTTCGGGAAAATTTGGATAGTCAAATTGAACAAAAACGACAAGAAATTTCTCAGCGTCAAGAAGAGATTAAAAATAAAATACTTGAACATTATAAAGAAAGCGCCGAAAAATTCAAAAAAATTATTATTGAAATTGAAGATAATCCTAGAGTGATTGATAGACTTCGCATAATAGCAAAAAAAATGATGAAAGAATCTGAAGATAAGATTGAACAAGAACGTCAGAAATTATTATCAGAAGCTACTCGTTTTATTAGATCCTTAAGTACCCGACATGCTAACTCATTTAAACGTTTAAGCGAAATTACTGGTGATGAAGATATTGAATCCGAACTACTTCAAGCTCTTAATGAACAGGGGAGTAAACAACAAAGTACCTTTGATAAAGTACGTAGTCGTATTATAAAATCAATTATTGAGGGTGAGGGAGAAGGACAGGTAAAGGATGCTAAAGAGCTGGTTCCTTGGACAATATATTCTACTTCTATTCCCTACGTTGAAGCTATGAATACAATTTCTTATCATGATACTATACAGGCCCTTAAAGCTGCAGCTGATGATGGGGATGAACGAGCTAAACGTCTACTTGAAGATCGTAAACAAATCGTTAGTGAAAATGAAATTATTCGTAAATTAGTAGGAAAAAAGTGGATTACTGATAAAAAAACTAATGAGAAACATCTAGGAACATTTTGGGCCGCCTTTGCTACTAGAAAAGAAAATGATAGTAAAGGAATCACTGAGGCTCGTCGAAAAGAACGAAAAGAAGCTCTAGCAAAAGCTGCAGAATTTAAAAAAGCGGCAGATGAGATTATAGAACGAGGCGGATTTGTTGTAAAAGTTCCCGTTCTTAAAAAGATTAAAGGAAAATTACAAGTAGTGGGAAATAAGAAAGGGGTTATACGTCTGGAACAAGCTAAATCTAAAAAAGGTAATGGATACTGGAAAGTAGTTGAAATTTTAGGAGCAAGTAATGGTCTTAAAGTTGGAGCGGTCTCTCCTCTTAATATGCAGTCCTTTCCTCAATGGCTTCAGGATTCCGCAAATCAACTTTAATATAAAGATAAAGCTAAGAAATCTCTAAATAACTCAATAAAATTAAACTAAATTGATTTTACATCAATAGTTTTAATAAATTATAAATAATTATTATCACATATGAAACAAGATATTATCACTCTAAAAGATTCTATTAATTACCAAGACGCTTCGGTGGTTAGTAAAGAAATATTAAAAAATGCCGCTGGAACAGTTACCTTGTTTGCTTTTGATCAACAACAGGGTCTGAGTGAACATACTGCTCCTTTTAATGCTTTGGCAAATATTATTGAAGGTGAAGCACTTATAACCATCGCGGGCACTCCATATTCAGTTTCTGAGGGACAATTAATTATTCTTCCTGCCAATAAACCTCATGCCCTACAAGCTAATAAAAGATTCAAAATGTTACTCACCATGATAAAGGCTTAGGCCCTCTATTGCCTGTAAACTTAATTATAGCTTTAAAAACCGATAAATTGTATACTATAGATATATTTAAAAATTATCTTAAAAGATTATGAGTAGCAAAACCTTCTCTTTCATCCAAAATATATTAGCTTTGGCCGACATAAAAATTAATGGTCCTGAGCCTGGAGATATCCAAATACATGATGAGCGACTCTATCATCGTATTATGAAGGAGGGTTCATTAGGGCTAGGCGAAGCTTATATGGATGCTTGGTGGGACGCTCCAAAACTTGACGAATTTTTTTTTAAGGTTTTAAGTGCTGATTTAGATCAGAAAATAAGAAATAATTGGTCCTTAAAAATTTTTCTATTACTGAATATAATATTTAATAGACAAAATAAAAGGAGGGCTTTCATTATAGGACAAAAACATTACGATATTGGCAACGATTTATATCAATCTATGCTTGACCCTCGTTTAACTTATACTTGTGGCTATTTTCGTCAAGCCCATACCTTAGCCGAAGCTCAAGAAGCTAAATTAGATTTAGTGTGTAGAAAATTAAATCTTCAAGCTGGTCAGACAGTATTGGATATTGGGGGTGGTTGGGGTAGCTTTGCTAAATTTGCTGCTGAGAAATATGGAGCTAAAGTCACCGTGATAACCGTTTCTAGACAACAAGTAGAATTAGGTAAGAAATTATGTATAAATTTAGATATAAATTTTATTCTGCAAGATTATCGAGATATACAAGGAAAATTTGATCATTTAGTTTCTCTGGGCATGATTGAGCATGTAGGTTTTAAGAATTACCGTAACTACATGAAAATTGCTGCTCAACACTTAAATGATAAAGGCTTATTTCTTTTACACACTATTGGTAGTAATAAATCAGTTAAAATTACCGATCCTTGGATTGAAAAATATATTTTTCCTAATTCTATGCTTCCGTCTATTAAACAATTAGGACAGGCTTTTGAGGGTTTATTTGTAATGGAAGACTGGCAAAATTTTAGTGCTGATTACGATAGGACTCTAATGGCTTGGTATGCTAATTTTGAACAGCATTGGCCAGAACTTCAAAAAAAGTATGGAGAAAGATTCCATCGTTTATGGAAATATTATATTCTTTCCGCTGCCGCTTCCTTTCGGGCTAGAAAAAATCAACTCTGGCAAATAGTTTTATCTAAACATGGAGTTCCAGGCGGATATAGATCTGTTCGTTAATCTGAATTTTGAATATAATTAATCCTTTCTTTTTATTAAAAATTAAACTATGATGACAACATTGTTAATAATTATAACTAATTAGTTTTATGTCTGGAATAATCAATAAGATTGGGAGAGAAAATATAATGGAAACGGGGAAGCCCAAAAGTATAGCTGAATTATTAGAAGATTTTAAACGCACTGAACAAGTTTCTGGAGAAAAATTAAAATTTACTGGGGTAGGTAATAAGGATGTGTACAATACCACTGCTCCTTTTGAATATGAAGGAGAGCGTTATCTTATTGGCAGAGTGGAATCTCCAGATAAAGACACTGACTATCAAAGCGTCTTTTTTACCAATACAGGAGGAAGTTGGTCACCAGCAACAGATATCCCTACTTTAAGACTGCAGGACCCTTTTATTATTAAACTAGGTGATAAATTCGTGGTTGGAGGAGTAGAGGTATATCCTAAACCCAGCGAACAATATCCAGATAATCTTAGTTATCGTACCGCTTTCTACCAAGGGAAAATCACTGAATTACAGGAGTTTACTCAAGGTCCAGAACTTATGAAGGACCTTAGAATAGTTAAATTAGCCAATGGAAGAATTGGAGTATTTACTCGTCCAGGAGATATTTTTAGTCGCCCTAAAGATAAAATAGGAGGCATGATTGGCTATACTGAAATTAACTCTCTATCAGATTTAAAGGCAGAAAATATTAATAAAGCAGAAATTATCAATGGTTTATTTATTGAATCGGAATGGGGAGGAGCCAACGAATTATATTTACTAGAAAATGATCAAATAGGAGTTATAGGCCATATTGCTAGAATTAATCCAGCAGGAGAAAAGGAGTATTATGCTATAAGTTGGGAATTTAATCCTGGAGATAAACAATTTAAGCAAGTAAAAATTATAACTACTAGAGATAATTTTTCCCCAGGAAAATCAAAAGTAATAGAATATGGGGATGATAGGAGTACCAATTATCTAAAGCATATCATTTTTCCCGGAGGTATTGATATCAAATCCAATAATGAAGTTGATTTATATGTGGGATTAAGCGACTGCGAAGAAGGAAAAATTAGAATAGCTTACCCCTTTTCGGTAGGAATTAAAAATAAGTAAGAATGATAAACTATAGTTTAAACCTAGATTGATTTTTATTCCTATTACTATAATTTATAATATAATTAATATAATCTAATAAATTTATGACCATTTCTATTATTGTAATTGCTATATTGCTTATACTAGCTTCTGGTCTTAGAGTGGTAAAGCAATATGAACGAGGAGTTATTTTCCTGTTAGGTAAATATACCGGCATGCGAGGTCCAGGCTTAATTTTTATTATCCCTATTTTAGAAAATATGAATCGGGTTAATTTACGCACAGTGACTATGAATATCCCCTCACAAAAAATTATCACTAAAGACAATGTTTCTATTGATATTAGTGCAGTAGCCTATTATCATATTGTAGATGCTTCTAAAGCAATTATTGCTATTGATAATATCTACCAAGCAGTTAATCAAATTAGTCAAACCACCGTCCGTAATGTGGTGGGACAATTTCAATTAGATCAATTATTGTCTCAAACTCCAGAAATTAACGAGAAAATAAAAAATGTAATTGATACTCATACTCACCCTTGGGGGGCTTTAGTAACGGCAGTGGAAATTAAAGATATAATTCTACCCGATAATATGCAACGAGCTATGGCTAAGGAAGCAGAAGCTGAGCGTGAACGTCGAGCTAAAATTGTCGCCGCTGAAGGCGAATTTCAAGCAGCAGTTAAATTAGGGCAGGCTGCTGATATAATTACTGAGCATCCAGTTGCCTTACAATTACGCACCCTTCAAACTATGACGGAGATTTCAGTAGAAAAGAATTCTACTATTATTTTCCCTTCTCAATTCTTATCTACGGTTCGAGAAGCTTTACAAGGAGTTAAGGAAATTAATTCTAATAAGCCTAAAAATCCTCAAAGCTAATTCTAAAACTAAATATTTTTAACTATTTTTTAGTAGAAAGTTTATTACGTAGAGTAGGTAAAAAGTAATAAATTATTGAACTAACTATAATTGATATAACTATACTTCCTAGAATATCAATAGGATGATGAATTCCAGCCAATACCCGACAAATCCCAACTAGGATAGCTAGAATAAGTAGCCCCAAACCAACTTTACGATTATAATAAAAAATTACCATTGCTATAGCACTGGATAATAAAACGTGATCAGAAGGGAAGCCATTATCTGCAGAATGAGTAATTAAAGGAATAAAATGTCCTACAATAAAAGGTCTAGGGTCAAAGTAGAATAAAGCAGATAATTTAGCTATTCCGTAGATAATAGGCAGGCTAATAATACCGAAAATAGCCAAATTTTTTCTAGTCTGTTTATTCTGCTCAAAAAAGAAAATAGCCCCTAGTAATATAATTAGAAAAATGAGATATTTAGCTCCAATGATAATAAATAAATTCATATAACGAGTAAAACTACTATTTAGCAAGGGTTTTATAATAATTTAAAGTGTAGCAAATCTAAATTATCCTGTATAGGTATTAAGTGTATTTAGCTTTTAGATTTCATTAATTATAATTAAAGGATATTTGTTTTATAACTTATACTTTATAAATCTTGCTAATAAATTTAAATAAATATATAATAAATTTAAGAATAAAATTAAAATATAGAATCTAAATAATTTTTTATGAATAGAAAACTCGTATCTATTGTGATTCCAGCCTATAATGAGGAAAAAAATATTAAGGCTTGTATTCGCTCTATACAAGCTCAAAACTATTCTGGGTCCAAAGAAATTATTATAGTTGATAATAATAGCTCTGATCGTACCGCTTATCTAGCCCAACAAGAAGGTGTTAAGCTAATTTTTGAGTCTAAGGTGGGAGTAATTTATGCTAGAGAGGCGGGGACCAGAGCAGCTCAGGGAGAAATAATTGTTCAAACCGACGCCGATACCACCTTTCCTGTGGATTGGTTAAATAATATTATGACCGCTTTTACTAATAATCCCGAAGCAGTAGCGGTTATTGGATCTTTTAAATTTTTTGATGGTCCTTGGTGGGGTAAACCTTTTACTAGTTTATTATTTGGAATTACTAATTTAATACATAGAATAAGTAAAAAATTAGTCTATATTCCTGGGAGTAATACCGCTTTTTTGAAAAAAGCTTGGCATGGCTATGATATTACCTTAGACCAAGGTGGAGACGAAGTAGCTCTACTCAGAGCTCTAAAAAAAGAAGGTAAAATTATTTTTTTATGGCGCAATATGGTTTTAACTTCTGCCCGACGTCTAAAAAAGGGCTTACTATATAATATTTTTGTTATTCTAATATTTTATTATATTTTTGATTATACTTTTAGACGAATAACTGGACGAAGTATAGTGGCAGCCTTTCCTAAAATTAGAGAAAAAGACGAACATCAAGAAGAAGCTTAATTTGAAATAGATGTTATATTGCTTATGTTATATATTTATTTACCGTTAGTCTTATTGCTAAGCTTGCTTATTACCTATTATTTCTTAGTAACTTATATTTATATACCCATAATTCTACTGATAATAATTGGATTTATTTATTATTTTTTTATTTGGTCAAAAACTCAAATTTTTGGTTATTTCCCAGCTTCTATTAAAACTAATAGAAAAATAATTGCCCTTACCTTTGATGACGGACCGAATCCTCCCTATACTGAAGAATTACTGACAATTTTAAAAAGACATGGAGTAAAAGCTAGTTTTTTCCTACCAGCAAAGAATATAGAAAAATTTCCAGAATTAACTAGAAAAATTATAGCTGAAGGTCATATTATTGGTAATCATTCCTATAGTCATAAATTCATTAATAATTTTAAAAGCCTTTGTTTTGAATTAGAAATTACTAAAGCTCAAAATATAATTAAAAAAGTTATTGGTCGTCGTCCCGCTTTATATCGTTCTCCTTGGTTATTTAAACAACCTTGGTTGTTAAAAAATCTTAAAAATAATGGGCTTACTCCAGTATCAGGATTTTTTTCTTCCAACTGGGAAATTTGGAAAGCTCCAGCTGAGCTCATCGCTCGGAATGCTGCTAAAGTTGTAGCGCCAGGTAGAATAATAATTTTTCATGATGGTGCTGATACTAGAGGCGGTGTGCGGAAAGGATCAGTAGAAGCTATTGATATTCTTATCCCTCAATTAAAAAAACAAGGTTATGAATTCTTAACCGTTGATAAATTATTAGGCCTGCCTGCCTATCAAACTACATGAGTCCTCATAATTTAATTACTTTAGTTCCTTGGATAATTGCTCACGGCTATTTAATTTTTTTCGTAGCAGCAGTCATTGAAGGTCCTCTTACCACTATCGGCGGTGGAGTAGTGGCCTCTTTAGGTTATTTTAATATCTTTATAGTGTTAGCTTTAGCAATATTGGCTGATATTGGTGCTGATATAGTTTATTATTGGATTGGTTATAGAGGTCATAATTTAGTTGGATCGTCATTTTTTAGATATTTTGGCTTGAGTAAAGAACGAGTTGATAAAATGAGAAGACTTTTACACATTCATACCAATTATGCTTTGATGCTGGTAAAATTCTCACCCATAATCGGTCCTATAGGATTAGTAACTATTGGGGTAACTCGTCTCAAATTTAAAAAATTTTTTTGGGCTGCTCTTAAATTATCTGTACCTAAATCCTTTTTTTTAGTATTTCTGGGTTATTACTTCGGTGAATCTTATCAACGATTAAATAAAATGATAGCCCAAGGACCCTATATTATACTAGGGCTAATTATACTTATTAGTCTAATTTATTTTATCTACCTAAAAATAATGGCTAATATAACTAGAAAAATAGAACGATAGAATTATAAATATTTAATATTATGCTTATTATCTAACTCATTTATGACTTTATTCCATAGTTTATCTCTTAAGACCAGCTTTTCTAAGCTAAAAAGCTCCTCTCAGGGTTTAAGTAAAACTGAGGCTAGACATCGCTTAAAAAAATACGGTGCCAATAAACTACCGGCCACCAAATCTTTGGGCCGGCTTTTTATTTTTATCAGTCAATTCAAAAATCCTTTAATTCTATTACTGCTTGTTGCGGGGATAATCTCTCTTATTATTAGCCAATATCTAGACGCAGAAATTGTGTTTGGGGCAATACTCATTAATGTTATAATTGGATTTTTTCAAGAAAATAAAGCTAATAATGCCCTGAAACAACTTAAAAAATTAGTAGAATATAAAACTATTGTTCGTCGTGAAGGAATAAATCAAAAAATTAATAGCTCGGAAATAGTAATAGGGGATATTATAATTTTGCGAGCTGGTGAACAAATTACTGTGGACGCTAGAGTGATTAGCAGTGTAGATTTGCAAATAAATGAAGCTAGTCTGACTGGAGAGGCTAATCCTATATACAAAAATAATTTAGATTTACCACCAAACACTGTTTTAGCAGAACGAAAAAATATGGTTTATTCTGGTACAGTGGTAATGGGCGGTAGTGGGGAAGTACTAGTTGTAGCTAAAGGGCAAGAAACTGAACTAGGAAAGATTTCTAAATTAATACACGAAATTCCAGAAACTAAAACTCCGCTACAAAAACGTCTAGTCCAACTATCTAGATTTATTAGTTTGATTGCAGTGGTAATCAGCCTACTTATTATCATCTTAGGATTGATTCAAGGGCGAGATTTTTTCGATATATTTTTAACTGCAGTCGCCGTAGCGGTGGCTGCTGTCCCAGAAGGCTTGGTAGTAGCGGTTACCGTCATTTTAACTTTAGGAATGAAACAAATTTTACGGAAAAAGGCTTTAACTAGAAAATTATTAGCGGTAGAAACTCTAGGTTCTATTACTACTATTTGTACTGATAAGACTGGAACTTTAACTGAAGGAATAATGCAAGTTGCTCATATTATTATTGCTACTAAGAAACTCAGTTTTAGTACTATATTGCACCGAAAAAATAAATCAGAAATGACTAATTTTATTAGGGCTTTAACGGCGGGTCTGTTATGTAATAACGCTATTATAGAAGCAACAAGTGACGGACACTCCCTAAAGAGTAGTGGTTCCTCAATAGAAGTCGCCTTACTCAGAGTCGGTCAAGAATTAGGAATAGATCAAAAACAATTATTTAATGAACAAAAAAAAATAGCGGAACTACCCTTTAGTAGTGAACGTAAATATATGATTACTCTGCATTCACTGGACAATAATTATGTTCTATATGAAAAAGGTGCTCCAGAAAAAATAATTGCTAAATCTAGTAAATTTTTAAATTCCGATGGATTACAAAATTTAACTGATAAAGAAAAAGTAAAATTATTACAGCAAGTTGAAGAATTGAGTAGTCAGGGTTTGCGTCTAATTGCTCTAGCAACTAGAAAAATAAATAAATTGCCTTGGGAGCTTCAACAAGAGTCTAAAGACTGGAATAAAATTGATAATAACTTGATTTTCATGGGCCTAATTAGTTTTAAGGATCCACTGCGCCCCGAAGCTAGAGAAACTATAGCTTTATGCCGACGAGCTGGTATCCGTCCTATGATTATTACTGGTGATCATCCCTTGACTGCTTTTGCTATAGCCCAAGAAGTGGGATTTAGTGATCAACTTAAAGAAGTGGTGAGTGGTCAGGAGTTAGATAATGTTAATGAGCAAAATTTAAGGATAATAGTTAAAACTCATAATATTTATGCCCGAGTTAGCCCAGAACATAAGCTAAGAATAGTTCGTGCCTTACGGGCCAACGGCGAAGTAGTGGCTATGACTGGTGACGGTTTGAACGATTCACTAGCTCTAAAAACTGCCGACATTGGAGTATGTTTAGGCTCGGGTACAGATGTAGCTAAAGAAACAGCAGATATTATTTTATTAGATAATAATTTTAAAGTAATTGTAGCCGCTATACGAGAGGGAAGAATTATTTTTAGTAATATTCGTAAATCTATAAGCTATCTGATATCTGATTCTTTTTCAGAAATGTTTTTAATTATTGGATCAATATTTTTTGGTTTGCCCTTAGCTATTTTACCCGCTCAAATTCTATGGGTTAATATTATAAATGACGGACTCCCTAATTTTTCTTTAGCTTTTGAACGTAGTGATAAAAATGTTATGGACTTAGCTCCACTCAAAAGGAGTGAGGCTATAGTGAATAAAGAAATGAAAACTATTATTCTGGGACTAGGCTTAACTCGAGATTTAGGAATTTTAATATTATTTATCTATCTTTATAAACATCAATTGATTTGGGGTTGGGATATCAACTATTTACGTACTTTCTTTTTTGCTCTATTAGGCTTTAAATCAATTTCAGGAATTTTTAGTTTACGCAGTTTGAGTGTACCAATTTATAAAATTCGGCATCTACAGAATCCCTATTTACTTGGAGCTTTCTTCACTAGTTTGCTATTATTAATCTTAGCTATATACTGGGGACCATTACAAAAATTTATTGGTACTGTGCCCTTAGGATTGACTGCTTGGATCTTTATATCTATTATAGCCTTAATCAATATTCTCATAATAGAAATAATTAAATATTCCTTTCATAGGAAGGCTAATTATTTTACAAAACTCAATTCTTAAACTTAAAATAATATGAAATTTACTCACCACAAACTTATACTAGCAGTACTTAATATATTTACTTTAAGTTTGCTTATAATCTCGGTTAGTATTTTTTTCATTAATAATTCTAAATGGATTGGTCCAATACTAATTATTTTAGCTATACTTTCTTTGGCCTCGCTTATTCCTTTTAAAATAAAAATAAAATCTGCTTTACCGGATATCACTTTTGGTTTAATAGATAATAGTATTTTAGCAATTTTAGCAATATTTGGTGGATATTATGCTGGAGTGAGTGGAGCCATCATCGGCGGAGTAGTTGGTAATGCCATAACTGATGGTATTGCTGGTATATTTGAAGGAAAAATGGCGGAAAAACTAAGATCAATGTTAATTCATGAGGAACGCACTATGCTTAAATCTGCAGTAGGTAAAATAGCTGGCTGTCTATTTGGGGCTGGTATTATTTTGACGATAGCCAGTATTATCAGATTTTAAATATATATGGTAAATTAATCTTTGAATATTAAAATAAATTAAAAAATGTGCTATTATATTATAATAATTAAATCTGCTAGCCAAATACTAATAGTTTGACTATCAATATCCTAATATAATATTAAGCTGACTGTTTTATTAAGATATCAAACTGCAGGCTAATAATAAAATTATGAAGAAAACAATATCCAGTATAGATTATATAAAAAAAGCCTCAATTAAAGATTTATTTAAAAAATTCTCATCTAATGAGCAAGGGCTTTCCTCTACAGAGGTAAAATTACGTTTAGAAAAACACGGTTATAATGAAATTTCGGAACATAGAATTAGTCCCTTGTTAAAATTCTTTAGTTATTTTTGGGGGCCCATTCCTTGGATGATTGAAATCGCTTCTATTTTGTCGGCGATTATCCATCACTGGGAGGATTTTTGGGTTATTTCAGCTTTATTATTATTAAATGCAATAATTGGATTTTGGCAAGAACATAAAGCAGATAATGCTATTGAATTATTGAAACAAAAATTAGCTCTAAAAACTAAAGTGTTACGTGATGGTAAATGGTCGGAATTATCTGCTAGAGAACTAGTACCTGGAGATGTAGTACGTATACGTCTAGGAGATATAGTTCCTGCTGATGTTAAGTTAATAAGCGGTTCTTATTTATCAGTAGATGAATCTACTCTCACTGGAGAATCACTACCAGTTAATAAACAAACTTCTGATGTTTGTTTTGCTGGTTCTATTATTCGTCAGGGAGAAATGAATGCTTTAGTTGTAGCTACAGCTATGGATACCTTTTTTGGTCAAACCGCTAAATTAGTAGCCGAAGCTAAAACCCAAAGTCATTTTCAAAAAGCTATTATTAAAATAGGTAATTATTTAATTATTTTGGCTGTTGTACTAGTAGCAATTATATTTGTAGTAGCTCTATTCCGTCATGAAGGAGTGTTACAGACTCTTCAATTTGCTCTAGTTTTGACTATTGCTGCTATTCCAGTGGCTCTACCAGCCGTATTAACGGTCACTATGGCAGTGGGAGCAATTGCCTTAGCTAAAAAGAAAGCTATCGTTAGTAAACTGGCTTCTATTGAAGAAATGGCGGGTATGGATATATTATGCTCAGATAAAACTGGGACTATTACTAAAAATGAATTGACCTTGGCTCCAATAAAATCATTAGATAAATTTAGTGAAGATGAAGTGTTATTTTTAGCTACTTTAGCTTCTCGCGGAGAAGACCAAGATCCGATTGATGATGCTATTATAGATAAAACCAAAACTTTAAAAATATTTAGTACCATTCATAACTATAAAATAAGTAATTTTAAACCTTTTGATCCAGTATCTAAACGAACCGAATCCACTATTACCGGTCCCAATAAGGCTAATTTTAAAGTAACTAAAGGTGCTCCGCAAATCATTTTATCACTAGCAGTTAATAAAAAGGAAATTGGCGCTAAGGTAGAGGCAGAGGTAAATGCGTTAGCGACTAAGGGCTATCGATCCTTAGGTGTAGCTAAAACCGACCAAGCAGGGAATTGGCAATTTGCAGGAATTATACCGTTTTTTGATCCTCCTAGAGAAGATTCGGGTCAAACTATAAAAACTGCTCAATCCATGGGTATAGAAGTCAAGATGGTTACTGGAGATCATATTGCCATTGCCAAAGAGATAGCTCAACAAGTAAATCTAAGTACTAATATTATACCAGCCACTTCTTTTTTGAATAAGTCTGATAAAGAAGCAGAACATATAATTGAACAAGCGGGTGGTTTTGCTCAGGTCTATCCCGAACATAAATATCGTATTGTGGAGTTGCTTCAAGCTAGAGGGCATATTGTAGGAATGACTGGAGATGGAGTAAACGATGCTCCAGCTTTAAAAAAGGCTAATATTGGAATTGCGGTGGCTGGTGCCACTGATGCGGCAAAATCAGCAGCAGCCATTGTGCTCACCTTACCGGGACTCTCCATAATTATTAATGCTATTAAGGAGAGCAGAAAAATATTCCAACGCATGAATAGCTATGCTATTTATCGTATAGCAGAGACCATCCGAGTATTGTTTTTTATTACCTTATCTATTATAGTATTCAATTTTTATCCAGTAACGGCTATCATGATCGTATTATTAGCCTTATTCAACGATGCCCCAATCATGGCCATTGCCTATGATAATGTCCATTTTTCTAAGGGATCAGAAAAATGGAACATGAAAAGCGTGTTAAATATGTCTACTTTTTTAGGAATATTGGGAGTTATTTCTTCTTTTGGTATATTTTATATTGCTCAGGAAACGTTACATTTACCTAGAGAAATAATGCAATCTTTTATATTTTTAAAACTAGCAGTGGCTGGTCATCTGACTATCTTCGTTACTCGTACTAGAGGACATTTCTGGTCTATAAAACCTAGTGCCGCTTTATTCTGGTCAGCGGTAATAACCAAAGCTCTAGCTACCCTGTTAGTAGTATATGGTTGGTGGGTATCACCGATTGGTTGGGAACTTGCTGGCTTTGTATGGATTTATGCTTTAATCGCTTTCGTCATTACTGACTTCTTGAAGGTTTGGGCCTATAAATTCATGGATCGTCGAGAAAAGAAATATTCTAAATAGTCTAAAATACAATTTTGTCACCAAGATTGTTTAAAATTAATTAAATTGATATTAACATTAAATAAAATAAGCTTCTAAGCTTATTTTATTTTAATTGACTCTTGACAATAATTAGTTTAGCAACTAAACTAATAGGTAATTATATTTAATCATTTTTCTTTTATGAATAAGACAAAATTTTTTACTAAACAAAAAATTGTTTGGACTATTATTATAATATTAATACTAGGCGGAGCAGGATATTTTTTTACTCGTCCTAAAAATATTAATACTAATATCCAAACTATTATAGTAAAACGCCAAAATATAGAATCTACAGTACTCAGTACTGGGCAAGTAGTGAGTAAAACAAATCTGAATCTAAGCTTTCAGAGTAGTGGTGTAGTGAAAAGCCTTATGGTAAAAGTGGGGGATAAAGTTAAATCTGGAGATATTCTAGGCACTCTAAATCAAAATAGTGTACGAGCAACTCTAATTAGTGCTCAAGGTTCTTTAGCTCAAGCTCAAGCTAATTATAATAAAATCGCAGATGGAGCTACCGTGGAACAAATTAATGTTTCTAAGCAGGCAGTCAATACCGCTCAGGTTGCCTATGATAATAGTTTGTCACAATTAGCTATTACTAAAAAATCCACAGCTACAGCGATAAAACAAGCTGAACACACTTTAAATGATTTACAATCACCTAGCCCTCAAGCGAATAATAAAAGAACTGCTATCATAATAACTATAGCTCAACAACTAACTACAGTGAAAACCGACTTGGATCAAGAAACCCGAATATTAGCTGATAATAATTTAAAGGATACTTTTGGCGTTTCCAATATATCTAGTTTAAATGAATTTAAAATTACTAAGCCTAAAATTAAAGGTTTACTAGATCAAGCTGATACCAGTTTAGCCCTTGCTCAGAATTATGAAGATGATACTAATCTAAATCAGGCTATTACTAATGCGATAACAGTTTTAAAACAAAATGTCATTACTCTTAATTATGCCTATACCGCCTTACAAGGTTCAATTGTAAGTACTAAATTAACACAAGCTCAATTGGATACCTATAAGGTAGCAATAAGCAAAGGAATAAGTTTAGAAAATGCTGGTATTTTACTTATTCATTCTGCTCGTCAAGCTCTAACTGATTCTTTAACTAATGCTAAGAATACTCTTACTAATACTCAACTAGCTGCTAACCAGCAAATTAACTTAGCACAAGATCGAATAAGAAGTGCTAAGGCCTCTCTACAGCAAGCTCAAGCTGGTTTAGCTCGATTGACTGCTAAAGCACAAACTAGCGATCTAGCAATGGCTCAAGCTCAAATACTCTCGGCCCAAGGAAACTTAGACTCTGCACAAATCAGATTCAATAACACTATTCTTAAAGCTCCTGTTGATGGAACTATAACCGCCGTTGATACCAAGATAGGTCAGCAAATTAATGCTTTACAAGAAGTAATAGTCCTACAAAATATGAAATCTCTACATACTGAAGCTTATATAAGTGAAGCTAATATTGCTGATTTAAAAGTTGGTCAAATCGTTGATTATACTTTTGATGCTTTAGGCCCAAATCGCCATTTTAAAGGAAAAATATTTGATATTAATCCTGCCTCCACCCTCATCTCTGGAGTAGTTGATTATTTGGTAAAAGCTACAATACCCAATATTCCAGAAATTAAACCTGGTATGACCGCTAATATGACCATTCTAGTAAATAGTAAGAGTCAAGTTCTAGCTATTCCAGAAAGTGCAATTATTTACCAAGAAAATAAACCCTATGTTCGTCTAATTAATAATCTACAAGACAAGATCTATCATCAAGTTCCTATTCAGACGGGATTACAGGCTGATGGTGGTTTAGTACAAATTACTTCGGGTCTAAAAATGGGACAAGAAATTGTTACTTATATCAAATCCTAAATTATTAAATTGGTTTTACTTATCTATTTATTATTATATGAGTCTAATACAAGTATCTAAACTAACTAAAAATTATGGTAGCGACGGAATCGTTACCCCTGTCCTCAATGAACTTAGTTTTGAGATTAAAGAACAAGAGTTTGTTACCATTATGGGTCCTTCGGGAAGTGGCAAATCAACTTTAATGCATATTATTGGATTTCTAGATCGTCCTAGTTCCGGCTCTTATAAATTTAAAGGTCAAGACGTCAAAAATTTTGATGATAATTATTTAGCAGAACTAAGAAATCAAGAGATTGGCTTTGTGTTTCAATCTTTTAATCTATTACCCCGAACTACAGTTCTAGATAATGTTAAACTACCTCTACTGTATAGTCATAAAAAAAACTATTACGCTTTAGCAAAAAAGGCTTTAGTATCGGTAGGTTTAGAGAATCGTTTAAATTATTATACTAACCAAATCTCTGGAGGAGAAAGACAGCGTGTAGCTATTGCCAGAGCTCTAGTTTGTAATCCCGCTATTATTATTGCCGACGAACCTACAGGTAACTTAGATTCCAAAGCTGGTAATGTTATTATGTATCTTTTACAAAAATTAAATAGTCAAGGGCATACCATTATTTTAGTGACTCATCAAGCGGAGATCGCTAACCATGCTGAACGAATTATTAGAATTAAAGATGGAAAAATTATTGGTAATGAAATAGTTAAAAACCGAACTTTAGCCCAGGCTGATGGTGAATAATTAAGTAAATATGGATTTATTTATTACGATTAAATTAGTATTTAAAGTTTTATTAGCTAAACGAGGTCGATCGTTTTTAACTATTTTAGGAGTTATGATCGGAGTAGCTGGAGTTATTGTTATTATTGCTTTAGGGGCAGGGGCACAAGCTATGGTCTTAGGTCAAGTTACTAAATTGGGCTCTAATCTGTTAAGCGTACAACCTGGAAAAAGTAATGAAAAAGGTCCTCCAGCTCAAATGTTTGGTATTGTAGTGACTACCCTGATAAACAGTGATGCTAAAGCTTTGCGAAATAATGGTGAGGTCCCTCATGCCCTAGCAGTAAATGCTAATGTTCTAGGTCGGGCTACAGTCACTTGGAGAAATAAAAGTATTGACACTAATTTTACTGCTACCGACTCTTACTACCCTAAAGTGGTTACAGTTAATATGTCGTCTGGTAAATTCTTTAATGCCCGACAAAATCAAACTGCAGCTAATGTAGTGGTTTTGGGTTCTACCGTAGCTAAAGAATTATTTGCTCATAGTGGAGTAAAAGCTTTAGGCCAAATTATTAAAGTAAAAAATTCCTCAAGTAGACTAGCTGGAGGTATCCCTTTACGAGTTATCGGGGTAATTAAACCTAGAGGAACAGCTTTTTTTCAAGATCAAGATGATCAAATAATTCTCCCTTTACTTATTGGACAACGACAACTATTAGGTATTAATTATCTGAGGATGATTAACGTTAAAGTTGATTCTAGCCGTAATATACAACAAACAATCCAAGATATTAAACTAATTTTGAATCGGCGTCATCATATTAGAACAGCATCCGAAGTTGATTATACAATTCGTAATGTAGCCAGTGCTATTGCTCTTCTATCTACCATTACTAACGCTTTACGTTTATTCTTAACAGTAATGGCTGCTATCGCTCTGATTGTAGGAGGTATTGGTATATTAAATATTATGATGGCTACTGTCGGGGAACGAACTAGGGAGGTAGGTTTACGTAAAGCCTTAGGGGCAACTAATGGTTCAATTCTTAGACAATTCTTATGGGAAGCAGGAATTCTAACTACTATAGGAGGTATTTGTGGAATTATCATCGGTATAATAATTTCTTATGGCATTTTTCTGTTGATGCTACACCTAGGCTATGATTGGGCCTTTGTAATATCTCCGCTTTCAATAATTTTAGCCGTAGGAGTATCAGTCTTAACTGGAATTATTTTTGGTCTTTATCCGGCTTTTAAGGCCTCAAAGTTGGATCCAATTGAGGCTCTGCGTTATGAATAAATATTATGTATCAAATATTTAAACAAGCAATTAAAGTTCTATTTGCCAATCCTACCCGAACGGTTTTAACCACTCTAGGTGTTATGATTGGAATTGCTACGGTAATCTTGGTATTATCAGCTGGAGCAGGATTTAGAAGTTTAATTAATTCTCAATTGCAAGTCTATGGAACTAATACTTTGTTTGTAGAGACCAGAGTACCTCCCACCACTAAAAATCGTAATGCTGGGGCTATGAGTGCTGATACTGGACGAGCTATTTCGTCAGTCGCTATAACTACCTTCAAAAATAGAGATTTAAAGGATATTTTAAAACTTAATAATGTAAAAAATGCTTATGGTTTAGTAGTCGGACAAAAAGTTATTAGTTATCGAGATGTTAGTAAAAGTGTTTTATTTTATGGGACCTCTGCTAATCGTTTTAAAATTGATAAGAATACCTTAAAATATGGGAGATTCTTTACCGCCACTGAGGATGCGGGAACGGCTCAAGTGGCTATTTTAGGCAGTAGTTTAGCTAAAGATTTATTTCCTAATAATCTAAATCCAGTAGGAAAAATAGTCCGTTTAGGCAATCTAAATTTTAAAGTTATTGGGGTTTATAATCCAATGGGAGTTTTAGGGGGAAATAGTAATGACATGTTATATATTCCCTTAAAAACTGCGCAAAAAAAAATACTCGGCATAAATTATTTATTAATGGCCGTGGTCCAACTTAAAAATGTTAATTTAAGTGACGCTACCGCTCGAAATATTAGACTACTACTGCGAGAAAACCATCGCATTAGTAATCCTAATAAAGATGACTTTCTAGTGCAAACTCAAGCCCAAGCTATGGGCACCTTTAACACTATTTTTGATGGTATTACTATTTTACTAATTGCTATCGCTGCTATATCCCTTATTGTGGGTGGAGTGGGTATTATGAATATTATGTATGTAGTGGTGACAGAACGGACTATGGAAATCGGACTAAAAAAAGCTTTAGGAGCAAAAAACTCAGATATTTTGAAAGAATTTTTAGCGGAGTCTATCCTAATCACCCTGCTAGGTGGCATTATTGGTATTGGCTTTGGCTCTATTCTAGGTTATTTAGTAGCCATTATTGCTACCAGTAAGGGTCTGGCTTGGACTTTTTCAGTTCCGATATATGGTATAATTCTGGCAGTAGGGGTTTCTGCTGTGATTGGTATTGGTTTTGGAGTTTTCCCAGCTCGTAGCGCGGCTAAGTTAGACCCAATGAAATCTTTAAGACATGAATAAAATTATAAATATATGGAAATCACTAAAATTAAATCCAAAATTAGAAGACCTTTTAAGAGTAAACGAGAAAAATTATTACAGACCTTAATTACTAAATTAATGCAAGCAATTAAGAAAATACATAGTGGCCAAAATTTTCCTTTTGGAGATTTTACTCTTACCCACCAGCAAATTATGATTCTATTTTTTATCGCTAAACATAAACGAGGAGTAATAGTGAAAGATTTAGCTAATTTTTTACAAGTGACTCCTGGAGCTATTACTCAATTTACTGATGTTTTAGTAAGTTATAAATTAGTATGTCGAGAAAGAACTACTGACGATCGTCGTTTAACTAAAATTAAACTAAGTCCAGCTGCTCAAATCAAATTCAAAAAATTTAAGAACGACTACCTGTTTTCTGCTAGCCAAGCTTTTGAAAACTTAACTATTAATGAACTACAAGAATTTATTAGATTAATAGAAAAAATTACTATCAAAGATAAAGGTTAAGCTATCTAAGTTCAGATACATATTGGAATCTATTTGAGTCCAGAATGTATATAAATAGGTTTTAAATACCATAATTGTCTAGAATTTGGTAAATTATATAATTATAGTATTGAATATAGTTAAATTTGAATTAATTCATTCATATTTTAAATCAAGAGTAGTCTAATATATATAAATACGTTTAGTAGATAATTTAATAGAACCGTGTTAAAATAATAAATAATAAAGTTTAAATATTATTTATTAACTTTATGAAAAAAAAGAATTTTATAATTGTTATTCTATTACTTATCCTGTTATTTCTTGTTTTTCTATTCTTCAGACAAAAAACTAAATCAAAGGCTATAAATACTAATAATTCTTCAATCACTAACACTAGTAACGAAAACTCTAGTACAACAACTGGAAATTCAGTGACTATGAACGGTTGGCTAAGATGTTTACCTCACAAGACTAGGGGAGTGCTCTGTGTTATTGGTATAGAAAACAGTGATAATCAAATTTATGGATTGATTAAACAAAATGGTAAGCTTTTGGATCCTACCCAACTAACGACTGGAAGTCGTTATAAAGTTACTGGTAATTATGTAGCTACTCCTAATTCTCTACAAGCTTATAAAATTCAAGGAACTATTAAACTTAAATAAATTAAATCAAAATATTAACACATCAATTTAAGCTATTTCTTGGAATTTTTTATAAAATTATGCTAAAATATAAAGGTTATATAGAAATTAATTAAATTTAAAATTATGTCCAAGAAAATATTAAAATCTATCACAATTATTGCCACTCTTAGTTTAATGGCCTTTATTGTTATCATAGTATTTAATTCATCTAAGTCTCAGGCCGCTGGTAATACTATTAAGGTAAGTGCCAGTGATCTGACTAATGCCGGTTTTACTGGAGTTAAAAAAATTAAACCCCAGGCTAACGGTCGCTATGTTGGACCAAATCTATATTTTTCAGTTAATAACAAACTAAGTCCAGCAGATTCTAAAATTCCTAAAGCGGTTATGATTGATGATTTGCTATTGCCTTATAATCCACCTACTGGGGCTCTATTTATCTACGGTTCCGATAGCCATAGTTTTAATATTCACGACGGGGCAGGGAAAGAGGCGACTATAGCTGACGGTCGTACCGCAATTAATTTTGTTAAAGGCTATCATTATATAGTTGTTATCGGCCCCAATAAAACCGATACCGAAAACTTAGCCTCAAATTTAGCTAATAAGATTCAATAAAGCTAGATTGGATTAATCTTAAAATTATGAAAAAATTACTATATTTTAGCGTTAGCGCTTTAGTAATTACCTTTTTTTTAGCCCTAACTAGCTCAGCGAGTGCTAGTTCGCCAATCTTAAAATTAATCGCTACTGGCGTGGGAGATAAAGTGGAAATAAATATTAGTGGAGCTAGTGCTAATACTAATGTTTTATTACATTATAATAAAACTAATGGTAATTCTTATCTTCAATATTTAGGCGAAACCAATTCTAGTGGTACTTACAATACAACTATTAGCACTGCTAAATATAACATTAGTCCTAATGCCCTAATTTATGTAAGTATTGATAAACAAGATTCTAACTCCTTGGCTTGGCCTTATAATGTTTCAACTAGTGGAGCTATAGCTTTGAATCAAACCAGTGTGGTATTGCCAGTAGCCCAATCTACTAATTTAACAGTCTCTAACGCCAGTGGCAAAGTGCTATATCTATTGAATAATTCTAATCCACAAATTGCTAATATTAATATAATCGGTAGTCAAATTACAATTTTAGCAAACTCTTATGGTCAAACAGTAGCAACTATTTGTGCCTTAGGTACCACCTCTAATTGCGCTAGTACTTATATTACTGTCCAAAATTCCGGAGCTACAGTCTTAACTTTCAGCCAAGCTAATTTGACTATCGCTTCTGGTCAAAATTCGTTAGTTACCATTTTAAATGCTAATAAAAGTATAAACTATTCAATTTTGAGTAATTCTAATCCCAACATTATTTCAGCTAGTATCGCAGGCGCAATTATTACTTTAGATGCTAAGGGTAATAATGGTTCTGCCTCTTTAACAATTTGTTCAACGGACATGAGCGCCTGTGGTATTATTAAAGCTACTGCTGGTAATATCACCTCCACTGGTTTAAATTTTAGTCAAACTGCCCCCAATTTATCAATTGGTCAAACTCTAAATATCATCCTTTCTGGAGGAAACAATTATAATATTTCTTCCAACTCTAATCCAACAGCAGTTCAAGCTAGTATAAACAATACTGATAAATTAACTCTAATTGGTAATAAAACTGGTTCATCAATAATTACAGTTTGTTCTTCTACTGGCAATTGTGGTTCTATCACTGCAACAATAAGTTACACTACTAGCGGACCAATAACTTTGAGTCAAAATAATCTCTGGCTTAGAATAGGCCAAGCCATAAGTATAAGTATTTCGGGTGGTTCCAGACCCTATAGTTTACTCAGCACTAATACTTCTAATAATATTTTTAAAGCTACTTTAAACAATAATATTTTAACTATGAGTGGGCTTAGTGCTGGCTCCGGAAATATTAATGTTTGTTCTGCGGGTGGAGCTTGTACACAATTGGCAGTTTTAGTTAATGGGGAAAGTTATAGCAAACAATTATCTTTTAGTAATAATAATTTAAAATTAGATATTGGTGACACCGCTAAAATAAATATTTATGGCAATGGTGGCTATTATATTTCCAATACTAATAGTCAAAATATTGCTTTAATAAAACTAGACGCTTCTACTATTAATGTTTCCGCTCTTAAAGCCGGTAGTGCTAATGCTACTGTCTGTCAAACTGGCGGTCAGTGCAGTGTACTTTATGTGGCAGTAGGTTCCAATACCACAAATAAACCCTTGAGTTTCAGTCAGAATAACCCCATTATATCTCTAGGGCAAGATTTAACTATTTCTCTGTCTGGCGGATTAACTAATAATTATTATATTTCTTCTAATTCCAATCCCACAGTGGTAAAAACTAGTATTACCAGCTCTAGTTTAAAATTATCTGGTCTAAACAAAGGTTCTTCGGTTCTGGTAATCTGTTCAGCAACTAATAGTTGTAACTCTTTAGCAGTAGCCATAACCACTGCCAGTCTAAAACCTACTGAAACGACTAATGTCAATCCAGGTAATACAGTTTTAATGGCCGTTGCTAGTCAATCTAAAATTATTGCCAGCGGCAATATTAATTTAATCTTAAGTGGTATTAAGAGGACTAGAGATTTAAACTTAGAACATACTACTTTAATAAAATATGTGGATCCGCTACTGAAAAACTTCAATCCACAGGCTACTGAAATTAATGATTTAACCTATTTTATTGCTTACGGTACTAATGACACTCTAAAATTAGGTGCTGGGGAACGAGCCGGAGTTATTGGTTCTTATCTGGAGGCTTATGATAAATTACCAAATTCTACAGGACAATGGTCTGATGTTTTAAAAATATCCTTGGGACGTTGGCCAAGCGAAATTAGTCCTAGTGCTATTTCTCAAGCTAAACTAGAATTTATCAAAGTCTATAATCGTCCAGCTAATATGAACAATAATATAGATCTCAACGCTATTACCGTTATCGCTTATGGTTTAAGACCAAGCAAACGTAATAGCAATAGTGAAAGACAGGCAATAAAATCTTTTGAAGACGTCTATAGACATCCTCCAGTGGATTCTTTAGCTTGGAATATTGTACGAGCAATCGCCTATAGTGGAGCAAGTAGATAATAAGTAAACTCAATATAATATTATATAATTACTTCACAATATTTAATTTAGTTTAAATGCTGACTATTATTAGCCTAGACTTTTTTTAGTTTTAAGTTTATTATGCTAAGCTTAAAAAATATACAGCTATAATTTAATAAATCTTTAAATTCTAAAACTTAACATTATCATATTTTGTTTATTTCTATGACTAGTTTATTCAAATTAAAAAGTAATTTCTTACCATCTGGAGATCAACCAAAGGCTATTAAGGAATTACAATCGGGCTTGGATAAAAATTTTAGATATCAAACTCTCCTAGGCGTAACTGGCAGTGGCAAAACCTTCACTATTGCTAATTTAGTTGCCAATATAGATAAACCAGTTTTAGTAATCGCTCCTAATAAAGCTTTAGCTGCGCAACTATACCGAGAATATAAAAATTTCTTTCCAGACAATGTGGTTCACTATTTTGTATCATATTATGACTATTACCAACCAGAAGCCTATTTACCTATAACTGACACCTATATTGATAAAGAAGCTATGATTAATCAGGAAATAGATCGTTTACGCCACGGAGCGACCTCTGCGCTACTTTCTCGTCGTGATGTAATTATTGTAGCTTCGGTTTCTTGTATTTATAATTTAGGTTTACCCATCACTTATTTAGAATCACGCTTGGTGCTGCAGAAAGATAAACCAATGGTGCGAGCAGATTTAATAAAACAATTAGTGAAAATTCAATTTAAACGCAGTAATGGAGAGATTAAACGTGGAGAATTTCGAGTTCGTGGTGAAGCTTTTGAAATCAGACCTATGTCTGAAAATATTATATATCGTTTAGAATTGAATAAACAAAAAATTTTTGATTTGACAATTATTAATAATACTACTAATCAAAATATTATTGGTAACTTAGAAGAGTTAGTAATCTTTCCCCCTAAACATTTTATCTCTACTAAACCACAGATAGAATCGGCACTTCATAATATTCGGGAGGAATTACAAGAACGTTTAGCTTATTTTAAGAAAGAGGGGTTATTACTAGAAGCAGAACGGCTGAATAGAAGGACTAAATATGATATGGAAATGCTTCACAGTTTGGGCTATTGTCATGGCATTGAAAACTATTCTCGTCACTTAACTGGTAAGCTGGCCGGACAAGCCCCTGATTCTTTGCTAGCCTATTTCCCTCAGAAAAATGGAAAACCAGATTTTCTAACCATCATTGATGAATCTCATATCACTGTACCACAAATTGGTGGGATGTATAATGGGGATCAAGCTCGTAAAAAGACTTTAATTCAATATGGCTGGCGCTTACCTTCAGCTCTAGATAATAGACCTTTGAAATTCAAAGAATTTATCAATAGAGTAGGACCAATAATATTTACTACAGCTACACCCGGAAATTTTGAATATAAAAACTCGCAACAAATAGTGGAACAAGTAATTCGTCCTACTGGCTTAATTGATCCTGAAATAGAAATTCGTCCAATATTTAATAAACAAAAAAATTATAGTCAAATAAATGATGTTATGGTGGAAATCAAAAAAATTACTGAACAGGGTGAACGGGCAATAATAAATACTTTGACCAAAAAGCAAGCGGAAGACTTAAATGTTTATCTGAATTCTCAAGGTTTTTCAACCAATTATTTACATTCTGGTATTAAAACTTTACAACGAACCGAAATTTTGAAAAATTTTAGGATTGGTAAATTTAATACTTTAATTGGAGTCAATCTGTTACGCGAAGGTCTGGACCTGCCAGAAGTTACTTTAGTGGCTATTTTGGATGCTGATCGCGAAGGATTCTTACGTAGTGACACCGCTCTAATGCAGACCATGGGTAGGGCCTCTCGTAATGTGAAAGGTAAAATAATATTATATGCTGACCAGATTACGGGTTCAATGCGTAGAGCTATGAAAGAGGTAAAACGGCGGAGAGTTAAACAATTAGCCTATAATAAAAAACATAATATTATTCCTAGAAATATTACCAAAAAAATTGAAGGATTCTTAGATATAACTAAATAATATATTACTAATATGGCTATCAAACAAACCACTAAAATTACAGTTAAGGACCTAGGAACTTGTCAAGAATATATTCCTCTCGTCTCTAAATGGTTATGGAAACAATGGGCACATCGTAGCGGCCATAGTTTAAAAGGAATAATATATCGTACTGAACATTGTTTAACTAAAAAATGTCCTCAAACTTTAATCGCCTTTTATAATAATAGACCGGCGGGAACGGTATCACTATGGAAAGCCGATCACCCTTATCGTCAGGATTTAGGTCCTTGGCTTAGCTGTTTATTTGTACTACCTATATATCGCAATAAAGGAGTCGGGCGGGCACTACAGGCTACCATATTGAAAAAGGCCAAATTAGCTAAATTTAAAAAAATATATTTAATAGCTAATTTAAAAAATTATTATGAAAAATCTGGCTGGAAATTTATAGAAAATGGTTTATATACCCGAGGGAGATTTGTTAATTTATATGAATACAAACTATAACTTAATGACCGAGAAACTAATTATTCGTGGAGCACGAATGCATAATTTAAAAAATATAAATTTGGAAATACCCCATAATAAATTAACCGTTATTACTGGTGTTTCTGGTAGCGGTAAATCATCGCTGGCTTTTGATACAATTTTTGCTGAAGGGCAACGCCAATACGTTGAATCTCTATCCCCTTATATGCGCCAATTCCTAGGCCAGAAGAAACCAGCGAAGGTGGATGAAATAATTGGTTTAGCTCCATCTATCTCTATTGACCAAAAAGCTTTATCTCATAATCCACGTTCTACGGTGGGGACTTTGACTGATATTTATGATTATCTGCGAGTACTCTATGCTCGGGTCGGAAAAGTGTTTTGTCCAATCTGTGGCACCAGGATAGAAAAACTCACCGCCCAAGAGATGGTGGATATAATTATTGAACGGGGTAAAAAATTATCAGAAAAATATGTGAATATTCTATCACCAGTTATTCGCGACCGAAAAGGAGAATATTATCAACTATTATACAACTATCTATCACTAGGTTATAGCAAAGTACGGATTGATGGTAAAATTCATTCTCTACGTGAACAACTAAAATTGGCTCCTAAGAAGAAGCATAATATTGACCTAGTAATTGACAAAATATCGTTTGATGACCAGACTCGCTTATTTGAAGCCGTAGAAAACTCTTTAACTTATAGTCACGGACTATTAATAGCTCAATACTTTACTAAAGAGTTTCTATTATCAGCCAATTGGACCTGCCCTCAGGATAATTTTTCTTTTGGAGAAATAGAACCTCGCCTATTTTCTTTTAATTCACCACATGGTGCTTGTCCTAAATGTAACGGACTGGGAAAAACAAAATTTTTTTCTAATGAACTCTGCCCAGTTTGCCAAGGACAGCGTTTACGGCCAGAAGCTTTAGCGGTTAAGATACAAGGTAAGAATATCGCTGAAATTGGTAAACTTTCTATTAAACACGCTCTAAAATTCTTCAATGATTATTATGAACAGATGAGCAAACGAGAAAGAGTTATCGCCGAAAATGTACTTATTCAAATAATCAGCCGTCTAGAATTTCTATTAAAAGTGGGATTACACTATTTATGTTTGGAACGATCGGCCTATAGCCTATCTGGCGGGGAAGCACAACGTATTCGTCTTTCTTCACAGATTGGTTCCCAATTATCTAGAACCCTATACGTACTAGATGAACCCACTATTGGCCTACATGAACGAGATACTACTAAACTAATAGAAACTCTACAGAAATTACGGGACAAACATAATACTGTTATTATTGTAGAACATGACGAGCGAACGATTCTAGCTTCAGATTATTTAGTTGATCTTGGTCCTCTGGCGGGTATTCAAGGTGGAGAGATTATGGCTATAGGAGTAACTAAAGATCTGCTGAATGATAAAAAAAATGAGATTGCCTTGAAGAAATCTTTAACTCTGCAATATTTAAAAGGTGAAAAAAGGATTGATTTACCAAAAAATCGTCGTCGACAAAATCATGGTGAGATAAAAATTCGTGGGGCTTATGCTAATAATTTGAAGAATTTAAATGTTAATATTCCTCTTGGCCGTTTAGTGGGTATTAGCGGTGTGTCGGGTAGCGGTAAATCTTCACTCTTATATGATGTTATTTATAGAAATATAAGTAAACTGAAAAATCAAAGAAATAAAATTAAACTAGAACAAGTTAAGGATATAAAGGGGAGTGAATATATCAATAAAATAGTAATTATTAGCCAATCACCAATTGGTAGAACGCCTCGTTCCAATCCTGCAACTTATACGGGAATTTTCACCCCTATCAGAGATTTCTTTGCTTCTTTACCCGCTGCTCGAGAAAAAGGTTATACAATAGGTCGTTTTTCTTTTAATCGTCCAGGGGGGCGTTGTGAGGCCTGTGGCGGAGCTGGAGCTAGATTGATTGAGATGCATTTTTTGCCGCCAGTACTAGTAGAATGCGAAGTTTGTCATGGACGACGTTTTAATCGAGAAACTTTACAAATTAAATATAAAGGTAAAAATATTGCCGATATTTTAGATTTGAGTATTAATCAGGCTATTTCACACTTTAAAGATAATTATTTTATTACTGATAAATTAAAGGTTTTACAATCTGTGGGTTTAGGCTATTTAAAAATTGGTCAAAGTGCCACCACCCTATCTGGCGGAGAAGCACAACGAATTAAAATTGCTAAAGAATTAACTCATACTCTTGGAAAGCGAACTCTATATCTATTAGACGAACCTAGCACTGGCTTGCATTATCAAGATATTAATATGCTACTAGCAGTTCTTAATCAATTAGTTGAAAAGGGAAACTCAGTGTTAATTATTGAGCATAATATGCATATTCTTAAATCTATGGATTATATTATTGATCTTGGTCCAGATGGTGGAGAGGAAGGGGGAAAATTAGTAGCTAGTGGCGCACCTGAAGATATTGTTCGTGAGTCAAAAAGTATTACTGGGCAATATTTAAAAAAATATTTAAAATAAATTGGCTGATTACTAAATATTTATATGCAGAAGGACTCTAAATCAAAAAATATATTAAAAAAGATACCAGCCAAACCAGGAATCTATTTTTGGTTGGATAAAAATAAAAAAGTTCTATATGTGGGGCGAGCTAGTAATCTAAAAAATCGTTTGAAGCAATATTTTCAAAAAAACATCAGTCGCCGGATTACAGAGATGGTGTCCCAAGCTTATAGTATTAAATACCAAAAAACTGACACTCTACTAGAAGCCGTGATTCTGGAGGCTAAAAATATTAAAAAATATTGGCCAAAATATAATATTGTTGATCGTGACGATCGTTCCTTTATTTATGTAATTATTACCCGAGATATCTATCCGCAATTATTAATTGTACGAGGGACAAATTTAAAAAAATTTTCTACTAAAAATCTTAAAATCTTTGGACCCTACCAATCCTTTCATCTCTTGCAAACAGCTTTAGGTCTTATTCGCCAAATCTTTCCTTACAGTACTTGTAAACATAATAGTGGACACCCTTGTTTTAATTACCAAATTGGTTTATGTCCTGGAGTATGTATTGATGCCATCTCTCCTAAAGATTATCAAAAAAATATTAAAAATATTATTTTACTGTTAGGCGGGGAGCATAAACGTTTAGCTAAAAAATTAATGGCAAATAATCCAGATAAACTTCAAGCTTTAAAGCATATTCAAGACGTTTCTTTACTCACTCGCGAAGATAATTTACAAGAAATACGAGTTAATCGTTTAGAGGGATATGATATTTCTCATCATCAAGGTAAAGAAAGTTATGGTGCAATGGTAGTGTTTGAACAGGGAAAATCTGTTCCTGCTCAATATCGTTTATTTAAGATTAAGACTGCTCCTCCTGGAGACGACGAAAGAGCTCTAAGTGAGATTTTACTCCGACGTTTTAAACATCAAGAATGGCCTCGACCAGAATTGATTATAATTGATGGCGGCAAACCGCAAATTAATTTTTTATCGCATATTTTTACAGCTAACAATATTAGTATTCCTTTAATAGGTATTTCTAAATTGGGAGGAGATAGATTGGTATTTCTTCCTAAGACTAAAAAAACCTTACGCGAATTGGCAAATAATATAAAACCAACTCTTTTAAAAATCCGGGAAGAGGCTCACCGTTTTGCTAATTACGGACGAAAAAGAGGTAATAGAATAGATAATAGATCAAAACCTTGACAAATATTTATATTCTGCTATTATACCAACATAAATAAATATCTAACTGCAGACAGCTAGCAAGGTCTAACACCTATAAGTCTCGCCGAGGTGATAAATACTATCTTAGTATTCCTTAGTCTGCGTTCACGCAGATTTTTTTAATCGTTTCAATACTATGCCTAAAAATAAAATTCAAAAACAAGAGATTATTCGCAATTTAAAAGAAAAAATTAAAAGATCTAAATCAGTTATTTTTGTCGGATTTAATGCCCTAGGTGTTAAGGACAATGAAATTTTACGAGCGAAATTCCGAGCAGAGAATAGTGAATACTACGTTGCTAAAAAGACTTTGATCAACTTGGCCCTACAAGATAATAAATTAGATATTAACGTTAGAGATTTTACTGGCAAGCTCGCTACAATTTTTTCCTATGAAGATGAAGTTGCTCCAGCCAAAATCATAGGAGATTTTCGTCAAGATAAAGAAAAAAATGAAAAAATATATTTTTTTGGCGGGATACTAGAGGGAAAACTACTATCCAAAGAACAAGTAGAATTTTTATCTAAATTACCAAGTAAAAAAGAATTATATGCTAAATTAGTCAACTCTGTAAACGCTCCTATCTCTGGTTTAGTCAGAGTGTTAACCGGTAATTTAAGTAATTTCTTAAATGTTTTGAAAGCAATTGAAGAAAAAAAATAATTAAATAATTAATAAAATATTAAATTAACACTGCTTATTAGATTAATAAATCGCCTAAGCACAAAATAAATCTATGGAAGAAGAAAAAAAAGCTGAAGAAAAAAAAGTTGTAGTACCAGCTAAATTTGAAAAATTAGTTGGCGAAATTGAAAAAATGAGTGTTTTAGATTTAGCAGAATTAGTCAAAATTTTAGAAGAAAAATTCGGGGTTTCTGCTAGTGCACCAGCTATAGTGGCTACGCCAGCAGCTGGAGTAGTGGCTACCACCGAAGAGAAAGATAGTTTTGATGTAGAGATAACTGAGGCAGGTACTAGTAAAATTAATGTTATTAAAGCGGTCCGGGAATTAACAGAAATGGGTCTGAAAGATGCTAAAGATTTAGTTGACGCCGCTCCAAAAATTTTAAAAGAAGGAGTTAAGAAGGATGAGGCAGAAAAATTAAAGAAAAGATTAGAAGAGGCTGGAGCAAAAGTGACTTTGAAATAGATTCATTTACTTTTGTAATTAAGTATAAATTAAAAACCACTAATTAAAATAGTGGTTTTTATATATATTTTTCAATTAAATAAGTAGCAATTATTACTTAAACTATTGTTGAAGCGATATTTTGTAAATACCATTATCAGCTAGGATATAAGCTATCTTATCCTTTTCATCAACACTAAAATTCTTGGGAGAATTTAAAAAGTCTAATTGATATTGATCTAATAAATGTCCATCAGATCTAGCCAGTACTACTAAACGTTTGGAACTGGCTTCAAAAATATAAATATTTTTATTACCCACAATTAATTGATTAGCATTAACCATTATTGGGGTAATTGGACGGGAAGCATATTCCATTGGTCGGCCTTTAAAGAACTTTAGAACTTGACCATCTTTCTGAAGAACATAAATATATCCATCAATATATAAATCACTAGATTGGCTTAAATCAAGCTTTTCTTTAAACCAGCTACTCTTAATCTTAAATTTATTTATAGCTAAATAACGATAAATCTGATTATCAGCATCAACTAATAAATACAAATTGCCATAAAACATCTTAAAACTAGTTACTCCGTCTGCTGGGTTCAAATCAGCAATACTTGATAAATTAGTATGACCGGTCTCAACATTATAACTAAATAACTTATTATTATCCCAATAATATAACAAGTTTGGTCCGTAGAATACTGGATTACTCAAATTATTAGTTCCTGAAATAGTTAGTTTGGTATAAGCTGAACTACCTGGGGTAAAACGATAAATTGTTGATCCGCTAGCTCCATAAATCTTACCACGAGCATAAACCAGATTATTAATATTTAAGCCAGTTAAATCATTAATTTTGGTGGCTGATTTAAGTCTAATTATTTTCTCAATTCTATCTCTATTGGCTTGTAATTTAAGGGATAAATTTTTATAAATAATTCTCTGTGCTTTGTTATTCTGTGGTAAAGAGCTTAACAAGGTCTGAGTTTGAAGGAATATTCGTTTAGCTCCCACTTCATCATTATATAACATGTGAGTATCAATGGAATCTTCATTATTTTGGATATTAACTACTAAATTATTAAATTGAGTTTGGGCTATTTGACGTTGATGATTCCAACTAGTTAGAAATAGACTAGCAATGAATACTACTACCACTGCAGCTAGGATTATAAATAACCAACGATTTTTAGTATTTAATCCTTGGGCCCAAGATTTTATATGTTTAGCTAGATTAAACCAAGCTTGGGGATTAAAGAAACCCGCTATAACTACAATAACTTTATGAAAACCAATACTAACCCAACCAGACTTTTTCTTAAAAAATATTTTCTCTTTGATTAAAAAAGAATCAGAACGAGCCAAGTTTAAACTTTTAACTTTACCTAAATTTAGAACTGGCTCAGTTGAGGAATTAGTATTTTTATTAGAAGATTTAATATACTTCTTATTTAGATTATTAAAATTAGTAGGGACGACCGACCAATTACTAAATATTTTTTTAATACGCTTAAAAAGCTTAGAGATATTGATTAGCCCAGCTGGACTTAGCATTTGTTCAGTTTTAGCCTCAGTATAATTTAAAGAAGAAATTGAATTATGCGCCGACGAGATTTCTTCTGGCTCCTCTTTAATATCTTGAATATTTTGATCAAATATACCAGTAGTATTTTTAATAATAATACCTAAGAATGGTACATAAGTGTTGATTCTAGTTAAAACATTTTTAATCTGTTCTGCAGCGGCCATTGGCGACAAGCTAGTAACAATTTTGAGCATTTCCCGGCCAGACAAATATTCTGGCAAAGTCTCGTTAGTGAAAATAAAATAGGAATTGAGAGGAATCTTGCCACTGATTACTGAAGAAAATAACTTAGGACTGGTACTAACCTCACTAGAATCACTTTCCCTGGGAATTTCGGTAGCGTTAGTCTCCACATTTATAATCTCATATTCGTCATTGTGACTGTATAGCAACAAAGCCCGATTACGACCAAAAGTAGAAAAATGTAAATTATTTTCATAAATAACTCCTAAACTAATATTGCTTACTGCTGGATTCAATTTTATTTTTTCACTAGCTAAAAAATCAATAAAATCTTTATTAGTTTTAGCTATGGCAGCTTCAAAAATATTTTCAATTTTTAGACCTTCAATTTTATCACAAAATAAAATCTTCTCATCATTATAATAATTATCATCTAAAGCGGAAATTAAAAAATCAAATATTTTTCTAGCTTCAAGCCTCTTGCCACCAATCTCTGCCAATACAAAAATCTTACCAGCCAGATTCTCTATGAGAGAATCAGGTTGAGCAACAAAAACATCACTCAAACCATTTGCTTTAGCAGAGTTTAGAATAATGGAAGCAATTTTATTATACATAAATCTAAAATATCAAATTTTAAGTATCTCATAGTTTGACTGTTTCTGTTAGATATTATACTATAAATTAATAAATAAAGAAATATGCTTGACGCTATTTTCAATTCTATTCCGCGAATAAAGATACTTAATGCTCTTCTTCTATCTCCAGAAAAGAGTTATTCGCCTAAACAATTAGCAATAGATTCGGGCTTATCGGTGGTTTCAATACGTCGTGAATTGAATAATTTAACAAAATTTGGCTTAATTAAAGAGGAAAAAATTAGTAAATATCAAGCTGATAGTAAACGTCAAAAAGAAAAAAAATTTTATAGTGCTAATCGCGATTTTATACTATACCCCGAGATGAATGCTCTTATTACTAAAGCTCAAATCCTTTTTAGCCAAAAATTCGTCAATGATTTAGAAAAAATATGTCAACTAAAATTCTTAGCTTTAACAGGAATATTTACTAACTATCTAGAAGCCCAAACTGATATTTTATTAGTAGCCTCAATACCTCGTCCTATTTTTTTAAAGCTTTTACAAGAATTAGAAAAAGATTTAGGACGAGAAATAAATTTTACTATTTTAAGCGTTAGAGAATTCAAATATCGGGAAGATATTATGGATATCTTTCTATATCACATTCTGGAGGGAAAAACTTTAATATTGCTAGACAATATTCATAAATCTATCCCGATTTAATTAGATTTCAGCGAGTACACTGGCTTATGAGATTAAAAAAATATTTAATTATTACAATAGCTTTGACGTGGATATTATTAAAATATCTTTTTTTAATTAGTATAAGCGTCTTTATCATATTATTACTGCTATTGAGTAGTACCTATAAAGACTTAAAAATTACCATTAACAGTGGTCTAGCCGGTCAAAAAGCTTTAACTACCGCTATCGTAGCTACTAAATCCCAAAACTGGGCTCAAGCTAAAAGCATGACTGTTCAGGCAAAACTAGATTTTCCTATAGCCCTAAAAGCTTTAAATCAGACTCATTCTAATTTTTTAATTTCTAGAGTAGGAATAATTGACTCCCAAATTAACGATATAAGTCATTTGCTCAAAGCGGGAGAAATACTTAGTAACTCTTTAGATAATATTATACCTTTAATCCAAAAATTTGATAATATCCATTACCAAAACACTAGTCATAATCCAGCAGATGTTGCTACTTATGATAAAGCTAGCCTGTTACAATTAATCTATCAGTCCAAGCCAAAATTAAATAGTTTAAAAATTAACTTAGATTCGGCTATATTGAATTTAGATCAAATTCATCGTATAGGAATATTATGGCCGGTTTATAATAAAATTGAAGATATTAAACAAGAATTAAAATCAGCCTCTGATTTTATAAGCAAAGCATCACCCTTAATAAAACTACTACCAGTTCTAAGTGGTACCCCAAATACCAGTCGTTTTCTACTTATTTTACAAAATAATGATGAATTGCGACCCTCAGGAGGATTTATTGGAGTTTATGGAACCCTTAAGATTAAAGCTGGACATATTATTTCTCTAAATACTAATGATAGCTATCATCTAGACTGGCCAGCCTCTCTCAGTCCCAACTGGGAACTGAGCCCACCACCTATACTTAAAAAATATTTACAAATAAATAAATGGTATTTACGCGATGCTAACTGGTCACCAGATTGGCCTCAATCGGCACAAAAAATTACTGAAATTTATAATGGTGAAAACCTTGCTATTGGTAAAGCTAGTACTAATTTTACTGGGGTAATAGCTATCACTCCTAATTTAGTAGCCGATCTGATCAAATTAGTTGGACCTATAAGTATTCAAGGAGACACTTACAACTACACTAATTTTCAAGATTTATTACAATATAACGTAGAAGTAGCTTACAAAAAACAAAATATTTCTTATTGGAATAGAAAAAACATTATTAATGCTCTGATGGATAAATTAAAAACTCGTTTATTCAATCTTCCGGCTAGCGATTTTAATCGTTTATTTACCATTCTAGACAATAACATAAATAGAAAGGATATTCAGATATACTTTTCTAATCCTGCTTGGGAAAATTTAAGTAGAACTTTAGGAACGAGCGGAGAAGTAATAAATACTAATCATGATTTTTTAATGATTGTAGATTCTAACTTAAGAGCCTTTAAAAGCGATGCCGTGATGAAAAAAGACTTAAGCTATAATCTGATCACTCATAATGGTAAACTAAAAGCCAAATTAACATTGAATTATCATCATGAAGGAAAATTCAATTGGCGCACTACTTATTATCGTAGTTATACTAGAATCTATCTTCCTATAGGCACTAAGTTAATTAACATTAAAGGTTTAGATAAAACTACGGCCAATATTAGTGTATATAATGACTCCACACTTAATAAAACTATATTTGCTTTCTTTTTCACAGTTAAACCAGGTAATTCTAGAAAAATAATTATTAATTATATTTTACCGAAACGCGTTTATGAAGAAATGAAAACAGGAAATTATGAATTATTAGTGGAAAGACAAGCCGGACAGAGAGTTAATAGTTTAACAGTTAATCTCCAATTAGGCAGTGAGGGGAATAAAAAATGGCTAACTGACTTAAATACCAACAAGATATTTAAACTAAACTCTAACAATTAATAGAAAAATCGTCTATTACGTCTATTAATAGTGTGTTCAGCTAGCTATAAATTATAGCCACTTCTTATGTTTAAAGAAGCTTAACATAGTCAAAGACAGTAATAACATAATAGCAATAACAATCCAAAAACCACCTGGATGATCAATTATAGGAGTACCTTTAGTACGCATTGCAAAAATAGCAGCTAGTAGAGTTAAAGGAAAAATAATTACCGAGAATATGGTTAGAGTTCTCATAATATCAGTCATACGACTATTTAAAAAGGATTCATTAGTATTATTCAATACTTCTACCATTTCCTTTTGGTTGTCTAGGGTTTCCCAGATACGTTTAGAATGATCCACTAAACCAGCATAATATTTCTTAATAGCTGCCCGTTCCACTAGACTGCTTTCCATTTCTAATAATTTTTGTAAAATATTCTTATGATTTTGGATAATCTTTCTAATATTAATGATATTACGACGTAAAATCAAAATTTGCTCCACTGATTCTTTTTGTTTATCAGAAAAAATTAAATCTTCAATCTCATTAATTTTTAAACTATTCTGGTCTAAAAGGGGATAGATACCGTCAATTAAATGCCCTAAAATTTCATATAATAATATAGCAGAGGACTCTAAAGAATAAGCTAATAGAGAATCAGGACTTTTTTTACCTAAACCAAAAAAGTGAGTAAGAGATTTTAAATTATCGTTATTAATAGAAATTAAGAACCCATGACCAATAAAAAAATCTACTTCTGCAGAAATAATTTTTTTATCTTTAAACCTAGGAAAATGCAATACTAGACATAAATAATCTTTACCCTTAAAAATCATAGGGCGTTGAAAAGAAACCGCCGAGGAGGCCACTTTCAAATGAACTAAATCAAAATGATAATTTTCTTGCAAATGCTTAATTTCATTTTTACCAGCATTGATGATATTCAACCATTTTAAAGAAGAAGCCACTCGCGGATTGTCTAGAATTAATTCTTCAATTCGATCACTTATTTTTTTATAATGAGCCATAATTATTGATATTATTTTGACGAAAACTAATTTTTATAATAATATTAAGACAACAACATTATAACATATGACCACTATCTTGGGAATAAATTTAAGTGAACTGAAGTCTAGAGTCCTAATGAAAAAAATAGAATATTTTTTAGATGACCAAGGACAACATTATTTAGTCACTCCCAATCCAGAGATAGTTTTACAAGCACAAGAAGACGAAGAATTTTTTTATATTTTGAATAAAGCTGATTTAGCTATAGTTGATGGTTTCGGACTTAAAATGGCTGCCTGGTTTTATGGTATTAATATACCGCGAATAACTGGAGCAGATTTAACTCAAGAACTGCTGAAAATAGCAAATAATAGGAAACTAAAAGTATTAATTCTTAATTGGCGAAATGGTTTATCAAAAAAAACCAGTATAGAATCAGCTCTTAATAAAAAATTCACGGACTTGAAACTTAAAGTATTAGATATTTCCCGTAATAAATTTCTAAATCTAGAATCAATAAATAAGATTAATAGTTTCTCTCCAGTCTTAATGTTCTGCACTTTAGGCTTTCCTTATCAAGAAAAATTAATTTATCATAATTTACATAAATTACCTAGCCTTAAGTTGGCTATAGGAGTGGGGGGATCTATTGATTTTATTATTGATAAAGTGGTTCGTGCTCCTAAAATTATACGAATATTAGGGATAGAATGGTTATGGCGCCTCATTAAACAACCAAAAAGATTTAAACGAATATATAATGCTACTTTAGTTTTTATTGCTAAATTCCTATATACTGAATTAATTAATCGCTGGCGCTATCGTCCTAATGTGGTCTGTATTTTATATAAAAATGAAGGACAACAAAAGAAATTCTTGATAGTTAAACGAGCAGATAGTAAAGAACACTGGCAATTACCTCAAGGAGGAAGAGACGGAGAAAATATTGCTCAAGCTGGAGAGCGGGAGCTACAGGAAGAATTGGGTATTGCCAAAGAAGACTTTATTAGCCGGGGAACTTTTAATAATGTTTATCACTATAAATTTAATAAACCTTCACTACATAAAAATTCTAAGGCTAAACTAGGGGCATATCGTCATCAAGGATATAAAGGACAAAGACAGAGTCTATACATCGCCGAGTACTTAGGTGTAGATTCCAAAATAAAGATTAATTTTTGGGATCATAATGATTGGCAATGGATTACCATGGATAGACTAATTGATAAAATTCATCCTATAAGACAAACTGGAGCTAAAATATTTTTAGAAAAATTTAAATCGCTAAAATTATAATATATGGTAACTAAAAACAATGACATTCGTTTACGCTTGGCACCTTCTCCTACTGGTTTCCTGCATCTGGGCAATTTACGAACTGCCTTATTTACTTATCTGCTTAGCAGACACTGGCAGGGAAAATTCATTTTACGTATTGAAGATACTGACCAGAAAAGAATCATACCTGGAGCTAGTAAAAAATTAATAGAGATATTAAAAATAATAGGCTTAGAATTTGATGAAGGTCCGCATATTGGCGGACAATATGGTCCTTATATTCAATCTAAACGTCAAACGATTTATCATAAATATTCCGAACAGTTATTATCCAGCGGAAAAGCCTATCGTTGTTTTTGTTCTGAGAAGCGTTTAGATAAAATGCGTAAGATTCAAGAATCTCGACACCAAGCTCCACACTATGATGGCCGGTGCAGGGAACTGAGCAAATCAGAAATAGAACAAAATATACAAGAAGGCAAAAAATTTGTAATACGTCAAAAAATACCTTCATCTGGAAAATTAGTGGTACGAGATGAATTGCGAGGAGATATTAATTTTCAATTAGCTACTCTAGACGATCAAATATTAATAAAATCTAACGGAGTTCCTACCTATCAATTTGCCAATGTAGTAGATGATCATTTAATGAAAATTTCTCATGTTACCCGAGGTGATGAGTGGATTCCATCTTACCCTAAAAATATTCTACTCTACCAAGCTTTTGGCTGGCTACCACCCAAATTCATTCATTTCCCCTTAATCTTAAATAAAACTGGAGGGGGAAAACTAAGCAAACGTCAAGGAGATGTTTTCGTGGAGGATTATTTAGCTAAGGGATATCTGCCAGAAGCCTTAATTAATTTTAGTGTCTTATTAGGTTGGCATCCTAAGAATGATAAGGAATTATGGTCACTCTCAGAATTAGAAAAAAATTTCTCTCTAGATGGTTTAGGTTCTAGTCCAGCAATATTTGACCCAGATAAACTTAATTATTTTAACAGCTATTATATTCGTCAAAAACCCTTGGATGAATTAGTTGACCTTTGTATTCCTTACCTACAAGCAGCAAATATGGATATTGCCGATAAAATTAAATTAACCAATTTTATTAGCTTGGCTCAGGATCGCTTAAAAAAATTAAGTGATATTGTAAAATTAACTGATTTTCTATTTAATCTACCAGACTATTCTATAAAGTTATTGACTTGGAAAAATATCAGTTTAGAAAAAACGCTTATAAATTTAAAGGAAATAACTAGTGAATTACAAAAAATAGAGGAGACTCACTGGAATAAGGAGTACTTAGAAAAGACTATTTTAGCTTGGATTAAAAAGAATAATCAAAAAAATGGTGATTATCTATGGCCTTTACGAGTAGCTTTAACTGGTTTAAAAAATAGTCCAGGACCATTTGAGGTGGCTGAAGCCTTGGGCAAAGTAGAGACCCTTAAACGTATAAATCAAATAAAAATAAGAACTAATCAAAAAAAACTAGGGGAAGAGCAAAAAAAATGTTAAAATAATTTCATGTTAAGTTTTAAGTCAAAATTATTAATACTAATTATTATTTTATTTACCGCCTTAGGCTCTTGGCAATTAAGCAGGGCCGTTTATGGCATTGAACTTAGTCCAGAGATACAGAGCCTAAATATTAGAATTCAAAATCGTAAAAAACAATTGGATAATATTCAAACTCAGCAACAACAATACCAAGCACAAATCAAGCAAAAAGAAAATAATCGTATTACTTTAAATAATCAGTTATCTATTTTGAGTGATCGTTTAGCCCAAATCCGATTAGACATCAATAGTGTTAATATAGAAACTAGTAAAACTCTACTGGAAATTAAAAAAATTGAACTAGATAGTACAAATTTAAAGCAAAAAATCAATACTAGAAAGCAAGATATTGCTGCTTTACTACAATCAATGTATCGTAGAAATCAAACTTCAGTTCTGGAAACTCTACTACTAAATAATTCTTTAAGTGATTTTCTAAATCAGGCTAAATATCTAGCTGATACCAATCAAGAATTAGCTAATAGCGTTAATAATCTAAAAATCCAAAAAAATCAATTAAATCAGAATAAACTAGCTTTAGGTCAAAAAAATAAGAATCTACTAAACTTTAAAACTCAATTACAGCAGAAACAAGAAGATTTAAGCTACGAACAACAAAATAAAAGTGTGCTATTAGGTGAGACCGATTCTTCAGAACAAAAATATCAAGCTCTAATACAACAAGGTCTAGCTCAGCGTCGTCAAGCTGAGGCAGACATTTCTGCTGCCGAACAATTAGTTAGACAAAAAATGTCTAAACAAGATCAGAAAATTCTTAGCACTGATAATAATACAATTGACTGGCCAGTACCTTCACATATTATTAATGCTAGTTTTCACGATCCAGATTATCCTTTTAGAAAACTTATCGGCGAACATTCAGGTATTGATATCCGAGCTAAACAGGGAACTATAATTAAAGCGGCTGCTGACGGTTATGTAGCTAAAGTTAAATTTGATGGTACTAAAAACTACGCTTATATTATGCTGATTCATGGTAAAGGCCTTTCTACAGTCTATGGCCATGTTTCCGCAGTCTTTGTTACCACTGACCAATATGTAAGTCAAGGTGAGCCTATTGGTCGGACTGGTGGTACTCCAGGCACTGTCGGCTCTGGTCCCTTTACCACTGGACCACATTTACATTTTGAAGTACGTTTAAACGGAATTCCAGTTAATCCTATGAATTATCTACCCTAGATCTCTGTTATCATGTACTCGGCGATGAATATCCCTTAATTGCTTATTAGTTACATGGGTATAAATTTGAGTAGTAGCAATATTACTATGGCCTAGGAACTCTTGCACGGTTCTTAAATCAACCCCTTGATTTAGTAAATCAGTAGCAAAGGAATGACGAAGAGTGTGAGGCGTGGCCATTACTGGTAGGCCAGAAATTTTAACATATTTTTTAACAATAGCTTCAATACTTTTTACAGTTAAACGCCGAGATTCTGAATCTAATTTCTTCGCTCTGCGATAATTGATAAATAGAGCCTTATCCAAATCTTTGCGTTCCTGAAAATAATGGCCTATAGCCTTAATAGCTCTATCAGAAAAATAAACTGTCCGAATCTTATCACCCTTACCAACTACGGCTATTTCTAAATCTTTAGTATCTGCTTTAATTATTAATTGATCTCTATCTAAAGCTACTAACTCGGCCACACGCAGACCAGTGGAAAACAAAGTTTCTAAAATAGCCCGATCACGAAGACCAATGATATTATCAGTCTTAGGGGCTTTTAAAAGCTGGGCCAATTGCTTTAAATTTAAAAATTTTATTTCTTTATCAGATTTATCTTTAGCTAATTTCACTTTAGAGGATGGCAGGGAAGTAATATTCTGTTCAGCAAAAAATTCTAAAATGGAACGTAAAGCAATTAGATAATAGTTTTGAGTATTTTTTTTTAGAGTCTGGTTGGTTATAGGATTAATATGGCGAGAAAGATATACTTTATACCGCCAAATATGTTCTGAGGTCAGGGAAGCGGGTTTTAGGCTCTCCTGATGGGTAATACTTAACCAATTAAAGAACTTTTTTAAAAAACGAGCATAATTTTCTTGAGTCTTAGAGGATAAGCCCTTTTCAATCTCACAATAATCTAAAAAATCTATTAAATATTTAATTAGAGGTTTGTTACGGTTCATATTTTAATTGATAGATTAAACAGGGTAGAGTTAATAATTCTAGAGTTTATAGGAATTAGTCTAATATTTAGCTTTAACAATACTTCGCATAATGTATATTAATAAACCTATATATTATAATATATTATAATTTAAGGCTTAAAGCAAATATTACCTAACTAAGCATGACTCCCATTAAATACACTGCGGGATGGAATAAAAGAATTATTTTAATAACTAATAAAAAAATTCCAATAATAGTTATACAAAATATGATTACCGCCAAAAAAAATAAAAATTTAAAAATTCCTTCCATATATTTTGAAATTAATTAAAATTTGGATTAACAAATACTCGATTACCATAACGCAAATCAATATATTTAGTTCTCTTAAAATTATCCTTGATTTTACGATTTTTTACAAGTAATAAAATATTAATTTGACGATTAATACTGTCTTTAACATTAAAATATACTACTGGTCCATTAATAAACTTAACTTTTACCGTATTTAGTTCAGAATCTATTATAAATTTACCCACCGGTAGATCTGGATGGCTAGCTAAAGCTTTATCAAGTGCAAAAATAAAACTTAAATGATTAGCTTTAATATTAATTCTATCATGATTACTGATTAAAGTGCCAGGATTATCATTCTCTAATAAAAAATATTTTTTTTCATCAGAGATTTTAACTGGTGGTTGCTTAATAATATAACCATCAGCAGAGGCATAAAATAACTTAGTTCCCTCTTGAAAAATAAAAGCATAGGGGCGTTCATTGATTACCACCTTTAAGGTATGAGGCCATTCTTTTTTTATCTCTGCCGCCGCAACATTATATTTATCAATAATATTTTTACTAGCTTGAGTGTCGTCAAATAAAAAGATATTGCTTTGTTTAAAAAATACCCAGCGTCTAGAACTGCTTTGATCCCAAATAATTTTATTTATTTCTCCTTGCGGAGCTCGGGTCAGACCAATAACTATAATATTTTGAATACGCCAAAAAGGAGCAAGTAGAAAAAACCAAATTAGAAAAATTAGCGATAAAAATATAAGAATCAGAGTCTGTTTGTTATTCAAGTGTTTATTTTTGCCAGAGGAAGAATGACGAAAAAAAGGATTAGGTAAATTCTTTCTTTGATAATCTTTCTTTACTTTTTTAAAATGAAATCTTTTAGTCATTTTTTATCTAATATAAAGTGAATATAATGAATAAGCTATACTACTTCCCTTCTAATGTTAGCTTGTAATCTAACCAGTAATTCGTAAGGAACAGTGCCTATTAAACCAGCTAAATTATGTACAGAATTTATGGCCGAGGAATCATTAGAAATTATGTTAACTATATTGCCTAGTGCTACGGTATGGGAACCAACCAATAAGCAAGTCAAATTCATACTGACATTGCCAGCAACCTGAGCAATGAATTCTTCTTGTGAAGATTTAACTAGGAAACTAGCACGATTGGAAAAACGACGATCCAAACCTTCAAAATAGCCAAAAGGGATAAGTGCTATTTGAGTCGGCACTTTAGTTTGGTAGTTTTCATTATAAGAAACCGTCTCTCCAGCTTTTAAATTCTGAATGGCTATAATATGGGAAAACAGCTGTAATGCAGGCTTGAGAAACTCTTCTGGCTCTTTATTGTCTATCAGCGGATTATAGCCATACAGGGCTAAACCAGTGCGATAAGCGGTTAATAATTTGTTATGAAGGGTCCAAATCGCCGCCGAATTACCCAAATGGACCCAACGGGGGAAATAACCAGCAGAACGTAGTTTTTCTACCGCTTCAATAAAAATTAACTCTTGACGCTTATTTAAAGGTGAAACTTCGTCAGCAGAGGCTAAATGAGAACAAATACCAACTATACTAACCCTATCTAAATAATCTTTATTTTTAAGGAGAAATGTTCCAAAATTCTGAATGCCTTCACGGTTCATACCAGAATTTATAAATAAATGAATTTTGATTTTTTTACCAAAACGAGATAAATATTTTAAAGTATCGGTATTATAAACGACAACTTCTGTTTTGGAAAAATGTAAATATTTATAGGCATGATGAGGCATCTCGCCTAATATTAACACATCTCGTTTAAAATATTTATAGACAACTTGGGCTTCTGGAAAAGAATCAACCGCTACTATTGGGGCAGAAGTCTTATTAAGTAATTTAGCAATTTCTTTTAAGCCGTGTCCATAAGCATTAGATTTTAAAACAGGGAAAATTGCAGCAGTACTTTGTAAGCTTTGCAAATATTTATAATTAGCAATAATATTAGCCCCTCTAATTTCTATCTTATTTAAAGTGGGATATTTAGGTCTTAATAATTTTCTTAAAAAATCAAGCATAGACAAAACTGCTGATAGATTGACTAATGGGCTTTAATAATTTTCATACCTCGTGGTAAGTATTTACGCAAAATTTTGGGAATAATTACTGAACCATCGGCCTGCTGATTCTGTTCTAATATTGCTGGTAGCAAGCGACTAGTGGCTAAACCTGAGGCATTTAAAGTGTGTACAAACTCATTTTTCCCACTGTCTGAATCTTTATAACGAATTTGACCACGACGCGCTTGATAATCTAAAGCATTAGAAATACTACTAACTTCTTTATATTCTGCCATACTAGGAATAAATACTTCCAAATCATAAGTTTTAGCCATAGCCGCACTACAGTCTCCCGCCGCCAATTTGGAGACCTGAAAATGAAGGCCTAAACCAGTAACTAATTCTTTAGCGTTATTAACTAATTCGGCAAACATTTCCCATGATTTCTTGGGTTTGCAAAGAATGAACATTTCTACTTTATTGAATTGGTGACCCCGGATCATTCCTCGCTCTTCAGCTCTATAACTACCAGCTTCGCGTCTAAAACAAGGAGAATAAGCAAAATATTTTAAAGGTAGATCCTCCTCCTTCAGAATTTCCTCACGATGATAATTACCTAACATCATCTCACTAGTGGCATTCAGACATAAATCATCCTGAGTCCAAAATAAATCATCTCTAAATTTTGGTAAATGACCAGAAGTATAAGCAGATTTTTCAGTGAGCATAAAAGGAGGAATCAAAAATTCGTAAGCATTTTTATGATGCCATTCTATAAAATAGGATAATAAGGCCCACTCTAATAGTGCCCCAGTACCAGTATAACACCAGAAACCATTACCCGACATTTTAACCGCTCGTTCATAATCAATTAATTTTAAACTGGTCGCTAATTCCACGTGATCTTTAGGTTTAAAATTAAATTTTGGTTTAGAATTATAAGTAAAAATCACCTCATTATTTTCCTTTCCTCCAGAAACTACGTCAGCAGCTGGCAAATTTGGTAATTCTGCTAAACGATTATTTAATTCTCCTTCCACTTGAGTTAACCTATTACTTAAAATTTTGATTTTTTCACCAACGCTTTTCATTTCTTCAATAATTTCTAAACTAGGTTTAGTCTTGGAATATTTGTTACGTTGGGCTTGTAAGGCTTCCAGCTTTGGAGTCAATTCACGACGTTCATTGTCCAAAGTAATAATTTTTTCCAAATCTAATTTTTCCGCTGACATCCTTTTCAGAAGTCCAGCTTTAACTTCTACGGTTTTTTCTCTTATTAATTTTAGATCCAACATAAATTTATGGTCTTTAACTTTTTAATCTTAATTAATCACTTCCCCACCGAATTGATTCAATAAATCTGTAAGTAAGTTAGTAGTGGGCTTATCAGAACGTAATTCAGCTTTCTTCTTATCTAACGTTTCACTTTGCTGAGACAAAGAAGAGGTAGAGGACGGAGAGGAAGTAGAACCAGCTTTCTCCGTTATTAAAGGACTAGAACTAGTTAGGAGAGAATGTTTAATTTCTAAATTTTCATTAATCACTGAGCTAAAAGTTAAATTCTCGGAGAAAACTTCCGCTAAAGTGGTACTCATAATATTTCTAATATTAGCATCATTAATTCGGTCTTGATGAAATTTATACTTAAAAATTAGGAATAAGTTACCATTTTTTATCTCTCTAGCTTCACAATTTTGTAAGACAAAAGATAGAGAATGGTTATGTTTTTTAATTTTTAATAAAAATTCTGGCCATTTATTAATAATCTCCGCTCTAGTTAGAGTAAGATTAGATTTTTTTATAGGCTTAAGTGGAGTAGTTGGCGATGTTTTGGAAACTGAGGCAGCTGATGAAGTAAATTTAGTATTTCTTTCCTGACCTGAGGGTTTAGTAGGAGAATTAAATTCGTTTGATGAACTTATAATTACTGATTGGGCAGAATCTAAACATAATTCAGCAACCGTTAATTCTAAAGGAAACTGGGGGATTGATAAATTCTTATAATTGTTGCTAATATTTAAAAATTTTCTAGTAAAATTAAAAATTTGTTCCCAAGTCAAATTGGCAGTTACCACTACCAATCTCTTCTCTAAACTTTCTCCTAAATCTAAGCCTAAACTATCTACCAATTCGGGACTTAATTTATTAAGCATTACTTTACGTAACAATTCAATTATTTCGTTAGTGAAAATCTTAACGCTGATCCCGTTGTCCATTAAACTATTAATTAAAGTTACTGCCTTAGCCGCCTCTTTACGGCTTAAATAGTCTAATAGGCTAATAGCTTCATTACTATTATAATGAGGGATGACCAACTCTGCCTGTTCTCTACTTATTTTCTTATCACTAATTGAAAAAATTTTTCCTAATAGACTCTCAGCATCTCTTAAATGTCCACTAGAACGACGGGCCACTGCTTCTAGAACTTCGGTATCAATACTAACTTGCTCATTACTGGCAATATAAGTTAATTTTTTAACGATATCCTTTACACTGATACGCTTAAAATCATAACGCTCACAACGGGAAACTACGGTGCCAGGAACCTTTTGAATTTCGGTGGTACATAATATAAATATAGTATTAGCAGGAGGTTCTTCAATAATTTTTAACAGAGCATTAAAAGCTGATAAGGACAACATGTGTACTTCATCAATAATAAAAACCTTGAATTTAGCACTTACTGGAGCTAAACGAGAAAAGGCAATAATATTTTCTCGTACATTATCAACTCCAGTATTACTAGCCGCATCAATTTCCACCACATCTAAATTATTACCAGCAGTAATACTGGCACAACTATCACAAGTATTACAGGGTTCATATTCCCCCTTAGCTCGATTTTCGCAATTAAGGGCTTTAGCTAAAACCCGAGCTAGAGTAGTTTTACCAACTGCCCGTGGTCCACAGAACAAATAAGCACTAGCTGGACGATTAGCCTCAATTTCGTGCTGTAAAGTTATTTTAATACTATTCTGCCCTAGAACTTCAGAAAAATTCTGGGGGCGATAATCACGATACAAAGTAGACATAAAATTCTAAAACTCTTAAAAATATGAATTAGATTAATTCGGATCGCCGACTTATCTCTGCTTCTACTAAACGAACATTCTTGCCATACTTTAAGCGACTCAAAGCTCTGACTCTCTTAGCCATTCCTTCTCGCTTAACTCCTAAAGGGGGCCAAATGGTTTTTATAGAAAAAGGACGCAAGGCACTATTATCAACTAATAATTTAATATAGGCAGTTCCTTTATCAATATTAATTAAATCATATTCATTAAAAACTGGAGTGAACTCTTTTACTAAAAATTCTGCATCTTCTGATCCTACTTTGAAACTAATAAGTGTACCCACATTTCCAAACACCGCATCTTTAATTTCGGTATTATTATTTTTACTGAGCTGAGCAACATACTGGTGGGCGATAATCAAATTTAAAGCATATTTTCTAGCTTCTGATAAGATTTGACAAATAGAATCAGTAGTAAAATTCTGGAATTCATCAATATATAAATAAAAATCTTTACGTTCTTCAGCACTCATATCAGTACGCGACAAAGCAGCTATTAAAATCTTGCCGACTAAAATCATACCCAGCAGATAGGCATTCATTTCCCCAACTAGACCTTTAGGAAGATCAATTAATAAAATCTTTTGCTGATCCATTACCTCTCTTAAATTAAAAGCACTCTTTTGCTGTCCAATGATTGGCCGCATCATATCATTAGAAATAAAGGAAGTAAGTTTAGAGGTAATATAAGGTACAATATTAGCTAGAGCCGCTTCCCCGCCAGCCTTTTCTGCTTCCTTTTTCCAAAAATCAACTACAGTTTTATTCTTGCAACGTTCTAATTTTAAACGTCTAAACTTTTCATCAGCTAAAACTTTAGGTATTTCCATAAGGGTAGATCCGCTGGCTGGATCATCCATAATAAGTAGCATAGCATTACGCATATATTGTTCAAACATAGGACCACCGGTAGCTTTTAAATCATATAATTTATCAAAAATACCAATCATTTCGTTAATTACAAAACTCTTCTGCTCGGGATAACGTTCATCATAATCTAATAGGTTTAGAGCTAAAGGTCGCTCTAAATCTCCTGGAGAAAAAACTATTACATCTTCAATACGTTCGGGAGGAATTCGATCTAGAATATCACTAATTAAATCGCCGTGCGGATCTAAAACACACACTCCCTCTCCATTCTGGATATCTTGTATGGCCATATTAGCTAACATTACCGACTTACCAGTACCAGATTTACCAATAATATAGGTGTGACGCCTACGATCCACCCTCTTGATACGAATCTCTTTACTCACTCCCCGATAAACATTTTCCCCTAAACTTATACCTTCGCTGGGAGCTTCGGCAGGAGCAGGGGCAATTTTAGCAGTTAACCAATTAATATTTGGAGTTTCAGTGGTTTTATTAGGAAAATGGAAAATACTAGCCAATTCTTCACTATTTAATAAAAAACTAATATTTTCCCGAAAGCGACGATAGATAAAATCAGTAACTATCTTATTAGTTTTAGTTTTATTAATCCGTAGAAAAACATTACCATAACTAAAATTATTATATTCCATGAAAGCACTACCAATATTTTCTAAATAGATATTAGCTTGCTCTTGGCTCGGAGCACAAGCAATAATTCGTAGGTTTACATCCAAACCCGCTTTCAAATTCTTTTCTTCAATAGACCGAAGCATCTCTTCTTCCACTGCTGATAACTTTTTAGGTACTAACTGAGACGTTGACTCGGTCTTATTCTTAGAACTAGCTGGAGTCATTCCCCCTAAAAAACTAGCAATTCGTCCTAGCGAGCTAGCTGCCTTAAGACCTTTTTTAACTGAATTTCTCTGATTAATTTTAGCCACTACTCGTCGTACTCTAGCGTGCCAAGAACTATTAGCACTTCTAACTGTGTATTGGATTGCTAAACTTTCATTTTTACCTAATTTAGACAAAACATTAATTAAAGAATTGAGTGGATCAACACTCATTTTTTGATAAGTTTTTATAGGGAATATAAAACTTTTGGCAGTTTTCAGATAAGCAGCCGCTAACTGACCCTTTAAACTAAAAACATTATAATCTTCTATCTCCTCAATTACGGCCTCAGGATAATAAGCTTGAATTTGCTGTTCTAAATAACGAAAATCACCTTGAGGGGCCACTACATAAAAAGATATTTGATTATGACTAGCTACAATCTCAAAAGAAAATTGATCATCACGTCCTTCAAACCAAGAGCGAATTCCTTTTTGAGCCTTTAAACCCCCAATAGCCGAAAAGATAGTTTCTCCCTTAGCAATATCATCCTTTAATTCTTGGTTAGTATCATCTTTCTTACTATCTTGAGGTTTTTCTTTAGGTAAACGAACCAAAAATATTTGATGAGGGAAATAATGTCGTCTAGACATTAACCAACGTATCAAGCGTAAAATTAATAATATTAAAAATACCGCTAAAATACCAACTAATAGATCAGGAATAAGCCTGTTAATATTTAGAGATAATTCAAACATAATTAAAATTTATCTTTTATTCTTAAAATCTTATCAGCTTTAATTTTTGCTTCTTGCTCTAAAAAAAATTTATTAATTCCAGGAATTAATTTTAACCAAGCTCGGATCAGAGAAATTATTTTATTAATTTTAACTTTAGTTTTATTAAGCAATTCATTAATCTGCTTCACTGTTTCTTCTCCTTTTTGTTTAAAAGCTTGCTGTTCGTCAGCCTTAAGTTTTATAAAAACATCATTAAGCCCAGAAGCTAAAATGTTATCAATAATTACTGCCCTTTGCTGTTGAAAATCCATCGCTGAGTTAGAACCGTTAGATTGCTTAGGTTCCAATCTTATCGCTGACTCTAAATTTACAGCTGGTTTTTCTAAAACTGCAACATTCTTTTTAACAGAATCATCTAATTTAGTAATCTGTTCTGATTGGCTAGATAAGTCTTTGAATTTCTCTACCGCTGGTTTTTCAATATGAACATTTTTTTCTGTAGCCATAAATTTATTTATCTGAACTAATAGCCCCCACTGGACAATTATTTATAGCTTTTTTAGCACAAGGAGTTTCTGTCCCCTTGATAACTTCAGCTTTTCCGTCCAAATTCATTTGAAAGGTATCTGGACAAGAACTAGCACATAAACCGCAACCAACACATTTATCTTGATCTATTTTGACCATACAATTATAAATCTCCCCCGTACTTTAATAAACTACGAGTTAAGATTTCTTCAATCTTTATATTTATCTAATTAACTATTATTTAATCAACTATTTACTAATTTCAGTATAGCATATTATTTAAAAATTAAAACTATTTGTGAGTATAAAACACCTTAATAAACTAAATAATTTGACAATTATATACTGTTTTGTTATATTGAGAGCAGTAAAAATAAATATTAGTATAAACATCGGGCGTTATCATTACTCTATCTATGTTACGTACTGAATGTTAGTTAACTTTTATGGCACATAAGAAAGCCGGTGGATCAACCTCCCTAGGTCGTGACTCAGCAGGCAGACGTTTAGGTGTAAAATTGACTGATGGACAATGGGCAAAAATTGGGGCTATTATTATTAGACAACGGGGGACTAAATATCATCCTGGTTTAAATGTGAAAAAAGGTAGAGATGACACTTTATTTTCTTTAATTAATGGTTTTGTTAAGTTTTCTACTAAAAAATTAAAAAAATACAATGGGTCTCTGAAAACTAACAAAATAGTGAGTGTATCACCACCAGATAGCGAACATCCTGCCCCTAGTCCACAAGAAATAATTAAAAAAACTCCAATTAAAAAAGGAAAGACTATGCGCTCTTCAATGCGTAAGACTACAGCTAAGAAAAATTTAGCCAAACAAATTAAATTAGCTAATAGAAAAAAACGAGTTTTAAATAAGAAAAGAACCAAAAAATAATTGTTGGCTAGTGTAGAAATTGTTTAAACACAATAAAAGCACCTTATAGGTGTTTTTATTGTAAATAATTTTATTTCTTCTGTCCTTTACAAACTTTAACGAATTCTACAAATAAGGGATGAGGAGTTAGTGGACGAGAGATATATTCGGGATGAAACTGTACCCCTACAAAAAAAGGATGATCACTCAACTCTACAGCTTCCACAATCTTTCCATCTGGCGAAGTACCAGCGACCACCAAGCCTAAATCAGCAAAACGACTACGATAATCATTATTAAATTCATAACGATGGCGATGCCGTTCAAATACTATAGTTTTATGGCTAAATTTGGAATAAGCTTTAGCCAAATGTGTACCAGCTACTAACTTACAAGGCCAAGCTCCCAAACGAATAGTACCACCATAGCCTTTTTCCGCAATTAGTTTTTCTTGACCAGGCATAATATGAATAACTGGATTAGAAGTTTTGGAATCAACTTCGGCAGAGTTAGCATCTGATAACTTAGCAACATTACGAGCAAATTCAATCACAGTCATTTGCATACCATAACATAGACCAAAATATGGTACTTTTTTTTCACGACAATATTTAATAGTTTTAATCTTTCCTTCTGCTCCTCGCTTTCCCCAACCTTGAGGCACTATAATTCCATCTAAATTACGCAAAATTTTAGTTCCCTTCTTATCTACTTCTTCAGCATTCAACCAATGAATTTTTACTTTACATTTAACAGCAGCAGCAGCATGCTTAATAGCTTCAATCACAGAAATATAAGAATCCCCCAAAGAAAAATCGCCACTAGCAAAATATTTACCTACAATACCAATATTTATTATAGGTTTTTTTATCTTAGAAGCTTGCACCATCTTTTTCCAAGCCTGATTATTGTTCTTATGTCCAAGAGGCAAAGAAAATTTTTGTAAAATATGATCCCCTAAATTATCTTTCTCAAAATTAAGCGGAACATCATAAATAGAATCAGCATCAGGGGCAGCAATTACGGCCTCGGGAGCTATATTACAATTAATAGATAATTTTTCTCGACGAGTAGTGTCAATTGGTCGTTCGCTACGAGCAATCAAAAAATCGGGTTGAATTCCAGCCGCTTGTAAACTACGAACAGCATGCTGGGTAGGTTTAGTTTTCATTTCACCAATTTTATGAGGAATTGGTAAATAAGAGACCATCACAAATAAAACATTTTTAGGTTGATATAATTTCATCACACGAGCGGCTTCTAAAAACAAAAGATTCTCATATTCGCCAACAGTCCCCCCAATCTCAATAATCATAATTTCCGCTTTAGTTTTTTGTACGGCCCAATCAATTCGCCTACGAATTTCTTGAGGAATATGTGGAACTACTTGTACACACTTACCTTTATATTCTAAATTACGTTCTTTAGATATAACGGTTTGATAAATTCGTCCAGTAGTCATGTAATTCTCTCGATAAATATTTTGACCCAGAAATCTTTCATAATTACCAATATCTTGATCAGTCTCATCACCGTCGTCAGTTACAAAAACTTCGCCATGTTCAATTGGATTCATAGTACCCGCATCTATATTAATATAGGGATCCATTTTAATGGCACTAACTTTATAACCCCTAGCCTGTAAAATTTGACCAATAGAGGCAGTAGTTACTCCCTTCCCCACCCCAGACATTACTCCGCCAACGACAAAAATGAACTTAGACATAAATTTTAATACTTTAAATATTATTTCTTTTTAGCAGTTAATAATTCTACGGCTTTCGCAAATTGTGGATCTAAATTTTTATTCAAATCGGCTTGAGTCATTTTAACTTCAATATTGGGTTTAAGTCCCTTCTTATTAATAAAATCACCAGCTGGAGTTAACCAGTGAGCAATAGTAACTTTTAATTCTGAACCCCCTGGCAATTTATCTAAAACTTGGACTGAACCTTTGCCATAAGTAGTTTCACCAACTAGAATAGCTTTTTTATAATCTCGTAAAGCTCCAGCTAAAATTTCTGAAGCCGAAGCACTACCACCGTTAACCAAAACTACGGTCGGAAAATTCGCTAGACGATCTCGTCCATTAGCTGAATATTCGTTGCGACGATTACCGCCAAACTGTTCAGCTACTACTGGGCCAGCCTTAATCCATTCACTGGCCATATCTACCGCAGTTTGTAAATAACCTCCAGGATTATTACGCAAATCTAAAATAATACCTTTAGGTTGTTTAAGCACTATAGTATTCACCGCTTGTTCAAATAGACCTTCAGTATCATTATTAAAGCTACTTACTCTAATTACGAAAATACCATCAGGGAGCATTTTAGTGGTCACACTTTTGATCTGAATAACTGAACGAGTAATAACTAAATCTTGAGGTTTATTTTTTCCTCGAATAATAGTTAAAGTAACTTTTGTCCCTTTAGGACCTCTAATTTCATTAACTACCGCATCAATGCTCATACCTAGGGTAGATTTACCATTTACAGCATAAATTTTGTCTCCAGCTTGTAAACCAGCTCGTTTAGCTGGAGTCCCGTCTAAGGGAGATATAACCGTTATCATGTTATTACGAACACCAACTTCAGCCCCAATTCCCTGAAAAGTACCAGCTAAATCATTAGAAAATTGCTTGGCCTGTTTTGGATCCATAAAAATAGTGTAAGGATCACCAGTGGCTTGAGCCATTCCTTGCAAAGAACCATAAAATAAATTCTGATTCGTAACTTTGTTCTTATCAACATAATTAGTTTTTAAGGTGTTCCATACCTGCCAATACAGATTAAAATTAATCGTTGGACTAGTACTAGTACCTAGGGCAGTATTGGCTGCCTCCGGAGAATAAGCCAATGGTTGGTTTAAAAAATTAAAAGATTTACTTTTGGCTTGCCCAAAATAGAATCCACCAGCAAAAATACCTAACATTAAAATTACCACTACTAGACCACCAAGTATTTTCCATTTATTATTCTTATTTATAATCATATAATTAACTATAATTTATTGTTAAATTGTGTTTTTAAATAAAGTATCATTTTCTTAAAATTACAGGGTGCTTACAATCGCGTAAATCAATCAAACGCGAAGGTTTGGAGTTAGAACATTTACCAAAATCAACTACTAAATCTGGCATTTCTGTCGTATTGATAAAATGACGAGATAAAGAACTTAAATCATAAATATTAGCCCTACCACTTAAGTTTAAACTGGTGGAAACTAAAGGACAATTTACCTTCTTTAATATCTTAATCAAAAATCTATTTTTAGGCAAACGAGCTGCCAAACCACTAGAGTCTTTAGTCAATTCTGGAGCTAGAATATTGCGATGACGTAATATTACAGTAGTAGGTTGAAGCTCCGAATTCCAAACTCGTTTTAAGAATAGATTTTGTGGAGGAGAAATAAAAACATATTTTTTGAGCATGGCTATGCTACTAACTAAAATTATTAATGGTTTATGAGGATCCCGTTTTTTTAATTTATAAACACGTCTAATGGCTTTAGAGTTAGTAGCTAAACAACTTAAGCCATAAATGGTGTCAGTAGGTAGAACTAAAACTTTACCAGCATTCAAAGAAGTGGCGAGTAAATCAATAATTGCTGGAGTAATTTTTGGAGCTTTAGTTCGTAACTGAATCATGTAAAATAGAATGAAACTAAATAATTGATTTCAGAGTTGACAGGGCGTGAGGTAATAGTGGCAGAATAATATTAACCATTTTCAACAGAAAAGGGGCAATTTGCGAATGGACTAATTCTCCACCTAAAATATTATGGAGTAAAGCATAACGAGAAATCACATATATAATTAAACCCAAAAATAAAGAACCTTCCAAAAATCCTAAAACTGCCCCTAACAGATTATTCAAATACTGACTACCAGGGATAACGGCCATAAATTTAAAAATCTTTTCAATAAGAGCAAAGGCTAAATCAATCAAACGAACAGCTAAAACAAACAATACAATAAAGGCCAATACTTTAGCCAAATTAGTATGAGTAGTAACCCAAGGCTTAATCCAATCCCAATTCTTAGACCATTCATAAAGACTTAAATAAAAATTAACCGTCAAATATACTCCTAAAATCAAACCAATAATATGACCAACTAGTCTTATTATTCCTTTAAACAGACCATTGATGGCAAAACCAGCTAAAATAACTAGCAAACTAATATCCAGAATTGACATAGATTTCTAATATAATTTAATAAAAGTTATAATCTTGGAAATAAAGCTTTTTCTTTTCTAATCTGAGCTTGACTGAATTGAGCTTGAATCTTTTTAGCACTAGCGGGCAAAAAGGGTTCTAATAAATAAGCTAAATTTAAAATATCCTGAGCTAAAGGTTTTAGAACTTTTTCTATTTCTCCTTTAGTTTCCATCTTCCAGGGTTTAGTTTCACTTAAAATTTCATCAACTCGTTTAATTTTCTCCCAAATTATTTGTAAGACTTCATTAAAATGATAAATTTTCATTTTTGCTGCTACATTTTTAACTACTGTAATAATACCCTGATCTTTTAAATTGATTTGTAAATTGCTAACAATATTATTCTGCTCTAATAGCTTAGAAACACGAGCCACTAAATTACCTAGTCCATTAGCTAAATCTGCATTATAGCGTTCCCTAAATTTATTTTCTGAATAATCACCATCGGCAAATGGAGGAATCTCTGCTAATAAATAATAACGTAGCGGATCAGAACCATATTTATCGGATAATTCATAAGGATTTACTATGTTCCCTGAACTTTTGCTAATTTTTTTGCCATTAACAGTTAAAAAACCAAAAACTAAAATTTGCTTAGAAGGGGCTAGTCCAGCAGACATAAGCATAGCCTGCCACATAGCCGCTTGCGGTCGCAAATTGTCTTTACCACAAACTTGTACACCTGGCCAATAATTTTTAAAATCTTCGGATTCTCTAGGCCAAGCTAAAGTAGAAATATAGTTAACTAGAGCATCAAACCAAACATACATAACTTGACTATCATCGTCAGGAATTGCTACTCCATTGGGCATTTTAGTTTTTAGGCGAGAAATACTAAAATCTTGTAAACCGGCTTTCACAAAATTAGTTATTTCCTTTAAACGACCAGCAGGTAAAACAAATTCAGGATTATTTTTATATAAATCTAATAGTTGTTGTTGATATCTAGAAAAACGAAAAAAATAATTTTCTTCTTCAATAATCTCTAATTCGCTATTAGGATGAAAAGGACAACGTCCTTTAACTAATTCAGAATCAGTTTTCTCTAGTTCGCAGCCAACACAATATTTAATTTTATAAAATTTTTTATAAATATCACCACTAGCTAAACAACGTTTCCAAAATTCTTGAGCAGCTACTTTATGTTTGGAATCGGTAGTGCGAGTAAATTTATTATAAGATAAATTCAATTTTTCTTTTAGAGGTAAAAACTTACCAGAATATAAATCACAAAAATCTTGAACACTTAGTCCGCTCTCTTGAGCTTTTTGATAAATTTTTAAACCATGTTCATCAGTTCCAGTATTAAAGAATACTACTGCACCTCTCTGTCGCTCATAGCGAGCAACAACATCAGCTTTAATTAATTCAGCAGCAAAACCTATATGCGGTTCAGAATTAATATAAGCTAAAGTGGTAGTAATATAAAAATATTTAGTTCGTGAGGGCATAAATTAACTAAGTTATTAATATAATAAATAAAATCAAAGCTTGACTGGGTCAAAACCAAAAAAATAATTAATTTGATAATTTTTTAATTAAAACTACAAACTCTCCTTTTAAATTATTAGCATCTTTTAGCAACTCTTTCAAGACCTCATCAGTTGAACCACTATAGAAACTTTCATGTAGTTTGGTCAGCTCTCGAGCTACTCTCACTTCTAAAGATGACTTCAGACCTTCACTCATCACAATAAGTTCTTGCAAAAGTTTAACTAAACGGTGTTTAGATTCATAAACTATTACGGGGTATGAACTATCTATAATCTCTTTCAGTTTGGTCTGCCTACCTTTTTTATGAGGCAGAAAACCTAAAAATAAAAAATGTTCAAATCCCAGACCAGCGATAGAAAGAGCTGAAGCTAGAGCCGAAGTCCCAGGAATACTCTCAATTAAAACCTGTTTCCCAAATTCTTTACGTACTAAAGAAACTAATTTAGAACCCGGATCTGATAAACCCGGAGTACCGGCATCACTCACTAAGGCTAAATTCTTTCCTGATCGTAACAGGCTCATGATTTTAGTTAATTTTAAATTATTAGAATGCTGATGATAAGATATACTGGGAGTATTTATCTTATAATGAGTCAATAAACGTTTAGTCACCCGGGTATCTTCGCATAAAATAATATCCGCCTCTTTTAAAACACGTAAAGCTCGTAAAGTTATATCTTCTAAATTACCTATGGGAGTAGCTACTATCCTTAAAATACTCATATTAAATACTAATAGATATTAAATATTTTCTCGCCGTTCACGGACATATTTAGTCCAATCATCAGCTATTTCTACTAAAAGTTTAAAGGGAGACTCAATGATAAAATCAAAAAAGAAAATAAAAATATTAATTTTAGAAAAATTACTAGAAAGCCAGCGACCTACCAGAATCATGGGCATATAGAATAAATCTAGAAAAAAGGTAAGAATATTCTCTTTACGCTCTACCACTATTAATTCTTTAACATCGGCCGTGGTCCGCACTCCAAAAAAACTAACCAGGGCTAAAAAGAATAAAAATATAATAATACTTATCCAGGTAAAGTTCATCTTATTTAATACCAATACAATATAATAAATAGATACTAAAAAGGCGGCTACATAAATTAGTCTGAATAATCCATCTTTTAGCCAATTACGTCGATGCGGACGGCGCAAAACTATAGCTTTCTTCCTAGCTTCCTTAACAAAGCTCATCTCTTTAATACCTTCCACAATCTTTATAGTATTTTTTTCGCTAGGACGTCTAGTCAATAAGACAATAACGAATAAAAGCAATACTGGAAAAGATATGTTTATAGCTAAAGTAATTATATTCAAAGGTTCGCCTAAAAATTTAATAGCCGGAACTTCAATTAAAATAACAAAAATTGATTTAGTCAAAAAGATATAAATAAGACTACGCACTGCTACTCGCCATAAACGTTTTTTAGCCTTTTCATATTTTTTAATACAAACCTTGCGGATCATGGACACAAAATTCCTTTCATCCTTTTGTAGCTCATTATAGACTTTAACTGGATTAGTAGTAATGGTTTCCACTAAAATAGAAGCATACAAAGAATTAGCACGGATAATTTTATCTAATTGTTTACCAATGGGAAGTTTAATTTGATCTTCAACTACTTTTTTTAATTTAGAAAAACCTTCGGCAATAATTTTTATCCTTTGAAAATCTTCTTTATTTAGAACCTCTCGTAAGTTAAGACCCAACCAGCTGGGATTATAATATTTGAACAAAGTAAAGGCTAGCATGTCGGCATCAAACTTTAAAAAATTGCGATTGATACTCAAATAAATCTGTAAATCTAACTCGGATTTATTAAGTAAACCTGATGGTGCTTGAATCTTTTTAGATAATACTTCAAAAAGATTTTTAACAATAATTTGTTTAACCTGATTAGGAGCTAAATTCTCTTCAATTTCACAAGCAGCTAGAGTAAGTAGCCAATGAATCAAACTATTTTTTTTATTAATCAGATCTTTAGCTTTATTAATATCCGCTCGAATGTTTAATTCAGCATTAATATTAGAAGAAATTTGATTCTTCAGCACAATATATTTCTCCAACATAACGCTTAACTCTTGAATTTTAGTTTCGGGAATTTGATTATTAGATAAATAACTCCCCCTAATGAGTTCAATCAAAAGGTGTTCAGCAATTTTAGTACTGTCTACATCTTTTACAACCCCCTCAATTACAATTTGACGTCGTAAAATACGTGCAATAGCATTCTTGCGCAATAGGTGCTCTTCATCATAATCTACGGCATTTCTAATTTTTTCGTAAAAAAAAGACAAACCAGAAATTAGAGTAGAAACTTTAATACATGGAACATCTTCAATCCGCTCTTCAGATTTATTCTGTTCCGCATAAATTACTTGAAATAATCTTTTAGTATTTTCATTGACTTCTACCGGCTGATCGTCTTTAGAATGTTTGATTAAATTAGGACTAACCATAAATAAACTATCAATTATAAAATATGAATTATAGATATTGACTCTATAATTGTATCGTGTTTACTGGTAAAAAGCAACTTTTGGAGTTAAAAAAATAAAATTATTAAAAAATACATACTCTTGACAAACTATAGCGGTTTTTGTATTATTTAGATAGATAAAAATTTGGCCTAGAAGGCTTTTTTTTAAATATTAATATATGAACAAAATTATAAATTATCTTAAAGAATCTACCGAAGAGATGAAGAAAGTTACTTGGCCTACTAAAAAAGAGACCTACAACTACACTTGGTTAGTTATTGGTATTAGTATTGGAGTAGCAATATTCTTAGGAATCTTAGATTTTATTTTTACTCAAGGTTTCCAATTCATTATATACAAATAATAAATATATAAAACAGGATCATTTCTTATCAAAATTTTATGGCTAAACAACTTTTAAACCAAGGCCGACGTTGGTATGTAATACATACTTATTCCGGCTATGAAGAAAATGTTACCCAAAATTTAAAACAAAGGGTAGAATCTTTGGATATGGAGGATAAAATTTTTAATATTCTAATTCCTACTGAGAAAAAGATTAAAATTAAAAATGGAAAGCGTCGAGTGATAGAAGAAAAAATCTTTCCTGGTTATATTCTAGTAGAAATGGAAGTGACCGATGAATCTTGGTATATTGTACGTAATACTCCTAATGTTACCGGATTCATAGGGACTGGAACCATCCCCACCCCTATTAGTGAAGTAGAAATAAAATCTCTACAGAAAAGAATGGGAGTAGAAGATCCTAAATTCCAGATTGATGTAGTAGTAGGTAGTCCAGTACATATTAATGAAGGTCCCTTTAAAAATATGGAAGGCAAGGTTACCGCTGTAGATGAAGCTAAGGGTAAAATTAAGGTTTCAGTTTCCATGTTTGGTCGGGAAACTCCGGTAGAATTAGACTTTCTACAAATTAAAAAATTATAAAATCAAACAAAATATAAGATTGAAGATTATATAATTGGCTTCTAAATTTAATAATATTCAATCTGTAAAATCTAATTTAAAATTTATATGGCTAAAAAAATAAAAACTAAAATAAAATTACAAATTCCTGGTGGTCAAGCTAATCCTGCCCCTCCAGTTGGTCCAGCTTTAGGTCAACATGGTCTTAACATCGCCCAATTCTGTAAAGAATTTAATGACAAAACTAAAGACCATATTGGTGATATTATCCCCGTGGAAATTACTGTATATGAGGATCGTAGTTATGATTTTATCTTAAAAACTACACCAGCTGCCGAATTGATAAAAAAGGCTGCGGGAATAAAAAAAGGATCTAGTAAGTCATTGCTGGAAAAAGTTGGAAAAATTAGTCCTAGTCAGCTAGAAGAGATAGCTAAAATAAAGATGCCAGATTTAAATGCTAATGATATTGAAGCGGCTAAAAAAATTATTGCTGGCACAGTACGACAAATGGGAGTAGAAATTAAATAATTAACTCACAATTGTGGGAGTTTGTGAACTAAAAATTTCAAACGTTAACCACGACTAAATTATATGAATGCAAAAAATAGTAAACTAAAATTAAACACTAAAGATAAAGTAAAAAAAATACAAAAAACTAACAAAAAAATTGATTATTCTGCTATATATAATTCCAGTAAATCATATTCCGCTAAGGAAGCTTTAGAAATTGTTAAAAAACTAAACAAAGCTAAATTTGATGCTAGTGTAGAAATTCATTTTCGTTTAGGTATTGATGCTAAAAAAGGAGATCAACAAGTCAGAGGTGCGGTCAGTTTGCCACATGGTACTGGTAAAAATATCAAAATCGCTGCTTTTGTATCACCCGAGAATGAAGCTAGTGCTAAAGCGGCTGGTGCAGATTTAGTAGGTAGTGAGGATTTAATAAATGAAATTAAAAAAACTGAAAAAACTGATTTTCAAGTGGCTATTGCTGAACCAAGCTTGATGAGGAATTTAGCAGTAATCGCTAAAATATTAGGTACTAGAGGACTAATGCCTTCACCAAAAAATGATACCATAACGGTTCATCCAGCAAAAACAATAGAAGAATTAAAGAAAGGTAAAATTAGTTTTAAAAATGATGATACTGCTAATGTTCATGCCATTATTGGTAAAATAAGTTTTGATTCTAAAAAATTATTAGAAAACTACGAAGCTATACTTAATACAGTTAAAAAAGCTAGACCTAGTAGCACTAAGGGAACTTATATTAAAAATATAAGTCTATCTTCCTCTATGAGTCCAGGGGTTAGAGTTATTGCTTCTTAATAATACTTTAATTCGTTCCCTTAAATATCTGTAAATAAAATACCTATCTTAAATAGGTATTTTATTTATAATACTAAAAAACAAAAGGAAACTGAGCAAACTATATAATTAAAGGCTAAAGTAAATCACTATTAATTTCTTGAGAAATCTCTTTTACTAAATTATGTTGAATTTTCATTTCCCTGTTAGCCATGGATTTGGCAACTGATAAATTTAATTGCTGACCATCACCAAGTATATGTTCTTTTTTTAGAAATTCAATTGAATCTATTATAGATGATTTACTGAATTTGCCACAATAAAGAAAAACTTTAATAAAACCGGCTAAACCAATATCGGCAATTAAATCTGCATCTTGAAGAATTTTAAGTTCCAAGGATCTCACTTTAAGTTTATTCCCCCTTAAATTATGATGTTCAATTAAATAAGCTACTTCTTCAATAAATTCTGGGGAATGCCCCAATTTTTTAAGAAATCTCTTGGCAATAGGAACCCCTAACTTGGGATGTCTATACCATTCCTCAGAAGCATTCTCTAAAACATCATAGCTATTAAACACTTTAGAAGTTTTCAGTTTTATCTTCCCCACATCATGTAAAATAGCGGCAACTAATACTTGTTCTTTCTTTACTGTCCTATTTAGTTTCTTAATAATCTCTCTGGCCGATTCATAAACTCTCAGCGTGTAATAGGTTTCATCAAAAGGACCATGTCTAAAATAATTTGTTTTATTAAACTTATCTCTAACAAACTGATATATTAACTTATAATCAGGTCGTTTATCTATTGAATTCATATTAATATTATTTAAAAAAATAGTATATAAAATCTACTTTCAATTAAAAAATTAAATTTTACTTAATGCTTAAGCATACGAAAAACTTCGCCGACTTTCTTTTTTATAAATTTAATTTTTATTAAACCTTATATACTTTATTATTAGATATAATTTTTTATTTTTCTTTTTTTAGCCATTCTTTGCTTATCCATTTCTTATTAATTGCTTCTTCTAAATCAATACCTAGAAGCTGAGCATTAACCATTGCCATACCAACAACATCAGCGAGCTCTTTTGCCAATTCTCTCTTTGAAATGCTCTTCGCAACATATTTTTCTGGACGACTCTTTTTTCTATGAATCAAAACAGCTTGTGAAAATTCACCAACTTCCTCATATAATTTTATCAATGCGAAATCTTCGTCAATTTTTATATTATATTTTTTACCATAACGAATAGCATTTTCTACTACTTTTTGTTGTATATCTTTAAATTTCATAAAAAAGAATTAAAAATTATTTCCGCTAACCTTTCGACATATCTAAAGTTGCGATAACAATTTAGGAGAATATTTTTCTAATAAAAGTGCAAACTAGATATACCGTGTTATGCGATGTTTTTTGTAATTAATATATATTATTTTCTGATTCAATATTGTTAAGACCTAAATCCCAAACATCTTTTCCTTTTTTCCAAACTTTGAATTTTTTATTCCAAATTGATTCATCAGTAAGTTCCCCTTTAAATAGAACTAAATCTTTGCTGGAAGGGTCCATTCTATACCAAATATTATTTAAATTTATCTCAACAATAGAGTGTGTATCATCATCTTCAACGCTTTTGAGTTTAACTAAGCGACCGTTTATGCCAGACGCCCTACATAGAGCTAAAAAAACAATAGCTAGATCCGAACAAGCCTTACCCTGATATACATATTTATCTTGCAATATCTCTGAAGCAGTTCTAGTCCATTGAATGCTATCCGCATGCTCTTTAGTTTTTCCATTATAAGGTCGCACTTCAAGCGAATCTAATATTTTATTTTTGAGAACGATTAAGTCTTTTGGAATGTTGATGATTAAATCTCCTAAAAAATTCAAAACATACTGATCTACTTCAGTTTGGGATTTGAGTCTTTTAGTTGTAAGTCTTGTATTATTTTTCATATATTAGGATTATGAGAAGTTCAACAAAGTCAAATCTGGAAAAATGCTGAGCTAAGACATTTTTTTCATAATCTTTGTTAACGAGAGTGAGTAGAACAAAATGTAGCGAGAATGTAATACCCCCTTGGGTTCAAGCCCAAGCCGTCCTCATACTTAAATATTAATTATATCCACCATCAACTTTTAAAATACTTCCAGTAATATAACTCGCATCATCAGAAGCTAAAAATAAAATTGCTTTTGCTATTTCTTCTGGTTTGGCAAAGCGTTTCAAGTAAATTTTTTCGGTTTCTTCTTTAACAAAGTCTTTTGGCAAGTCTTTGTTCATTTCAGTATCAACCCAACCAGGAGCAATGGAATTAACTTGAATTTTTGGAGCAAGTTCTTTTGCTAAATTTTTAGTTAAATTAATTATTCCCGCTTTTGAAGCATCATAATCAACTGATTCGGGACTAAAGCAATTAATCCCATTTGTTGAAGAGATATTAATTATTTTTCCGTTCTTATTTTTTAACATTTGCTCAGAAGCATACTTACTACAAAGAAATGTTCCTAATAAATTTGTCTCTATAGTTCTTTTCCATTGTTCAACGGTTCTTTTAAAAAATGGGAGATCAAAAACTATACCTGCATTATTTACAAAAATGTCAATTTTTCCAAACTTATCAATAGTTCTTTGAATCATTTCTTGGACTTCGTCTTCCTTGGAAACATCACATTTTACTGCTATTGCTTCTGAGCCTATTTTACTTATTTCATCAACAACGAAAAATGCATTTTTTTCTGCATCTGGCTCATAGTCTGAAATATGATAATTAATTATTAATTTTGCTCCTTCTCTTGCAAACAGTAATGCAGTAGATTTGCCAATACCTCTACTAGAACCAGTAATAATAGCAATTTTATTCTTTAGCTTCATATGAATATGGTTAATTGATTGATATTTATAACTTTTTCTATAATTTAGGCTCGGGCTTGAATTTCATATAACATTGAAGATATACAAAGTTTTTCTTAAACGAAGTGGAAAAAAAATTTGGAGAAATGATGAACCAAGGGCTAAACCGTATACCCCTTGTAAACGACCCGAGCGGAGCGGAGTGAGTCGAGAAAAGAGCACTCATAATAAGAGGGATAAGACTTTTACTCTAAAGTATATTCCCAGCCAGGTTGCCATGCTTTTATTTTTCTCCAGTCATCAGTAAAAGCCTGCTCCCAATTTTTATTTTTCAATAAAACATCTAATGCTAACTGGGGGGCTCTGTGGGCAATAATGGCAACCGACTTTCCATCATAATTTTTTTTCAAAAAATCAAGAAAATCACTTATTCTCGCTTTGACATCTTCGTAACTTTCGCCGTCAGGAAATCTCTTTGTTATATGTTGTTCTTGCAAAGGTTCAACAATCTCAGAGGGCTGTGCATTATATTTTCCATAATTACACTCTCGAAATCGTTTATCAGGAATAATTTTAACTTTATCTTTGAATGTCAATTCAGCAGAATGCACAGCCCGTTTTAAGTCAGAACAGAAAACAACATCAAAATGCTTGTCTTTGACTTTATCCCACAATTCAATTGATTGTTGAACCCCTAATTCAGAAAGATCAACATCAAACCAGCCAGAAGAGATTTCCTGTTCGTTATCAGTTGTAGTTCCGTGAACAAAATAAGTGATTTTCGTTATCATATTATTATTAAAAAATTATGATTATTTAAAAGTTCTGCCCCTACAATTTTACAATAACTCTTTTCTCGATTTCGTATAACATCGCGATTATCTGAAGTTTCACAAAATGAAATTTGGGTGAGGATTGCACGTCCGAACCAGATAATCGCTGTTATGTCTGGGTGAGCAAAGCGAAAGTTTGTAAGACGTCCCCGAGGATTTTTCTCAAAGAGAAAAACCGCAAAATTTCAAATGTGCGCGTTATATAGAATTAATTT
>CAZPPL010000001.1:117159-144546 GCA_964588465.1 uncultured Gammaproteobacteria bacterium
CATAACTAATTATTATACAAACACCATTAACTCTATCAATACTATGGAGCTAGATTGGTTAAATTAAGTCTAGTCCCAGTTGCGCTTAAAGTAATCTTAGGACTAGTCGCTACTGGATTAACTATAACTCTAGATTGCATGCTCCAAAGCATATAACTAAAATACACCAAGAAGCTAATCCATAAAATATAAGGCAAAAAGAAATATAAGCTACGCGGTAAAATTTCGTAAAAAATTAACAGAGTTGCTAAAACCACTGACCATAGACTAATAATTTCCACTAGAGCTAAACTTAGGTTATGGGTTCCAAAAAAGATTACTAACCATAAAAGATTAACAACTAATTGAAAAATAAAAATAATCAAAGCAGATTTGCTCTTTTTACTATTAAACCCTTGTTGCCAAACTAAAAAAAAGGCTAAACCTATCAAAATATAAAGAAAAACCCAAATAAGAATAAAAAACATTTCAGAAGGAACTAGAGCGGGTTTGACTAAAGATGAGTACCAACTCAAAGTAGTGGGACTAATAAATAACCAACCAAACACTCCTACTAAAAGAGGAATAATTAAAGAAATTACTAACTTAAAAAAATTATTTAATTTCATATTAAGCTTAAGATTATATAGTTATATGAATCTACTATTATATCTTAGCAAATTAATGATAATCTTACCATTTTGTCTAGAAAACAGTCCAAATAACTATTTTATCAATTGAATACTATTAATAATTATATTTTTAGTAGGAAAAGATACTTCTCTAGGATTGCCAGGATTAGGTTCAACCGGAACGTCTTCAATCTTACGCACTGTATCCATTCCAGAGACAACTTTACCAAAATTAGTATAACTACCATCTAACCAAGGGGTAGCGGTAGCGGTAACAATAAAGAATTGAGAACCATTAGTGTTAAGTCCTGAGTTGGCCATAGCTATACTACCAGCTACCAATTTATGGCCACTATCCTCATTTTTGAATTCATAACCAGGACCACCAGTACCATAGAGAGCAACATCATTACCTTTAGTCAGAGGATCTCCCCCTTGAATCATAAAACCTTTAATTACCCGATGGAACTTAGTATGATCATAGAATCCAGCTTTAGCTAAATTGAAAAAATTATTAACTGTAATTGGAGCGGTTTTAGCATAAAATTCTAGAGTAATATCTCCAAAATTAGTATTAATTATAGCTTTAGAATACTGCTTGAGCAAATTGACTTGTTGATCGGGTGCTAACATAATAGTATTGTTTTTAACCGATGTAGCTTTAACTACTGCCTCCTTATTAACTTGACGAGTAGGCTTATTTACCGGTAGGACTGCGTTAGAAGCAGTCGCTTGTTGTTTATTAACTGAATTATTAATTATAGACGAATTAGACGAAATCCGATGAGAGACTAAATTAGTGCTATTAGGACGCGAACAGGCAGAAACCCCAAAGGCCACTATTAAAATAGTGAAAATAAATAAAAATTTTCTAGATTTAATATATTTTATCCACATAATATAATTTATTAATCATTAAACTTTATATTGTTTTTTTATCTTTTTATCCTCCTCTTTACGTTTATCACTAATTATCTCTCGAGCTTGAGCTCTTAAATCTTCTAAATTGGATTTATTCAACTGTTTAGCTCTTAGCTCTAAATGCTCGGCCGTATTAATTTGAGGATTAGAGATAACTTCACTTAATAACACTTCCAGAATTGCTCCTATTTTAGGGCCGGGAGAAATATTGAGAAGTTTTATTAAACCATTACCATTGATCTTAAGCATTTTAACAGAAATTGGATCATGCTGAACACTCTCTAGCATATATTGTAAATGCCGAAGTTTATAAGGCATAGCCTTGGGAACCCCAGAACCTAAACGATCAGCCACCCGTAAATGAATTAAATCTTGTAAATTTTCTTTACCAACTTTAACTATTAAACGGCGAACTGAAGCCGCACTTACCTCCCCAACATTATAATAGAACATATGATTTTTTACCAGATTGACCACTCGCAAACGATCTACATTAGAAAATTTCAAACGTTTCATTATTTTATCAGTCATCTTAGCCCCTAAATATTCATGATTATAAAAAGTAGCTATTCCTTTAATAATCTTCCGAGTCTTAGGTTTGGCAACATCATGTAATAAAGCTGCTAAGCGTACTGGCCAATCTAAACTAGGACAATGTTTTAACGCTAAAATATTGTGCTTAAAAACTGTATAAATATGATGCCGATCTTGTTTAACTCCTACCCCCTGCTCTAATTCTGGCATAATATATTGCAATAATTTACTGTCATGAAGCAGGGTAATCCCTTCGCTGGGATGAGGCGAAGCAATAATCTTAATTAATTCATCACGAATTCTCTCTGGTGAAATAAATTTTAAACTGCCTGCTAATTTAGTAATAGCTCGCTGAGTCTTAGGCTCTAATTTAAAACCTAATTGGACACTAAAACGAATAGCTCTTAGCATTCTTAGAGCATCTTCTTTAAAGCGGTCACTAGGCTCGCCAACTGAACGAATAATCTTTAATTTTAAATCTTTTCGTCCACCAAATAAATCAATAATTTTTTGCACTTGTTCAGGATCAAGAGCTAAAGCATTAATGGTAAAATCTCTGCGCTCTAAATCTTTATCTAATTCATCTTCAAACTTAACAATATCGGGATGACGTCGATCAGAATAATTTTGTTCACTACGATAGGTAGTAATCTCCACCACATCTATTAATTCACCTTTACTCCCCTTCACAGTAGCTTCACGTACTGGATATAATACTGTACCAAACTCATTTTTATATTTAGCTCCTGGGAAAACAGCCAAAATTTGCTTAGGTCGAGCTTTAGTAGTTATATCCCAATCTTGCGGAGTCTTATTTAATAAAATATCGCGGATACAACCACCCACGATATAGGCTTCATAACCGGCTAGACGTAGGTCTCGGACTATTTTTCTAATGTAATCAGGAATATCCATCTATTTAAAATCTCCTAAATAAACTAAAATAAATTTATTAATAAACAAAAATATTGCCTTATTTTTTTATTTTAACAAGATCCTGATAGATATGGTAAAAGAATAATAAAATAAAAGGAATAATCAGGTAGGCAATAATATTTATTAGTATACTCCAAGCTATAACTAGAGCACCACTAAATAATGACCAATGCGGGAATAAAATAAAGATTAGCGGTAAAACCAACACTAATTTTAATAATAAAAATATAATTATTATAAATAAAATGCGCCAAGCCATCGCCCACCAATAATTAGTAATTAATGCTCTACTTCGAGCCAAAGCTGATATTCCAGTTTTATTTTCAAAGAATAGAACATAAATTGCTAAAGAATAAATTACAGCCACAATGACCATGGCAATAATAGCTAGAATATGAAGACCTATTATGATAATAAGTGAGGTAATCGGAATAAGCATAATTGGAATAATAAAAATCCAGAAAGGAAATAAAACTATAATTACGACTAAAATCTTCAAAAATAAATAAGACCAAAAATAATGTGCTGACTCTCGATAAATATCTAATTCTCTACCAACATAATTATGTTTTACTAAAAGGAAAAAAGCTATAACTATTCTAATTAAATAATATAATAAAAATAATATTGCTAGCACAGTAATAGAAATAATAGCAATACCGAAAATTATATTATTATTTAATAACTTAAATGAGTTGGACAACCATAATATCAGAAGTATAGCTATAGGAATAGCCATATATAACAAACCCCAAACATAGATCATCGCGAATTTAAAAAAATTCTTGAGCCAAATTCTAAAAGCTCGTTTAAAAGTACTAAAAACTGGACTTAATGCTAATTTTTCGTGTGACTCCATAGGTTTATTAGTTAATTTTAATTTATGAATTTTCCTACATAGTTAGCTAATTCCACTAAACGATTAGAATAACCCCATTCATTATCATACCAAGCAATAACCTTTAATAAATCGCCACCTACAATGCGAGTATTCTTTAAATCAACAATAGCACTATGTGGATTACCAATTATATCACTAGATACTAATTCTTCCTCAGAAGTCTCAATAATTCCTCGCATTTTACCCCTAGCCATCTGCTTAAAAGTCTTATTGACTAATTCTGGCTCAGTTTTTTTATTCAAAACATAAACTACATCACAAAGTGAACCCACTGGAGTAGGAACCCTAACCGCTAATCCATCAAATTTATTTTTTAAAGCTGGAATAGTTTTGGTGGTAGCTATAGCTGCACCAGTAGTAGTGGGAATAATATTAATGGCTGCTGCTCGAGCTCTACGTAAATCTTTATGCGGTCCATCTACTAAATTCTGACTAGCAGTATAGGAATGAATTGTGGTCATTAAAGCCTTCTTAATTCCAAAAGTATCTCTGATAACCTTAGTGATTGGTGCTAAACAGTTAGTAGTACAAGAGGCACAGGAAAGAAAGTTATCAGCCTTAGTAATTTTATTATCATTAACACCCATAACTACAGTCTTCACTCCTCCTTTTTTAGCTGGAGCTGATAAAACCACCTTTTTAGCACCAGCTTTAAGGTGTAGACTCAGAGATTCTTTATTGGTAAAACGTCCTGTACATTCTAAAACAATATCCACCTTTAAATCTTTCCAAGGTAATGCACTTGGGTCTTTAATAGCCAAAACTGGAATTTTATGATTATTAATAATTAGAGAATCCTTAGTTGAGCTAATTTTTTGTTGACTGGGCCCATAGCAAGAATCATATTTCAGTAAATGGGCCAAAGTGGCAGGGTCAGTTAAATCGTTAACAGCTACAATATGTAAATTAGGGAAACGCAAATAGATTATTTTAAGAGCGGCCCGACCAATTCGTCCTAAGCCGTTAATAGCAATATTCATTTTTTTCATATTACTCATATTATTATATAAAAATTAAATTAATTATTAAATAATTATAACATATTTTAATAAAAAATTAAAATTACAAATAATAAAGAACTATCTATTAAACGCCTAAACTAAAAAATATTAATATTTCTATTATGTCTATTGATATCTACCTCAATGATAATATCACGTTCCTCGCTACCTTTGTGAGGAATTCGTACTTCTACGGTTTGCTTTAAGATGTGTTGTTGAATAACCACTCCATGAGAGCCATCTACATTAACTTTAGTACCACAAGCTGGTAATTTTCCCGCTAATAGTTTATAACCTTCATATTCAAACGACAAACAACATTTTAAGCGTCCGCACATGCCAGATATACGATCACTGCCTCTATTAACTACTTGCTGAGTCTCCGCCATCTCGGAGCTAATAGAACAAAATTTTCTCAAACAAGTCTGACAACACAGAGTACGCCCGCAAGGGCCACAATCACCAGTAATTTTCGCTTCATCACGAGTTCCAACTTGAGTTAAACGAATACTAACATTAAAATATCCAGATAGATCCTTAACTAATTCTCTAAAATCTATCCGACCATCAGCAGTGAAAGCAAAATCAAAACGGTTACCTTCCCAAGAGAAATAGACATCAATCAGCCTCATAGCCAAATTATGTTTTTCAATTAGCTCACGACAAAAATCCAGAACTTCTTTTTTTCTGGATATCCCGGGAACTTTAGCTAAATCATCTGAAGAGGCCTTTCTGAGTACTAATTCTAACTTTGACTTGGGTACTAAATCACTAGCTTCTTCAGACAGAGCGATAACCTTTCCTAATTCTAAACCTAATTCAGTATTGACCATAACTGAATCTCCAGGTAAGAGCTTTAATTGGTCAACAGAAAAATTATAGATTTTTCCCCAGGAAACAAATTTGACCTGAGCGTTGAGCATGATAGTTAATAATTATTTTATCCTAAAATAAAATATTCTCTAAATAAATTAATAATTATAAAGAATAACGTACAAATTTCAAAATTTTTATCTCTCCTAAAAGATCTTTAACCTTCTTCTTATCATCCTTAATATATTCTTGTTCTAATAGACAAACTTCAGAATAATATTTAGCCATCTTTCCAGCCACAATTTTTTCAATCATATTTTCTGGTTTACCAGCTTTTAAAAGTTGTTCTTTATATATTTCTTGTTCTTTAGCCAACTCAGCAGAATCAAGTTCACTAGATATTAAACATTTAGGATCAGCCGCTGCTACCTGTATAGCTAAATCCATAGCCAATACTTCTTGCTCAGGTTTATCTAAGGCAATAATAACTCCTAAATGACCACCTAAGTGGGAATAAGCGGCTACGGTAGCTCCAGAAATAATAGCAAAACGTTTGATAACTAAATTCTCACCAATAGTTCCACTCAAATTAGCCAAGGTTTCTTGGATACTAACTCCAGCTAAATCTAGAGCTAATAATTCTTCTAAATTAACAGGTTTCTTAATCATAATCACCTCTAAAATATGATCAGCTAAGGTAGTAAACCGATCATTAAGAGCTACGAAGTCAGTCTCGGAATTTAATTCCAAAATATAGGCTTCAGTTTTAGCATCATTAAGTTTTACCTTGACTACCCCTTCTTTAGCTTCTCGACCAGTACGTTTGGCTGCTTTAGCAATTCCTTTTTTTCGCAAAATTTCTATAGCTTTAGTCAAATTATTATTTGCTTCTACTAAAGCTTTTTTACAATCTACGATACCAGCACCAGTTGCTTCACGTAATTGTTTAATAAATTCCATATAAATAATGTTAAGATTTAAGATTTTTTTGTCCAGATAAAATCGCTTGTTTTATGCTGTCCAGGACTAATCTAATAGTTTTAGTGGAATCATCATTAGCGGGGATAGGATAATTGATATTTTCAGGATTAACATTGGTATCACAAATAGCAATAATTGGAATATTCTTCTGCCGAGCTTCCCTAATTGCTATTTCCTCCTCTTTAACATCCCAAATAAATAAAGCGTCAGGTAACTTGGTAAGAGTAGTTAATCCTCCTACTCGCATCTCTAATTTTTTAATTTCTCGATCAAAATTTAAACGTTCTTTTTTGGTATATTTATCTAATTTTCCCGCTTCCCTTTTGCTAGTTAAATCTAAATATTTTTTAACCGATTTTTTCACAATGGTAAAATTAGTAAGATAACCACCCAACCACTTACCAACTACATAAGGCTGATGAATTTCTTCAGCCATAGTTTTTAAAGGACCAGCTACCTGGCTCTTAGTACCCACAAATAATAAGCTTTTCCCTTCACCAACTAGTTTAACCATAAATTCTAAAGCTATTTGCAATCTTTCTTGAGTTTTACGTAAATCAATAATATAAACCCCATTTTTAGAGGTAAAAATAAATGGTTTCATTTTGGGATGCCAACGATTAGTACGATGGCCAAAATGCATACCTGCTTTAAGCATATCTTCCAGACTAGGAACATTAATCATATTTTTCTTTTTTAAGGCCGAAGCCCATTACATCTACCCTCCCACCTCAGAATAGAGGAAAAAAAATAATAGTATAAATACTATGAGAGTATGATAAATTAATAAAAAACCGCTAAACGGTTAAGGTTAAACCTCTAAACTTAAATTATCGTAGATTATAGCTCTTGTCAAGCTTAAATCCTCTAAATTTAATAAGCAAGTGCAACCCTTGCTTTTTTATAATAATTGTGGTATTTTATTAAGAGTTTAATAATTTATTAATTATTTAAAAGTATGACCAAATTATTTGAGATATTTAAACCAAAAAAAATTCCTGAGGATAAATTAAAAACTGAAGAAACAGAGATTAAACCAGAAATTGAAGAGGCTACTATTGAACCAAAGGTTGAGAATAAAATTATCCCAGAAAAATTAGATCCATTAAAAAACCTAAGTTTGGAAGAGAAAACTAAACTTTTAACACAAAAAAAATCCGAGTTGGAAGAACTTAAAGAAAGCAGAAAAAATTATTATATTGGGGCTAAAAATTTTGAGGAAAAAATGGTAGCGCTAGGTCTTTCTGACGAACAAAAGAAAAAAATTCATGAGCAAATAAAGTCTGAAGGAGGAGAAATATCAGATAAAATTAATAAAATTAAAGAAGAGTATGGTTTTAAACCAACACCAGTTGAGATTTATAGTACAAGATTGAGCATGCTAATGGCTGAATTAAAGAGAATTACGGATAATCTAGATTCTAGATATAATGAGTTAACTGAATACTTAGAACAACGAAACTTCGGTAATGATATAGAAAAAGATTTATCATCTTCTGACTGGGCAGAGTTAAGAGATAATTTCGGTGATATTCCAGAAGTTTATGATTTTCAAGAAAAAATTAAAACTTTAACTACTGGCGAAGTATACTACCATATCAAAGAATTTATTTCAAATATTAAAAAAAGAGAGCAAGAAACTGCTGTATATAAAACGCCAGAGGAGCGTAAGAATGCTGAAAATAGGAAGTATATAGTTGATAAATTGATAATTACAACCGAGACAGAGCTAAATAAGGCTAAAAAAAATGAAGGAAGATTTGCTGAGAAATCACCCAGCCGTTTTATTAATTAAAAACCATTTCGTTTAGGATATATTCTTCTAAAACATAAACTTCTAAATTATTACAACTTAATACTTCTTGCTTATTTCTGATAAAAATCATTAACTGCTTGATTAAAATCACGAACTTGTTGATTATAGTCATCAACTTTAACTTTATAAGCACTTACAGCGCCATTATATTTATTAACTAAAGTATTATAAGTAATCACTAAACTGTTATACTGACTTATTTGACCACTATTATAATAATTATCCATTTGAGTTTTGGTAGTAGTTAAAATAATTTTTTGAGTTTGAATATTTTTAGTCAAAATACTAATTTCTGTCTTTTGAGTATCAAGGCTCTTTTTAGTATTAGCAAAATTCTTTACTTCTAACCGTGTCTCTACCACCCCTTGATAAATCTTTCCACTAGTTTTCTGATATATTTCAATAGTACCCAGTCGGGAAGAATTAAATAAATCAGTAAATTGATTAGTACTAGGCTGAGCTTGTCCAAAACTAATACTTTGCGGAATAACTCCTAAGGGAAAATAATTAGTAGTTTCACCATAGCAATAGCCAGAGCCATTAATAGAATCAACAATAGGACAAGCAATGCCAACCGCTGAATGGTTAATATCTGGAAAGTCTAAAATAGCCGCACCATAACCTAATTTCCTGAGTAAAGAAACGGCTAAAAAAGTTTTATCAGAACATACGCCACGATCTAGATATAAAGTTTCATAAGGATAATAGGGGTCGGTATTACGATCGGTATTCACTGATAATTTTGCTTGATCATAAGGAATATATTGAACTAAGGCCATGGTAAACTCTACTAATTGGTCACTAGTCCAATGATTTTTAAGTGCTACTGCTCGCAATTTAGCAATTAAATTATTCAAGGAGTGATCGTCTGGCTTAGATACTAAAAATATACCATAAAAAGCGTTACGCAAATTTACTGGTGGTGTAGCAGTATTATAGGTATAGGTCTTAGGCATCTTGGCATAAGACTGGTATAGAGATTTAGAAAAATTCTGAAAGATCTCATAATCTTTATTATGATATTTAAACAAAAAATGACCTATACTGGTACTAGCTTGGTTTGAAGAAACAAGTGGATTTAGAATTAAATTCGGACTTGAGGTCGGCGTTAAAACTGAAATAGATGAGCTACTAATTAGATTAATAGTTTCTTTAATCTGACTAATATTACTAACTGGAGCCAAAGGAATTAAATTTAGGTTATGATTAGTAATCCCTAAGCCTTGAGAACGCATTAAGTCAAAGGCATCTTTAGGGCGACCTAAATAATATAATTTTAAATTTAAGGGATTAACATAATAGGCTTGTCCCTGAGCTTGGACCTGTAATAGTATTCTACCTGCTAAACGACTAGGTACTTGTTTTTTAAAGTTAGCTAAATCAGCGTTACTCACTCCTAGACCTAAGCTACTCATAATCTTAAAAGCGTCACTAGGACGGCCTAAATAATAGCGCTCACCATTTATAGGATTAACATAATAGGCTTGTCCTTGAGCTTGGACCTGTAATAAAATTCGTCCGTTCAAATTAAGAGCCGCTTGAACATAAAGAGGACTAGAATTTAAACCTAAAAATAACAGAGCAATGAAAACTCCTAAACATATAGATACTATTTTACCTTTCATAATTAAACTTAATTAATCTGCCAGAGTTATAAATAAATCCTTACGGGGTGGTTTAGGCAGATGGCTAACATTGTTAATATAACTAATTTTAATATAACCATTTTGGTCAATTATCAATTTACTAATAGAAGCCTGAAATATATCTAAAGACAAAAATCCAATAACATCAGCATTCAGAATCCCAGTAAGTAAGGCTTTAATAAAATTGCCATGAGAAAAAATTATCAAAGTTTTTCCTTTGTTGGAATGAAATAAATCAGCTAAAGCCCGTCGGGCAGTAGCTTGTTTTCGATCTAACTCTCGATCTAGCTTGGAATGATTCTTGAGTTTTCTTTCCCGCGTCTTCTCAGACATATTAAAATATTTAAGATTATACCAACTGGTCCAATTAATCTCATCTAAACGTCTATCTTCAATAATTTCTTTATTGGACAAGCGAACATAAGTAGCTGCGGTTTCTTGTGCCCGTCGTAAACCACTAACATAGACCTTATCGATTTTTAGGGTCAATAATTTATCAGTTAAAAATTTTCGTTGTCTACGCCCACTTTTAGACAAAGGCATATTATATTCTCCTAATTTTTTCTCCAAAGAATAATCGGGATGACAATGACGAACTAAGAAAACTTCCGTGTAAGGTTCACGGCTCTTAGGTTTAATCTTGGTATAAGGATTTTTATACATATGAATATAATAATAATTTAATGATGATTTAATTATAGCTTAATTACTAAATGCTGAATGAATCAAGGAGCTAATTTTATAATTTAGTAGCAATAAATTCCCAGTTAATTAAATGTTTTAGAACTGCTTCTATGAAATCCACTCGTCTATTCTGATAATCTAAATAATAAGCATGTTCCCAAATATCTAACACCCATAAGGGTTTTAAGTGCTGAGTTAAAGGATTGTCAGCATTAAAAGTATTAATAATCTTCAAATTATCCCCATCTTGAAACAACCATACCCAACCACTGCCAAATAAATTAAGGGCCTGCTCGGTAAATATTTTATAAAATCCCTCTAAAGATCCAAAACTACTAATTAGCTTAGTCAATAATTCTGGGTTTGGATCTAATTTTTTTTCTGCTGGTCTAAGCCCCGCCCAAAAAAAATTATGATTATAATATTGAGCGGCATTATTGAATAGAGTTATTTGTTGAGAATCTCCAGCTGTCTTTATAATAATATTTTCTAAAGTCTCGGTTTCCAAACCACTACCAATAATAAGCTCATTAAGTTTATTTAGATAAGCCCGATGATGTTTCCCGTAATGAAAAGTTAAAGTTCTAGCCGACATATAAGGCTCCAAGGCTTGGTCAGAATATGGCAAAGCTATTTGGCTAAACATATAATTTGAGAGTTAATAAATTATTCTTTATATTATAACAGAAAAATAGAAAAATTATATAAGAATCTATATATTATTACTATAATTTTCCTTTTAAGATAAATTTTTTCTCCTTAATTGACCACAAGCAGCAGAAATATCCGCCCCAAAACTTGAACGAATAGTAACGGGAATATTGTTATCTTCTAGAATATTTTTAAATTTTTTAGTTTGCTCCAATTCTGAAGGACGGAACCTTCCAGTAGGATTATAAGGAATGAGGTTAACCAAATATAGAGGCTTTTTCATTTTAGTGACTAGTTCCTGGGCTTCTTGCTCGTGATCATTCACTCCCTTAAGCATTAAATATTCAAACATAACCCGCCTACTAGTTTTAGCTATATAATTATCTACTGCCTTAAAAATTTCTGAGAGTGAATATCGTTCCGCGATAGGCATAAGTTCGCGCCGAAGTTTATCATTGGGAGCATGTAGAGAAATCGCTAAATTAATTTGAAGCTTTTCCTTAGATAAACGTTTAATTCCTTCAATTAGTCCAGCGGTGGAAACCGATATCCGCCTGGCGCCAATATTAAGGGTTTCAGGATTATTAATAAATTTCACTGCTTTGATAAACTGTTGATAATTCAAGAAAGGTTCCCCCATGCCCATAAATACTACATTATCCACTTTTTCACCCTTCTTTTCTGAGCATAAATAACGTTCCCAAAAGACTAGCTGCTCTACTATTTCTTCGGATCTTAAATTACGACTAAAACCATTATCACCGGTAGCACAAAAAGTACAAGCTAAAGGACAACCAACTTGAGAGGAAACGCAGACTGTGTTACGAAAATCGCGATTCTTTCCATGTTGTCTAATTAAGACTGTTTCTACCACTTCCCCATCCGCTAAAGTAATTAAGGCTTTAGAACTTTTAGGTCTATTAGGGGCTTGTAAAATTTCCGCTTTAATAGTTAAAGGACAAGCGATAGCTAATTTTTTGCGAAGTTTTTTAGGCAAATTAGATACTTCATTCCAAGAAGAAATAAAATCCTTAAATACAGCTTGATTAATTTGAGTATAACGAAATTTAGGTTCAGTCGCTAAGATTTCAGAAAGTTTATATAAATTCATTGGTAAATATAATAAGATTTATAAGGATTAAAAATTTATTTTAATAATAAAATTCAAATTAACTTCGTTTCAAAACTATTTTTACAATCTCACTACGCGTTGTAGTGCGCATTGGTGGACCCCAAGTTCCAGCTCCGCTATTAACGATTAAGGAGAAGTTCCCTACTTTAAAAAATCCATAACCATAACCTTGATGCATCCACTTAGCTATATAGTTGAAGGGCCATAATTGACCATCATGAGTGTGCCCAGAAAGTTGTAAATCAATATTCGCTTTTTTAGCTACTGGAATATTACGAGGAGCGTGCAGTAAAAGAATACTAGGTTTATTAGGATCGTAATTAACCTGTTTTAAAACTTCTGCCTCTAAGTGAGGAGAATTATTAAAAGAATAATTGATACCAATAATCTGCAGTCCCTCGACCACTACCATTTTATTATCCAAAATTTTCACAGGATTTTCACGCAAAAGTTTAATTACTCGATTAAACCCTAAATATAAATCATGATTACCGAAACTATAATAAACTCCTTTAGGCGCTTGTAATTTAGTAAAAGGATGATTCAGCCAAGCAAAATCTGCCTCGGTTCCATCAAACAGATCACCAGTAATAAATACCGCCTCGGGTCTTAAGGTATTAATTTTTTTAATTAAACGATAAAAGAATTTTTTCTGATAAACTGGACCCAAATGAACATCAGATAATTGTACCACAATTTTATTATTCCAAGCTTGGGGTAAATCTTTAATTCTTACCTCATACTCAGTAATCTTTATACTTAAAGCACAATAAATACCAAAAGCTGATAATAATGAAACGCCACCCCAGAAAATAAGTTTAATTAACCAATAAGGAATACTAATAATAAAAATAAGACCCAGTAGTTTTAGTAATAAAATTAAGGCAATTACTACCCCTAAGTTAATAAGTATACCAACCCATAAACCAGAAAAAATATAAAATCCCCGAGTGAACCAATTATTCCACTTACTACTTAAATAAGTTGCAGCTAGAACGCTTAAAAACAAGAACAGAATAATTATAGCAACTAAGAGCTGAGTAGAGAAAGCGCTGACATTAAATAATCTAATAAAAATATACCACAGCAAGACATGACTAGTAATGAGCACTAGTAAAGAAAATATATAAAAAATAAATTGCATCATATAGCAAAGGACCAATCGCTATAACTGGCTTTAGTCTTTAATTCTGCCTCAATGGCCATCAAACGGTTATATTTAGTTAAACGCTCACTACGAGCTAAAGAACCAGTCTTAATCTGTCCGAGATCTAAAGCTACCGCTAAATCAGCAATAAAAGGATCTTCAGTTTCGCCGCTACGATGCGAAATAACCGTGCTTATACCATGTTTATGAGCTAATAAAATAGCAGCTATGGTCTCGGTTAGAGTACCAACCTGGTTCAATTTTATCAAAATAGCATTAGTAGTCTTTTCTTTTATTCCTCGTTCTAAACGCTTTACATTTGTAACATATAAGTCGTCTCCTACTACTTCAACTTCAGGATGAGCAACGCTAAAGCTACGAAAGCCTGACCAATCGTCTTCGGCAAAAACATCTTCCCAAAGTTTAATTGGATACTTTTTTTTCAAATTAGCATAAAAATCTAATAACTGCGAAGCATTAAAAACCTTATTCTCTCTTTTAAGAGTATAGACTCCATCAGCAAAAAATTCATTAGCTGCCGCATCAATACCAAAAACTATATCTTTTCCAAACTTGTAACCCGCAGCCTTAACGGCTTCAGATAATAAATCAAAAGTCTCCTCATTATTTTTTACCGCTGGAGCAAAGCCCCCCTCGTCACCAACAGTGACTTTATAGCCTTTATCCTCTAAAATCTGTTTTAAATGATGATATATTTCTGCTCCCATTCTAACCGCTTCGGTAAAATTCTTAGCTCCAATAGGAAGAATTAAATATTCTTGAATATCAGTAGCCCAATTAGCGTGTCTTCCGCCATTTAAAACATTCATCATGGGAATAGGCATTTTATAACTACCCTTAAAATTAGGATTAAATTTGCTTAGATACTGATATAAGGGTTGACCTAAAGATTTAGCGGCAGCTCGACTAATTGCCAAAGATACGGGCAGAATAGCATTAGTACCCAGATTAGCTTTATTCTCAGTGCCATCTAATTCAATCATAATTTTATCAATTTTTTCTTGATCTTCAGCATTAAGCCCTAAGAGTTTGGGTTTTATTTTAGTAATGATATTATCTATGGCCGTTAAGACTCCTAAGCCCCCATAACGATTCTTATTGTGGTCTCGTAACTCTACGGCTTCATGACGCCCAGTTGAAGCTCCAGAAGGGACTAGAGCATTACCAACACTTCCATCATCTAAAAATACAGTAGCAGATACCGTAGGATTACCCCGTGAATCTAAAATTTCTAAAGCGCTAATATTAATTATTTTCATAAAAAATTATATTAAATTCATAAATGTTACTAAGTAAGTATAAAATAAATTTAAAGTTTTGCCAAGGGTAAAGATTAGTATCAATCGTGAGCTAGCTCTATCATTAATTTTTGATAAAACTCTAAATTATTAAGGCTAGATAACTGAGCTCCTAAGGGTTCTTTAAGTTTAAATAAATGATGTAGATACGCCCGAGAATTATTTCTAAGTTCCGCCATAGAACTGTATTTATTAATAGGCGAGAAATCGTGAGCAAACTTTTCATTCTTAATATTAATAGTTTTAGCTTTAGAAATTCGCTGATAACTAACACTTAAGAATAATTTTCCATGTCTTCCCTCTCGGCTAGGGATAACACAATCAAACATGTCCCAGCCTAGTCGCGTGCAACGGATGATATCTTCTGGAGTACCAATACCTAGAGCAAAACGTAGTGCTTCTTTAGGTATGAAACTAGCGGTTTTAGCTAGAACTTTAGTTAAGAATTTTCCATTTTTATCAACTGGACGAGCCCCAAAACCATATCCATCAAAACCTATTTTTACTAATTCTTGAGTACAATAATGACGTAAATCAATTTCTGTTCCTCCTTGAATCACGGCAAATAATAGCGGACGTTTAAGACCACTTAATTTCCTTTTTTCCACTTGCTTATTATATTCTAGTTTGGCTCGTTTAGCCCAAGTAATAGTACGCATAACTGATTTTTCTAAATCTGACCTAGAAAATTCATTGGGAGGACAATCATCTAAACAAACCATCATATCAGTTCCTAAAATAAATTGAATTTGAATGGATTTCTCTGGAGTTAATTCTTGCCGAGATCCATCTAAGGGAGACTTAAAAATTACTTTATCATCAGTGACGCGTCCGTGATCCTTATTTTGATGAATTAAAGAAAAAACTTGAAAACCGCCAGAGTCAGATAATAGTGGTCCGGACCAATTCATAAAACGATGAATTCCTTGGACTCGTTTGATGATTTTTAAACCCGGTTGCAAATATAAATGGAAGGTATTTATTACTAAAACACTGGATCTAGTTTTTCTGAGAATTTCATTAGTGGTTAATCTTACAAAACCGCGAGTAGCATCTGGCATATAAAAAGGAGTTTTGATAAAACCATGCCTAGTTTTTATTATTCCTGAACGAACTCCAGATTTAGCTACTGTGATTAATTTAAACATGAATAAAATGAATTATTGTAATAAAGTAAAACTTATGAGCACCCTACTGAATCACTCCAGAATTATTTAGATTGGCAATACTATCATCCTCTAATTTAGTAGTTTGGGGTTTAGTGGTTTTGGTAATTATGGCAGTAGTAATTTTATCCATGGCAGTAATTGTGGCCCCTGGTGACAGTACTAAAATTTTATTGCGATCTTGAGCAGTCGGCGTAATACTAATACTAAAAGAGGCTTGAGCTTGAGCGGCCGAAATTGGCAAACGTCCGATAGCCCAGACAACTTGATGACTAACATTGTTATAGTATAGACTACCAACATTTGTAGTATTATTACCACTCCAACTAACATAAGCGGGCAAATTGAGTACTACTCGAGTGTCTGCTAACTCATGTAAACTATTTTTCACTAACCAATAAACTTTAAAAGTAGTAGTCTGACCGACTGCTGGTGGCAAGGGACCCGATCCTACTGGTAAATTATTAGGGCTAAAATAACGTACTTGTTCATTTAGAGATAAGTTACTATTGATTTTATTGGTAATAGTATTACTTCTATTGCTATCGCCACTAACCGGTTGACCATTCATACTATACTGCCCATAGGAAACTACTGACATGCTCTTACCTAAATCGCTTGCTTTAAAGGGCAATAAATTTACTTTAAAATTAAAAACTCCAGAATCCCCTGGTTTAATGAGAGCTAATCGAGGGGATTCATTCTTTGTCCAAACGACGGTATTGCTTTGAGTTTGACCATTATTATTTGCTTGGACTGAAGACCAATCTAAAAAATCTCCTTTTGCTACCGCCATAATAACTACATTCTTATAAGTATTATTACCCTTGTTGGAATAGCTTAGAGAATAATTAAGAGTTTGGCCGAAAGTCAAGCTTCCGTCATTCTTGGAACCATTTAATAATAAAGTTAAATTAAGATCACTCTTAACTAACTGCGGTTTAATGGTCTTCTCCCAAAATACATAAGAGTGCCCATTATTAAATTTCTTTTCTAAACTAACAGTAATAGCCACTGGACCAGTTGATTGTGTAACCTTATAAACTAAAGGCACGGTTTGACGAATAATCGGTGAGGATAAGCCACTAATAAGCCAATTAGTTCCTCCATCAGCACTAATAAGTATATGTGGTGAACTACTACCAGTATTTACTGGTGGGGTAGAACTACTAACAACTTTCTTATCTGATTTACTCATAACTACTGAAGCACTAGCATGATTGGGCACTGAAAAACTTATATTAAAATCACCTAAATAATTATCTTTTACTTCAGAGAAAATCAGAGTCATATCGTTATTCTGATTAAAAAAGGCCGTATTGGAATAATCTAAATTAACATTAAATCCTGGACCGCTAACAATAGTGGGAATTGAAGTCTCTTTCTTAAACTGACTGGTAAAACCGCTGGGCATATAAGTTAAATATCCGAAGATGACATTAGTTGAATTTGGGGGAGCAATTAATTTCCCAGTGACTACTAGAGTAAAATTTGCTCCAGCAGCTAAATTCGGCAAGTTCCAACTACCCTGACCACTAGTTGGAGAAATAGAAGCAGAACTAAAAATAAAATTAGTCGGATACTGTAATTCTAAGTGTAATTTGCTAAAAGGATACTTAGTAGGATTATGATAGATAATTTGATAAGAAAATTCTTGTCCAGCTATAACTCTATTAGGAGAACTAATTCTAAAATCCATACTACTAATATCATTGCTATTACTAAATAGATAAAAGTAAGTAACATAAGCAATTAAAGCTAATAAAGTTATTAGCAATAAATACTTAAAAAAACGAATTAGAAATACTGGTCTTTTTTTAACTTTCATTTTCTTAACATTTACTCGTTTACCTACTCGGTCTTTGTATATTTCGTCTAAATTAGAATCAATTTCTTGTTCACGTAATTCTCTACCAATCACCCGTTCAAAATTATTTACTTCCCCTGAGCTAGGCACTGGTCGTTCTACAAAAGATGCTAGACTAGATGAATCTTCGCGACCGACTTTTAAAATTCTTTTCACTTTTTTCTTAACTGGCATATATTTTTTCAAGATTTAATAACTCTCTTTAATAATACAACATAGTACTTATCGGCATCAAGTTTATCTCTGATTTTCCAGGTGTTAGATCCGAGTAAAGTTTGGGGATAGCGCCAAAAAATTGACCAATTAGCCGGTAATATCAAGCGACTAGTGAACTCACTAGAAACAGCTCCGGGTTGCTTTTGCACCATTAGAGAATAAGCAATTGGGGGAGTAAAACTAGGATTAAGCCAACTTAACAGTTTTCTTAGCCAAGCATTATTGGAAGAAGACTGAAAAAAATTGAAAGGCAAACGATAGCGCAAGGTAATAACTATGGTTTGACCAGGATCCAATATAGACCAATTAGCAAAAACCGTTTTCCCTGTTTCTTGATAAATTTTAGTACCACTCCTTGAATCTGTATGTGCCGCTCTTTCTTGAGCTAACAAAGGACTTTGTTGCCAATTAGCTTGCGGCCGTTTTTTTAAATATTTAGATGCTGGACTTCTAAAACCAGAAGCAGATAAAAGCTTACTACCTAAAGGAACATAAACTCGTAACCAATCAACATTACGCACCCCAGTCAAAGGAGTATTCTTTATACCATGATGAGTTCTCATAATCTGTAAAGTATCAATAATAGTACCATCTTTTTCTACTTCACTAGTCTCGTTTATCTTTTGACTTATAACTCGATCAGATTTTTGACCGGCAATATTAGTATTAAGCACTAATAAATAATCATGGGAAGTATTTTGAACTTTTCCTGCCCAATTATGACGTAGTGCCATATTTTCTAAACTAGGATTAGTGAAATAGAACAAAATCTGTTTTTCCGATAAATCCTGTTGAAAACCATTGATAATTGTTAATAAATTATGTTTAGTTAATTTTTGAGGTAAAATTTCCATAATTTTAGCCATTAAATCGCCAATTATTTTTTTGGGTTTGTGAGCCGAATTCACTCCTAAACCTTGGTGTAAAGGTAGGCTAAATTGAGAAGAGCTAGTAGCTACGAAAAACCCTCTAATTCTCCTAGGAGGAGTTTTAAGTAAATTTTTTTGTTCAGTTATATTTTGTACTGTTGACCAAAAATTATCAGCTGTAATAGTTAAACCGTACTGGGCTTGTAGATTGATTGGTCCAGTAATCTTTAATAATCTTTGGACTACAGTAGGAGTTACTCCGATTACCCCATCCACAGTAGGCCCACCACTTTTTTCATAAAACCACATCAAATTCTTAGCAGTGGTAGGCCAATCTGGCCACCAATTAGCATCCCAAAAATGCCATAAGGGATTGACCAGCCATAAAGGCCGTGGGGCAACTACGTTAACCTCCATTCCTCCAGCGGTATCATATGATCCGCCAGCTGGTACCTCTAAATTAATGATCTTACCAGCTCGCAAATCAACTAAAGCATAACTACCTATAAATCCGCCACTAGCTCGCATCTCAGCATTATTTTGAAAAACTAATAAATATCTTTTATCACGGCTTAGGCCCAAAACCTTTTTTAGATCTTCACCTACTTTTACAAAACTAGTTAAATTATCTGCTAATAAATTAACTTGATTTTTTAAAGATATAAATTTAGGACGGTAATTAACTGGCAAATCAGTAGGATCAATTTGATTCATACTTTGCTTTAACTCTTGTGCACTATTGACTGCTCGTTGGCCATAAAATAAAAAATTGTCTAAAATTTTAGGAAGATTATTAGAATTAACCTTAAATAAACTATTACTGGCTAACATCAAATTGCGACCTAGACTAGAAGCTAAAAGACCAGCGGTTATAAATTTTTTGCTCTCAGAGACTAATTTTATTTTAGGATTATTAGATAAACTGGCTAAAAATAAAATGTTACTGTTAATCTTATTTAGACTGTCAGAGGCTACCAAAAAATTAGCGCTAGCTCGTTGAAAATTAATATCGGCTTCTTTAAAATTTAATTGGCTAGCAAAATTAGTAGCGGCTATTAAATTATTTACCGCTAAAGTAGAATGACCAGTAATTCTAGCCTTCCAATTACTAAAACTTCTTACTGGCCATTGAGATAAACCTACAAATAATAGAATAATTAAAATTAGGGCTAAAGCAAAAAGGACTAAGGGGTGTCGCCAGGGATTCTTACCTGATCTGTTGGATCTAAATTTTTTTTCTTTAAATGTAGATTTCTTCCACCAATTATAATTTAAATGGGGTGGAGCACTAAAAATTTGCTCCTGTTCTCTCATCAATTTAAAGTAAATATTCCGAAATTTCGCTTTAGTGGCAAATAATTCTCGCCACTGAGTAAAGCTGAATAAATAGATGAGTTTTTTAAGCTTAAGATTAATAAATCTAGATTTTATTCCTTGACTAACTGAGGATGGATTATAAAGATTACTATTAGATAACAAATTCGGTTTAATCTCTTTAACTATTGTCTGGAACCTACTTAACTGATGAATCAAATATTGTTTCAAGCTCTTTTTCTCTAATTTATTAGTTTTACCAACTCCAGTTCCAAGTGATCTCAAATCTACCACAAAATTGGAGAGTCTTTCTCTCTTGGAATTATGTGTAAAAATTTTATCTCTTTTGCCCATGTTATTTAAATCTTTAATTTCTTAGATTTAATCGCTAGTTGATACACTTCCAAGGTGAGGCGAGCACATTCCCACCAACTATACTTTTTGACTTGGAGTAAACCTCGTTTTTTAAACTCCATTCGTTTATTTTTATCATCAAGCATAATCTTTATTTTATTCAACATATCTTCCTCGTCTCTAGGGTTAAAATACAAAGCAGCCCGACCTAACACTTCTGGTAAAGAGGCTTGATTGGAACTAAGCACTGGACAAGCTTGAGCCATGGCTTCCAGCGGAGGTAAACCAAATCCTTCGTATAAAGACGGAAAAATATATACTTGGGCTTCTGCATAAAAGATTTCTAATTGAGCATCTGGTACATAACCAGGGAAAATCACTGGACTATTAGCATTACTGACTTGCCATAGATTTAAAATACGAGCTGTATTCTGGATGCGTTTATAGAAATAATCAATTTTTCCCACTAAAACTAAATGAAATTTAGGACGTTCTAATTGTAATCTGCTAAAAACTCGCAATAAACTTTCTAAATTTTTATGTGGATAAGCATTGCCAACATACAGCAAAAAATTATTAGGAATATGATACTGAGTTAGAGTCTCTTCATTATCCAATTTCGCCACGAATAAAGAATCGCGACTAGCTGATAAATTAGCGACTCCTTCATAGATCACTATAATTTTAGAAGGCTTAATGCCAAATTCTTTAATAATATCTTGTTTGGTAAACTGGGAAACAGTAATTATGCGTTTAGCTCGCTTTAAAGCCACTAAAATCACTAAACGATAAGCAAAATTTTTCAAATAATACCGGAAACGATGATGTTGAGTAGCACGCATGGTAGGAAAATGAGTCAAAATCAAATCATGAATCGTAACTACGAACTTTGTAGGAGTTAACAGCGGTACATTAAAATGGGGAAAATGAATCAGCTCCAAATGTTCTCGCCATATATAGTAGGGAAATAATAATTGCTCAGACCAACTATACCAAGAACAGGTTAACTTTACTTTTTTAATATTCACCCCAGGCACAATAAATTCATCAAAATTGTCTGAACTTAAAAAAATTACAAAAGAAATATCTTGCCCATCTTTAAGTGATGAATGAGAAGTGGTAATCTTTATAATATTATCTACTACTTCTTGTGTATAACGACCCAAACCCTTACCGACTGGACCGTAGAAACGAGCGTCTATGCCAATTTTCATGTAATTATAATAAAATTAAACAAAGGGCAGATTATCTGGAGGACTAGCTTTATGAACAATTGAATCTTGGCTCTCTTCACTACTCCCATCCACTTTAGCAAAACCATCTGGACTGAGAACTGCAGGAGATTCTTGAAAGATATCTGGTATAAATTCTTCAAAATCATCAGCTAGAGGCAAGGAGACTGGTGCATCGGCCTTACGTCCTGGAGCTTTTTGTATCATAGCCGCTTTGACATTAGCTTCTAAAGGAAAATGCCAAACAGTAGCTAATTCTTCAACACTATAAATACCAGGATTACGTCCATTACTACCAGAACGCTTAATATAAGCCTTAAATATTTTACGTTTACGATGTAATAAACGAGATTTAACCAAAAAATATTGGGCTCTGGTGAAAGTCAATTTCATATCAGGCTTTAAACCATTAAGATCTAAAGCGGAAAACTGTTTTATATAACCTACTAAACCATTAACCACTTTAGTTTTATTCACCACTTCTCGTTTAGCCACGTAAACTGCTCGGAATTTAGCTCCAAAAGCTACTTTCGCAGCCTTTAACTGGATGTTCTCAACTTTGCTTTTTTCATCTGGAGTAAGATCCATCATGGTCTTAGGTTTTGCCTCAGGCTTAGAATCAGAATCAATGTCCCCCCAAATTGAATAGACAGCTTCGCTGGCATTACCTAAGGCCTCAATAAGTCTAGTGCTCAAACCAGATTTTGTTTTTTTCTTACGTCCAAAAATTCTATCCACTTCTTTAATGGAATCTTTGAACCACTCAAAACCCATAGGAGTAATAAGAACTTGAAACCAAAGATTTTCTCCTGGACCTAGAGAACCAAATAGATCCATTAAAGTCGCCATAGGATCTTTAAACTGGGTCTCGCTCGGACCCATCTGATGTTCAAATTCTTGATAACATTTAATAGGGTAAAACCAAGGAGCAGATTGAATAAATTCCGTACCCCACACATCATATTCTTCGTCTGGAAGATCTTGAGGTACGGCTTTAGTATAATCATCTACTTCTGAAATTTCGGCATCAGGATATTGTGAATAAACCGCGGATTCTACTAAATTACGATATTCCAAAGGAGAATAAATTAAAAATTGCGTATACCCCTCCATACTAACAATTTCAAAACTAAAAGATTTCTGCCATTCTCCATTAAACCATTTTTCAAAAAAATTAATCGTCTTATGAGCACCAGCTAAATAAATAAATAAATTCTCTACAGCTTTAGGCGACTGTTCATTACCTCGCGGAATATCAATCGCCAATAAAATACTTTCATGATCTTTAGACCAATTGATACGAATATATAATAGATAAACTTCACGTACTCCCCATAAGAAAGTGAAAGCTAGAAATAACCAACCAAAATTATTAAAAAATACCCAAAATATTTTATTAGGCGGTAAATTAAAAAAATTATTGAGACTAGTCGTGTTAATAAGCAAATTCATAGCAAAAATCACAAATTAATAAAGCTCTGTAATGAATTTTTATAGCTATATTTTATCATATTTTTATAAAAAAAAGAAATCCATTTAATTAAAAATGAATTTCTTTAATTGAAATCTGTAATAGTAATTATTTTTACCATTCTTTTAAACCATAAGTACCTCGACCGACTAGAACATAACGGCTGTCTAAAATCAATTCATTGTGAACAGTAGCTGGATTAGCAATCTTTTTATCAAATTTCATATCATTAATTTTTTTAGCAATTTCGGTAAAATGTAAAGGCTGTTTAGTATGCTTTAGAATAAGATAAATTTTATCATTAACAGTTTTAGGGTTTATTTCTGCTGAACGACTTAATCCCCATTCCCCATATGTATTTTGCTCTAGATTTTTAATCGCCTGCATTAAAGAATATAAAATTTTATTATTATTAATAGTTTCTGCTTTATCTAAAAATACTTTACTTTTAAATAAAGCTGGGATATTCGCACTAGACTGAGACTTTAATCCAATTTGATGTCGATTATAGGCGTCTAAATTTTTTAATAAATCTAACAACTCTTCGGTAGTAAAAGTTTTTTTCAATCCATCTACTTTTTTTAATAAATCTTCAGCTAATTCATCTAAAGAACTAATATCTTCATTCTTATTTTTAAAAGAAGGATGAAATTTATCTGAGTCAACCAGCAATTCTAGGTCATCATCCATTAATTTAGAAAGCAAAAAATTAAAATGATTACGATAACTTAGACGGTTAGTTTCATAATTAAGCTTACTATCTAAAGCTCTGGACTTATCCCTTGATTCACTATCAACCTCTAAACAAATAACTGTTAAGATATCTAAAAGATAATCCTTACCAATTAAACCACCGTGATCTACTAGTAGAGCTTTAACGGCTTTTCTTAAGGTATCAATATCTTCATCTAATCTATCTAATTTCTTAATTTTGTTAATAGTAGCATTTTCTATCTGTCGTACCCGCTCACGGGTTAATTTATGTAAATTACCAATTTTCTCTAAAGTTTCCCCTTTTTCCCCTTTCAACCCAAAACGACGATATAGAATATCTTTTTCTCTATCTGGTAAACTAGAAAATAAGGAATCAACGATATTTATAGCATTAAAACGAGTCAATTCTTCAATCTTTTTTTCGTTGATCATCTTCTCTAATAAATTGTCCATATAAGTAATAATAAAAAAATAAAATAGCTGACCTACCCAGTATTATCTAATTTATCATATTATTTTATATTAGTCAACCTTGAATGCACTGTGTAAAGGCAAAGTAGAAATGTCATACCTGCTGGCAAAGTAGAAATGTCATACCTGCTGGCAAAGTAGAAATGTCGTAGCTGTCACCCAAGTTAAAATGTCATACCTTAAAAAAATAGATTTTTATGAAGAAAAGAGGATGGTAACTATAAGCGAATATATAAATAGACCTAGAGACTCTGGCTACCCGACATTCTCGTCCAGACGCTCGGACTCATCATTAACATCTTTTTTGAGAGATTTGAAGAGGGGTTTTTATGTTTACTAATGAAATATATAACCACCGTGGCATTTGCTTAGACGGTTATTTTCGGTCCACGGTCAGTTTGAACGAGAATAATATTTTTGTATATTGATAAGCAAAATAAATATGACAGAGGTGTAGATATTATTTCAGAGCTATTGCTAAATTCTTATGAGCAGTAGAGCAAAAGAAACCCCGTATAAAAAGAGACTATCCTTTTGGATAGTCTCTTGGAGTGCGAGGAAGACGTTATTTATTTAACTCCTAAATTTCTTCAATACTTCCCTTCTTGAACCGTAACTGCTGGATAGGGTGAGGAGGGAGTATAAACCCGAGAAGCTAAATCCTGATCAAACATATAAAGTGCTGCACCCTGATTATCAATGATTTTAATTTTATCAAGAATATCTTGAACATTAGCTTCTTCTTCAACTTGTTCATCAATATACCATCTAATAAAAAATTCTAAGGCATGATCCTTTTCAATTTTCGCTAATTCATAGATATTACCAATCAAAGCAGTAATATACTGTTCATGTTTTAAGGTAGCTACAAAAGCATCCTGAATACTTTTAATTCCATTAATTTTGGGTTCAGCAATACTTAATAACCGAGGTTCAGTATTCCGTTCAATTAAAAAACGAAAAAAAACCGAGAGCATGATCATTTTCTTCTTTGGCTTGAATTTTCATCCAATTCGCTACTCCTTTTAACCCGAGGGTTTCTAAACGAGCAGCTAAAGCTAAATAAAGATAGGAAGAATATAACTCAGCTTGAATTTGTTTATTGACAATGTCGCTTATCTTCTTAGTCATATGTTTAATTATTAATTAATAAGTAGAGTTTATTACAGCAAGAATTGAGAGTAAAAAATATAAAAAAAAGATAAAGTTTTTCTAAAGGAAATATAAAGGTTAGATAAAGAAAAGATAAAGTCACAAAAAAGTCTCAATCCGTAAAACGAAAGAAGACTCTCTGCTTATTTAATAAGTAAGCTCTTTCCTTATTTAATTCTGATAAAAATTAAGGACTGCCGAAACAATCCTGAGTTTTGTTGCCAAGGCGAGAAAGTAGTAAAAATATATATTTTAAATAGTAGCCTTTGGATCTCCCGAACAGATCAAGTGACGTTCATCCCACCATAAATACTGAGCAGCAGATAAAGAATCAAGGTCAGTATTACTAGCTAGAAGTTTTCTATAAGCACCTTTGAATTTATCTTTTGATTTTTGGAGAGCATCTCCAGCGCTGCTTCCCTTTAACAATGAGGTCATTAACTGATTAGATGCTTCCATAAACGGTTTTGATTTAGGATCTTCCAGCGGTTTAAAACTGTAGTCCTTATCCATTGAAAATATAAAATCATCATTATAACCTAGCCATTCATAAAAATAATTCTCGGATTTAATTTCTTAACCCGACTAATAAAACCTTTACGATTAGCCTTCCCTCTTTTAAGTTCTATAACTTCAATATCTTTCTTTCTAGCTAATTTAATAATCTCTTCAGACCATAGAGAAATATATTTAGTTGTCAAATCGTGCTCTGGACGAGTAACTATCATCATACTCCAACTCTATTTTTAAAAGATTTAATCCATTCAAGCTGTATCTCCACAATTTTTTTACCTACTTCATCTCCATTCTTAATGCTGTCAATCAGCTGTTTTGGTGTAAAGCTTCCTTCAGAACCCATTGAAACCATCATACTAGGAGACAAACCAGATAGGCGACTAATAACTATCTGCCTCTTGTCTTCTTCTATAGATTCATCTTTATTGTTATCTGTAATTTTGTCTGACATATTTTTAAATTATTTCTAACTGTGATAATTTTTCTAAAATAATCTTACTCAGAGGAGTATCAGCGTCAATTTCAACATGAGCGGCGTTCCATGATATTGGTTCTTTATCTATAACCAGAACAACTTCCTGCCTGACACCAAGTGGTAAATTAGCATAAATTTTATTAAATTTTGCTTTATTTTCCGATTCCATATATGTCCATATTATATCATTAATATACATTAACATCAAAATATTATCTTACCCATTTACATAATTCAACTATATTAGAACAAACCTTAAGAAAAGATAAAGATTAAATAAAATTTCAGATATACAAAAAAGAGCCCCAAACAACAGGGCTCTTTTCTTTGCTCGGTTAATTACTCCGAGTTAGACTTCTTCTAATTAATTACAGGTAATTAGTAAAACTGACTTATATTATCTTTTAACTATCAAGTCTTAAGCTACTAATTAGCAATAGAAACCGTAGTATTAGGATAATTTAAGATATTAGAACC
>CAZPPL010000002.1:0-118583 GCA_964588465.1 uncultured Gammaproteobacteria bacterium
GCTTCTCGTCTTGGATTTCCGGTCCCCCAGAAAGTTAATTCGCTTTTATTTTTTTTGGCTTCTACAAATTTCTTAATCAGGGAGGGAAGCATATGTCCATTTTCTAGATCATAGGTATCATTAGGGCCATACATATTAGTGGGCATAACGGCGATAGCGTTGATATTATACTGTTTCCGATATAATTGACCGGCAACTACTCCTAAGCCCTTAGCAACGGCGTAGCCCTTGTTAGTTTCTTCTAATGGCCCTGCCATAAACCTTTCTTCTTTAATTGGTTGGGGATTCTCTTTAGGGTAAATACAGGTTGAGCCGGTAAAAAGAATTTTTGTTTTAGGACTGAAGTTCTTGATGGCCTCCATGATATTTAAAATCATTAGGGAGTTTTGATATAGGAAGTCGGCTGGGCGTTTTAAATTGCCGTAGATGCCCCCAACTAGTCCCGCGACCATAAAGACAAATTCTGGTTCTTGAGTTTTAAAATAATTATCAACTTGGATTTTATCTAAGAGATTAAGATCCTTACTTCTTGGAGCATCAATATTAAAGTAATTTTGTTTTTTTAATTCTCTAAGCAGGGAACTACCGACTAAACCGGTGCCACCGAAAACGCTTATTTTACTATTTGCTTTCATCATATAATTTTTTTTCTGTTTTGAAATCAGCTTGGGCCATAATTTTAACTAACTGCTTAAATTTTACTTTTGTCTCCCAATTAAGTTCTCGGCGCGCTTTACTCGGATCGCCAATTAAGATATCTACTTCAGCAGGACGAAAGTATTTGGGGTCAATTTCAATGATGGTTTCTTGAGTTTTCTTATCAATTCCTTTCTCCGCTAAGCCCTGTCCTTGCCACTCCAGCTCTATATCTAAGGCCTGAGCTGTTAGTTCTACAAATTCTCGCACACTGTGAGCTTCTCCAGTAGCGAGGATGTAATCGTCGGGTTTAGTTTGTTGGAGCATGAGATACATCCCTTCCACATAATCAGGAGCATAGCCCCAATCACGTTTAGCATCCAAATTTCCTAGAAATAGTTTTTTGTCCCGACCTAATTTAATTCTGGCTAAGCCCCGAGTTATTTTTCTAGTTACAAAAGTTTCTCCTCGGCGTTCACTTTCGTGATTAAATAGAATTCCGTTAGTGATAAATAAATTATAGCTTTCGCGGTAGTTTCTGCTTATCCAGTAAGCATAGACTTTAGCACAAGCATAGGGCGAACGAGGATGGAAGCGGGTGGCTTCGGTGAGAGGTAAATCTTCTGTTTTAACTTTGCCAAACATTTCGCTAGATGAGGCTTGATAGAATTTTGTTTTGAGGCCAGAGTTCTTAATGGCGTCTAGAATCCTAACTGTGCCGAGTCCGGTAGTATTCGCGGTATACTCGGGAAGATCAAAACTAACTCGGACCTGACTCATTGCTGCTAAGTGATAAATCTCCTCCGGTTTAATGCTTTCTATTAAACGACTAATATTACTACTATCAGAAATATCACCATAGTGGAGAAATAGTTTGACATTGTTTAAATGAGGATCTTGATAAAGATGATCAATCCGCTCGGTATTAAAAGTTGAGGCTCGCCGAATAATGCCGTGGACTTCATAGCCTTTATCTAAAAGCAATTCTGCTAAATAAGAACCGTCTTGTCCAGTTATTCCCGTAATTAAAGCTTTTTTCATAGATTTTATTAATATTTATTTTATCTTTTCCCCCGCTCTCTTTGCTCATTATCATTATTACCCTTTTTATGGTTTTAAATATTTTTTAATTATTTTTTTATAATTATGACAGAAATTTTTAATAAAGGTTTGTTCTGGGAAAAAGTTTTCTAAATCAAATAGCAATTTTCGTTCGTTAACTTCTTCATTTATTTTTTTCCACAAAATATTTTTAAGTTCAGTTTCATTCTCTATGTTAAACTCTTTTTTAAGAGTTGCCAAATCAGGTTTGACTCCTTTTTCTAAATACCAATATAGATCATAATAATCTCGTCCTTTGATGTTTATTTCATTATCTTTCCCTTGGAACCAAACCCGACTTAAAATTGCTTCAATTTTTCCAGTGAATAGAAATTTTAAATTATAATTTTTAACCAAGAAATTAAAGCTAAAATCAGAAATAGCATTGATTTCATATTCTGGATTTTTAAATTTTTCAAGCTGGGGTTCAATTTTAACGAATAGCAGATCGCTTTCGTTGTTTTTTGCTAGTCCGAGTTTATGTAGAATGGGGAATTTAAGATAGAGGCGAGTTTCTTTGTCTTGGCTTTTTTCAGTAACCCGGAAACTAAGGTCTAAAACCAAATTATCTTGGAAATATTTTTGTAATTCTTGTCCCATTTTTTCTAAATTGAGTTTTTGATAATCTTTAGTTTTTAAATTAAAATCTAAATCTTCAGATAAACGGGGAAGTTGATAGATTATATGTAAAGCTGATCCTCCGGTAAAGATAAAATTTTGATATTTTTGTTGGCTGTAGATAAAACTAAGAACTGGAAATTGTAAGTATTCCTTTAAACCATTGATTATTACAAAATCTGGCCAGTTGGCCCTTCTTTTTTGCTCTATAAATTCTTGAAGTAGATTAATTAACATATTGCTTAAAAATTTTGTTAAATTTTTGCCAGCGTTTTTCTGGTAGCAGGGCAAAATATTTTTGAACTTCTAATTTTTCTTGTCTTTTTAAATTTTCCAGATTAAGACGCAGATCTAACAAGTTATTTAAATTGGCTTCTGGTCCCCGGCGAAATCTTAAATATAGAAAATCAAATAGTGCCTTAGCTTTACTAGCAATTATGATTGGTTGATTCTTGAAAAATATTATTTTATAGCCAAGAAATAATTTTCTGGGTATGGAATAATAGCGCCAAGTCCCTATTTCGCTAGTAAATTCTCGAGCTGATTTTAAACTTATAGAGCTCAGGACTTGATTAGGTTCGTTTAGAATTTGATACTTAGCTAAAACGTATTCTAAAGATAAATAAGAAGGTTCAAGCAGTTGATTGGCTAGATATTCCAGGTAGGCATTCTTATCTTTAGTTTGATTATACTTTTCTTTAAAAATATAAACTCCCTTTTTAAGAGCGATTATTTTTTTATTTTTTTGCCAATATTTTAAATTAGCATTGAGATTATTGGAGTCCTCTTCTAATAATCTTAAATAGGTTTTATTAAATATTAGTAGATTATTGGTTTTATTGCGGATTTTTTCTATTTTCATATGTTTTTCAGGAATTAGTATAAGAATTATACCATTTCCTAAAGAAGTCTGCAAGTTAAATTGTATGCTGAATATTACTTGATTTAAAGAAATTTATCAATGTCAGATTTTTAAGCATTGTCGTTGACAGTATTTTTTGCATTTGCTATAATAGAATTATAATAATTAATTTTAAAATTTATGGTTAAGACAAAATGTGCACCAAAAAGAGTTGGAAAAAAAGCCAGGTCCTAAGAGTGTTAAGGTTCAGGGATATAAGCGTGGTAAGCCACAATCTTTAACTAAAAAATGTTAATTTATGACTATATTTTTAAAAAAACTTCGTCAGCAAAAAGGTATTAGCCAAGAGTTTTTGGCTCAGAAAGTGGGCCTAACTCGTCAGGCTTATGGGGCGATTGAAAATGGATCACGTCTCATGAATATTGAAGAAGCAAAAAAATTAGCACGATTTTTTGGCTTGTCTTTAGGCGATTTTTTAGAGGAAAAAGAAGAGCCTTCTTTGGAAATAAAACTTGAAAAACCGAAACAATTTGTGAAAGCTAAAAAACAAAAATTAGAAAAACGCATTTCTGTTCCTCAGGAAAAAGTTGCTAAATTTAAAGAGGTTTTGTTATATATTTTAGAACAGATTGGCGCTCGTCCTAATATTGGTGAAGCAGTTATTTGTAAACTGTTATATTTTATTGATTTTGATTTTTATGAAAAATTTGAAGAACAACTGATGGGTGCGAAGTATATAAAAAATCATTTTGGACCGACACCAGTTGCTTTTTCAGCGATTATTAAAGAAATGGAAAAAGATGGCGATTTGGTATCAGTGGTAAAAAAATATTTTCAGTATGATCAAAAAAAATATTTACCACTTCGTAAAGCTGACTTATCTAATTTTTCTGTTTCTGAAAAAGATTTAATTGATGTGGAAATTGAGCGTTTTAAAGATTTTAATGCTAGTAAAATAAGGGATTATTCTCATCGGGATATACCTTGGATTGGTGCGGACGATTCGCAAGTGATTGATTATGAAGCAGTCTTTTCCCGAACTCCCGAATTTTCGGTTAGAGAATACCCGGATGATTAATTATCAAGAAACAAAAGAATTTAAACATGATTTAAAAAAATTGTTAAAAAGCTTTTCGTCATTGAAAGAAGATTTACAGATAAATAAACGATATCAAATAGGACTTTTTCATCTGGAGAAGATTAATAATAGAGGTATTTTTTGTATTGAAGGAGCGGGTAATACAGCTGACTTTAAATTTTATAAAGTTAAAAAATTTCAGTGTAAAAGTTTAAAAGGATTTGGAGCAAGAAGTGGTCTTCGGATTATTTATGTTTATTTATATCAGGAGCAAAAAATTGTATTTTTAGAAATTTATTTTAAGGGCCGACAAAAGAATTGTCAGAGGGAAAGAATGACCAATTTTATAGATAATTATAAAAAATAGATAGCTAATTAGGGTTGGTAAAAATAAAAAAACTGTTTCTAGAAAATAAAAACAGTTTTTCAGGAATTAGTATAAAAATTCTACCATTTTCTAAAGAAGTCTGCAGGGGGCTTTTTTAGAAAAGTTTTTTCAATTCTAAATATTTTTATCAAATATTAGTAAATTGTTAGTTTAAGTTTTAACCTTTTCTATCCTCATTTTTTTTTAAATATAAGCTATTTAATAAATCAAGAGTTGAAAAATAAAAACCTTAATATTTTTGAACAATTTTTAGAATATTTTCAGCCAATCCTTGAAATTCAGTCTGGGCTAAGCGGAGATTATTTTTAGTTCCTTCCGCATTTCCAAAACCATCAATTTTTGGATCCAAATTAAAGATTGCTTTATTCCTCATTTGAGATAAGGGAGAGAGTTGGCCGTAATCTTTAATAAGAATTAATTCTTTTTTCCAAGATTGTTCCACTAAACCATTTCGGCAATGTTTTTCCGATAAATATTTTTTTATATATTCTGGTATTTTTTCTAGCCATTCTCTATTAGTTTTGATTGGTTTTTTAGAGTATTGATTATAAGAATTAATAATATAACCAATAAATAATCCTTCTCCAGCTAAGACCATATTATGCTCAATTTTTTTATCTCGAGCTAAGACTTTAGCAGTTTTCTTCCAATTGTCTATCCACTCTTCAAAAGTGTTGCCGAGGTTTTCAATACCTTGGACCGAGAAAGCATCGGGCATTAAAGGTGTGATAAAATAGTCAGTTCCTAAAAATATTACTCTGTTGAGAAGATTCAAATTTGGTGAGGTATCAATAATAAAAAAATCAATTTCTTCGTTTAATCCTTTAGTTGATAAGAATCTGTCAATAGCACTAGTGACAAAAAAGCCCCGTTCTATTCCTTGAGCGGCCTCACCATAGGCAGATATTAATGAGTTTTCATATTCTGATAATTTTAAACTTCCGGGTAGAATAAATAAGTTAGGATTATTAGAATTAACTTGCTGAAATTCTGTATTTTCATCAATATCCCCTCCGCCCTTGATTATTCCGTTTAGAACGGTATAAATTGTTTGTTGCCTATCTGAAAATAGATTTTTTTCAAAGATATCTCCTAAGGCCAACTTAGAGAGATTACCTTGCGGATCTAAATCAACTAATACTGTTTTATAGCCCAATTCTGATAATTTAACCGCGGTGTTATAAGCTAAAGTTGTTTTTCCAACTCCGCCTTTATTATTGAAAAAAACTAATTTTTTGGTTCTAGTAAATTTCATCACCAATAAATATTATTATGGAGTTAATGTTTTTAGTTTAGCATTAATATCATCAACAATCAATTATGAATCTAACCCTAAAAATTTTAAATAGATTCAATTTTTTTAAATTTCCTAGCGCCCTCCGCTACTTAGCATGGTAGCGATAGTTTTTAGAAAGATATCAAAATCTAGATAGAAGGAACGGTGGCGGAGATAGTATAAATCATACTGCAGTTTCTCTAGGCTGTCTTCTATGCTAGGAGAATGATAGGTGCCTGATATTTGGTCCCAACCAGTGAGCCCGGGCTTGATGAGAAGTCGGGTTTTATAGAAGGGAATCTGTTGTTCTAATTCTTTAACTATCTCTGGCCGTTCGGGGCGAGGGCCAATAAAACTCATCTCACCTTGTAAGATATTTAAAACTTGAGGGATTTCATCAAAGCGAGTTTTACGCAAGAAAGAACCAAAACGAGTTATCCTTTGATCATTTTTTAGAGTTAGAGAGTGGTCATTATCTTTTTCTCGCATAGTTCTAAATTTTATAATCCTAAATATTCTCTCATTTTTGCCTAAACGTTTTTGACGAAAAAAGACTGGGCCCGCACTCTCTAATTTAATCACTACAGCGATTAAAGGCCAGAAGGGTAGGGAAATAATGAGAATGATAAGAGCAAATATAAAATCTAGTAATTGTTTAAAAAAATTAAAATAGTTTTTAGTACCTTCACGCAGATTCTTTAAGAACCAATCCTGATCTATCTCTTCTACCGGTATTTTTCCAGTGAGAAGCTCATAGAAATCAGGGTAATTAAAGAAATTAATATGATAGGCTAAACAATTGAATAAAGTATCATTTAATTTTTGAGCTTGACCAAAATCATCACAAACGACTACGGCGTGAATATCTTTTTCTTGAAGGTCTTTTTCTAAACTAGCAATTTCAGCTGAATTCTTAAGTATTAAAGTTACTTGATAATCTGCTCCAGGTTGATTATGTAATTCTGCTAACAATCTTTTGGTTTTTTCATTAAAGCCGATAAAGGCTAGGTTTTCTTTTAAGTGAGCAGAATGAATTATGAGTTGATAGGCGGTATGGAAGATAAAGAAAAGAATTAAAAAAATACCGGTAAAGATAGCTAAATTAGTTTTAGGGGTAATTTCTGGAGAGACTTTTAGATAAAAATATACAGTGGCTAGAAAACTACTAATAATTGTGGTATTACTTAATTTAATTAGAAATTTATGACTAGTAGTCCGTAGATTCAAATTATACAGGTCATTGATATACAAAATTAACAACCAAATAATGAAAACTGGTATAAAGTCTGGCCAATGCCGATCCCAATTTATATTCCAAGCACTTTGAGGATAGCGAATAGCAATGGTTAGAAATAAGGCTAAATGTAGGGCGATTAGATCATTTAAAAACAATATAAATTTTTTCCCAGATTTAGACATAAATACACTTAAATAGAGTTTGTATTAAGAATCTTAACTCTAATTTTAATATAGCAATTTAAGTGCTAAAAATCAATAGAAAAAAGGAGAAATAGCTTGGTTTTTTCCAAAAATATGCTATAATATAAATATTAGCAAGTTAGGTTTTAGGCCTTAGTTGATTCTTATTATTATTATGCTAACTATAAATAAAAAATACTACTTTATTTTTATCGGATTTTTAGTCGGATTTTTTTATTTAGTCCCGGCCCCTATTGGGGTGCAGGCTAGTACAATTTTTGCTTCGCAAGTTAAATTAGCTAGTAGCCCAGCTGTATATTTTTTAAGTCAAAAGACTCAACTAAGAAAAACCTATATCAATGCTTTGGCCTATTTGAGTTATGGCCATCATTGGTCAGATATTAAAACAGTGTCGGCTAAATATTTAGCCACCTGGCCAGAAGCTAGGCTGTTACGGGCTGTAGGTACGGCTAGGATATATTATATACAAGGTAGCCACAAAACTTTAATTAAACAGTTGACGGATTTAGTAAAATTTAATTTGGTAGGAGTAGCAGTGTTGGAAGTTAGTAAAGTGGATTTGGCTCAGTATAAAACTGGGACTTATCAAGATTTAGGCTTGCTAGGATCTAAATTTGCTACTAGTACCAAGCCCTACCTTAACAATAGTAATTTGGAAAGTACTTCTACTCTAAAATCCGTAAATAAATTACAAATTTTTAATGATTTAGTAGTCGGGAGTAATAATAATGTCTTAGTGCCTGGCACTAATAATAATTTATTAGCCAGTTTTCGTCTTAAGTCTTCGCTTAAGGCGACTCTAGACTCTATTCACTTAAACTTATTAGGAGTTTATAATAGACAAGTGATTGGTGCTATTCAGGCTACTAGTGCTAGTAATACTCCCTATAGCGCTAATATTAGTTGGCGTTCTAGTGATGGTGAAATCATAATCAATTTTCCTTCAGCCCTTGATTTACAAGCCAATCAAACTAAAACTATAAATATATTAGCAAATTTAAATACTTGTACGGATTGTAATAATCAGACTTTATACGTAGATTTGTCGTCTGCTTCAGATCTTAAAGCCAGCCTACCCGCTTCTGCCTCTTGGCCTCTTAAGGGGACTAAATTTACTTTAATCTCTGCTTCTAAAGTTTTAGGTAAAATTCAAGTGCAACTGGATAAATTGGCTAGCAGTTCTTTAGTGGTAGCTAGTGGTAGTCGTTTAATATCCCAGCTGAGTCTACAAGAAACTACTGGTAATGAAGGAGTAATTATTAAAAGTTTAACTTTTAATAATAGTGGTTCGGCCAATGTAAATGATTGGCATAATTTTAGTTTATGGGCAAATAATCAAGTTATTGCTCAGACTTCAGTCCTAGATTCTAAGGGACAAATTGTTTTTCCTATTAATTATTTTAAAGTAGCTAAAAATAGTTCAGTCACCTTACAGGTAAAGGCTGATTTAATTTCTGGTTATCAGCCTCAGCATACTTATAATTTACAGTTAACTGATATAGTAGCAGTAGGTAGTGTCTATAATTTAGCACTTAAGCCTATTATAAATAATATCAATCAAAGTTTTGCTTTAAATTAGCATGGGTCTTTAGGGAAATTTATGTTTATGAAATATATGTTTAAAAATTTAAAAATTTATGGAGGAGTGATTTTTTTGCTCTTTGCTCTGTCTTGGTTATCAGTTCCTCAAGCTCAAGCAGCTACTTGTTCGCAAAATACTAATTTAAATTTTGTAATTAGCGCTCCTAATGGAGCTTTTATTCCTAATGCTCAGGTAACGGTATATGAACAAGTAAGCGATGTTAATGGCCAGCCTAAGCCAGGGGCCTTTGTAGCTAGTGCTAGAACAGATGCGGTTTTAGGTACAGCTCAGTTAAGTTGGCGAGCCAGTTCAGATAATAATGTTTACGCTATAAAAGTTCAGACTATAAATAATGATGCTGGGGCCTTTTGGTATTACAATGAGAGTCTAGCTTGTGGCCAGACTTCAACCATATCAGAAACTTTAAGTGGTATTTTATTTTCTTTACATAATTCTGATGGATCACCTTTAATTAATACTGGTTTTAATATTTATTCTCAAGTTTATGCAGGAAAAAATCCGCAAAAACAATTAAAACAATTTTTAGTTAGTCTTAACTCGGGTGTTTCTGGCCAAGTTGTAGTTTATCTACCTCAGGGTAGCGTGCGGGATTTGAATCGTAGTTTTAGTGATGATTATGCTCTAGAGATTAATCATAATTGGAAAAAATTTGATTTTTATAACATTAAAGTACAAGATAATAAACTAACTACTTTAAATTATTTTATTCCTTCTCTGCGAGTTAAATTCCAAGATGCTAGTGGGGCCCTATTTCCTAACGGCACTCAAGTTACTGTTTTTCTCCAGACGGTAGATAGTAATAATCTGCCTAAAGTCGGAGATCGGGTGGGTGAATTTACTTTAGGATCTGCTGGCTCTGGTAATATAGATTTACCTACTGGTTTGTATGTTTTAGGTATTAGAAACCAAAATAATACCTATAACTATTTCTGGAACCTGCAAGTGAGCTCTGGACAAGCCAACACTTATACGGTAACAGCTACTAATAATTCTGCTAATTTGAATTTAAATACTAGTTGCCAAAATAATTCACAGTTTAGTCTAGTATTACAAAATATTGCTGGGGCTCTTATTCCTGGTATGCATTTTGCTTTATATGAACAACTTAGCAACGCCCGAGGCCTCCCTATTGCTGGCCAGCAAGTGACTAGTGGAGTGATTGGTAATACTGGTCAAGGTAGCTTTAGTTTTCGTCCTGATCCCTTACAGACCTACGCTCTAAAGGTTTGGGATCGCAATTCTAATTTAGGAGCTTTTTGGTTTTTTAACGCAGTTCGTTTTACCTGTAATAATAGTCAAACTATTACTGAAACTATTCCCGCCTTACACATTGTATTGCGTGATAGCCAAGGGCAATTAAAACGTAATTATAGTTTTTCTCTATATGAACAGGAATATGATGCTGACAATCACCCCTTTTTTCAAAATAATGATTTAGTGGCTAATCTACAGACCGACGGTGGCGGACAGACTACGGTATATGTAGCTCCCTATAACACCTATCTACCAGCTCAGTCTGGTATCTATGCTATAAGTGTTCGTGATTCTAATGGTACTCAGATTCCTTTCTATAATATTAAAATACTAGCTAATAAAGATTATACTTTCCAATCAGTTTTAAGTGGGATAAATGGAGAATTACGTAGTGCTCAATCCATTTTATTACCCAATCAAAGTTTACAACTCTATCAAGAAGATCGTAGCAAAACTTATTTAAGTCTAGCTAGCCCGATATTTAATATTCGTACGGATGCTAGGGGAAAATTTAGTTTTGAATATCCTGCTGGGCGTTATGCTTTAGTGTCACTAGATAGTTTTAATCGTCAAAATGTTTTTTGGAATATTACGGCTAAGGCTGGTAATAATTATCAATATCTAAAGACTAGTATGGCTAGTTTTAATTTAGCAGATCCGCAAGGGCAAGGCATAGCAGCTAATCCTAGTTTAGTGCTTTATGCTTTAGTTCGGGGAAGCAGTGGAGCTTATTACCAGGGTAAACAGATTGGCACCATCGCTGTAAATAACACTAAGCCTACAATTAAAACTTTAGCTTCTGGTACTTATTTAGCCATTTATAAAGGTTTGGGCAATCAACAATACGGGCAAGCTTTCTATCTTAAAACTGGCGAGTTTTATGTTGTTAAAGTAGTTTTAAATTCTAATGATTTAGTCTATTTCAATAAAGCTTTCTGGTTGCCTGGAGCTTCAAGCATCATACCTCTTAGTACCGAGCATCATTCTACTAATAGCTCTCATAATTCTTCTGCTCATAGCTCAGTTTCTTTAGCCGTTCGTCTACAGGGTCGGATTCTATTACAAGTACAAGATAAAGGGCAAGCTTGGTATGTTAATCCTACTAACCAAGAAAGATATGCTTTAGGAAAACCAGTAGATGCTTTTCGTATTATGCGTCGTTTCGCCCTAGGTATATCTAATAGTAATTTCCAACTAGTGCAAAATAATCCGCAGGACTGGAAACGTTTAGCTGGACGAATTTTGCTTAAAACTCAAGACCATGGCCGGGCTTATTATTTTGATCCAGTTAATTTTAAACTTTATTATCTAGGTCGTCCTGCCGATGCTTTTCGTATTATGCGCACTAGAGCCCTAGGCATTACTAATAGTAATCTATTAAAAATTAGATTAGGAAACTAATAAATTTTTATGGCAAAATCATTTAAATATCTTTGGCCAGAAATTGGTAATCAAGCTGTACTAGAATTTCTGGAGCGTAGTTTAATTAGTGGTAAAATAGCTCAGACTTATGTTTTTACTGGTACTAGTGATTTAGGTAAATTTACTATGGCTCTAGCTTTCGCTCGTAATTTGCAAGGTAATCCTCAGGGTTTTAATAGTGATTTACATATATTACAACTAGAAGAAGGGAAGAAAAATATTAGTATTACCGCTACTAGACAATTTATTAAGACTTTAAATTTGAGTTCTTTCTTAAATTCCTATAAGATAGGAATTATTAAGCAAGCAAATTTATTAAGTCCTGAAGCCCAAAGTGCTTTACTAAAAACCTTAGAAGAGCCTCAGGAAAAAGTAGTTATCATTTTATTAGTCAATGATGAGGATGATCTACCTGCCACAATTTTAAGCCGAGCTCAAATTATTTATTTCTATCCAGTAGCTTCTTCCCTCATTTATGATTATTTAATTACTAGCTATGGTACTAATCGTTCTTTTGCTAAAGATTTAGCGAATTTAGCCTTAGGTCGTCCGCTATTAGCGGTAAAGCTACTGGAAAAGCCTGAAGAGTATGAAACTTATTTGGAGAACGCTGAACTTTGGTTAACTCTGTCAGAACAGAATATTAATGATCGTTTATTAGCCCTAGATGAAATTTTTAAAGATAGAACTTGGAGTAAACAAGCCGTAGATAGAGCTAAACAAGTACTTATTATGGCCGAAGGCCTGTCTCGTGATTTATTATTGCTTACTTGGGGACATCAAGAGCTTCTACAACATTCTGCGCTGTCCTCCAATTTAGAAAAAACTTTATTATTTTTAAATAAAGCTGGTAATCAGGATAACGTACTAACTATTTTAGAGCAATTAAAGCTTATTGCCCAAGCGCAAGAATATTTACAAGCCAACGTTAATCCCCATCTAATTTTAGAGCAAGTAGTTATTAATTTCTAATTAAATTATATGTCAATAAAACTTTTAAAATTATTAGTCTTGTTAGGAGCTACGGTTTTTCTAACCTCAGCTTGTTCTTTAATCAAGGTTAATAATTCCCATAGCGGTTTAGCTAGTAAAGCTACTAATGTTAGTGTATTTTTTTCAGCTAATGGTGGAAATAAATGGCGTCCTATGGACGCTGTGCCTACCACTAACGGTCAAATTGTCAGTATTGATGGTTTGAATGTTAAGGCTTTACGCGTTGACCCCGAAGATGGTTCAGCTGTTTATTTGGCTAGCTTTCACAAAGGTTTGTATTACACTTATAATATTGTTAAAGGTTGGAATCAGGTTACTAGCTTGCCTCAAGCTACGATTAATGATGTGCGAGTAGATCCACAAAATAAATGTATTATTTATGCGGCTATTTCCAATCGTTTATATCGTTCTGAGGATTGTAATCGTAGTTGGTCACAAGTCTATTTTGATAGTTATCCTGGAACCCAAGTAAATACTATTGCTATTGACTATAATCATCCAGCTAACATCTATATAGGCACTTCGCGGGGGAATATTATTAAAAGTATTGATGGAGGAAATTCTTGGCGGACTATTCATCGTATGAAGGCTGGTATTGCTCAGCTTATTATTTCTCCTATAAATAGTAGTTTGTTATTTATGGCCACAGTCCAGAATAAAATTTTTAGTTTTACTTCTAATAGTAATACTAATTCGGCTAAACCTCAGAATATTGATCAAAATTTTTCCATAAATAATTGGCGGGATTTTAATCCAGTTTTAGCAGGCTATAATTTAGGAAATAATTTTAGAGATATTATAGTAAACCCTAAATCTGGAGCAATATTTTTGGCTACGGATAGATTAATCCTACGTTCTCCAAATCAAGGAGTTAGTTGGCAAAAGATTAAATTGCTTTCCTCTACCACTGATACCGCCCTCACCGCACTAGCAATAAATCCCAAAAATTCCGCTGATATATACTACCTTACTCGTACTGCTATCATGCATTCTTTAGATGGAGGAATAAGTTGGAAAACTCAGAAGTTGCCAGCTGGACGTGCTGGGCAAGCCTTATTAATTGATTGGCAAAATCCTAATAATATTTATTTAGGAACTATTAAGATAAATAATTAATTAATTTATAAATAATTGCTTATAATTATATGAATCAGTATGTAGAGTCTGGAGAATCAAATTTTGTGAAGGCTTTAGACTTTTTCAAAAAAGAAATTGCTAATTTACGAACTGGACGAATTAACCCCTCCGTACTAGATAAAGTACAGGTAGAAGCCTATGATGTCCTTAACCCACTTAATGCGGTTAGTAATATTTCCATAGTTGATTCTCGCAGTATTTTAATTGCTCCTTGGGATAAGGGAGTAATTAAAAGTATAGAGAAAGCTATTGTGGAAGCTGATCTAGGCTTAGGAGTCGTTAATGAAGGGGATAAAATTCGTTTAACTGCTCCACCTTTAACTGGAGAAAATCGTCAGGAATTAGTGAAAATATTAAATGAAAAAATGGAAAAGACCAGAATTATTTTACGTAGTGCTCGGGATAATGTTAAAAATTCCATTGAAAAAGTATTTACGGCTAAAGACATTAGCGAAGATGATAAATTTCGTTTTGTTAAAGAGTTAGATGAGTTTTCTGCGAAAAAGAATGAAGAATTAAAAAATATCCGAGATCGCAAAGAACAGGATATTATGGAGATTTAAATAAATTTTTGTTATCAATTTTATGCTTTGGACCATTGTTATTTTTATAGTAGTCTTATCAATTTTAGTTTTTGTTCATGAGTTGGGTCATTTTCTTACCGCCCGTAGTTTTGGGGTAAAAGCGGAAGAGTTTGGTTTTGGTTTTCCCCCTCGGGTTATTGGTTGGTATCGTAATCGTCTAGGTCGTTGGCGTCGGGTGTTGGGTAATAAAAGTATAGAGACTCTGGAGAAAAATAGTGATGAAAGTCTGATTCCTGGTCCAGGTCGTACAGTTTATTCCCTTAATTGGTTACCTCTGGGTGGTTTTGTCAAAATTAAGGGAGAGAATGGAGAGGGTAAAAATGATAATGATAGTTTTGTTTCTAAAAGTATTTGGAAACGGATTATAATTCTAAGTGCTGGAGTTATTATGAATGTTGTTCTGGCTTGGTTTTTATTCTCTCTGGGTTATATGATGGGTATGCCTCAGTCCACTAGCAATCTTGGACCTAGAGCTCAAGTTAGTAAGTCGCAAGTTATGGTGGTTCAAGTAATGCCTAATTCGCCAGCATTTCGGGCTGGACTAAAAGAAGGAGATGAAATTTTACGTGCTGATAATATTCCTATTAAGACTGATCAGGATTTACAACAGGCAGTGGCTAGCAGAGTTAATCAAAAAGTTAATTTTCTTATTAAACGTGGAATTCGGGAAAAAAAAGTTAGTATCACTCCTCGCTCTAAAAAAGGTGGTAGGGCAGTTATTGGGGTAGGTATTGCCTATTCTGGATTGGTACGTTATCCTTTCTTTTCCGCTATTTGGGAGGGGGCGAAGACTGATGTTTGGATAGTTAAGCAGATTTTTGTGGCTTTTGGAAATTTATTTGTAGAAATTTTTCATGGTCAAAATGTAGGCAATCAATTTGCTGGTCCTATTGGTATTGCTAATATAACTGGTCAAGCTGCTCGTCTCGGTTTTTCTTATCTCTTGCAGTTTATGGCTATTCTGTCTTTAAATTTAGCGGTAATTAACATTTTACCTTTTCCGGCTTTAGACGGTGGTCGTATTTTATTTCTAATTATCGGCAAGCTTAAAGGCAAGCCGGTTCGTCAAGAGATTGAGAATGCTATTCATAATGTAGGTTTCTTGCTGCTTATTGCTTTAATTTTGTTTATTACCTATAAAGATATCGTGAGGTTATTTTAAATAAGCTGGTGGGATTATTGTATCCAACAACTTTAAATTAATTAAATTTATGAAAATTAATATTAAAGCTACTAAGCTTGAGCTAACTGAGGCTATTCGGAATTATTTTCAGATAAAAATGGATGCCTTGGAAAAATATTTAGGAGATGTTAAGGTTATTAACTGCGACGTAGAGATTGAGAGAACTTTAGGAGATCGTCGTAAGGGGCAAATTTTTAGAGCGGAAGTCAATTTGAGCGTACCGCATAGGTTATTACGAGTAGAAAAAACTGAAAAAGATTTATATAAAGCTATTGATAAAGTAAAGGACCACTTAGAATTAGTGATTAAAAAATATAAAGAAAAACAAATTGATAAACGGAGAGGAAAATAAATTTAGACCTTATTAAAGTCATAAAAGTTTATGAATATTTTGAATATTTTTGGTGATGCCAATGAAAAAATAGTTAGGAAGATGAAACCTATTATTGATAAGATAGACGCTTTTGAGCCTGCTGTAAAGAAATTATCTGATGAGAAATTGAAGTCTAAAACAGTTAGGTTTAAAGAACGTCTAGAAAGTGGTGAAACCTTAGATGATCTTTTGCCCGAAGCTTTTGCCACTATACGGGAAGCCTCTGGACGAATTTTGCATCAGCGTCATTTTATGGTTCAGCTGATTGGTGGTATTGTTTTACATCGAGGTCAAATTGCGGAAATGAAAACTGGTGAAGGAAAAACTTTAGCCGCTGTTTTGCCTCTTTATCTTAATGCTCTAGAGGGTAAAGGAGTTCATCTTATTACGGTTAATGATTATTTGGCTCGTTTAGGGGCAGGTTGGATGGCTCCAGTTTTTTATTCTTTAGGATTTTCCACTGGGGTAATTGTCCATGAAAATGCTTATATCTATGATCCAGAGTATGTAGATTCCAGCCAATATGACGAACGTTTAAAGCATTTCCGCTCTGTGTCTCGTCGTGAAGCTTATTATGCTGATGTTACCTATGGAACTAATAATGAATTTGGTTTTGATTATTTGCGCGATAACATGGTATATAGCCTAGATCAAACCGTACAACGGTCTTTACATTATGCCATTGTTGATGAAATTGATTCAATTTTAATTGATGAAGCACGGACCCCCTTGATTATTAGCGGTTCGGCGGAAGAGTCGGTGGAAAAATATTCTAAATTTGCCCAGATTGTGGCTGGGCTAGACGAAGATACTGATTATAATATTGATGAGAAGATGCATGCTGCTACTTTAACTGAAAATGGTATAAACAAGGTAGAAAAGATATTAGGTTTAGGAAATATTTATGTAGAGACTGGAGTTAAAGAAGTACACCATTTAGAGCAAGCCCTGAAGGCCCGGGTTTTATTTAAACGAGATAAAGATTATGTAGTTAAAGATAACGAAATTGTTATTGTTGATGAGTTCACTGGACGTCTAATGCCTGGGCGACGTTATAGCGAAGGCTTGCACCAAGCCATTGAGGCTAAAGAAGGGGTAAAGATCCAAAAAGAATCTCAAACCATGGCTACTATTACTTTTCAAAACTTATTCCGTTTGTATAAAAAATTATCTGGTATGACTGGTACAGCAGCCACTGAAGCTGAGGAATTTCATGAAATTTATAAATTAGAGACTATTGTTATCCCCACTAATCAACCTAATATTCGTAAAGATCATAATGATCTTATCTATCGTACTGAAGAGAATAAATTTAAAGCGGTTATTGCGGACATTAAGAGGCGTCATGCTAAGGGTCAGCCGATTTTAATTGGCACTATTTCTATTGAAAAAAATGAGATTTTAGCTGAACTTATGGAACGTGAAGGATTACGCCCACAAATGTTAAACGCCAAGAATCATCAAAAGGAAGCGGAAGTTATTGCTCAAGCTGGTCGGAAAGGAGCCATCACCTTGGCTACTAATATGGCTGGTCGTGGAGTAGATATTGTTTTGGGTGGCCATCCGCCTTTAGCTGCTGAACAAAAAGAAGTTAAAAAAGCTGGTGGTTTACACGTGGTAGGTACTGAACGGCACGAATCTCGTAGAATTGATAATCAGTTGCGTGGTCGTTCTGGTCGTCAAGGTGACCCTGGTTCTTCACAGTTCTATGTTTCTACCGAGGATGATTTAATGCGTATTTTTGGCGGTGATAAAATGCGTAATCTTATGAAAACCCTAAAAGTGCCTGAAGATATGCCAATTGAGAATAAGATTATTTCTAAGTCAATAGAAAATGCCCAGAAGAAAGTGGAAGGTAATAATTTTGATATGCGTAAGCAACTGGTAGAGTATGATGATGTCATCAATCGTCATAGGTCTAGTATTTATAATCGTCGCCGAGAAATTCTAGAGATTTCTGAAGGGGTGGAACTAGAGGAAACAGAGAATAAAGAAGGAATCAAATTAGTTAAACAGGAAAAAGAAAAAATAGAGAAAATGGAGAATAGTCCAGATAAACCAGCGGTAGATAAGTTTGGCTCTCCTCTAGTTTTGAAAGAACAAACTGTTAAACAAAGTGCTATTGCCACTGAAGACGAAATTATATTAAAAGAACTTACCACAGAACGAAGTCTAAGTAGAATTATTTTAGAAATGGTTAGGAAAGAAATTGTAAATGTAGTAAATTTTCACACTGTTGCTGAGCATATAGATGAATGGAATATTAAGGAAATTTATGAAACCATGCAAACTATTTGGAGTATTTCTAAAGAAGCCAACACGAAATTGGCGGAGTTCATTAAAAGTTCTAAACCTAAAGATACGGTTAGGACCGAGATTATTAATTATTTATATCTTTTAGCCGTTAAGCGTTATGCTACTTTAACTGCTGATTTTATTCGCGCTAATCTACAATTCTCTGATGTGGAAAAAGGTATTTTAATTAAATCTATTGATGAATTATGGGTAGAACATTTAGAAACTATAGATTATTTGCGTCAAGGTATTGGTTTGCGCGGTTATGGACAGCACGATCCTTTGGTAGAGTATAAAAAAGAAGCCTATCGTCTATATCAAGAGTTAAATGGTTTGATTAATAAACAAGTAGTCTATTCTATTTATAAAACTGGTGATGCTTTACGAATGACTGCTGGTCCAGAAATTAAACTTTTTACCAATCAAGATCAAAAAAAGTTGAATTTTAGCGGAGCAGCTAAAGAAATGCACCGTGAATCCGAAGGTCGTAATGACGTGGATTTAGTGCCAGAAAAATTGAAAAATGAGCAGGGTAAAAAGGTTGGCAGGAATGATCCTTGTCCTTGTGGCAGTGGCAAGAAGTATAAGCATTGCCATGGTGCTTAAATTATTAATACTTGTATAGATTAGAATAATAAATTTAATTTATAACAATATGCCCAATAAACAATTAGATTTTTTAGATATCTTTGATCACCCCGTAAGATCCTTTGAAGCTAAGAAATCAGAAGCATCTTCTGCTAAACATAATAATATTAAGCCTTTATCTAAAGAAGAAATAGAATTTGAACGAGAACAAAATGCTGACCGTCGTAAAGCTCAAGAAGCTAAACAAGTAGAACATCTTAAATATTTATTAGCTAGTAATTATTGGGATCTTTCACTAGATGATTTTAAGGAATTTACAGAAGAATTGTCGGCTTACCAGCAACGTTTATTAGGGTTTAAAAAAGAAGCTAGAAAAATTGAGCAAGAAATAAATGAAGGTAAGGGAAATACTAACGCTAAACAGAAAGAGATAGGAGAAAGCAATTTAGATTTACACTGGAAATCGGTTTTTCCAGAAGTTAATGATGATCCAGAATATAGAGATCTCGCTTTACTTTGGATAAAATATAAAAAAGTTTTGCAGCAGAGTAAAGCTCAAGCTAATACAGGGGTTGAAGTTCACAAAAAAACTAGAAAAACTAAATCTGGTGGTACTGCTAAAAAAATTAAAACTAAAGCTGATGATTATAATAATAACAATGATGATGATGACAATTCCCCTGATCCTTATGGAGATATTTATCCTTATAGTCGCAAGTTTCGTAGGAAGCGTAATTTTTAGTTGATTAGAAGGTATTATTTCCCTTGGAGAGCTTGAAAGAGTTCTCTTTTTTAGCTTGATTTTTCCGTAATCTTGTGATAAATTTAGTAAATAAAGTTATATAAGCAGTTAAAATATATGCCCGAGGAACAAAAGAAATCTCCTATAGAATCGGTCTCCCAACGGGAAGAAACCGTTTTAAAGTTCTGGGATCGGGCGGATATTTTTAATAAGACTCTACAACAGTCTGCTCCCCACGGTGAATATGTTTTTTATGATGGGCCACCTTTTGCTACTGGTACGCCTCATTATGGGCATATAGTATCTAGCTTAATGAAAGATGTAATTCCTCGCTACCAAACTATGCGTGGTTATCACGTGGAACGAAAATGGGGTTGGGATTGCCATGGATTACCGATTGAAAATATTGTAGAAAAAGAATTAGGCACCAAAAACAAAAAAGAAATTGAAGATTTGGGAATAACTCAATTTAATAGTTTATGTCGCAGTCGGGTTTCTACTTATGTAGATGATTGGAAAAAGATCATTAAACGTTTAGGCCGTTGGGCCGATATGGATCACGCCTATAAAACTATGGATCTTAATTTCATGGATTCAGTTTGGTGGGCTTTTAAACGTTTATGGGATCAAGGTTTGATTTATAAAGATTATCGTTCTATGCATATTTGTCCTCGTTGTGAAACTACTCTCTCTCAATCTGAGGTGGCTGAGGGCTATCGGGATATTAAAGATTTATCCGTAATTGCTAAATTTGAATTAATTGATGAAGCTGGAACTTATATCCTAGCTTGGACTACTACCCCTTGGACTTTAATTGCTAATGTAGCTTTAGCAATAGGCCTAGAGATTAAGTATGTGAAAGTTGAAGTTGATGATGCTTTCTATATTGTAGCTCAAGAACTTTTAGATCAAGTTTTCCCTGATGGAAATTATCAAATAGTTACTGAATATCAAGGAACGGATTTAGTGGGTCGTGTTTATAAACCCTTATTTAATTATTATAGTGAGGATAAATCTCTACAGAACAGGGAGCGAGGTTGGAAAATCTATGCTGCTGATTTTGTTACCACTACTGAAGGCACTGGTATTGTCCATATTGCTCCAGCTTTTGGTGAAGATGATATGGATTTAGGCAAGAAGAATAATTTACCTTTTATTCAACATATTGGTTTAGATGGGGTTTTTAAACCCGAAGTAAAAGACTTTTCTGGTTTACAAGTTAAACCGGTAGCTGATCACAGCTCAACTGATGTAGAGATTATTAAATATTTAGCTGCCCATGGTACTCTATTTTATAAAGCTAAATATGAACATAGTTATCCTCATTGTTGGCGTTGTGATACTCCGCTTATAAATTATGCTACTTCTTCTTGGTTTGTGGGAGTGAGCAAAATTAAAGAGCAATTACTTAAAAGTGCTAAAAATATAAATTGGTCGCCAGCCTATATCAAAGAGGGGCGTTTTGGTAATTGGTTAAATGGTGCCCGGGATTGGTCAATTTCTCGTCAGCGTTTTTGGGCTAGTGCTATACCAATTTGGCAGTGTAGTTGTGGAGAGCAAAAAGTAATTGGTAGTGTAGCTGAATTAGAAAAATTAACTGCTACTAAGATTACGGATATTCATAAAGATAAAGTTGATCTGCTTACTTTTAAATGTGATAAATGTGGTGGAGAAATGAAACGTATTAGTGATGTCCTAGATTGTTGGTTTGAATCCGCTTCTATGCCTTTTGCTCAACTGCATTACCCTACTGAAAATAAAGCTAAATTTGAACATAATTTTCCTGCTCAATTTATTGCTGAAGGTATTGATCAAACCAGAACTTGGTTTTATTATCTACACGTAATGGCGGTAGGTTTATTTAAAAAACGTGCTTTTAGTAATGTTATGGCCAATGGCATAGTGCTAGCTTCAGATGGTAAAAAGATGTCTAAACGTTTACAAAATTATCCTGATCCTTCACTGATAATTGAGAAGTATGGCTCGGATGCTTTACGAGCTTATTTGCTTTCTTCTCCAGTTATGCAAGCTGAGAATTTAAACTTTTCCGAAAAAGATGTTCAAGAATCTTTACGTAAAAATGTCATGATTCTGTGGAATATTTATAAATTCTATCAGATGTTTGCTGGAGAGAATCCAGCGTCAGCTACTAATCTTAAAGCTAATAATACTGAGAGCAAGAATATTTTAGATCGTTGGATTATAATAAAATTAAATTTATTGATTAATCAGACTACTAGTGCTTTAGAAGCCTATAACCTTCCTAAAGCTATACGACCAATCACTGAATTTATTGATGAATTATCTACTTGGTATTTGCGTCGTAGTCGGGATCGCTTTAAATCAGATAATTTAGTTGATAGAGATTTAGCTCTAGCTACCACCAAGCGAGTGTTAATAACTTTAGCCAAATTAATGGCCCCCTTCACCCCTTTTATTGCTGAAAGTTTATGGCAAAAAGTTAAGGGTTTTAATTTCACTAACGATGATCGTTCCGTACATTTAGAAACTTGGCCTCTTCAGCCTTCTAAGGCTAAGAGTTTAGTACAACAGGCTTTTAAGATATTTGGGCTAGGGAGAGAAGACCAGAAAATTTTGAATAATATGTCTTCAGTTCGTAGAATAGTAGAACTAGGACTAGCTCAGCGCGATGCTGTAGGAATTAAAACTCGTCAGATGTTAGCCAGTATTAAAGTTAGAGGTATGGCTATACTTGATTCTAAATATGTAGATTTAATAACTGCTGAATTAAATATTCAAACTCTGAGTTTTACTGATTTATTGGCTGAAAAGTCAAGTGTAGAGTTAGACACTGTTCTAAGCCCAGAGCTCAAACGTCAAGGTCTAAAACGTGAGTTAATTCGTTCCATTAATTTGTTACGTAAGGAAAACGGCTTGACTCTACAGGATAGAGTTACTGTATATTATCAAGCTCCAGCTCAATTAGATCAAGCATTGAAAACTATTGCCCCTGAAATTATTAGCGACACCTTGGCTTTAGATTTTATAGCCGGAATAGCTCTAAGTCAAAATGGACAGACTAAAAAAGAAATTAAATTTGCTGGTCAGGTAATAACAGTGAGTTTACAAAAGTAGTTTAGTGGAATAGGCTTATTAAGCATATTAAGTAATTTAATAGTTATTGAGATGGTAATAACTTTTTAGTTATTCTAAATCAATAATTAACTAAGTGTATGATTATAGAAATTATTGTGGCCGTGGTTGTCATTTTATTATTACTAATGGCGGCTATGTATAACGGTCTTATTCGCCTAAAAAACAGAGTGGGGGAAAGCTATAGCGATATGGAAGTACAGCTGAAACGACGCTATGATTTAATTCCTAATTTAGTAGAGACGGTTAAAGGTTATGCTGCTCATGAGCAGGGAACTTTTGAAAAAGTAGTAGCGGCTCGTAATCAAGCTATGGCTACTGGTGGTCAAGATATTGCTAAAAAGATGGCAGTTGAAAATGCTTTATCTTCAACTTTAAAATCTTTATTTGCTTTATCTGAAAGTTATCCAGATCTAAAAGCTAGCAAGAATTTTTTAGAATTACAGCAAGAACTAACTGATACCGAAGATAAAATTATGGCTTCTCGTCGTTTCTATAATGCTAATGTCCGTGACTTTAATACTAAATTACAAATATTTCCTACCAATATATTTGCTAATATGTTAGGCTTTAGTGCTCAAAAGTTTTTTGAACTGGATAATTCTTCAGAAGCAAAAGCTATTGAAGTTAAATTTTAGTATTCTAGCCGTTTAAAATTTTTAATTCTAGCTAATATATTATGGCTTCCATATATACTCAAAGCGACTCTAATCGTCGTAAAACCTGGTGGTTATTAACTATCTTTTTGGTAGTGGTAGTGATTTTAGCTTATATTTTTAGCTACGAATTTCAGAATTCTCTAATTTTATATGGAGTAGTTATTTTCGCGGTGGGTTTTAGTTTTTTTAGCTATTGGTATAGCGATAGAATGGTACTGGCTATGAGTAAGGCCCATAAAGTATCTAAACAGAGTGCCCGAGAACTTTATTTGTTGGTAGAAAATCTTTGTATTACTGCTGGGCTTCCTTTACCACAAATTTATTTAATTGATGATTTAGCACCCAACGCTTTTGCTACTGGACGAGATAAAGAACACGCAGTTATTGTAGTTACTACTGGTTTGGTCCAAAAATTAGATAAGGTGGAACTGGAAGGGGTGATTGCTCATGAATTGTCTCATATCGGAAATAGAGATATCTTATTAGCCACTCTAGTCACCGTGCTAGTGGGAGTGATTGTTTTGTTAGCAGATGGATTTCGTAATTGGACTTTTTTTGGTGGCCGGCGTAGCAGTAATAATTCTGGCGGAAATGATCAGATTGGTTTAATTATCATGATTGTAGCTATCGTTTTATCGATCTTAGCTCCTTTATTTGCCTATTTAATGCAGTTTGCCATTTCTCGTAAACGAGAATTTTTAGCAGACAGTGATGGAGCTCTGCTCACTAGGTATCCAGAGGGACTAGCTAGAGCTTTAGAAAAGATTTCCAAAGATCGTCAACCTTTAAAAGAGGCTAACAGGGCTACAGCCCATCTATATATTGCCTCTCCTTTTAAAAACGATGTTCCGGGCAAAATTAAAACTAATTTTTTAGCTCGGGCCTTTGCCACCCATCCGCCTATAGCACAGAGGATTAAACGTTTACGAGCTATGTAAACAGAGGAATTAGTATAATTTATCAATTTAATTTATTTTTTTATAATTTTAAAATATATGACCACTTCACAAATATATAATTTAGCTATTAAATTAGGAATTAGTCATGATTTGCGTGGGGAAAAAATAGTAGCTAAGAATTTAGCCCGAATTAAAAAGAATTATAACTCTTTAAGTGCTACAGACCAGAAAGAGTTTGATAAGGATAAATTAGTTAATCCCTATTCTGATTCTCTTATTCTAGTAGATAATAATAAGAAGAATATTCGTAAAGTTTTAGCAGGAATTGATATGGAAGGGCCAGAACTATTATTGGCCAAGCAATTAGTTGATATTGACTTAGTTATCACTCATCATCCTGCTGGTCCCGCCTTAGCTGATTTAGCTGATGTTATGCATTTACAAGCTCAAGTATTAGCTAATTATGGTGTGCCAATTAATGTGTCTGAAGCAATTAGTGCTCCACGTATTGCTGAAGTATTCAGGAGTCTATCTCCAATCAATCATAATAGGCCTTTAGATATTGCTAAGATTTTAGGTTTAGATTTTATGTGTATTCATACTCCAGCTGATAATTTAGGAGCTGATTTTGTAATCAAGTTTATAAAGAAATCAGAGGATAAGGTAGAAACTATTGCTGAATTAATAAGTCTATTAAAAACTATTCCTGAATATAAACAAGCTCAAGCTCGTAAAGCTGGACCGATTATTTCTGTTGGTGCTCCTGAAAATAGTTGTGGTAAAATTATAGTTAGCGAATTTACCGGAGGAACTAGTGGCTCTCTTGATATTTATGAAAAAATGGCTCAGCAGGGGATTGGTACTATTATTAGCATGCATATGAGTGAAAAACATAGGACCGAAGCGGAAAAACAGCATTTAAATGTTGTTGTCGCTGGTCATATAGCTTCGGATTCTTTAGGAATGAACTTATTTTTAGATGAAATTGAGAAAAAAGGAGTTGAAGTCGTGCCAGTCTCGGGGTTGATAAGAGTCAAGAGATTTAAAAAATAAGCTCTAGCTGACTTTCAATTATTATAATTTTATGACTAAGTTAGAACTTTTAGCCCCCGCGGGGAATAGATTAAAAATGGATACGGCTTTTGCCTATGGAGCTGATGCCGTTTATTTAGGTATCCCAGATTTTTCTCTGCGAGTTAGAATTAATGACTTTGATTTAGCAGGGGTAAAACAAGCGGTTAAAGTGGCTCACGGACTACATAAAAAAGTCTATGTAACTATTAATATTTTTGCTCATAATAGACATCTAAAGAAACTACCAGCCTATCTGCGACAACTTAGGAGTATGGCCGTTGACGCTTTAATTATTTCTGATCCCGGAATTATTTTATTAGTTAAAGAGATTTGGCCTAAAGTAGAAATTCATTTGTCAACTCAGGCCAACTGTACTAATTTAGCTGCGGTTAAATTTTGGGCTCAACAGGGAATTAGCAGAATAATTTTGGGGAGAGAAGTTAGTTTAGCGGATATTTCAGAAATTCATCAGGCTCTGCCCCAGATAGAATTGGAATATTTTGTTCAGGGAGCAATGTGTATGGCCTATTCTGGGCGTTGTTTTCTGTCTAAGTTATTTGTTGATCGGAGTGCTAATCTAGGAGATTGTGCTCAACCTTGTCGGTGGCCTTATGAAATTCAAAAATTTAAATTAAAAACTGGTGAACACGCCGAAGAATTGGAATTAGTAGAAGAAGCTCACGGTACTTATCTTTTAAATTCTAAAGATCTTTGTTTAATTAAATATTTATCCGCATTAGCTCAAGCTGGAGTAACTAGTTTTAAAATTGAAGGTCGTGCTAAGAGTGTCTATTATCAAGCCACAGTAGTGGGAATATATCGTCAAGCTATAAAATTACTAAATAAAAGAATATCTAAAAAAATATCTCAAGCAAAACTTAAGCTAGAACTTGATTATTTATATTCTGAACTAGAAAGTAAATTAGTCAATCGGGGTTATACTGTTGGCTTTTTATTAGGGGCTAAAGCGGATCAGAACATTTTAGATGCTCATAATAAGAGTGAATGGGAGTTTTGTGGTCAAGTTATTGTTCCGGATAAAAGTTTTAAAAAATTTAAATTAAACCCCTCTATACAATTGGTCTATTTTAAAGTACACAATACTGTTAGGATTAAAGAGAAGATTGAATTGATTAGTCCTAACTATGATATAATTAAAATAAGCCCTAGAATTCTTTGGGATGCTAAGACTGGCGAGGAAATAACTGAGGCTCATGGTGGTGGTGGGGGTAGGATTGTTGTTTTGAAACTGGCGAAAGCTAAGGGGAACATTCCCGAATTTACGGTGATAAGAAGAAAAACTAATGAAGTTAAGAATAATAAGTAAATTAAGTTTTTAATTAATAGTTCTTGTATGATTTCATTTTTAAGGGGAAAAGTAATGAGTAAAACTCTAAATTATGTAATTATTGAAGTTGCCAATATTGGTTATCAGGTTTTTATAGGAGAAACTTTTTTAAATGATTTGAAACTTAACACAGAACAGGAAATTTATATTCATCATCGGGTTAGGGAAGAAGCTAGTGATTTATATGGCTTTAAAACTTTAGAAGATTTAGAATTATTTGAATTATTATTAACAGTTTCTGGAGTGGGTCCTAAATCAGCTTTAGGGGTTTTAACTATTGCTAGCGCTAGAGATATTAAGGAAGCAATTATCCGAGGTGATGCTAATCTGTTGACTAAAGTATCTGGTATTGGCCAGAAAACAGCAGAGCGTTTAGTTTTAGAATTAAAAAATAAAGTTTTACGTTCTAGTGTAAATAGTGATAAGTTTGGTTCTACGCCTTTGGGAAGTAGTGACGAAATTGATGCTTTAATGTCTTTAGGCTATTCGCTTAGTGATGCTCGGAATGCTCTAAATGCCCTTGATCCGAAAATTATTGACAGTGGCGAACGAGTTAAAGCGGCTTTGAAAAAAATGGCCAAAGCTTAGAATTGTTAGAGTTAATAGTATAAATTTACAGCTAATGTAGACTTGTTTAGCCTAAATTAGGCTAAATTAGCTACTTTACAAGTACAATTTTCTAGGCTAAGATGAGAAATAATATATGTCTATTAATCATAAAAAAACAATTACTAAACAGAGTCATGATTTTCCCCAGTGGTATCAAGATGTTATTAAAGAGGCTGAACTAGCCGAGACCTCGGAAGTACGTGGTTGTGGCATAGTTCGTCCTTATGGTTTAAAAATTTGGGAATTAATTAAAGCAGAACTCAGTAGACGTTTAGAAAATGATGGAGTAGAAAATGTGTATTTTCCTATTTTTGTTCCTTTGGAAAATCTAGAAGCAGAGCGAGATCATGTTAAAGGCTTTGCCCCTGAGTTAGCAATTGTCACTCATGCTGGAGGAGAAGAGTTAGCTAATAAATTAGTAATTCGTCCTACCAGTGAAGCTGCTATGTATAAAACTTATGCTCGTTGGATTCAAAGTTATAAAGATCTGCCTTTACGTTTAAATCAGTGGGCCAATGTAGTGCGTTGGGAGAAACGCCCTCGGGCTTTTTTGCGTTGGAGTGAATTTCTATGGCAAGAGGGACATACAGTTTTTGCTACAGAGTCAGAGGCGCGAGCTGAAGTTGATAAAATATTGAATTTATACCAAGAAGTTTATAAGTTCATGGCTATTCCTTCTTTCATTGGGCAGAAGTCAGAAAGTGAAAAATTTGCTGGGGCAGTTACTACCATGACTGTGGAAGTCATGGCTCGAGATGGTAAAGCTATCCAGGGCGCCACTAGTCATTATTTAGGAACTAATTTTGCCAAAGTATTTGATGTTAGTTATTTAGGAGCTGATGGCAAAACTCATCTAGCTTATCAAAATAGCTGGGGTTTATCTTGGCGAGCCGTTGGCGCGGTAGTTATGGTCCATGGTGATGATAATGGTCTACGTCTGCCTCCTAATATTGCCCCCATTCAGATAGTTATAGTGCCAATTTATAAGAATCAAAATAATCGCCAAAAAGTTTTAGATTTTTCCAAACAAATAATTCAGAGTTTAAACGGGAAATATAGAATTAAAATTGATGAACGAGAAGGATCCACTCCAGGCTTTAAGTTTAACTATTGGGAAGTACGCGGGGTACCAGTCCGTTTAGAAATAGGTTTAAAAGAAATTCAGGAGAATAAACTTACGATTTTTAGGCGTGATAACGACACTAAGGAACAGATTGAGCTCTCGGATTTAAATTCTTATTTAGCTAAGTTGATGGAGGATATACATAACAATTTATTTCAGCAAGCTAATGATTTTCATAAAGATCATATTTATCAAATTGAGGATTGGAAAGAAATTGATAATCGTTCTGGTTGGTTTGAGGCTAGTTGGAGCGAAGATGCGAATACTGAACAGCAGTTAAAAGAAAAATATGGAATGGTTTCGCGAGTTTTATTAAATAGCCAAGCTAATAATAAACCTCATAATAAAAAGTGTTTTATTAGTGGGAAAGAAGCTAAGCATGATTGGTTGTTTGCTAAGAGTTATTAGAGTTTAGATGTTTAAAGTTTTAAAATAATTTATGTTCAATAATTTTTTAGGAAAATTTAGTTATGATTTAGGTATTGATTTAGGCACGAAAAATACCTTAGTTTATGTTGCCGATAAAGGTATTACTATTAATGAGCCTAGTGTGGTGGCTATTAATAAACGTACCAATGAAATTTTAGAAGTTGGTGAAGCTGCTAAAAAAATGGTGGGTAAAACCCCAGGGCATATTGAGGCTATCAAACCTTTAATTAATGGAGTAATTTCTGATTTTGAAATAACCGAGAAAATGTTAAAATATTTTATTAATAAAGTACATAATGATAATTTTTCTTTAATTTCTCGTCCTCGAGTAGTTATTGGTATTCCCCTGGATTTAACTGAAGTAGAGAAAAGAGCGGTAGAAGATGCGGCTAAATCCGCTGGAGCTCGAAAAGTTTATTTAATTGATGAAGCTATGGCGGCAGCTATTGGAGCCCGTTTGCCAGTAACTGAGGCCATTGCCACTATGATGGTTGATATTGGCGGAGGGACTACAGAAATTGCCGTTATTTCTCTAAGTGGGGTGGTAACCTGGAAGTCTCTAAAAGCCGCTGGAAATGAATTTGATAGTAATATTATTGAATATGTGCGGGAGGAATTTAATATTCTAATTGGTGAACAATTAGCCGAAAGTATTAAAATTGCCGTTGGTTCGGCCGTTCCTCTAGAAAGCCCTCAAGAAATTGAAGTGCGAGGCAGAGATTTGTTAACTGGATTACCTAAAGCTTTAATGGCTAGCGATAAACAGATTAGAGAAGCCCTAAGCCGAACAGTTAATAGAATTATTGAGAATATTAAAACTATTTTAGAGACCACTCCGCCAGAATTAGTTTCTGATATTTATGAACGGGGTTTATTCTTGTCTGGAGGGGGAAGTTTATTACGAGGTTTAGATAAAGCAATTTCTACCGCTACTAAAATTCCAGTCAAGATAGTTGATGATCCTTTAACTTGTGTAGCTCGGGGGACAGGAATTCTATTGGACAATAAAGAGCTACTAGATAAAGTGATGATGCCTAGCCAACAGGATTAGGCAGGTTCATTATAATCCTAACTGTCAGTATGATAAAAATTAATAAAAATAATCCTGTAGTGATTTTTGGAGTCGTATTCATTTTATTATTTTTGTTGTATGTCACTGGTTTTTTAGCTCCACTAGGAGATTTTTTATTAAGCACTACTAAACCCTTGAATGCTAATTTATATAGATGGAGTTCTTCATCAAACAATTCTTATCATTCTAGCCGTGGCAGTAAAGTTCTACAAAATAGAATTTCCGAGCTCAATAAAAAAGTTCTTGCTTTAACAGTGGCTAACTCTCGTTGTTTAGAGATTGGAGCAGAGAATACCAAGCTACGTGCTAGTTTAAATTTTTTAAAAATTAATAATTTTAAAGCGGTGACCGCCAGTATAATTGCTAAACAAGCACCGATTGATAATAATGGCGATTTAATTATTGATCGAGGCAGTCGCGATGGACTTCGTCCCGGGCTGGGGGTAATCAGTCAAGGAGTTATTATTGGTAAGATTATAGAAGTAAAAGATACTAGTGCTACGTTTTGTCTAACTACTAGTGCCAACTGTAAATTGGCTGCCACCATTCAAAATCAGACTAAAACTCGTGGTATTGTTAATGGCAATTTAGGTTTAACTATTGAAATGAATTATATTCCTCAATCAGAAAATATTAAAACTGGCGATATGGTTATTACTTCTGGTTTAGGAGGAAATATTCCCCGTGGGTTACTTATTGGTAAAATAAGTCGTATTTATAATACTAGTAATGAGGTATGGCAAACTGCCACCATTGAACCTTTATTGAATCCGGGTAGTTTAACTGTGGTATTAGTTATTATTACTTAATCAAGATTGGAATAGATAATATACTTATGTTTAAGAAAATAGGACAAATTGTTTTTTTTATTCTGTTTATCTCACTAGTAGCTATTGTCCAATTTTCTGGCATCTATGCTCTAGCTCCATTTTTTCGTGATTTGAATTTATTGCTAATTATTTTAATATTTACCCTATTTTTTTATGATTTCCGTTCAGCGATTCAAGTGGTAATAATTGGTGGATTTTGGTTGGATATTCTATCTTTTAATTTCTTCGGCTTTAATCTTATTAGCTTGTTTTTAACCGTAGTTTTTACTAAATGGATATTGGACACTTGGCTCACTAATCGTTCTTTATATTCTTTTGCTTTATTAATACTACTAGCCACAGTGTTTGATAATATCGTAGTGGGAGTTTTTTCTTATTTTTCTTCTAGCTTGACTAGTCCATTTTTTTTAACTGGTCATTTTTGGTTAACCCTTATTCATCAAATTATTTGGAGTGAAATTTTTGCTTTGCTACTATTTAGTGGAGCTAATGCTTTTACTCGCCGTTGGCGGCCTTTCTTTTTGGAAAAGAAATAGTTTTTGTGTTATTATAAAAATATGATTTATGATTTTATTACTATTGGTGGCACTACTCGGGATATATCTTTCTTTACCGACCAGGGGATTGCCATTAATAAGCGTTTAGATATTTTACACCAGAATGTTCTGGCTTTTGAGTCGGGAGCCAAGATTAAAGTAGATAAATTTTATTATTCCTATGGTGGTGGAGCTGCTAATGCGGCAGTTTGTTTGGCTAATTTCTCTTTGCGAGTAGCTTGTATTGCTCCAGTTGGAGATGATTTGGAGGGTAAATTTATTAAGCAGAATTTACAAGCTAGGAAAGTTAATACCAGTTTAATACAAACCATTTCCCGAGAGGAAAGTGGGTCCTCTTTTATATTGATTTCTCCTTCTGGTGAACGCATTATATTTGCTCAACGGGGTGCTAATAATAAACTAAAAATTACCTCCCAGCATCTAAAAATTCTAAAGCGAGCACATAATATTTATATTGCTTCTTTGGCTGGTAATTGGATTAGCAAACTTAAAAGTATTTTTTCTGTGGTAGTCAAAGGTGGACCGCAAATTTTTTGGAATCCGGGTATGACTCAATACCTACAAGGAGTTAAAAAGATTGCTCCTTATCTCAAAAAAGTTAAAGTTTTGGCTTCCAATAAAGACGAGGCAATTGAATTAGTTATGACTTCGCAACAGCATAAACATCTGGGGCGTAAATTTTTGAATAATCCCAAGAATTTAATTAAAATTATGCACAGTTTTGGCCCGCAAATAGTAGTGATTACTCTAGGGTCAGAAGGGGTTATGGTTTATGATGGTGATAGATTTTATCGTCGGAAAATTATTAAAGGACGAAAAACTGTAGATACTACGGGTATTGGCGATATATTTAATTCTTCCTTTGCAGCTGGAATGGTATTATTTTCTGATGATATTGATAAAGCTCTAGATTTAGCTTTGCATAATGCTGCAGCTAAAGTAGCTCATTTAGGGGCTCAGAATGGTTTAATAGAATATAAAGCTAAAGCTAAAACTTTTTCCTCAAAAATAAACTAGACTAACAATATTTTGCTTATGTTAAATGGAGTGGTAATTAAGAAGATTAATAAATATAAGGATCAGCGAGGTTGCTTGATGGAAGTTTTTCGTCAGGACGAAATAGATTTTAAACCAGTCATGTCTTATGTTAGTTTCACTAATCCTGGGGTAAGTCGTGGGCCACATGAACATGTATTCCAGAGCGATTGTTTTATTTTTTTAGGTCCTGGTAGCTTTCGTTTATATCTTTGGGATCGTCGTCCTAACTCTAAAACAGTGGGGCAATCTCTCCAAATAGAAGTTGGAGAAAATAATCCCAGTTTAGTCATAGTTCCTCCAGGAGTAGTTCATGGCTATAAATGTATTTCTCAAGTTCCAGCTTGGAGCATTAATTTACCGGATAAACTATATAAAGGAGTAGGGAAAAAGGAGAAAGTAGATGAAATTAGATGGGAAAAAGATGCTAACAGTCCCTACCGAATAGAATAAATATTTTTTATAAATAACTATATGTGTATTTTTTGCGAAATCATAAAAGGCAATATTCCAGCCTATAAAGTCTATGAAGATGATGATATTTTTGCTTTTTTAGATATTAAACCAATTAACCCAGGGCATACCTTAGTCGTACCTAAAAAACATTATAAGAATTTAGAAGAAATACCTGAGGAAGATTTAAAAAAGTTAATTATAGCCGTAAAGAAAGTAGGCTACCTATTGAAGAGCAAGTTAGCTATAGTTGGCTATAATGCTTCGGTAAATAATGATCCAGTAGCAGGTCAAGTAATTCCTCATATACATTTTCATGTAATTCCCCGGCACATGGGAGATGGTCATCATTCTTGGCACCGAGGGGAATACGCTCCAGGCGAAGCCGATTCAATTATAAAAAAATTAGCAATTTAATATGAAATTATTAGTTACTGGTGGAGCGGGTTTTATCGGCTCTAACTTTATCCATTATTGGTTAAAGAATTATCCTAGCGATGAAATTATTAATTTAGATTTACTGACTTATGCTGGCAATTTAGATAACTTACAAGATATTAGTACTCAAGCTAATTATCAATTTGTTAAAGGTGATATTGTGGATGCTAATTTAGTTAATAGTTTAGTGCCTAAAATTGATTTAATTGTCCATTTTGCTGCTGAGAGTCATGTAGATCGTTCTATCCTAGATAGTGCTAGATTTATTCGGACTAATATAGAAGGTACTAGGGTTTTATTAGAAGCGGCTCGGAAAAATAATACTCATTTTCACCATATTTCTACCGATGAAGTCTTTGGCAGTTTAGGATTTGGTTCCAAGAAATTTAGCGAACAAAGCCCCTATAATCCTCATTCCCCATATAGCGCTTCTAAAGCAGCAGCTGACCATTTAGTACGAGCTTATTTCTATACCTATAATTTACCGATAACTATCTCCAATTGTTCCAATAATTATGGTCCTTATCAATATCCAGAAAAAATAATACCTTTATTTATTACTAATTTATTAAACAATCAAAGTGTACCAATTTATGGCAATGGAGATAATATTAGAGATTGGATCCAAGTTGATGATCATATTCGCGGTATAGATTTAATTATTAATAAAGGCAAAATTGGTGAGACCTATTGTTTAGGGAGTAACAATGAATATAGCAATTTACAGATTACTAAGTTGATTCTAAAATTAATGGGGCAGTCAGAAGAAAAAATACAACATATTTCTGATCGCTTAGGGCACGACCGTCGTTATGCTATAGATTTTAGTAAAGCTCAGAAGGAACTAGGCTGGGAACCACGGGTTGATTTTGAGTCAGGTCTGAGAGCTACGATAGATTGGTATACAGAGCATGAAGTTTGGTGGAAAAAAATAAAAGTTAATAAATAATAAAAATATGAATAATAAAAAAATTTTTATTATTGAAGATGATGCGGATATTTTGTATGGTTTAGAAGCTCAGTTCGCTACTGCCGAGTTTGCAGTAGAGATGAGCTATGGTGATGAAGAACCAGAAGAGTTATTTAATCGTTTGCGTAGTTTTGCTCCTGACTATATTATTTTGGATTTAATTTTACCTAAGGTAGATGGTTTTGATATTATTAAGAAAATTAAAGCTGATGGAGAATTAGGTGATAAACAGATTTTTATTTTCACTGATTTAAGCGTAGCTGATAGCCGTAGTCGTAGTTTAGAATTAGGGGCAGATTATTTTTTCTTTAAAGAAGAATTTGATACTTTTCAATTCGCGGAGAAGGTAAAAAAGATTATAAGTAATCAAGAACGGACTATTAATACCAGCCCGGATGATGAATAGCTTTAGGGCTCCTGCTTAGTTGATAATTATAAGATTATAAATGATGGAAATTATTACAAATAGTTTGACTAATGCTCGGTAAAATACTAATATGAATTAGTATTTAATAGAATTTTTATGTTTATTAAACGAATCGGAATTGATTTAGGGACAACTTATACTTTAATTTATGTACCGCGACGCGGGATTGTTATCAATGAACCTAGTGTGGTGGCGGTATCGGTTGATGATCAAAAGATTTTAGCAGTAGGTAATGAAGCTAAAGATATGATTGGTAGAACTCCCGATACTATTACCGCAGTTCGTCCCTTAAAAGATGGAGTTATTGCCGATTATAAAGCAACCGAAGCTATGATTAGATATTTCATCAATAAAACTTTAGGGGGAATTCGTTTGTTTAGACCAGAAGTTATGGTTTCAGTACCAGCAGGCATATCTTCCACAGAACGACGAGCAGTGATTGAAGCTACTATTGCTTCAGGAGCTAAAGCAGCCTATATCATTAAAGAACCAGTATCAGCTGCTATTGGTGCGGATATTCCTATTGGTTCTGCTACTGGACATATGATCATTGATATTGGCGGAGGAACAGCCGAAATGGCAGTGATTTCTCTGGGTGGTATCGTAGCTTCCACTTCGGTACGAGTTGGCGGTAATAAATTTGATGCCGCTATTTTGGAATTCGTTCGTAAAAAATATAATTTAGCTATTGGAGAGAGAACTGCGGAACAAATAAAAATAAATATTGGCTCGGCTCTGTATATTGAAGATAAACTATATTTAGAAGTTCGCGGTCGTGATATTGTTACCGGATTGCCTCGCAGTATTACGGTTTCCAGCGATGATGTTACTGAAGCTATCCAAAATGAATTAGAAGCCATTATCTCTGTGGCTAAAAAAGTTTTACAGAAAACTCCACCTGAATTATCCGCTGATATTATGGATAAAGGAATTATTTTAACTGGAGGTAGTTCTTTATTACGTAATATTGATCAGTTGATTGCTAGGACGACTGGAGTATCAGCCTATGTGGCTGATGATGCTATGCTATGTGTAGCTAAAGGAACTGGCATTGCTCTAGATAATTTAGACTCCTATAAACGTAGCATCCTAGCAACTAAATAATTAGCGGATTATAAACAGATCGGCTAATTTTTATTTATATGATTATTGGCATAGACGCTTCACGCGCTAATTTACTTCATAAGACTGGGACTGAATGGTATTCTTTTTATCTAATTAAGAATTTAGCCGAAATTGATACAGTTAATAAATATTATTTATATATTAATCAGCCAGTGCGCCCCGAGTTGCTTAAAATAATTAAATCTAATCCTAATTTTTCTATTAAATTATTGAATTGGCCTTTCTACTCTTTTTGGACTCTAGGGAGATTAACTTGGGAAATGATTTGGTGGCGACCCGATGTCTTATTTGTGCCTGCTCATGCTTTGCCCCTATTTGGACCACTAAGGACAGTCAACACCATTCATGATTTAGCCTTTTGGCATGAAGGTAATTTATATCGTTCTTTTAAGGTGAAAACTAAAGGAATAGGGTCACGTCGGGTGATTAGTTTTTTAGTCAGAATTTTCACTAGAGGACGTTATCGTCCAAATTCGCTTGATTATTTATATTGGTCAACCTCTTTTGCTTTGCGTCACGCTAAAAAAATTATTGCTGTATCTGAAGCAACTAAACAAGAAATTTTAAAAGTTTATAAAGAAACTTCGCCCGATAGAATAAAAGTTATCTATAATGGTTATAACGCAGATCTATATCCGCCTCTTGATGGACCAGAAAAAATTTCTCAGGTTTTAGCTAGGCATAATTTAAGTTCCCCTTATCTTTTATATGTTGGTCGTCTAGAAAAAAAGAAAAATACTGTTGCCCTAGTGGAAGCTTTTGCTTTACTGGTAGAGAATCATCCCGAGATTAAAATGAATCTAGTTTTAGCAGGCGATGCTAGTTTTGGTTATGATGAAGTAGAATATACCATTAACGAATATCATTTAGGAGATAGAGTATTCTTACCTGGATGGATTAGTGAGGAAGATCTACCTTATATTTTCAGTGCAGCCAAGGCCTTTATTTTTCCTTCTAAATATGAAGGATTTGGTATTCCAATTTTAGAAGCTTTAGCTTGTGGAGTGCCAACGGCGGTCTCGAATTTGGCGGTTTTACGAGAAGTTGCTGGACAGTCGGTTTTATATTTTGATCAAAATAACAAACAATCAATCTATGAAGCCATGTTAAAAATTATTAGTGATCAAACTTTACGAGAGAAATTAATTATTAAAGGTAAGGAGCGAGTTAAAGATTTCGCTTGGCGTAAATGCGCTATTGAAACTTTGAAAGTTTTAGAAAATTTATAAATTATTATTTTAGCTTATTACTACCTAAAGCTATTTAGCTTGTGATATTTCTTTAAGTTGTGATATTATTAAGATGTTATATGAAAAAAATACTAACATCTCTTTTTGTCTTAGCTCTATTCATAGCCCAGCCAGTTTCAGCAGCGGTTAAGCCTAATGATCCCTATTATAGTAATCAGTGGTATTTGGCTAAGATTAAGGCTAATAGTGCTTGGGATATTATCTCTGCTAGCCCAGATATAGTTATTGCGGTTATTGATGGCCGAATTCAGCTTAATCATCCAGATTTACGTAACAATATTTGGACTAATACTAAAGAGATTGCCAACGATGGTATAGATAATGATCATAATGGTTTTATTGATGATGTCCATGGTTGGAATTTCGTTAATAATACGCCATATCCACCGGTTAAATTTGACCCAGGTTGGACTGAAGCTGGAGTGGATCACGGTACTATAGTAGCAGGTATTATTGCTGCCGTTGGAAATAATAAAATTGGAGTGGCTGGAGTAACTTGGTCGGCTCAAATTATGCCTCTGAGAGTTCTTAACGATAAAGGACAAGGGAAAACGAGTGATGTTATTCGAGCTATTGATTATGCCACTAACAATGGAGCTGATATTATTAATTTGAGTTTTGTCTCCTTTCATTATAGTGAAGCTTTACAAGAAGCAATTGCTCGGGCTCATAAAGCTGGAGTGATTGTGGTAGCGGCTGCTGGTAATGAACGAGCCAGTGGAGTTGGTTATAATATTGATAAAACTCCGATTTATCCTGCTTGCTATGATGGATCTTTAGGACAGAACATGGTTATTGGTGTAGCGGCTACTGATGCTTTAGATCAAAAAGCTAGATTTTCTAGTTATGGTTCGCGTTGTGTGGATATTAGTGCTCCGGGTATTAGTTTTTTTAGTACCATAACTGCTGGAAGTGATATTAATAATCCTCAAGCACTCTATGGAGGCTATTGGTCGGGCACCTCTATGGCTGCTCCCTTAGTTTCTGGTACTCTCGCTCTTATTGAACAAGCTAACCCAGAATTGACTCCGCGACAAGTAGTTAATATTCTATTTGCCTCTACTGATAATATTAACCGCTTAAATCCTAAATATATCGGTGAACTTGGTAATGGGCGTCTGGATGTTTTTAAGGCTGTGGAAATGGCTAAAGCTGAATTATATAATCATTTGGCTCGTTTAGTAATAGTCAGTAATATCGGATCTAAAGCTTCCAAATTAACTGCAGTAAATGGTGATTTAATCCATAAATTACCAGTGGCTAATATACCTAGTGGTTCTAGTGTGGCCTCTGGAGATGTTAATGGTGATGGTTTTAATGAGTTGGTAGTTGGTTCGGCATTGGGGCAAAAACCCCAAATTAAAATTCTTACTTCTACTGGTAAATTATTAAAACAGTTCTTAGCCTTTCCCATAAATTTTCAGGGGGGAGTTAATGTAGCGGTTAGTGATTTAAATGGTAGCGGAAAAGCCGATATTATTGCTACCGCTGCTTCTAGTGGTCATGGCCAAGTTCGTATTTTTAATGATAAGGGAAAACTATTAAATAAATTTTTTGTTGATAGTAAAAATTGGCGAGGGGGTTTGAGTGTGGCGGTTGGCGATTTAGACGGGAAGGGTAATAGAGAGATTGTGGTAGCTTATGGTCAAGGCAAAGCCCCAGTTATAAAAATTTTCACTCCTCAGGGTCATATATTAAGCGCTTTCTATGCTTATGAAAAAAAATTTAGAGGAGGTATTAAGGTGGCGGTAAGTAATGTTTATGGTCGCCGGGATCATAATAAATCAGAGATAATTGTTGCTCCAGGGCCAGGGCGTAATCCGCAAATTAAGATTTTTACCAATCGAGCAATATTGAAAAGACAATTTTTAGCTTTTCGTACTAATTGGCAGGGAGGAGTTAATTTAGCGGCGGGAGATATTAATAATAATGGTATCGGAGACATTATAACTGGTGCTGAATCTGGAGCTGCACCAGAAGTTAGAATTTTTGATGGTCAAGGAACTCTACTACAATCTTTTTATACCTGGAAAACTAGCTGGAATGGTGGAGCAAATATTGGTATAATAAATATAAATAATAAATCCCTTTAAAATGGATTTCAAAAATATGTCCAAACAAGTGATTTTCAATAAAAAGAACGTATTAGTGGCTGGTGGAGCTGGTTTTATCGGTTCTCATCTTTGTGATGAGTTAGTCAAAACTAATAAAGTTATTTGTGTAGATAATTTTGTTTCTGGTAGTGAACGTAATATTGACCATCTATTAGCTAATCCTAACTTTGTGTTTATTAATCATGATTTAAGTACTCCTTTAGATCTAGAGTCAATAGAAGATTTGAAAAAGTTTAAAGTAGAATTTCAGGGTTTGCAAGAAATTTATAATTTAGCTTGTCCCGCTTCTCCTAAACATTTTTTAACTAATCGTTTGGTTATGCTGTTAGCTAATTCCTTGGTGATTAAAAATTTGTTAGATTTAACTTTAAAGTATAAGACCAAATTTTTACAATTTTCTTCTGCAGTAGTCTATGGTCCACGTAATATTACTAATGCGGAATTAAAATTTAAAGAAAGTGATTTAGGCTTTGTTGATCAATTGTCTTCACGATCTGCTTATGATGAAGGGAAGCGTTTCGCCGAGACTATGGTGGCTAATTATCGTTTAATTTACAATATTGATGCTAGGATAATTAGATTGTTTAGGATATACGGTCCGCGTATGGCCACTAATGAACACCAGATAATGCCCGACTATATTAATAGTGCTTTGGAAAATAAAGATATTATTATTCATGGCGATGCAAATTTCTCTTCTTCTTTTTGTTATATTGATGATCTGATTGATGCTGTTTCTAAACTAATGCTTTCTGACCTTGCTGGTCCACTTAATATTGGTTCTGATGTAGATACTAATTTAACTGATTTAGTTAATCTCGTTATTCAAGAGACTAAATCTAAATCTAAAATTGTTTATACCAGTAGTAAGTTGTTTGTTAGTGAATTGGTATTGCCCGATATTCATTTAGCCAAAGATAGTTTAGCTTGGATGCCAGTAGTTACCCTACAAAACGGTTTAAAAAAGACTATTTTTGATTTACAAGCTAATAAAAAGTTGCAAGGTTTAGGCGAGTAGTACTTAATCAATGTGGGGGTAATTTTAGACTCTAGTTTAGATTTTTAGGTTTAGTTTTTTGCTCAAGCACTGTTTAAAAGCCCTTTCACTGCCGGCGGTAAACAAATAGTCTCTGGAGCTAAGCATTTCAGGAATTCCTCCAATAGTGCTAGCAATTATGGGCAGATTTAAGGCTTGTGCTTCATAAATTACCGTAGGAGAGTTTTCATAACATAATGAGGGAACTAGCAAATAATGACTTTTAGTCATTATTTTTTTAACTTCTTCTGAGTCTACCAGACCGCGTAATTCTATTCGTTTGTCTCCGCTAGTCAGTTGCCTAGCTTGCTCCAATCTTTTACCTTCGCCAATAATTATCAATTTTAAAGCTGGGTTGTTTAATTTTTTCCATATATTTATTAGCCATATAATTCCTTTATGATCCTCTATTTGTCCTACGAATAGGAAAGTAATTGAAGAGAGATTTTCAGGCCTATCAGCAGTTGGATTAGGCTTATAAACAGGTAATTTAAATGGTCTAATCTCTAGTTTAGAATTTGGGAAAAATCCTCGTTTAGTATGTTCCTGTAGTAGCCACTTAGAAGGAGAGATAATTTTTTGGACTGAACTCCAAAGAGCTTTAGTATAGAATTGATAGATTCGTGCTGGTATTTTATCTATTTTAGCTTCCTCCCCTAAGAGCATTAGGCCAGAAGGATATAATAATTGAATGTCGTGTAGTATATGTTCGTGAGGAATCTTTAATTTTTTTATGGCTCGGGGAGTTAAAAAGCCTAGCCCCATAAGATTATGAGTAATTACTAGATCAGGCTTCTGGTTGCTTAGTATTTTTTTTATTTGGTAATATTTTTTACAGGATAGTAGATTGCTTAATTGCCAAAAAAATCTAAAAATTACCGGAAACTGGTCTAATTTATAAAAATTGGAGTTAAGATAATATATTTTTAGCTGTTTATTATTATCAATTATTGCTGAGGCTGGTTTAGTAGAAATTAAAAAGACTTCATGCCCAGAATTTTGTAATTCTAGAATCATTCTTTTAAGCACTTGTTCAGCTCCGCCTCGGTTAAAAGGAAAGTATAAATTATTTAGTACGGCTATTTTCATGGAATAATTTTTCTAATGCTATTTTCATTTTATTCTGGTCATATTTTTTCTCAGCTAGTTTTCTAGTAGCTTGGGCCATCTCTCGTCGCAGATTTTCATGGTTGAAAATAAACTCCAATTTATTTTTTAAATCAGCGACATCTCCTGGAGCTACTAGCAATCCTTCTCGCCAGTTAGTAAATACCTGACGGACTCCTGGTAAATCAGAAGCTATTAGGGGCACTCCACAAGCCAGAGCTTCAATTAAAACTAATCCAAAAGCTTCGTTGCTATTAATAGAGGGTAGAATTAATAAATCGGCGTTTTGATAATTGCGAATTAAGTCAGCATCATTTAGTTTGCCAGCAAAATACACCCTAGTGGTTAATTGTAGTTTAAGATTTAATTTTTCATAGCTAGCTCGTTTGTCTCCTTCGCCTATAATGGTTAATCGCCAATTTAGAGTTTTGAGCTTACTTAGTGCCAGTAATAGTATCTCTATCCCTTTAAAATAATGGGCTCGGTCTAGTCCTCCTACAAATAATAAGTTTAGCCGACTTTTTTTAATAAATTTGTCATTAATATAATGAATAATTTTTTTAGTGTAGGCTATAATTTCATTATTGGTAGCTTGGTTCAACCTTTTAGGTTGGAATTTATGAAGATCTAGACTGAAAGGAATTTCTCTGAATTTTTTTGGGTGAGCAAAATAGTATTTTTTAATTTGACTGCTTTTAATATAGTCCAGACTAGCGATTACAATAGTATCTGCTTGCTTAAGTAAAGTTTGGCGTAAAATTAAACTAGGCCAACTAAAGATTTTGGTTATTAGACCGCTAGGTTTAACATCCATATGATAATGGATAATTAATTTAGGTCTTTTTTTGTGGAATAATTTGAATAAGCATACTATTTCCGCAGTTCCAAAAAAAGGATAATGAAGATAAATATAATCAAAAGACTTTAGTCGCCAAAGTAATTGAGGTATAAAAGCTCCATGACCTTTTCTGAGCCAAGGTTTTATAGTCTCTGGGTTAAAGTCAACTACTTCTTCTTGTTCGGACAATAACTTACTAATTCTATAAGCGCTATTTCCTATACCACCAGCATTAGGTGGTCCAGCACAGGCTATTGAAGCTATTTTCATAATTATTTTTTATTTTCTTGATTTAAAGCTAATTCTCTAACTATTTTAGTAATATTCTTTTCCATTTTAGCTAAATTCAAGCGCAGACGGAAGATGGAATAAAATAGAATCAGAATAGCTAAATAAATTAGGAAGCTAATACCATCTCCAGAAAAACCTAAGTAGTGGACTAAACTATCAATACGATGGATAAAGATCATCGCTAGAGCACCAAGTAGCCAAAATACTAGCCAAAGAGTAAACTCATTTTGATTAATTTGTTTTTTTCTTTTTTGTGAAAATAGACGCCAGAGAAAAATAGCGATTAAAATTAAAGCAATAGCTTGTTGAATCATATAATTAACATTAGTTATTTATTATGACATTATTTAATGAATAGTTCTTTAATATTAACAAAAAATAATAAGTCATGAAAAAAAATTTTTTGAAGGAAGAAATTTTAGGGACATTAGTGTTCTTAATTTCTCTGTTCCTTCTGAACCATCTGCTAAAACAGATGGCGGTTGGAATATTTGTTGCACTTATAAGTGTGGCAGCTGTGACCGTTGTCATTAGTGTATTGCTGGACCTACAAGGGAATCTGGCAAGATCCCAGACATTTAACATGAATGTTCTGGCGGTCGTCAGTTTGGCGGCTATATTGGCGTCAGAGTACGTCATAATATTCCTGATTTTGGGAATATCAATGATATTATTTACAATAATATCATATAAAGATATAATTAAGCTATGTAAAGATTATAGCTTATTTCCAGTCATAATGGCTGGACAATATGCAATCGTTATTGCAATTGCATATTTCATGTTTCTATATTTATAGAAACATGAAAAGGCTATTAAATTAAGCTTCTTAATATAGGAGCTTTTTTTTATTCTATTATTTTTTTAATGATTAAATCTTTGATTATTTTAAAACCTCCAGATAACTTTTGACCATATTCGTGATAGATAACCGTAATAGGTACTTCTTTTATTTTTACTTTATATTTGGATAATTGCTGGAGTATTTCGCTACAGTGAGCCATACGATCATTTTCTATTTTTATTTTTTTAACTGTCTCTCTACTTAAAGCCCTAAAACCACTTTGGGGATCGCTCAGCTTGATATTAAAAAATAGTTTATTCACTGTTCTGGCTAAAGGCCAAATTATTATTTTTTTAAAAATTGGGAGCTGGGATTTTTTATTAAGAAATCTAGAGCCTAGTACTACCTCGGCTTGTCCGTCTATGAGTGGTTTAATTATATCTGGTATTTCGCTAGCTAGAAATTGACCATCAGCATCAAAATGAATAATAATATCTGCTTGGTGCTTTAAGGCATAATCATCACCAGTTTGCAGGGAAGCACCTTGACCGCGGTTAATTAAATGACGCAGAACAGTGGCTCCAGCAGTTTTGGCTAAGGTGGCGGTATGATCTGAGGAATTATCATCTATTACTACAATTTCTTGGACATAAGGACGCAAATCGTTAACTACTTGTTGTATACTTTTAGCTTCATTAAAAGCTGGAATAACGCAGATTATATTCATAATTTTATAAGCTCAAACTTACCAATGAGCTGACGATTTTTATGTAAGGAGCTGTTTCTAAGACTTAGTAGAGGAACTAAGTCTTGGCTAATAATCATTCTAAGTCCTTCATTTATTAAACGGGGAGATAGAGGTAGCTGTTTTATTCGTTTAATAACTGTTTTAGCATCTTTAGCATTTATAGTGGCTACTACCAGACGCCCAGTAAGGGCAGTGAGCAAAGCTTGAGTTAGTTCCCAGTCTTTATCCAGATCATCGGCCAAAATTATTTCTGAGTCATGCCCTCGTAGTCGCTCCCAGCTAGTGGCACTAGGATTTAATATATTTATTCCAGGGATTGATTTAGGAATATCTTTACTTAAAAAATATATATTGAATTTTGGATCATTAAGTAGAAGTGATATAGCGTATAGAGTACTGCTTTTTCCTTTCCCTGGAGGAGAAGTAATAATGATAAGGCCAGAGTGGCGAGTTAGAGTTTTTTTCAGAGTTTTTAAATCCATTGTTTTTAGTCCTAACTGGCTAAGACGCCAATACTCTTTAGGTCTTTTGAGCAGATCAATAATTATTTTTTCCTTATTTCGGTCGGGTAGAACAGTCAGATAAATTGCTAGAGTTTTATGGTGATGAGTAATTTTGTGATATTTTTTAGTTATTAATTCATTATTGCCAATAGCCATAATTTGCTTAAGGTCAGCAAAGAAATTATTCTCTAATTTATGAGGTAAACTCAAATGGCGTAGCTGACCATTAGGCAGGTAACAGTCTAAAGAAATTTGCTCTTTTTGACGAGAAATTATTAGATGTTGGACTTCTTCTTGTTGAGCGTAATCTAGAAGATTGATAATAATTTTTTTACTCATATTGTTCTGATTATAGCATAGTTTGGTATTATTTTAAAATGTGATAGACTTAAAAGAGTCAAGCTATTTATTTATTGCTATGGTTTATTCTAATTTTTATACCCGTCTTCATAATCAGACTAAACAATTTGTTTTGGCTTTAAAAGCGATATGGCATTTTCATTATAGCCGTTTTTATCTAGCAGTTTTTATTCTGTTGCAGGCTTTGGCTTGGAGACAAGCTTGGTTTATATTTCATCATCTAAGTGGCAAGATTCTAGTTCTACAGTATAATGTTGATTTAGGAATCACCTTGGTGGGCAATCCTGGTCGGGTTCTTATTTATCCGCTTTATGCTTTAGGAATTTTAGGGTTCAATGTTATTATTGCCGCTTTAAGTCATCGGCATAAATACTTTCAAGTATTTACTCATTTATTACTGGCCACTGTTTTATTATTTGCTTTATTTTTAAATTTGGTTTTATTATTTATTTATTTAATTAATTTTAAATAAGCATTTCTATGATGCAGTTTCCGATTATCAAAATTTTATTTTTTGCTACCTTTGCTTTTATTTTTGCCATGGCTCTGACTCCACTCTTAAGTCATTTTTTGTATAAATATAATTTAGGAAAGAAAATTCGTAGTAATGGTTCTACTCCAATATTTACTAAACTACACGCTCATAAAGCAGGCACACCGACTATGGGAGGGATTTTAGTTTGGGGGACACTCCTAATTCTTATTCTGTTGTTTTCGGTCCTAGGTAATTTATGGCCTAGCGGGATATGGGGTCAGTTGAACTTTTTATCTAGGCAAGAAACCCTATTGCCATTAGGAGCCCTTATCATTACCGCTTTTATTGGATTGTTTGATGATTGGTTGGACGTACGAGGGAAAGGGGTGACCGGGGGTGGTGGTCTTAAATTGTATCATCGTTTACTTATTTATACTTTTATTGCTACTGCAGGGGCTCTATGGTTTTACTTTAAATTAGATTGGACTATTTTTCATATTCCATTTTTAGGGAATTTTGAAATTGGCGCTTGGTATATTCCAATTTTTATTTTTATGATTGTAGCCACTGCTTTTTCAGTTAATGAAACTGACGGTTTAGATGGTTTGGCTGGTGGAACTTTATTAATTGCTTTTGCAGCTTATGGTATTATTTCCTATTCTTTAGGATTGTATGATTTAGCGATTTTTTGTGCGGTTATTATTGGAGCCTTGTTAGCCTTCTTATGGTTTAATATCCCTCCAGCCCGATTTTATCTAGGAGACACTGGAGCCATGAGTTTAGGCGTTACTCTAGGTATTATTGCTATGCTTACTAATAGTTCTTTATTGTTAATATTTATTGGTTTAATTTTTTTAATAGAATCACTATCGGTAATTATTCAAACTATATCTAAAGCTTGGCGCGGGAAAAAAGTCTGGCTATCTGCTCCTATTCATCACCATTATCAAGCAGTAGGTTGGTCTGAAGCTAAAGTGGTAATGCGGTTTTGGGTTATCTCGGCTATTGGAGCAGCTATTGGGTTAATTATTTTTTTATTGGATCTTAAAATTTAAAGTTTTAGCCAATTTTTTATGTGGCGATATTTTAAAAAAAAATTATTTGCAGCTAGGGCAGGGGAACATGAGCTGGATACTAGTTTGTTATTAGCTTTTGGCCTGTTGATTGTGTTTGGACTAGTTATGCTTTTTAGTGCTTCCTCAGTTATCTCTTATGCTAAATTTGGCAATACCTATCATTATTTATTAGCACAATTATTTAGTTTAAGTATCGGGGCTATTTTTTTCTTAGTTATATTGCACATAGATTATCATTGGTGGAAAAAATTTGCTAAGTTTTTCCTTTTTTTTTCTTTCCTGCTCTTAGTGGTCGTATTTATACCAGGTTTGCGTTCCAATTATGGAACCGCACATAGTTGGATTGTAATCTTTGGTTACTCTTTTCAAACTTCAGAATTAGTTAAAATTTCTTTTTTGATTTATTTGGCGACCTGGTTAGAGTCTAGGCAAACAGATTTAGGAAATTTTCAAAAAACTATTATACCATTTTTAGCAATTCTAGGGACTATTAGTTTATTGATGGCCGCTCAGCCTAATTTAGGCACTTTATTCGTTATCCTTTCTATTGCTCTATCGGTTTTTTTTGTTGGTGGCGGCCGTTTAAGACATTTTGGTTTTATAATTCTACTAGGAGCAGTGGTTTTGTTTGTAATGTTAAGCTTGCATCCTTCCTCATATCAATCGGCTCGTTTTAAATGTTTTAAAAATTTAAATTATAGTCCCAAGCATAGTTGTTATCAGGTGGATCAATCTTTAATTGCCGTAGGTTCAGGAGGGCTGTTTGGTCGTGGTCTGGGCAAAAGTAGACAGAAATTTTTATATTTGCCAGAAGTTTGGGCGGATTCTATATTTCCAGTAATTGCCGAAGAAACGGGTTTTATTGTTAGCTCTTTGTTAATTATTTTATATCTTTTTATTTTCTATCGTGGGCTATTAATTGCTCGAGCCGCTCCAGATTTATATGGTAGTATGTTGGCGGTGGGAATTGTGGTATGGTTTGCTGTGGAAAGTTTTATGAATATAGGGGGAATGATTAATTTGATTCCGATGACTGGCGTACCTCTGCCCTTAGTGTCCGCTGGTGGTTCTGCTGCTTTGTCTTCGCTAATCGCTTTAGGTATCCTACTCAATATTAGTAAGCAGACTCGTCGGTCTGGGGAACTGAGAAATAGAAGTAGAGTGCGTCAAATAAAAAATTAAGTTTATATACCTTAGAAATTAAGTTCATTGTATGTCTTCACATAATTATATTTCTAAAACTATCTTGTTCAGCGGTGGGGGCACTGGAGGATCCATTACTCCGCTGTTAGCGGTGGCTGAGGAATTGGCACACAATAGCAATAAGTTTAATGTGAATTTGATTTTTGTAGGTAATCATTTTGGTCCAGATAGGGATATGGTTGCTAGTTTTAATGAAAATATTGCTCCCTTAAAATTTATCCCGCTTATTAGTGGAAAATGGCGTCGTTATTTTTCTTGGAAAAATTTTGGAGATATTTTTAGAATTATTATAGCCTATTTTAAATCCTTCAGCCTATTAAAACGGGAAGGTCCTGATGTAATAATTAGCGCTGGTGGATTTGTTAGCGTTCCTTTAATTTGGGCGGCAGCAAGTAAAGGAATTCCTGTTTTAATTCATCAACAGGATTCTCGTCCTGGATTAGCTAATTTGTTAACAGCTCGCTTTGCTCGGGTAATCACTGTTACTTTTGAGAAATCTTTAGCAGACTACGGCCCCAAAGCAGTATGGATTGGTAATCCAGTAAAAAGCTTAAAAACTCTTAGCTTATCCGCTGATATCAGAGCTATAAAAAGTAAATATAATTTAGTTAACTCTCGGCCTTTACTAATGATAATAGGGGGAGGGACTGGTGCGGTAGCAATTAATGATTTAATTTTTTCCGCTAAACAGAGTTTAACCCAATTTTTTCAGGTAATACATTTAACTGGTTCAGGAAAATTACCTAAAGATGATCCCGTCCCTTATTATCATACTCAAGAGACACTTCCTCAACAAAATCTTTTAGAATTGATGTCAGTAGCCGATATAGTAATATCTCGTTGTGGTCTAGCTACTCTTAGTGAATTATCTGCTCTAGATAAGGTGGCAATCTTGATCCCTATACCTAACTCTCACCAGGAAGATAATGCTTTAATTTTTGCTCAACAAAAAGCAGCAGTAGTTTTAAAACAGAAAGAATTAAATCCTGAGAAACTAGCTACAGAAATTAAACAGTTGTGGGATAATGGAACTCTTAGGACAGAATTAAAAAATAATATTGGGAAAGTTATTAAACGGGGGGCGAATTTAGCTATGCTGGATATAATTTTGGAGATTTTAGGACAGTCCAAACAAAAAATTAAATAAGTCCATCAAAATATTAAACATAATATGCTTAGTACAGAATTTAGAAATAAGAATATCTACTTTATTGGTATTAAAGGAGTGGGAATGACTATGTTGGCTCAGTTTTTAGCTCAAAAAGGGAATAGTATCTCGGGTTCAGACATTACTGATATTTTTTTGACTGATAAAATTTTACGAGCTAATAAAATAAAAATCTATTCGCCCTTTGCTCCGCAGAATATTCCCAGCAATTCTGATTTGATAATATATTCTTCTGCTTATCAAGCTGATAATAATTCGGAGTTGAAATATATTAAGGAGCATCCAGAAGATTTTAAACAGCTTAAAATTTTATCTTATGCTTTCGCTCTGGCTACAATATTTAATCAATATACTGGTTTAGCAGTTTGTGGCAGTCATGGTAAAACCACAACTTCAGCCTGGTTAGCCTATGTCCTATGGCGAGCTGGCCAACAACCTAATGCTTTAATTGGTTCTTATGTCCCTCAATTTAAAGGCAGCATTCTATTAGGATCCTCCCCTCGTTTTATAGCCGAGGTAGATGAGTACCAAAATAAATTACAGTATTTTAAACCCCGAGCAGTAGTTTTAAACAATATTGATTATGATCATCCCGATTTTTTTAAAACTAAGGCAGCCTATACTCGGGCCTTTGCTAATTTTATACAGAAGATTCCCCTTATGGGATTTCTAGTAATTAAGCATAGTGATAAATCAATTCAAAAAATAAAAAAATATTGTTTGGCAAAAATTATTAGTTATGATTTAGTCACTGGATCCTACGGTACGGGGGCAGATTATTTAGCCTATGATTTAAAACAATCGTCTAGTTTCCAAATATTTAAAATAAGTTATCGGGGTCAAGACTTAGGTGAATTTAAGATAAGACTTTGGGGTGAACATAATGTTCTGAATGCTTTAGCGGTTATTGCTACCGCTCATCAATGGCGGGTTTCTTGGGTTCTTATCAAAAAATATTTATTGGCTTTTAAAGGCACAGATCGTCGGGGACAAGTTTTAGGAATTTATAAAGGAGCTATTATTGTAGATGATTATGCTCATCATCCCACTGAAGTTAAAGCTAGTTTACAAGCCATGCGTCAGCATTATGGTCAGCAGAATTTAATTACTTTGTTTCACCCTCATACTTTTACTCGCACCAAAGCCTTGTTTTCTGATTTTGTTAAAAGTTTTTTTGCTAGCGATGAGTTAATAATTTTAGATATCTATGGTTCGGCTCGCGAACAACAAGGTGGAGTTTCTAGTCAGGATTTAGTTAGGGCTATTCGTAAATTTAATAAGCTCCATAAACGTAAACAGCCGATTAGACACATTAGTACTATTCCCCAAGCTATTACCTATTTAAAGAGCAAGCTGAAAGTTAATGATGTCTTATTATTAATGGGAGCTGGCGATGTATTCCGCGTAGGAGAAGGTCTATTAGGAAAAAAATAATTCTTTTTGGTTTAGACTTTTATCAGTTTTTTTATTATAATTTACTTATGCTTAAAATAGAAAAAAATAAATCTTTAGCTCCTTATACTACTCTTAAAATAGGAGCTAAGGCTAAATTCTTTGCTGTTATAAAGAGCAGGGAAGACTTGCAACAAGCTATTTCTTGGGCTCAAATTAATAAGCAAAATATTTGGATTCTAGGAGGAGGTTCTAATGTGTTAATTAGTAGAAATATTCCCGCTTTAGTATTAAAAAATGAGCTAACTGGATTTGATATTTTAGAAAAAAATTTAGACTCTGCTTTAGTACAAGCATATTCAGGAGAATCATGGACTAAATTTGTTAATTTTACCATTAATCAGCAACTGTATGGTTTGGAAAATCTATTCTTAATCTATGGTACAGTGGGGGCAGCCCCTATTCAAAATATTGGTGCTTATGGAGTGGAATTAAAAGATATTTTTCATCATTTGACCGCTATTGATTTAAAAACTGGTAAAGAAAAGATTTTTTCTATTGCTGATTGTCAGTTTGCTTATCGGGATAGTATTTTTAAACATAAATTAAAAAATCGTTATTTTATTTATTCCTTAGTAGTTAAATTGAAATATCAAGCTGAATTGAAACTAAATTATGGCTCAATTAAACAAGAATTATTAAAACAAGGAATTACACAGCCTAGTTTAGCTCAATTAGTAGTAGCTATTGCTCGTATTCGTAATAGCAAGCTACCTAATCCAGCTTTGTGGCCTAATGCTGGTTCTTTTTTTAAGAATGCTGTAATTAGTTCTAAGCAGTTTAAAGCAATTACAAAAAAATATTCTGAAGTTCCATATTTTTCTAGCCCTTCTGGAAAGATAAAAATTCCCACCGCTTGGTTAATAGAGCAAGTGGGGTTTAAGGGTAAAAGAATTGGACCAGTTGGTATGCATGATAAACAAGCTTTGATATTAGTTAACTATGGGGGAGCTAGTGCTCGCCAAGTTCTAAATTTAGTTAAACAGATAAAAATACAGGTGAAAGAAAATTTTGGGATTAAATTACAAGAAGAAGTGAATATAATATAGAAGATATTTTAATTATTTAAGATGATATAGATTATGAATTCAATAGAATTACGTCAAAAATATTTAGATTTTTTTAAAGCTCGTGGTCATACCATTATTTCTAGTGCCTCATTAATACCTGAGAATGACCCCACGGTTTTATTTACTACCGCTGGTATGCATCCTCTAGTACCTTATTTATTAGGTGAGAGTCATCCAGCCGGATCGCGCTTAGTTAGTATTCAGAAGTGTATTCGTACTGGCGATATTGATGAGGTAGGAGATCTGAGCCATCATACTTTTTTTGAAATGTTGGGTAATTGGTCCTTGGGTGATTATTTTAAAAAAACTGCCATTCATTATAGCTGGGAATTTTTAACTGGTTCTAAGCAACTTAATTTGGATCCGAATCGTTTAGCAGTTTCAGTTTTTATGGGTGATGAAGATGCTCCTTTTGATGAGCAGGCTTATAATATTTGGAAAGAAATTTTTGTTAGTAATAATTTGCCTGTACAGCGGATTGCTAAATTACCTAAGGAAAATAATTGGTGGGGGCCAGCAGGCCATACTGGCCCTTGTGGCCCAGATACAGAAATTTTCTATTGGCTAGGTGATTTAGATAAAATACCGACTAGCTTTAATGATGATAATGATTCTTGGCTGGAAATTTGGAATAATGTTTTTATGCAATATATTAAAGATGAAGCGGGGAAGTATGAACCACTAGCTCAAAAAAATGTGGATACCGGTTTAGGTTTAGAACGGATTTTAGCAGTATTGAATGGTTTAAAAGATAATTATAGAACTGATTTATTTGCTCCCCTTATTAGCAAAATAGAAGAATTAAGTGGGCATAAATATGCGGATAGCCTAGAAATTACGCGAGCAATACGAATTATTGCTGATCATATTAAAGCCGCAGTTATGATTATGGGCGATAATCAAGGGGTAGCTCCTTCTAACACTGATCAAGGCTATATCGTTAGGCGTCTGATTAGACGAGCGATTCGCTACGGACGACAATTAAATATATCTACTCAATTATGGACTTTAGAATTAGCCCAAGTAGTAATTAATAATTATCATGAGGCCTATCCAGAACTCCAGAATAATAAAAAATTTATTTTTGATAATTTGGAACAAGAAGAAATTAAATTTAGCCATACCTTAGAGTCTGGTTTAAAAGAGTTAGATAAATTAATTAAGGTTCGGCAGGACTTGAATGGTCACGATTTATTTACCCTGTATCAAAGTTATGGATTTCCTTTAGAGTTGTCACTAGAAGAATTAGCTCAGCGACAGCTGATAATTTCTGAATCCGCTAAATTAAAATTAAAACAAGAATTTACAGCAGAGCTAAAGAAACATCAAGAGTTGTCTCGTACGGCTTCAGTGGGCAAGTTTAAAGGTGGACTGGCCGATGCTAGCGAAGAAACTACTAAGCTACATACGGCCGCTCATTTGCTTCTAGCATCTTTGCGTCAAGTTCTAGGAAAGCAAGTAGTACAAAAAGGTAGTAATATAACTCCAGAAAGATTACGTTTAGATTTTTCCTATTCACAGAAAATGACTTCCGAACAATTACAACAGGTAGAGGAGTTAGTTAATGGAGCTATTCAGGCGGATTACCCAGTAGTTAGCGAAGAACTATCTCTAGCTGATGCTCAGCGTAGAGGAGCTATGGGGGTGTTTACTTCTAAATATGGGGAACGAGTAAAAGTATATACCATTACTACTCTTGATTCCCATGGGCATCCGAATATAGAGCAAGCTTTTTCCCAAGAGATTTGTGGAGGTCCTCATGTTTCTCATACAGGCTTGCTAGGACATTTTGTAATTCAGAAAGAAATTTCTTCTAGTGCTGGAGTGAGGCGAATTAAGGCGATTCTTCAAAAATAGTCTTAAGTTGTAATATTTTTACACTTTTTGCTATTGACAAGCTTTCAGCTTATCTCTATAATAAATTTATTAAGATTATAAAATATATAAATAAATAATTTTACAGAATTTTGATAAGGCGGTGATGGTCTTTATCAAATTTTTTTGTGTTAATGTCAAAAGGGAAAAAAAATAGCAACAATAATGCTCCTACTTTAAACGCTAAAGATTTTATTGAAATTCAAGGTGAAGTTACGGAATTGATGCCAGCGGCTAGTTTTAAGGTGGTCTTGGAAAATGGGCATGAAATCATGGCTCATCTGTCTGGTAAGATGCGAATGCATAAAATTCGTTTATTACCTGGCGATAAAGTCAAATTACAAATAAGTCCCTATGATTTAACTAAGGGGCGTATTACCTATCGTTTGTAAATCCTATTAGTTTGATAAGTCTGGATTAATTAGCTAAATTTATATTCGCAGAATTGGCGGAATAATAATATGAAAGTAAGATCAAGTGTTAAAAAAATTTGTAAAGATTGTAAAGTAGTGCGACGTAAGGGACGAGTCCATGTTATTTGTAAAAACCCTAAACATAAACAAAGGCAAGGTTAATTTTGTGCGCTATAGGCGCCTATAATATTATGGCAGTAAGAATTGCGGGAGTAAATATTCCCAATGATAAAAGAATTGAAATTGCTCTAACTTATATCTTCGGTATTGGTCGTACGCGATCCAATAAAATTTTAGCTGAGGCTAAAATTAATTTAGATAAACGAGTTAAAGAGCTTAGTGAGAAGGAAGTAAACACTTTACGGGGGATAATAGAAAAGAAGTATATCATTGAAGGTGATCTGCGTCGGGAAATACAAAGTAATATTAAACGTTTAAGAGAAATTAATTGCTATCGGGGTTTGAGACATACTAAGCATTTACCTTCTCGAGGACAACGGACTAAAACTAACAGTCGTACGGTTCGTGGTAATAAGCGGGTAACCATGGGTAGTGGTAAGAATAAAGCTGGTTTGCAAAAAACTTAATTATCAAATAATTAATTCGCCGTTAGAGCGGAATGAACTTATGTCTGAAGAAGTAAAAGTAAAAAAATCTAATCTCCAAGAAGAGAAAAAAGTAACCGGAGATAAGACTAAAGAAAATACTAAGGAAGAAAAGAATATTAATTCTAAACCTGAAGAAGAAAAGGTAGTTGAGGATTTTTCTTTTGATTCTAATGTGGAAGAACTCCCAGAAGAGATTAAGCAGAAACTGGAAAAAAATAAAGCTGCTAGGAGTAAGAAGCGATTAATTAAAAAGAAGAAAAAACGTACTGCTAGAATAGTTAAAGTAGGACGAGCTTATATTCATGCTACTTATAACAATACTATGGTTACTATAACCGATAACAATGGTGATGTTATTTCTTGGGCTAGTGCTGGTTTGGCTGGTTTTAGAGGAGCTAAAAAAGCTACTCCCTACGCCGCTCAGATTATTACTAAGATAGCTACTCAGAAAGCTCGTGAAGAATATGGTTTGGAAGAGATAAGTGTTTTTGTTTCTGGCGTAGGTACTGGTCGCGAGGCTGCTATTAGAGCTTTAAATGCTAATGGTCTAAATGTATTAGCAGTTAAAGATACCACTCCGATACCCCATAATGGTTGTCGTCCCAAAAAGCCACGTAGAGTTTAATTAAATTACAAGTTTCCGCGCTACAGCGGATTACCACTTAGAACTCAGCTGGACTGAAGTCTGAGGGAAAGATTATAATGTTATAAAGATATGGGTAGGAATATTGATAACAAATGCAAACAATGTCGTCGGATTGGTGAAAAACTATTTTTAAAAGGAGAACGTTGCCATACCCCTAAATGCGCTATGGTAAAACGTAATTATATTCCTGGTTTTCATGGTCCAAAAGTTCATAAAAAACGTTTGAGTGATTATGGTCTGCAATTAGCTCAAAAACAAAAGGCTAAGAAGTTTTATGGTTTAATGGAAAAGCAATTTCGTTTAACCTTTGAGAAAGCCTCTAAGAAATCTGGTGATGCTGGTAAGAACTTTTTACGTGCTCTAGAAATGCGTTTAGACAATGTAGTTTTTCGTTCTGGTTGGTCGCCTTCCAGAGCTTTAGCTCGTCAATTAGTTAATCATGGACATTTCACCGTTAATGGTAAAAAAACTGATATTCCTTCTTTTGTAGTAAAACCTGGACAAATAATTAAAGTTAAGAAAACTAGTCAGAATTTGTTCTATTTTAGAACTATTCAAGAAAAATTTAAAAAAGTAGATCGTCCTAGTTGGTTAAATTTTGATTCTAGTGATTCTAGTATTAAGGTTTTACACGAACCACAAGAAACTGATTTGCCTCAGAATTTAGATGTTCAAGTTATTATAGAATATTATTCAAAATAAAATAATTTATTTTCGACGTATTTATTTCGTCGATGTTAATAACTTTTTATGCAAAATATCGCCTTAGCTAAAAAAATTACTTTTAATCCTGGAGCTAATCCTTTAGAGGGAATCATCACCGTGGAACCTTTATTTCCTGGTTATGGTATGACTCTAGGGAATGCTTTACGTCGAGTTTTATTATCTTCTCTATCTGGAGCGGCTGTGGTTGGTGTAAAAATATCTGGAGCTAGCCATGAATTTATGGTTTTGCCCCGTATAAAAGAAGATGTTTTAGAATTAATTTTAAATTTAAAGCAATTACGTATTAAGGTGTATACCGAGGAAGAAATTAAATTAAGTTTAAAGATTGGAGGTAAGAAGACTGTCACGGCTGGCGATATAGCTAAGAATGCTCAAGTAGAAATTAAAAATAAAGATTTAGTTTTAGCCCATATTACTGATTCTAGTGGTAGTTTGGAAATGGAAATTACCGTTAAAGAAGGTCGGGGATATAAAATGGCTGAAGGTTTTAAAAAAGAGAATAGAGAAATTGGTTATATTGAGATGGATTCACTTTTTTCTCCAGTTACTCTAGTGAGCATTGAAGTGAGTAATACTCGGGTTGGTAAGATGACTAACTGGGATAAATTAGTTTTACATATAAAAACTGATGGGACTATCAGTGCCGAAGAAGCCTTTAACGAAGCGGTAAAAATTTTAGTTAATCAATACAAATCTTTCCTACCTCATAGTGACCAAGAAGCTCAATCTGAGCAAGAGACTAAACTTAAAGAATTATCAGAAGAGGAAGAGGGCAAAACCATAATAGTTGATTTGCCTCAAAGTGATAAAACTTTGATTGATTCAGAGATCGGATTGGAAGAATCACTCGGCAAGGAGGTCGGTAAAGAAGTAAAAGAGACTAAAAAGGAAATAGAAAAAAAAGAAAAGAAGGAAAAGAAGGAAAAGAAGGAGACCAATAAAAAGCTAGAAAAAAGTAAAAAATAATTTATCAATCTAAATGCTATTTTTCCATAGCTAGGGAATTAAACCGATATGCGTCACAGAAATAAAAATAAAATTTTAGATCGTAAGAAGGGACCGCGGGAACTTATGTTACGTAATTTAGCTTCTAGTATTCTGTTATACGAAAAAGTTAAAACTACCAAAGCTAAGGCTCAGGCGGTTCGTCCACTAGTAGAACGATTAATCACCGCTTCCAAAGCTGGTGATTTGAGTGCTCGTCGTGGACTCATTAAAGTATTACTTCAAAAAAATGCCGTTAAAAAGGCTATGGAAGTTTTAGGTAAACGCTATACAGACCGTCCAGGAGGCTATACTAGAATTACTAAATTAGGTTCTAGGGCTGGTGATGGTGCGGAAATAGTACAAATTGAATTAGTATAAACTATATGAAAAATATTGAAAGAAAATTACATAAACTGGATGCCAGTGGTCAAGCCATCGGGCGTTTAGCTACTCAAGTTGCTACTTTATTACGTGGTAAAAATAAGCCAGAATTTCAACCCTATTTAGATTTAGGTGATATTGTGGAAGTGAGTAATATCATTAAGTTGAAAATTAGTGGTAAAAAGCTGGAACAAAAACAATATCATCACTATTCTGGTTATCAGGGAGGTCTAAGGAGCAGAAAAATGTCAGAAATATATAAAGATAATCCTGGAGAAGTTTTAGTTCGGGCAGTACGAGAAATGTTACCAGATATTAAATTACGAACTGCTATGCTTAAAAGATTAATTATTAAATAAATATGGCAGATAAAAAACTTAAGGACACAAAAGCTAAAGACGAAAAAGCTAAAGACATTTTAATTACTGAAGTGGCGGGATCTTCTCAGGAGAAAGAAAAAGCTTCAACCCCTTTAGCCAATGGAGATATTATAGATTTTAAGGGTCGCTATATTAAAGCGATTGGTCGTCGCAAACGTTCAGTAGCTAGAGTTCGTTTATTCCAAGGAGGAAAGGGTATTATTATGGTTAATGGTAAAAGAACTCAGGAATATTTTTCTGGTGAAGGGGCTAATTTATTAGCTCAGCCTTTGAAAGTTACTGGCCATGCTCGAGATTTTAATTTTTCAATTCTAGTATCTGGTGGTGGAAAACAAGGACAAGTGGGAGCGGTTCGTTTAGGTATTAGCAGAACTTTGTTAATCTATGATCCAGAAAGTAAAGAAGCTTTGAAGGCTAATGGTTTTCTGACTCGCGATCCGCGTCAAGTGGAAAGAAAGAAACCAGGTTTGCGTAAGGCTCGTAAAGCCCCACAATGGAGTAAACGGTAAATTAGAATATTTCATATAAAACGTCCTATTTTTCTGGACGTTTTTTTGTTATAATTTTATTATGGAAACTTTATTAAAAAAACTAGAAGATTTAAGAGAACATTTTCTACGGGCTAAAACTTTTTCCGATATTAATCGTAAGATAGTAGAGGAACAGGAATTACGTGGGTATATGGCTAATCCCGCAATTTGGAACAACCGAGAAAAAGCGGTCAAGATTGGCCAGAGAATTGAAGAATTAGCTACTGAAACTAAAGAATGGTTAGTTTTAGAACAAGAAATCAGGGAAGCTGAAGAGTTAGGAGCTTTAGCTTTAAAAGAAGGAGGAGGAGATTTAACCGCTGAATTACAAAAAAAATATGATGAACTAGTAGAACGTTTTGAACATTTAGAATTTAGTTCTTTATTCTCTGGGCACTATGATCGTGATAGTGTCCTGTTGACAATTCGTTCGGGGATTGGTGGAGTAGATGCTCAAGATTGGGCCCAGATTTTAGAAAGAATGTATTTACGATTTAGCGAGCGTCAAGCTTGGAAAACCGAAATTCTAGATAAAAATTATGGTAATGAAGCAGGGGTTAAAAATGTTATGATGCGAATCTCTGGTCTTTGGGCTTATGGTTATTTAAAAAGCGAAAATGGTCTTCATCGTTTATTGCGTAATTCCCCTTTTAATTCTGATGGGCTCCGGCACACTTCCTATGCCTCAGTAGAAGTTATTCCTGAAATAAAGGATAATAATACTATTATAATTAAAGACGAAGATTTACGAATTGATGTCTATCGTTCTAGTGGCCCAGGTGGTCAAGGGGTGAATACCACCGACTCTGCGGTGCGGGTAGTATATCTGCCTACTGGTCTAACAGTCACTTGTCAAAATGAACGTTCCCAACATCAAAATAAAGAGACTGCTTTAAAAGTTCTAAAAATTAAATTATATAAATTAGCTCTAGAGAAAAAAGAAGCTGAAGAACGAAGACTGAAAGGTAAAGTATCCAAAACTGAATGGGGTAATCAGATTCGTTCCTATTTTCTATATGGTCGGCGTCTGATTAAAGACCACCGTACTAATTATGAAACTTCTAATGTGGATAATGTTTTAGATGGTGCTTTAGAACCATTTATGGAAGCTTATTTACGTTGGTTAAAGAAATAAAAAAATTTGTTTAGATACTTTTTAATCTTAATATCGTTTTAAATCTTAGTTTTTATTAATAAATAAATTATATTTTCTTGACTTTTTTTCAATTTCTTGTTATCATGTATTAAGATTATTTGATTAATATGAATAAAAAAAGAGATAATTTAAAATTTTCTAGAAAATTTAAAGACTCGGATGGAGATGGTCTGTCAGATTATGATGAAGTTCATTATTTTGGCTCAGATCCCTATAATGCTGATTCAGATGGTGATGGTATAGAAGATGGTGAAGCAGTCTTAAATGGTCGTGACCCAGTCGGTGGCGGTCGTCTTAAAAATTTTTTTATTCCTCATGCTGGTAATAATTATGAACCCAGCATTCTAAGAACAAAACGAATTGTTTTTCATACTCTCAGTCTCATCACTATTAAATTGATTGTGGTCGCTTTTATTATTTTTTATCCCTTGACTGCTTGGCTTAGTACTAGTGCTGCTTATGCTCAAACTCAAAAAATAATTGTCTTGACCAATAATCTCAGAAGTCAGGTTCATCTTGTGGCCTTAAAGGAAAATACTAAATTAGATGACGCAGCTTATGAAAAAGTTAATGATATGTTAGTTAAGCAATACTTTGCTCATGTCAGTCCGAGTGGTTTAACTTTAGCATACTGGATTAAACGAGTTGGTTATAATTATTCCACTGCTGGAGAAAATTTGGCTATTGGTTACGCCACGGCCGAAGAAGTTGTTGCCGCTTGGAGAAAAAGTCCAGAACATTATAGTAATATAATTGATCCCAATTTTAAAGATATAGGAGTTGCTATGAGTGACGGTCGTTTTGATAAGGTTAACACCGTGATGGTTGCCCAGTATTTTGCTCGGCCGATGTTTAATTCCAAATCTTCGGTTATAAAACTGAAGACTCCCCTAACCTTAGTCAAAAAAATAATTAAACCAGTAAGTGGTAAGTTGACGATTAAAGGAGACAATTTTACTGATGCTAAGGTTATTAAAGCGGCAGTATCTCTGCCACCAACTACGGTGGCCGCCAAGGTAATCGTTAGCAATAAGATTATCAAGTTGAATAAGGCTAGTAGTACTAGTTGGACGGGGACAGCTTTAGTTAGTAATAAAACTATAAAAAAACTTAATCAACCTCTAGTGCCAGCTACGATTGATGTGCAGAATAGTAAGGGGGTAATAACTCAAGAGCCCTTAGATTGGACCAAAATAAAACCAGTAAGCACCTCTCCGCTAGAACGCTATAATCTATTTAGAGAGCAACCGTCTTATGCTATGCTCCCAGTATTAATCGCGAGTAATGTTTATTTTGAAGTTATGCTCTTCTTGGCTATAATTGCTTTTGCTCTTAATATTTTTATAGAAATTAAAAAGCAGAAATCTCATCTTATTTTTAAAAGTTTAGGGATGATAGTGCTATTAGTTCTCTTAATTATCTTTTAAATTGCACTCAATTTTTTTCAAACTATCTTATTACTATTTTATTTAGTTTTTACTTTTATTTTATCTTCTTCTTGACTTTTCTCAGGGATAGATATAATATGTCAATATTGACAAAATCTTCTATTTCTATTAGAGAATAAAATCTCTAGAAATAAATTTTTGCACCATTTTAAATTTTTTAAAATTAATTTATATATTTGAATAATTAACTATTAAAATCTATGAAACATTTATTTCAAAGGAAAGGTTTTGCATTCTTAACGATTGCCACTTTTTTGATTGGTGGTTTTCTGTTATTTGGAGTCAATACGCCGGTGGTAAATGCTGCCACTAGTTCAACAGCTTCAACAACATTGTATGTGAATGGCAGTGCGACTAGTACGACTAGTACGACGAGTACACTGGGTACACAGAATAATCCATATAAAACCATCCAATCCGCCATTACCGCCGCTTCAAGTGGTGATACAATTGATGTTGCCAATGGGACATATACGCTAAACAAAGAACTGGATATTACTCAAGTCTTAACTCTTAAGGGAGAGGGAGAAGGTTCTGTGATTATTAAAGCAACTAGTTCATCATGGGTTGCTACTAATGAATCAAAGCATCTTGTAGAGGTTTCTGCAGGGGCAACTAGTTCGCCTGTTACTATTTCCAATATAACTTTTGATTCTAGTAACAATGCCTATGGTGTTCAAGCTTATGGCAATGTTCACCTTAACTTAGATAATGTCACCCTTAAAAACAGTAAAGGCGCTGGACTAACGGTTAATGGATCAAATGTGACTGCTAACGGCCTGAATACAAAAGATAATGCTTGGGGTGCGGTGAATGTAGATCCAGGTTCTGGAGTTAAAACTCCTTCTGTTTTCACACTCTCTAGTAGTAATAGTAAGTTAGGAGAAGTTAACCAAATTTGGTCTGATGGTGAGTATGCTACAGGTACAGCAACAGTTGCAGTAAATGCTAACGGATATAATAAATATAACGTTGCTATCAAAAGCCCTTCGTTTTTTATATGGACAAATAGACCATTAGCTAATGTAGCTACAATCACTAAAGATTCTGTAACTTCTATATATTATTCTATCCAATCCGCAATAGATGTCGCTTCAAGTGGCGATACAATTGCTGTCGCCAAGGGGACATATACTGGAAATGTAGATATTACTGAAGGAATCATTTTAAAATCAGTTTCTGGTGCTGCTAGTACAACTATATCAGGAACAACAGGGAATGTAGTAACGGTGAGTGCTGATAATGTGACCATTAACGGATTTACCATTACAAACAACAAGACTGCTGGAACTGGAATCTATTCTTCAGATCACAGTAATTTAACTATCACAAATAATATTGTAACAAAGATTGGAAACAATAGTAATAATATCGTCGGTAGAGGAATTGAGATAATATCTGCATCTTCGGCAGTTAAGGATATTTCAATTACTAATAATCAAATAAATAATATTACTTCTGGTTTGAGTAAGAATGGTAGTGTGAGTGGTGGTACAAGTGCTTCAGCAATTTCTATTGGGTGGCATAAAAAAGGAAATGGAAATATAACCAATCTTCTAATCCAGAATAATACAATTTCTGATATTAATGCGGACACTACTGCTTGGACAAAAACAAGTGGGGGTTGGGCAACGGCAAATAGAGGTTATGGAGCATATGGTATTTTAATTAACCACAAAACAAATGGAGCACAAATTTTAGGAAATACTATTAGCAATCTTACCGGTCTTTGGGCACACGCAATCGGGTTGGAAGGAGATACTCCGGATGCAGTGGTAGCTGGTAATATTATTAGTAATTTAACTGATAATAAAACTCCCAGCGACGCGGTAGCGGTTCATTTTGAAGATAACCCAAATGCTGGGACGGCACTTGTTCATAATAATAGTTTCAGTGATGTACATGTTGGTGTTAATACTACAGGCACAAGTACAATTGATGCTATAGGTAACTGGTGGGGTATAAATCTTCCTAATTTCACAAGTATAGTTTCTGGCCATGTAACTTATTCCCCTTGGTTTACTAATTCTGATATGACCAACCTTGAATATACCACAGCCACCACTAGTACGACAACAACTGCTGAGACTGGTAGTAATCCCGAGATTTTAACTGGTACCAGTACGGTTGGAAGTTTAGTAGTTACAGCCAATATTCCAACGGGAACCACTATAACTGGTGATGCTTTATGGAATGGAATTTTAAGCCCTCCAACTGCCACCACTGCCACGGTTTCATTATCGGGCTTTAATACAAAAGTTACTTCGGCAATTGAAATTGGTTCCAGTGATTCAGATTTAACTTTTAGTAATCCAGTAAAACTTACTTTTGCCGGGCAAGCAGGGAAGAGAGTCGGTTGGTATAATCATGCTGGTACTTTTACAGAAATAACTGCCCCTTGTGGTACTTCAACTCCCCTAGCTTTAACAGCGGGAGCCTCATGTAAAACTAATAGTAGCCAAGATTTAATCGTTTGGACTACACATTTTTCTAAGTTTGTAACTTATACTCAGAGTGCTATCCCTGCTCCAGCTCCAGTTAGTTCTGGCGGTGGTGGTGGTGGATATATCCCTGCCACCTGTTCCAGTGTGGTTTATGGTGCTTGGGGTACTCCTTTCAACAATATTCAGTATCGTAATGTCATTAGCCGAGCTCCAAGTTCTTGTTCTTTAACTGCGAATCAGAGATCAGCTAGTTCTCGGACTTATGTTAGTCCAGTTAAGAAAACAGCTCCTAAGGTTACTCCTCAGCCTGTCACTAAGCCTCGAACCAAGACTTCTACCACAAACAAAACTACAGTTAATAAAAAGACTGTGACGAAAGGACTTCAAAAAGTTTTAGGTGTCAAGATTTTTGCTAATGGTACTTTATTACGGGCGACTAATCATAGAATCTATGTAGTTAAAAATGGTGTATTACAGTATATCCATTCTTTGAAGGAATTATCTAATAACTATGCTGGCCAAGCTATTCTTAAAGTTAGTAGCAAAGTTATTACTTCTTATGGTCAAGAGGTTTTAGGAATTAAGGCTTATGCTAATGGTTCTCTAATCCGTGGGGCTAATAAGAAGGTGTATGTTATTACCAATGGTAAAAAAGTACATATTCTTAATCTTATTGAATTACGGAAATATACTGGTCGGGTGATTAACGATGTTTCGGCTGCGGTTTTGAATGAATATTAATTTATAGAATTTATTCTTAAGATGTAAAAACGATCCTAAGGGGTCGTTTTTATTAGTGTAGAGAAGTAGCCTTCTTAATTTTGGAAACTTTATCTTTTCTTAAGCTCTCATATTATAAAATACCATTATTAAAATTAATAATGGTATTTTCATGTTTTTAGGAATAGGGCCTTATTTAATCAAATTATTCCGTTATTTTTTAGATTTTTGTCATTCTTTATCACCAACTAAAATATTTTTCTTTATTAATTTAGCCTTTATTGTTTTTATTTTTATTTTAGGATTTCGTCCAGGAGCTTTTCATCCGAAGATTACTCAGCAGAACTTAGCCTATTATAATAATCGTTTGGCGACTGTTACAGGGAGAGTTTGTGAAGAAAGTAGAACAAATATAAAGAGTCAGCAATTAACAGTTTGTGCTTTAGGGCGAGTGTTAGTGACCACTAATTTATATCCAGTATATGATTATGGAGATTTTGTTAAAGTTACTGGTCGTTTACAAACTCCGATGAAGATTGAGGGTTTTGATTATGGAGCTTATTTAGCTCGTTATGACATTTATTCAGTGATGTATTATCCTCGTATTAAAAAGATATCTGGTTCTCTTACCAAACCACAACAAGCCTACCGACTATTATTAGATTTTAAGCAAAGACTTCGTAGTATTATTAATTCTACCCTACCAGAACCAGAAGCTGGTTTAGCTAATGCTCTACTACTAGGTTATCGTCGTTTACTTTCTAAAGCAGATTTACAAATTTTCGCTCGGGTGGGTTTAAGTCATTTGATTGCTATTTCTGGTACCCACATTGCGATATTAAGTGCTTTAATAATTAATCTTTTTTTAGTTCTGGGTTTTCGCCGTAGGCAAACTTTTATAGCAGTTTTTATTTTTTTAATTCTATATCCCATTATTACTGGTTTAGGTGCTTCGGCCGTTCGTTCTGCTATTATGGGTAGTTTAGCTTTATTAGCAGTTTATTATAAACGCAGTAATTCACTTATTAAAGCTTTAGTATTTTCAGCCACTCTAATGCTAATTTTTAATCCTCGGCTGTTACGAGATGATTTGGGTTTTCAATTATCTTTTTTAGCTTTATTGGGTATCATTTATATTTATCCGGTACTAAGTTTATTTACCAATTGGCTACTTACTAAAATCAAACTAGCTGGCAGAGCCAAAAATATATTTAAAATAATTTTGGAGATATTAGTTTTAACTTTAGCAGTACAGATCACTATTTTGCCAATTATGATAATTAATTTTAAACAATTATCTTTAATAGCTCCCTTATCTAATATTTTAGTGCTCTGGGCTTTTCCGCCATTATTGGCTAGTTTAATAGGAGCTTTAATACTCAGTGCTTTAATTCCTAGCGGAGCAGTATTATGGTTTAGTCCCGCCTACCTGTTACTTAAATTTATTTTTACAGTGGCCTACCGATTAGCTCAATTAAATTTTGCCGCAGTTGGTTACTCCAATTTTAATTGGTATTGGGGTATTTTGTATTATGCAATATTGATAGCGGGAACCTATTTTCTATCTCTTAGTTTTAGTTCTGGGAAAACAGATTTTAAAAAAACGGCCTTAGATTCGGCCGATTTTTTAAAACTCTAATTGTTTGATACAATAATTATTTCTTAGGGATAGCTTTATTCTTGCTAGGTTTCTTAGTTTTAATTCTTTTAGTTTTAGGAGCCTTAAGTTCACCCGATTTTAAAGCTGGCTTTCGCTTAGTTTTAATTCGTTCTGGTTTATTCATGGTGCGCAGACAAGCAATACAAATTTTAAGTTTAACCCCATCAATAGTTCTACTTTGTAGATTGATATTTTGTCTTTTAAGAGTTTTAACTCGGGAATGAGATCTACTAGCCCCCTTAGTTGATCCTCGTCCACATAAATCACATCTTTTCGACATATTAGTTATAGTTATCTTTTTTATGGCTTAAGCCTAGCAGTATTTTTAAAATTAATCAAGCTGTGTTAGAATATATTAATATTAAATTTGGTTTATAATATAGTTTACTATACAATTTATGATTCAAGCCTTTGAAATTATTGTGTTGATTTTTTCAGCAGTAGCACATGAATATATGCATGGCTGGGTAGCTTATCGTTTAGGTGATCCGACTGCTAAAAATGCTGGTCGTTTAACTGTAAATCCTTTAGCACATTTAGAATGGTTTGGATCTCTTTTTTTGCCCTTATTGATGATAATTACTAAAATGCCCTTTATTTTTGGTTGGGCCAAACCCGTGCCTTATAATCCCTATAACTTGCGAGATCAAAAATATGGTGATGCTAAGGTAGCGATAGCTGGGCCTTTGACTAATCTAGGAATTGCCATAGCTTTTGGTTTATTTTTACGATTTTTACCCAGTTTTAATCTTATCTTCTCTAGCCTATTAATGTCTATTGTCTATATTAACTTAGTTCTAATGGTGTTCAACTTAATTCCTATTCCCCCCTTAGACGGTTCTAAAGTTTTAGCAGTGTTTTTGCCAGCGGATTTACGAGAACGTTATTTAAATGCTGGACGTATGGGTTTTGTTTTGGTAATTTTATTTGTTATATTTGCTGGCAGTTTAATTTTGCCGATTGTTAACTCATTATTTAGAATCATTGTAGGTGGAGCTTAAACTATAGCAATATAAAACTTAGGATATTTTAAATTATTTGGATAATACTAATAGTTGTTCTTGACTTATATTTTATATTTTGTTAAATTAAATTCATAAAATAGATAGTAGTAAATTCATCCTGGCTATTCAGGATTATTTTTAATATTTTAATCAAGCTTCTATTTATAGACAGTTTATTACTCTAAACATTATGCCAACTACAAATCAATTAATACGTAAAGGACGTAAAAAAATAACTGCTAAACGAAAGTCTTTAGCACTTCACACTACTTTAGATTCTTTACATCGTCGTAAAAGAAATTCTGCTAAAGGAGCTCCTTTTAAGCAAGGAGTCTGTTTAAAGGTAACTACTACCACCCCTAAAAAACCAAACTCGGCTTTACGGAAAATTGCTAGGGTTCGTTTATCTAATGGTATAGAGGTAACCGCTTATATTCCAGGTATGGGACATAATCTACAAGAGCACTCTATTGTTCTAGTCAAAGGTGGTAAGACTAAAGATCTACCAGGGGTTCGTTATAAAGTAGTTAGAGGTGTCTTTGATGCCTCTGGGGTAGAAGCTAGACGCCAAGGGAGAAGTCGTTATGGTACTAAGAAACCAAAAAAATAATTAATATTAAATACTATGAGAGGTAAATCAGCCACTAAAAGAGACATTGAAGGCGACGCTAAATATAATGATAAAAATATTGCTAAGTTTATTAATTATGTTATGGAGCGGGGCAAAAAGAGTGTTGCCGAACAAATTGTCTATGGTGCTTTTGAGATTATAAAAGAGAAGACTAAACAAGACCCTAGACATATCTTTAATAAAGCTATTAAAAAAGCTTCGCCTTTAGTAGAAGTACGAGGGAAACGAGTTGGGGGAGCTAATTATCAAGTGCCTTTTCAAGTTCGCGGTGAACGTCGATATTTTTTAGCCTGTAATTGGATTATCAGTGCGACTCACAAAAGGAAAGGCTTGGCTACCGCTAAGAAATTAGCTAATGAGATTTTAGACGCTTCTAACGGAGAGGGAACCGCTATTAAAAAACGAGAAGCGGTTCATAAAATGGCTGAGGCTAATAAAGCTTTTGCTCATTTTTCTAGAAGTAGAAGGAAATAATAAATTTATATTTAAAATATGGCCCGAGATTACGAATTAGAAAATATTAGAAATATTGGTATTATGGCTCACATTGATGCCGGCAAAACTACTTTTACCGAACGAGTTTTGTTTTATACTGGTAAGAAACATAAATTGGGCGAAGTCCACGAAGGTAAAGCTGAAATGGATTGGATGGAACAGGAAAAAGAGCGGGGAATTACCATTACTTCCGCTGCCACTACTTGTTTTTGGAAACATACTAAAATTAATATTATTGATACCCCAGGGCATGTAGACTTTACTGTAGAAGTTGAACGTTCTTTGCGAGTATTAGATGGAGCGGTGGCGGTTTTTGATGGTCAGGCGGGAGTAGAACCCCAGTCGGAAACAGTTTGGCGTCAAGCAGATAAATATAATGTGCCCCGTTTATGTTTTATCAATAAAATGGATAAGATGGGAGCGAATTTTTATACTAGTTTAGATTCTATCCGTACCCGTTTGAATCAAAAAGCCGTAGCTATACAACTACCAATAGGATCGGAGAGTAATTTTACTGGAATAATTGATTTATTAACCCAGAAAGCTTATAAATTTTCTGGTAATTTAGGCGTGAATATTGATGAGATTCCTATCCCTGATAATCTGAAATCCAAGGTTGAGAAATATCATAATGAATTAATAGAAAAGGCCGTAGAATGTGATGAAAAAACTCTAGAAAAATATTTAGGGGGGCAAGAGATAAGTATAGAAGAGTTAAAAAAAGCTATTCGTCAGGGAGTAATTGCTAACGATATCTATCCAGTTTTATGTGGTAGCGCTTTACAAAATATCGGCGTACAATTAGTTTTAGATGCTATTAATGCTTATTTACCTTCACCTTTGGATGTACCAGATATTGAAGCCTCAGCGATTCGTGATGAAGATAAAAAAATTATTGTTAGTGCTGATGACAATAAACCCTTTGTGGGCTTAGCTTTTAAAATTGCTACTGATCCTTTTGTGGGAAAACTTTGTTTTATTAGAGTCTATCAAGGAGTATTAGCTGCGGGTTCTTATATTGTAAATTCTACTAAAGATAATAAAGAACGAGTAGGACGCATAGTGCGTATGCATGCTAATCATCGCGAAGAAATTAAAGAAGTTTTTGCTGGTGATATTGCTGCGGTTATTGGTTTAAAAAATACCACTACTGGGAATACTCTTTGTGAAGAAAATCATCCCGTATTATTGGAATCAATTACTTTCCCAGAGCCAGTAATTAAAATTGCTGTGGAACCTAAAACTAAAGCTGATTCTGAGAAAATGGGAGTTGCCCTACAACGTCTAGCCGAAGAAGATCCTACTTTTAGAGTAGAGACCGATGAAGAAACTAATCAAGTTTTAATTTCTGGTATGGGTGAACTTCACTTAGAAATTATTGTAGATAGAATGAAACGAGAATTTGGGGTAGAAGCTAGTGTGGGTAATCCCCAAGTATCCTATCGCGAAACTATTACTAAAACTGCCGAAGCTGAACATAAATATATTAAACAGACTGGTGGTCGAGGTCAATATGGCCATTGTTCTTTGCGGGTTGAACCCTTAGAGGCTGGTAAAGGTTTTGAATTCGTAGATGAGATTAAAGGGGGAATTATTCCTCGGGAATATATTCCTGCGGTTGAGAAAGGAGTTAAAGAAGCTTTTCTCAGTGGAACTGTCGCTGGTTATCCTATGGTAGATGTTAAGACGGCGGTTTTCTATGGTTCTTATCATGAAGTTGATTCTTCAGAAATTGCCTTTAAAATGGCGGCTATTTTTGCTTTTAAAGAGGCTTGTCAACAGGCGGGTCCAATACTACTAGAACCAATTATGAAAGTAGAAGTTACTACCCCTGAGGAATATATGGGTAATATTATTGGTGATTTAAGTAGTAAACGGGGACAGATTGAAGAAATGTCAGATCGGGCAAATATTAAATTAGTAGAGGCAAAAGTACCTCTGGCCGAAATGTTTGGTTACTCTACTTCCTTGCGCTCTATGAGTCAAGGACGAGCTAATTATACTATGGAATTTTCTCATTATCACGAAGTGCCAAATAGCATTTTAGAAAAGATTAAAGAGAAACAGGGTAAATAATTATATATGTCCTTTAGTCCTGGAAAGCTAAATCTTAATAATAGAGATTCTTTTGACTCTCTATTAGGTAGAAATGATAAACCGATTCCTGTACCAGAGCGTCAACAAGAATTAATTGCTTTTGCTGTAAAACATGGTAATCCCTTAGAATTTATTGAGTCTGGTTTCCAGGAGGTTTCAATACCTACATTGAAAATCTCAACAGAAAATAGTTTGGAAGTCACTAGTTATATTAATAACGTCTTAGAAACTATACAAAAGTTTATTAGCTCTCCCTTATTTACCGATCAATTTCATCGTGATCATAAATCAAGACGAGTTTGGGAGAGTAATAATTTATTGTATTTAAGTCCAGAATTAAAAGAATATTATAGTTCTAATAAATTAAATACTAATAGCTTTTGGGCTATATTATCATTTATAGAACTTATTATAGAACATCTTAATAATACTGAGATTAAAAAGACTCTTAGTAGTATCTTAGAGAGATTTCCTAGTATCCTTAGTGAGGTAGACAAAAATAAAGTTTTGGAGTACAATAAAGTGTCTGATAAAGAAAAGATATTAGCCATTCAGGAGACTACGAAATTATTTCAGGAAATAATAAATTTGTTCACGACCATAGAGATGTAGATAAAAATTGGTAAAAGATAATTATTTGATTAGATTATAATTAATTAATATGTTTTCTGAACAATTAAAAAAAATTTTTAAAATAATCAAGCAGACTAATAATCCAGTAATTATTTATGATTCTAATACTTCTGAGCAGTCTTATGTTCTTATGACTTTAGATTACTATACTGATTTAATTTTAGACAAAAAAACTAAAACCCAGAAAAAGCTTGAAGTTAAAAATAGTTTTAGTAAATTATCTCGGAGCGAACCAGAATCTGCGATGGGATCAGAAGAAAATATTGGAACTAAGAATTTGACAGAAGAAGATGTAACTGATAAAATTAATCGCGAAATATCAGAGTATAGTAATTCAAACGCTGAGCCCTATTTGGCTGAAGAAAATGGGGCTAGAAAAGCTTGGAAAATCCCCGGAAAAGTTATAGATAAGGCTCAAGAGGTTGCTTAAAAATATTTAGATAATTTAAATAAAAAATAATTATAATTAATTAAGTTCGGCTGGTTTCCTAATTCAGGGAAGAAACTCCGTTAACTCGGGGGCCGCACACCAAAAACATGGCAGCAGAAAAATTTAAACGAAACAAACCTCATATTAACGTTGGTACTATTGGCCACGTTGATCATGGAAAAACTACTTTAACCGCCGCGATGTTGGCTGTTTTCAATTCTAAAGGAATGAACGCCTCTCATAAAAATGTTGATGAGATTGATGCTGCTCCTGAGGAAAAAGCTCGGGGGATTACTATTGCCACTGCACACGTTGAGTATGAGTCAGACAAACGCCACTATGCGCACGTTGATTGTCCAGGGCACGCCGATTATGTTAAAAATATGATTACTGGCGCTGCTCAAATGGATGGAGCTATTTTAGTAGTAGCCGCTACTGATGGTCCTATGCCTCAAACTAGAGAGCATATTTTATTGGCTCGTCAAGTAGGAGTGCCTTATATTGTGGTTTTTTTAAATAAATGTGATTTAGTGGAAGATAAAGAATTAATTGATTTAGTGGAAGAAGAAATTCGTGATTTATTAAAAAAATATGAATTCCCTGGTGATACTATACCAATTATTCGTGGAAGTGCCTTAAAAGCTTTGGAAAATCCCAGTGGTCCTGACGCTGAACCGATTATGGAATTGATGAAAGCTCTAGACGAATATATTCCTGATCCAGTTCGGGATATTGATCACCCTTACTTAATGCCTATAGAAGATATTTTTTCTATTGAAGGTCGGGGGACAGTAGTAACTGGTCGTATTGAGAGAGGTATAGTGAAAATTGGTGATGAAGTGGAAATTGTCGGTTTAAGAGATACTAAGAAAACTACGGTTACTGGTATTGAAATGTTTAATAAATCCTTAGACGAAGGCCAAGCTGGAGATAATGCTGGAATCTTATTACGGGGAATCAAAAAAGATGAGGTAGAACGTGGTCAAGTTTTATGTAAACCTGGTTCTATCACTCCGCATACTGAGTTTTCCGCAGAAGTCTATGTTTTGTCTAAAGATGAAGGCGGACGTCATAAGCCATTCTTTAATGGTTATAAACCTCAATTCTACTTTAAGACTACAGACGTAACTGGTGATATTACTTTGCCTAGTGGAACCGAAATGGTTATGCCTGGCGATACGGTTAATTTAAATATCAAATTAATTGCTCCGATTGCCCTAGAAGATAAACAAAAGTTTACCATTCGTGAAGGTGGACGAACTGTTGGAGCTGGAGTAGTCACTAAAATATTAAAGTAATACTTAAGGCCTGCTCTTTAGATTAAAGAGCAGGCTGGTAAGGTTTATTTTTTGACATTAAGAAGTTTTAAGTTATTTACTATTACTATGTCCGAAACCAAAAAAGAAGAGAAAGATTTTAAGCAAAGAATCAGAATCAAAATTCGTGCTTTTGATCATAAAATTATTGATCAATCTACTAAGATTATTATTGAAACTATTGAACGTAGTGATGCTAAATTTTTAGGACCGATTCCTTTACCTACTGAGATAAGAAAATATACGGTTAATCGTTCAACCTTTGTGCATAAAGATGCTAGAGATCAGTATGAAATGCGTACCCATAAACGAATGATTGATATCATTGATCCGACCGCTAAGACTATTGAAGATCTTACCACTCTCACTCTGCCAGCTGGTGTTGACGTAGAAATAAAAATGTAGTAGAATAAATAAGTAATATTAAATTAACTAAGGAAGGTTTAAATAACTCTAAATGCACCTCAATACACCAGAAAGTGTTTAAGCGAAAATTAGTTGAATTTGGAGGGAAATCAGTAAAACAATCCATTAAAATAAAAAGAGAAAAAGATTTCGTTTTTTATTGTTTGGTTTTCGAGCTGGTTTTGAAACCAGTTTTTATTTTATAAATTGAATCCTTAGAAATTCTTTAATTGGCATTATATGAAATTTATTAGCGGTAAAAAATTAAGCATGACCCAAATTTGGGTTGATGATAAAGTCATGGCAGTTACACCAGTATTAGCTGGACCTTGTACTATTACTCAAGTTAAAAGTAAAGTTCCAGATGGTTATGAAGCTTTACAATTGGCCTATGGGAAACGTAAATCTAAAAATATCCATAAACCGCAATTAGGTCATTATAAGAAAACTAAAGTTTTTCCCCAGTATGTTAGAGAGTTTAGAACTACAGAGGCGAGTAAATTCAAAGAAGGAGATGTGGTGAGTGTAGGAACTTTTGCGGTTGGCGATATAGTTAGAGTTACGGGGACTTCTAAAGGACGAGGTTTTCAAGGAGTGATAAAACGTCACCATTTCCACGGATTTAAAAAAACTCATGGTAATAAGGATCAGGAGAGAATGCCTGGTTCTATTGGGGCTAAAGGCCCAGCGCATGTTTTTAAAGGTACTAAGATGGGTGGTCGCATGGGAAATGAGCAGGTAACTACCACCAATCTAGAGATAATGAGTTTAGATATAGACAAAAATATTTTATTCATTAAAGGGGCTATTCCAGGAGCAATAAATGGTTTTGTTTTTATTCGGGGTATAGGTGATTTACAAGTTAATCTAATTAAACAAGTTAAGTCGGTAGAATCTGAAGTAATTAAAGAAACTCAGATTTCTAAGTCAGAAATCGCTCCTGAATCTAAAATAACAGAGATTAAAGTCCAAGAAGAAGTTAAAACAGATAAAAATAGTTCTAAAGAAGAGAAAAAGGTAGAGGAGAAAGTAGAAAAAAAAATGAGTCCGAAGCTAGAAGTAGAGGCTAAAGAGTCTAAAACTTTTGTTTCAGTTTCAACCGATCAAAAAAAATAAAATTGAGATGATTAAGAATTAAAAATTCTATGCCCTTAAAGATAAAAGTTTACAATCAAAAAGCTGAAGCGGTAAAAGATTTAGAACTATCTGATAAGATTTTTGGTCTCGGAATTAATCATGAATTACTACATCAAGCGGTGGTGGCTCAACGAGCTAATAGTCGCCAAGTATTAGCGCACACCAAAGATCGTAGCGAAGTTTCTGGTGGTGGTAAAAAGCCTTGGAAACAAAAAGGCACGGGACGAGCTAGAGCTGGATCCAGCCGTTCACCAATTTGGCGAGCTGGTGGAGTAACTTTTGGTCCGACTAAAGATCGTAATTTTAAACAAAAAATAAATCAAAAGATGAAACAGAAGGCTTTATTTATGGTATTATCTGATAAAGTACTGTCTAAGACTATGGTAGTTTTAGAAAATATAGATTTTTCCGAATATAAAACTAAGAATTTTCATGATTTATTAGTAAATATAGAAACTAAAGTTTTAAAAAATAATCGGCGTAATTTTCTCATTATTAACAACGGGAATAAAAAAACCCTGTATTCTGGTCGTAATTTGAGTGGGGTTAAGTTAATTAATGTAGAGAATATCAATTTGTTAGATTTGCTTAATTATAAGAATTTATTATTAAGTGAACAAAGCATTAAAATATTAGAGAAGAATTATTCTTAATTAAAAATATGGCTTTATTTGGCACTAGAAAAACTAATAAGGAAGATAAATCCTCAGATAAGCTTAAATCTAAGGCTAACTCAGCAGAGGCTCCTACTAAGAAGCCAACTATGCAAGAGTTATATGAAACTCCTGCACCCCGTTCTAAGACTAAAAGTTCTAAAACTTCAGATTCTAAAACCTCTGATAATAATAAAACTTTAGTTCAAAACACCAATTTTAACTTAGCTTATAAGATTTTAATTAGGCCAGTCATTACTGAAAAAGGAACTCATCTTAATGCTCTTGGTAAATATATTTTTGTAGTAGGGAACCAGGCTAATAAAATTGCGGTAGCTCAAGCCGTAGAAGCAGTTTATGGAGTTAAACCCATAAAGGTAAATATTATGAATGTTTCTGGGAAAAGAGTAATTAGCAAAGGTATTAAGGGTCAGAGAAAAGATTGGCGCAAGGCTATTGTTACCTTGAAAAAGGGTGAGAGTATCAAAATTTACGAAGGAGTCTAATAATAAGTTTAACTAATAATTATAATTAGTAGTAATGGATAATTGATTATATATGGGTATTAAAAAGGTAAAAGCGAATACTCCGGGACGACGTGAAGCAACTTTTGATGATTTTAAAGATATAACTAAATCTTCTCCTGAGAAGAGATTAGTTATAGCTAGAAAACGACGCGGTGGACGTAATGCTCAAGGTAAGATTACCGTACGACATCGTGGTGGTGGAGCGAAACGGCATACTCGTCTTATTGATTTTAAACGGAATAAGTTTAAAATACCCGCTACAGTAGCGACCATTGAATATGATCCTAACCGAGGAGCTCGTTTAGCTTTACTGCATTATGCTGATGGGGCTAAGAGATATATTATTGCTCCAGTTGATCTAGCTGTTAATGACCAGATAATGAGTTCGCAAGAATTGATTGAAATTAAGACTGGTAATGCTTTACCTCTACAGTTTATTCCTACTGGTATGGCAGTAAGTTGTGTTGAGCTAGAACCAGGTCAAGGAGCTAAAATGGCTAGAGGAGCTGGTAATGTAATATACGTCATGGGCGTGGAAGGAAAATATGCTCAGTTAAAAATGCCTTCAGGAGAAATTCGTTTGGTAAGAAAGGAATGTTTATGTACAGTTGGTCGGGTTAGTAATCCAGACCATCGTCATATATCTTTAGGTAAAGCTGGTCGTAGTCGTCATTTAGGAATTCGCCCTACCGTTAGAGGTACCGCTATGAATCCAGTTGATCATCCTCACGGTGGAGGTGAAGGCAATCAGTCAATTGGTTTGAAACATCCTAAGACTAAATGGGGTAAACCCGCTTTAGGAGTTAAGACTAGAAGGAAGAAACGTTCTAATCGTTTAATAATTAGACGAAGGGGTAAGAAGAGAAAATAATATAAATATATATGTCTAGAAGTTTAAAAAAAGGGCCCTATATCAATCTCCGCCTGTTAAATAAAATAAAGAATTTAAAACCAGGTGATAAGACTATTTTTAAAGTCTGGGATAGAGCTTGCACTATTACTCCTGAAATGGTGGGATTCACTATTGGGGTCCATAATGGTAAAACCCATGTACCTGTGTATATAGTGGAAAATATGGTTGGACATCGTTTGGGAGAATTTTCTTTAACTCGTAAATTTGTGGGACATGGTGGTAAGATAGCCAAGGCTCAGGCCGCGGGTAAAAAATAATTAATTAATGATTATATGGAAGTAAAAGCTAGTTTAAAACATTTAAGAATGTCAGCCCAGAAGACTCGTTTGGTGATTAATGTTATTCGCAAAATGCCAGTTAGTACGGCTTTAGATCAGTTGAAGTTTATTAATAAGTTAGCTGCTAAGCCAGTAGCTAAACTTATTAAATCCGCCATAGCTAACGCAGTTAATACCTATAGTTTAGAAGAGAATAATTTATATATTAAAGAAATTCGGGCTGATGAAGGAGCGACTTTAAAACGTTGGATGCCTAGAGCTCAGGGTAGAGCTACTTCTATTCGTAAACGTTCTTGTCATATTAATTTAGTTTTGGCTGAAATAAAAGCTAGTGTTCATAAAGAAAAGAAAGTTGTTAAAGTAGCAGATCCAGTGAAATTAGAAAAATTAGTTAAAGAAGGAGAGAAATCCTTAGCTAATAATTCTCCAAAACCTCAAAAGGAGAAAGGTAAAAAAGCCGTAGGAGAGAAAACTAAAATGTTTAGACGTAAGGCTGGATAATATATTGCGTTAGTTTAATTATTTTTAAAACATAGGTAAGTTTATAAATACATTCATCATTGAATTCATATGGGTAAAAAAGTAAATCCAAAAATTCTGCGCATAGGCATTACCAAGACTTGGCCGTCTTTATGGTTTGAAACTGGAGATAAATATGTTGATAATATTAAACAAGATATTGGAGTACGTAGATATTTAATTAAAAATTTTAGAGAAGCGGGAATAGATAAGGTGGAAGTGGTTCGCACTATTAATAAGATAGAAATTAATATTAGCACTGCTAAGCCGGGTTTAATTATTGGTAGAGGTGGTAATGGTGCTGAAGAATTAAAAAAGAAATTACATAGTACATTTTTAAAGAATTTTCGTTTAGGAGAAATTAATTTAAATATTAAAGAATTCAGTCGTCCTAGTTTAAGTGCTCAGATTACTGTTCAAGCGATGATCTTAGATTTGGAAAGAAGAATGCCTTTTAGAAGAGTTATGAAACAAACTTTAGGAAGAATTGAAAGAGCTGGTGCCCAAGGGGCTAAAGTTATGGTAGGAGGACGTCTTAACGGAGCGGAAATTGCCCGAAGTGAAAAGTTGGTTTGGGGAAAAGTTCCTTTACAAACTCTACGCGCAGATATTGATTACGCTCGTGGAGCTGCTCACACCACTTATGGCATGGTTGGAGTAAAAGTTTGGATTTATAAAGGAGAAGTTTTTGAAAAAGAAAAACTGGCTAAGGGGGAAGTGATTGCCCAGTAAAATAAGAATCTGAGAACTATATGTTAATGCCTAAGAAAACAAAATTTAGAAAAGACCACAAACGTAAACGAGGCGGAAAAGCTACTCGTAATCTGAATATTAGTTTTGGTAGTTATGGACTGAAGAGCTTAAGTGCTTGTTGGGTAACTTCTCGTCAGATAGAATCTGCCCGTCGGGTTATGACTCGTTATGTTAAAAAAGGTGGTAAGATTTGGATAAGAATTTTTCCGGATAAACCAGTTACTGTTCATGGAGGGGAGATGCCTATGGGTAAAGGTAAAGGCTCAGTAGATCATTATGTTGCAATTGTTAAGCCTGGAACGATCATGTTTGAAATGGCGGGCTTGAGTCCAGAAAATGCTAAGATTGCTATGGAATTGGCGGCCTATAAGCTACCAGTTAAATGTCGTTTTATTACTAAATAAATTAGTTAGAGGGAATCTATAGCGCTAAAGCAAAATTTGAAATATATGGAATTTAAAGAATTATCAACTAAAACAGCCAGTGAATTGTTAAAATTATTGAATCTTAATAGAGAAAAATTACGAGATTTGAGATTTAAAGATTCTAATAAACAATTAAAAAACGTTAGAGAAATTAGAGCAATAAAACGATTAATTGCTAAACTCTTAACAGTATTAAATAAAAATTAAAATAATATGTCGAATGATAATCTGGTAAAAAAAATAGTAAAAACTAAAACTACTAATCGTCGATTCAGTGGTATAGTACTTAGTGATAAAGAAGATAAAACTATTGTAGTATTAGTGGAAAGGATTAAGAAACATCCTAAATATCAAAAACGTTATACAGTTAGTCGTAAGTATAAGGTTCATGATGAAACCAATCAATATATGATTGGCGATAAGGTCAGTTTTATGGAGTGTCGTCCTTTTAGTAAGGATAAAAGATGGCGAGTAATAAGCCAAAAATAATTTTATTTAATATTGTAATTATATGGTGCAAGTACAGACCCGTTTAAAAGTAGCGGATAATTCTGGAGCCAAGGAAGTTATGTGTATCCGAGTTCTAGGCGGTTATAAACGACGTTATGGTCATGTTGGTAATATTATAGTAGCAACGGTTAAATCAGCAGTTCCGCATGCTGCGGTTAAAAAGAGCGATATAGTCCGAGCGGTTATTGTTAGAACCAAAAAAGAAATTCGGCGAGCTGATGGTTCCTATGTTCGTTTTAGCGATAATGCTTGTGTTATTTTAGTAGATGCCGATAAAAAAGATCTCCGAGGTACTCGTATTTTTGGACCAGTAGCTCGAGAGGTACGAACAGCGGGTTTTATAAAAATTGCCTCGTTAGCACCAGAGGTTTTATAAAAATATGAATATTAAAAAGAATGACAAAGTTAAAATTTTAGCTGGAAAAGATAAGAATAAAACTGGAAAAGTTCTGCAGGTTATGCCTAAAGCTAATCGGGCTAGCATAGAAGGCTTAAATTTATTAATTAAGCACTTACGTCCTAGGCGTGAAGGTGAACCAGGGCAGAGAATTGAATTTCCGGCCTTTATTAATGTTTCTAATTTAGCTTTAGTTTGTCCGAAATGCGGTAGAACCACTAGAGTAGGACATAAAATAATTAAGCTAGAAGGAAAAAATCCTAAAAAATTCCGAGTTTGTAAAAAATGTCAGGAAATAATTGAATAATTTTGCTTATATGAGATTAAAAGAAAAATACAATAAACAGGTTATACCGAAGATGAAAGAAAAATTCGGTTTAAACAATAAAATGCTAGTGCCCCATTTAACTAAAGTAGTTATAAATATTGGTTTTGGCCATCATTTGAAAGAAAAAGAATTTATAGCTGAGGTAGAAAAAGGTTTGGCCGAAATTAGCGGGCAAAAACCAATTCTTACCACGGCTAAAAAATCCATTTCTGCCTTTAAAATAAGAACTGGTCTCACTATTGGAGCCAAGGTTACTCTGCGAGGCAAACAAATGTATGATTTTACTGATAAACTAATTAATATTACTTTTCCTCGGGTGCGTGATTTTAGAGGTATTTCTGAGAAATCAGTGGACGGTAGTGGCAATTTAACGGTTGGTTTTAAAGAACATGTAGCTTTTCCTGAGATTATGATAGAAGAAGTTACTAAGAGCTATGGTCTAGAGGTCTGTTTAGCTACCGATGCTCAGGATAGAGAAAAGGGTTTAGAATTATTTCGTTTATTGGGTTTTCCGTTTAAAAAAGCTAGTAAATAATTTAGATATATATGGCTAGAATAGCATTAATCGTCAAATCTAAAAAAAAGCCGAAATTTTCTACTAGGAAAGTTAATCGGTGTTGGCGTTGCGGTCGTAATCGGGGCTACATGAGTGATTTTAAATTATGCCGTATTTGTTTCCGGGAATTAGCCGATAATGGAGATTTACCGGGAATTAGAAAGTCTAGTTGGTAAAATTAGTAATTAAGCTAACCTAAAAATATGATGGATCCCATCGCAGACATGTTCACAAGAATTAGAAATGCTTCCGCAGTTAAAAAATCGGAAGTGCTTTTGCCGCTCAGTAAATTAAAGTACGAAATCGCTAAGATTTTAGAGACTGAAGGCTGGATTAAACAGGTAGTAATTATTCCTGGTGGTTTAAATGGTAGACACAATAATTTTGATGAACTTAAAATTGATTTGAAGTATCGCAAAAACGGTAGACCTCAGATTGCTAAGATTAAAAGAATTAGTCGTCCAGGACTGAAGTTTTATGTAAATAAAAATGAAATTCCTACGGTATTGAATAATTTTGGAATAGCCATTATTTCTACCTCTAAAGGCTTGATGACTAATAAAGAAGCTAAAAAACAAAAAATTGGCGGGGAAGTTTTAGGAGAAATATCTTAATTCATTATAATATTATATATATGTCACGTTTAGGAAAATTACCCATAAAATTAGCTCCTCAAGTACAGATTGTTATCAGTCCTAAGGATATTGTTTTTACTGGACCTAAAGGTAAATTTACCTTATTGCTTAATCCGGCAGTTAAGGTTAAAGTAGAAAATAATGAAATTATAGTAGCACCAGTTAATCCTGAAGCTAAAAACTCCAGTGCTTTATGGGGACTTATGTGGAGTTTAATAAAAAATGGTGTAGAGGGGGTCAGTGTGGGATTTACTAAAAAATTAGAAATTAATGGTGTAGGATATAGAGCAACAGTGAGTGGCAATAAATTGACTATGAATTTAGGTTTTTCTCATCCAGTAGAGTTTACTATTCCCGAAGGAATTACTATCACAGTGGAAGGAAATATTATTAGTGTCTGGGGAATTGATAAGGCTCTAGTGGGAGAGAGTGCTGCTCAAATTAGAAAATTTAGAAAACCTGAGCCTTATAAAGGTAAGGGAATAAAATATGTGGATGAGATAATTAGACGTAAGGCTGGTAAAACAGCTGCTAAAACTAAGTAAAAAATAACCAGCTAATTCGTAATTGAATAATATGGATAAGACTAAAGTACAAAATCAAAGACAAGCCCGTCGTCACGGTAGAGTACGCGCTAAAGTTTCTGGTACGGCAACTTGCCCCCGTTTAAGTGTTTTTCGTTCTAACCGAGGAATGTTTTTGCAATTGATTGACGATATAAATGGACTTACTATAGTAAGCGCGAAACTAAATGAAGTTAAAAAAACTTCTGGAAAAATTGAATCTAGTAAAGAGTTGGGTCAATTAATTGCTCAAAAAGCTAAAACTAAAAAGATTACTAAAATAGTATTTGATCGAGGTTTTTATAAATATCACGGTCGGGTAAAAGCGGTAGCAGAAGGGGCCCGTGAAGGTGGTTTAAAATTTTAAAATTTAATTAGTCTATAACTAGTAAGTCTAATTTTGATAAAATATGTCTGAAGATAAAACAATTAAATCAACAATCCCAGAAGTAGATAATTCCACCAAAACTGAGATAAACACCACTCCAGTTATAAAGACTTCAGAGGCTCCAGCTAAGTCTGAAGTTTCTAAGACTCAAACTTCTAATACTTCTGCTAAGGCCTCCACTTCATATAGTAGTTCTAATAATGGTTCTAAATCAGCCCATAGTAATCAAGGCGGTCGTGATAATAGCCGAGGGCGTTCTCGTGGCGGTAGAGATGGTCGTCAAAAAGACGATATGGAACAAAGAATTTTAGAGATAGCTCGAGTTACTAGAGTCATGGCTGGTGGTAAAAGAATGAGTTTTCGGGCTTGTGTAGCGGTAGGTGATAAAAAGGGTAATGTTGGAGTAGGACTAGGTAAGGGATCAGATGTAACTATGGCTATTAATAAGGCGGTTAATAAAGCTAAAAAAACTATGGTTAATGTTCCGATAGTTAAGGACACTATTCCTCATACTATTTTACATAAATTTGGAGCTGCTCTTATTTTGTTGAAGCCAGCTAGAGTAGGTCGTGGGGTTATTTCTGGAGGAGTTACTAGAATGGTCCTGGAACTAGCTGGAATAAAAAATATTACGAGTAAAAATTTAGGTTCTAAAAGTAAAATTAATAATGCTCGTTGTGTAGTGGAAGCTTTAGCTAATCTACGACGGAGCGAACCTAAAGAGGGTAAGAGTGAGTCTAAACAGGCTAAGGTGGTGACCACCGAATTAAAAAAATAAATATATGTTATCACTGAATACAATTAGAAAAGCTAAAGGTAGCGCCAAAAAAAATAAACGGGTTGGTCGCGGTAATTCCTCGGGTCACGGAACTTATAGTACTAGAGGTTTAAAAGGACAGAAATCTCGTTCTGGTGTTTCTGGTTTAAAGCGGATGGGTATGAAAAAACAATTATTACAGATTCCTAAATCTAGGGGGTTTAAATCATTGAGACCCAATAATCAAGTAGTAAGTGTTAAGATGATTAATAATAATTTTAAAGATAAGGAGACAGTTAATCCTGCAGTTTTATTACAAAAGAAATTAATTTCTTCAGTTTCTTTGCCAGTAAAGATCTTGGGTAAGGAAAAATTGAAAGTTAAAGTTAAATTTGAAAAAATTAAAATGAGTGCTAGTTTAGCTGAACAACTTAAAGCTAAATAGTTTCGGAGATTATATGATATTTGATAGACTAACTCAAATTTGGAAGGCTCGTGATTTGCGTAACAATATTTTGTTTGTTTTGGTAATGTTAGTTATTTTTCGTTTAGCAGCTCATATTCCAGTACCTGGAGTGAATGCGGTAGCTTTGAAAAATTTGTTTGCTTCTAACCAAGTTTTAGGGCTAATGAATCTATTTTCTGGTGGCGGTATGGAGAATTTTTCTATTGTTATGATGGGAGTGGCCCCTTATATTACTTCTTCTATTATTTTTCAGCTCTTAGGGATGATTATGCCTAAAATAGAAGAAATGCAAAAAGAAGAGGCTGGTCGTCAAAAAATAAATCAGTGGACTCGTTGGGCTACTGTTCCTTTAGCGGCTTTTCAGTCTTACGGCATGATCACTTTATTACGCAATAGTTCGGCGGGAATTTTAGGACCAATTACCCCTTTTAATCTCATGGTTATGATTATAACTATAACGGCTGGTTCGGTTTTCTTAATGTGGATTGGGGAACTCATTACCGAGAAGAAAGTAGGTAATGGTATATCTTTACTTATTTTTGCGGGTATTATTGCGGTTTTACCTCAAGTAGTGCAACGGATTATCATTACTTTTGATCAAACTCAGCTATTTACCATTTTAGGATTTTTAGTAGTAGCTCTCATTACAGTAGTAGGGGTGGTTATTATTAATGAGGGACAACGTAATATACCAGTGCAGTATGCTAGACAAATTAGAGGTAACCGTACTTTTGGTGGAACTAATACTCACTTACCTATACGAGTTAATCTGGCTGGAGTTATGCCGATTATTTTTGCAATCTCGGTAGTTTTATTTCCCTCTATGGTGGCTCAATTTTTAATGCATGCCAAAACTGCTTGGGTTACTAATATGGCTCAGGCGACCATCACTTTGTTCAATAATCAGTTGTTTTATGGAGTAATCTATTTTATCTTAGTGTTTGCTTTTACTTATTTTTATACCGAAGTTATTTTTCATCCCGCTCAAGTAGCTGAAGATTTACAAAAACAAGGGGGATTCATCCCTGGTATTCGTCCAGGCAAAAATACTCGTGATTATTTAACGAATATTACTCATCAGATTACTTTATATGGTGCTCTATTCTTAGGTTTAATTGCTATTCTGCCTTTAATTATGCGTTATTTCACTGATATTCAGTCTTTAACTATTGGTGGTACCAGTTTACTTATTGTAGTAGCGGTAGTTATTGAAACCGTTAAAGAGATTGAATCGCAATTAACTATGCGCGAATATGACGGATTATAGCCTGTTTTAATAGTTCTAATTTTAAAAGCTGACCTTTCGGGTTAGCTTTTTTTGTGATATGATAAAAATATAAAACTTTAATTACTTATTAATCTAATTATTTTTTATTGTTATGAATCTTCAAGATGTAACTAAGGATTTGGTCAACCAGAAAAATTATCGGATTCAACAGCGTCTAGAAAAGCTAATGCGTACTAATCCTAGTTTTAAAAATTTAGATTCCGCTAATCAAACTTTAATTCTAAAGTTGATTAAAAAGTATCAACAAAAAATTCGTTATGGAATTAAACCTTCTTTAATGATGGTTAGGAGAGATAAATATTATCTATATAGAAATAGAATAAAATTAGGTTTGAGTTTCACAGATCTGGAGCAAATAAATAAATTATTAGAAAGTTTTAAGCGCTAAAAATAACTAAAAAATATATGTTTGGTTTTAGTTCTAAGCCAACAAAAAGAAATAGGATAATCAATCGTGATCCTAATAATCAGTTAGATGTTCGTGGAGTGAGTATAAGTGGTCAAAATAGAGTGGGAACTTCTAGAATGTCTTTGCGTTCTTCTGGTATTAGACCCTCACAACGTGGGATGGCAGCCAGAGCACGACTAAATTATAGTAAAATGTCTAAATTAGGTTCAGGCCCAGCCGCTAGTCGTTTACAAAAAAATAGTTTTGCTAAATTACAAGCCACGGGTTTGGCTACTGGTCCGGCTAAAGTTAGGTCGCATTTGAAATTATTTAAATAATTTTCTATGTTTTGGAATTTACTGGTCATCATTCTAGGCTTGGCTTTATTTGAAACTATTAGCAGTGTAGATAATGCCGTAGTTAATGCTCATGTTTTACGGACCATGTCCCCTAAATATCGAAAGATTTTTTTATTTTGGGGTTTATTATTTGCAGTTTTTGTAGTGCGGGGAGTTTTGCCTTTTATTATTGTTTGGATGGCTAATCCTAGTTTGTCAGTTATACAGGTTTTCACTTCTACTTTTTCAGGTAGTCCAGAGGTAGTGGCCTATATTGCCAAGTCTAAACCTCTATTACTGCTGGGTGGGGGTATTTATTTATTTCTAGTATTTCTATCCTGGTTATTTTTAGAAGAGAAAGAATACGCTTTTTTAGTAGAGGGCTTTATACATCGTCAAGGTGTATGGTTTTATGCTTTAGCTTCAATTCTCACTACTGCTATTGTTTATTTATCTTTAAAACATGATCCTTTATTAAGCCTAGCCGCCACTATTGGAGTTTCCGCCTTCTTTATTACTGACGGTTTTAAGAAGAACTCGGAGGAAAAAGAAAAACAATTATTAGGAGCCCATATGAGTGCTTGGAGCAAGATCTTATATCTAGAGATACTGGACGCTTCTTTTTCTATTGATGGAGTAATTGGAGCTTTTGCCTTTACCGTCAGTGTCCCTCTTATTATTATAGGTAATGGTTTAGGGGCTTGGTTGGTTAGGGAATTAACTGTACGGGGAGTGGATCTAATTACTAAATTTGCTTATTTAAAAAATGGAGCTATGTATGCCATTGGAGTCTTGGGAGCTTTAATGATACTGGAAGGTTTTGGTAGAGAATTTCCTTTTTGGTTAGCACCACTAAGTATGATTTCGCTCTTAGGGCTATTCCTAGTGCTGTCAATATTAGTAAATAAAAAGGAAAAGACCTCCCTAGGCTAAAATGGGAAGAGTAATCTAAGTAATTTTATGATTTATTTTAAGTCTGAAGATGAAATAAGAACGATAGAAGAAGGAGGTAGACGTTTAGCCCAAATTCTTCAACGTTTAGCTCACGAGACCAAGCCAGGGGTTAGTACTGGCTATTTAGAAGATTTAGCTAATGAGTTAATTGCTGCTACTGGTGCTTATTCTGCTTTTAAAAATTATCCTATGGGAGAAGGAATATTTTTTCCTTCTACAGTCTGTATCTCTATTAACAATGAAGTAGTCCATGGAGCGGCTTGGCCTCAGCGTACTATTTCTTCTGGAGATATTGTTGATTTAGATATTGGTATGGAGTGGCCAATTAATTCTAAATTGCGTAAAGAATTTAATTGTCCAATTAATCCGCATTCTAAACATGGAGGTTTTTTTACTGATACTTGTTTAACCGTTGGGGTAGGGAAAATCAGTTCTAAAGCTCGCAAATTATTAAGAGTTACCAAAGAATGTCTAGATTTGGGTATTAAGGCTGCTCAGGCTGGAGTTAGAGTTAATAATATTGGTAGAGCAGTGCAAGAACATGCTGAACGCCAGGGTTATGGAGTAGTTCGCGATTTAGTTGGACATGGAGTTGGTTATTTGGCCCATGAAGAGCCGGATATATTTAATTTTGAGATTAATGAACATTCTCCAGAGAATGTAGTTCTAAAACCAGGAATGGTTATTGCTATTGAACCCATGATTAATTTAGGAGATTGGCCAGTCAAAGTGGCGGATAATAAATATACCATCTTAACTGAGGATGGTTCTTTAAGTGCTCATTTTGAACACACTTTGGCCATTACCTCTTCTGGCCCTAAAGTTTTAACTAAATAATTATGGAAAAGATTCTAAAATATCTAGGAGTTGATTGGGGCGAAAAACGTTTAGGTCTAGCCACCGCTGATAGCGAGGTTAATTTAGCTTTACCCTTTAGAACTGTAGCTAGTCTATCGGCTGTCTTAAACATTATTACCGAAGAAGAGATTGATATTATTATTTTAGGTAATCCCCGTAAAATGAGTGGTGCTGACAATGATAATCCTGCTTGGCTCAATTTCTATGAACAACTGAAAGCACGTAGTGGGCGACGAGTGGAATTATTTGATGAACGTTTAAGCAGTTTAGCTGCGGATGCTCTAGAGGGAGATAAGATGGATAAAGCGGGTCGTGATGAGATAGCTGCTGCCATTATTTTACAAGATTATTTGGATAGAAATCAGAATAAATATGCCGGAGACTAAACATACTTTAGCACTAATTATCAATAGGCAAGCTTATCGGGAGAATGATTCCTTGGTGACAGTTTATAGTCGGGATTTAGGTAAAATAAATTTAGTGGCTCGAGGTACCCAAAAACTACAATCTAAATTAGCCGCTCATATTGAGCCCCTAATTTTAGCGGATATTATGATTATCCCTGGTAGAGGATATGACTATATTGGCAGTTCCATAATGCGTAAGGTTTATATAGGTATTAGAAATGATCTAAATAAATTATATTATGCTGGTCAAGGCATTAGCCTGTTTGATCGTTTAGTTGGAAAAGAGCAGCAAGATGAACCTTTATTTCTTTTATTGAGTAATTATCTAGATTTATTGGATAATTTTGATAGTAGGGTTGATTCTTTAAATAAAGGTTCTTCTGTAAGTACCAAATCCGGGGAATTAATATTAAGTTATTTTATCCTTAGATTATTATCATTATTAGGCTACCAGCCAGAGATGTATAATTGCTTGGATTGTGGTAAACTTATTAAATCTGGAGGAAATTTTTTCTCTTTATCTGGTGGAGGGATAGTATGTAATTCTTGTCAAACTCTAGAACTATTTGGTCCTAAATTAAATGACAATTTGTTGGCGGTATCTGATAATTTAGTAAAGATTATTAGATTTATGATAAACAACGAGTTTAATCAAGTTTTAAAATTAAGAATTAGTAAGAAGTTAATTACTGATTTAGGTAAATTATTACATAGTTTTATAGAATTTTGTCAGTAATTTATAGTTTTATTGGGCTATATAATCAATTATTTTCTCTTGCTTTAATCTCTAAAATAAGGTAATATTCTTATATAAAAATATTAAATTTTGTTTAAAAACGATAGTATTCGTTTAATTTTTTATGTTAAGAACACATACTTGTGGAGAATTAAATACTTCTAATATTGGTCAAAAAGTAGTTTTGAGTGGTTGGGTCAATAGTATTCGTAATCATGGAAAATTGATTTTTGTAGACTTACGTGATCACTATGGCTTAATTCAGATAAAGTTTGATCCTAAACATGAGCCATTACTTAGTGCTCAGGCCGAAAAATTACATAATGAATGGGTATTAAAAATTAGTGGCGAAGTTAAATCCCGCCCCACTGAGATGCTTAATAAAAATATTTCTACTGGAGCTATAGAGATTATTGCTAACAAATTAGAAATTTTAAGTGAATGTAAAACCTTGCCTTTTGAAATTAACGAAACTAAGGTAGCTGAAGCTAACGAAACTTTGCGGTTAAAATATAGATTCATTGACCTGCGTAGAGCCAAATTACAAAAGATGTTAAAGACTAAAGACGATTTTATTATTTATATTCGTCATTATTTTCATACTAGAGGTTTTCTGGAAGTGCAAACTCCTATTTTAGCTAATTCTTCTCCTGAGGGTGCTCGTGATTTTTTAATTCCTTCACGTTTATATCCTGGGGAATTCTATGCCCTACCTCAAGCTCCGCAACAATTTAAACAATTACTCATGGTGGGAGGGGTAGATAAATATTTTCAAATTGCCCCTTGTTTCCGTGATGAAGATCCGCGTTTAGATCGACATTATGGAGAATTCTATCAGTTAGATATGGAAATGAGTTTTGTGGAGCAGGAAGATATCTTGGAACTTATGGAGCCTTTGATGAAAGAAATAACTGAAAAATTTAGTGAAAAAAAATTAGTAAATTTAGGAAAAGATGGCAGATTTAAAAGAATATCTTGGCGAGAATCCATGGAAAAATATGGTTCTGATAAACCAGACTTACGTTTTGAATTAGCTATTAAAAATATTAGTGATTTAGTAGGTGATAGTAATTTTACTATTTTTAATCAAGCGCTCACTGATAAAGGAGTAGTTCATGCTTTAAAAGTTGATGGTGGAGCTCGGTTTAGTCGTCGGGAAATTGATGAATTAGTAGAGCTGGCTAAGAGGCATGGAGCTGGTGGTTTGGCTTACTTAGCTATTAAATCAGGAAAGGTTATTTCTCCTATTGCTAAATTTTTTGATTCTCAAAAATTATCTAAGATAATAGAAGTTTGCGAGGGTAAAGAAGGTGATATAATCTTTTTTGCTAGTGGCTCTTGGCGAACTGTCTGCCGAGTACTAGGAATAATTAGAAATAAAGTAGCTGATAAATTAGGTCTTAAAAATAATAAATTAGCCGCTTGGTTGTGGGTAGTGGATTTTCCCATGTATGATTATTCTGAACTTGAGCCCGACCGCATTGATTTTGCACATAACCCTTTTTCTATGCCCCAAGGGGGACTTGAGGCTTTACAAAATAAAGATCCTTTAGATATTTTAGCTTATCAATTTGATTTAGTATTAAATGGTTTTGAGGTTTCCAGTGGGGCAATACGTAATCATTCTACTAAAATAATGTATGAAGCTTTTAAAATAGCTGGTTATGATTCTCAGGAAGTACAAAATCGTTTTGGAGCAATGATTAAGGCCTTTTCCTACGGCGCCCCTCCGCACGGTGGTAATGCTCCGGGGATTGATCGCATTCTTATGGTTTTAAATGATTGGGATTCTATTCGCGATATTTATGCTTTTCCCAAGAGTGCTCAGGGACGAGATTTGATGATGGACTCTCCAGGTAAGGTTGATCCTCAGCAATTAACCGATTTAGCTATTAGTCTTCGGCCCACTAAACCTTTAAAATAAATTAAAATTTTTAAACTTTTATGTCTATCACTTTAATTAGATCTCTATACCGTCAAACAGAAAAATATTTAAATGCCGATATTATTGTCGCTGCTTGGGTGCGTACTGTCCGCTCCTCTAAAGAATTTGCTTTTATAGAAATAAATGATGGTTCCTTCTTTAAAAGCTTGCAAGTGGTGCTTACTAAGAATTTAAGTAATTTTTCCGAACTAGAAAAAATTAGTATTGGTTCTTCTCTCCAGGTCAGTGGTAAATTAATTGCTTCGCCAGCTTCGGGTCAAGAATTTGAACTTCAAGCTAATAAGGTGGAAATTATTAATTTAGCTGCCCCTGACTATCCCTTACAGAAAAAACGGCATAGCTTTGAATTCTTAAGGACTATTGCTCATCTTAGGGGACGTAGTAATACTTTCTCGGCGGTATTTCGTCTTCGTTCTGTTCTAAGTTTTGCTATTCATAAATTTTTTAATTCTCAAGGTTTTTCCTATATCCATACTCCTATTATTTCTACTAGCGATGCCGAAGGAGCTGGAGAAATGTTTCAGGTTACTACTTTAGATTTAAACAATGTTCCTCGAGATAAGTCGGGACAGGTTGATTATCATCAAGATTTTTTTTCTCAGAAGGCGGGTTTAACGGTCAGCGGTCAGTTGAATGCGGAAGCGCTAGTTATGGGTTTAAATAAAGTCTATACTTTCGGACCTACCTTTAGAGCAGAGAATTCTAACACTACTCGGCATGCTTCAGAGTTTTGGATGATGGAACCAGAAATAGCTTTTGCTGATTTACAAGATGATATGAATTTAGCTGAGGAAATGATGAAATATTTAATTTTCTATGTTCTTAAAGAGTTACCTGAAGAAATGACATTTTTTAATAAATTTATTGATCCTGGGATTTTAGAACGTTTACATAATATTGTAAATTCTAAATTTGTTAGAATTAGTTATACTCAGGCCATTGATATTTTGATTAAATCTGGAGAGAAGTTTGTTTATCCAGTTAAATGGGGAATTGATTTACAAACTGAACATGAACGTTATTTAACGGATAAAGTATACAAGAAACCAATTTTTGTTACGGATTATCCTAAAGAAATTAAAGCCTTTTATATGCGTCTTAATAATGATAAAAAAACAGTGGCCGCTATGGATTTGTTAGTTCCTGGTATTGGAGAAATTATTGGTGGCAGTCAAAGGGAAGAACGTTTAACTAATTTGGAACAGAGGATTCAAGAATTGGGCTTAAAATCAGAAGATTATTCTTGGTATTTAGATTTACGAAAATATGGTTCGGTAAAACATGCTGGATTTGGTTTAGGTTTTGAACGTTTAATTATGTATATATCAGGTATGGCTAATATTCGCGATGTTATCCCTTTTCCTAGAACTCCCAAGAAAGCGGAATTCTAATTTTATATGAAGTTAACTATGAACATTTTTACATATGTCTAAGCAAAATAACGCTAAATATACTTTTTATTATTTACTATCACTGGTAGCTTTGATTTTTGTATCTCTATCGCTAGGTATGATTATTTTTAGTATCATTGATAAAAGTATTATTGATAGCTTGATTAATTATCCAGCTAATGTTAATAGTCAATTAAGGTTTGCCATCTCGGCTATAATAATTTCTGCCCCAATTTTTTATTTTATTGTCCACCTAATTAATATCGGTTTACGCCGGGGAGAATTAACTAAAGATTTTGGACTTCGTCGTTGGCTTACTTATTTTATTTTATTAGTCTCTTCACTTATTGTGTTGGGAGTATTGATTGGAATTATCAACACTTTTCTTTCTGGCGAGATTACTAGCCGGTTTATACTTAAAGCTTTAACAGTCTTCTTGATTTCTAGTGCAGTATTTTCTTTTTATTTTTATGATATTAAACGTGAAAGAGTTGATCAGCCCGATCCAATTATTAATAATTTTTTTAAAGTGTCACTTATTATAGTTATTGCTATCTTTATTGCCTCTTGGTTTTTTGTGGAATCTCCTCAGATAACTCGGGCTCGTCGTTTGGATGGAAAGCTTGCCAATAATATACGTAATTTAGATAGCGCAGTTAATAGTTATTATCAGCATTATAATAAATTACCTGATAGTCTGGAAGCCCTAGAAAGCGATCCAGGAATTTATTTAGATCCTAAAACTCTAATTGATCCTGGTAGTAAGCAAATTATTGTTTATAAAAAATCTAGTGATCGTAATTTTAAATTATGTGCCACTTTTCGTTTAGCTAGTAGCGCTGAAGCTAAGGAAGGGTCAGATATTTATCTTCTGGGTAATTACCATCATCAAGCTGGCTATCAGTGTTTAAATGGACGACTTTTTAAGTTTAAACCTTAATCATAATGGATTTTAAGATTAACAAATTTTCTGGGCCTTTGAGCTTATTATTAACTTTAATTGAAGACCAAGAAATGGATATTACCGATATTTCTTTAGCTCATATTGCTGATGAATATGTCAGTTATGTTAAGAGGGCAGAAAATATCAATCCTGAAGAATTGGCAGATTTTTTAGTAGTGGCGGCCAAACTACTACTTATTAAGTCCAGAGCTCTTTTGCCTTATTTGTCCAGCGTTGAGGAAGAGGAGAGTAATAATTTAGCCCAGCAGTTGCACATGTATAAAGAATTTGTAGCTGCTAGTTTAAAAATTAAAGAATTAATTGCCAGCAAACATCACTTATTTCTACCGCCCCTAATTAAGAATCGTCCTACTAAATTTAATTTACCAAGTTTTAGAGCTCCAGCAAAAATTAAGGCTAGTACGCTTCAGGAGCAATTCTTAAAAATTTTAAGTGAGTTGAGTCAACGAGAAGAAAATGTTTTATTAGAAACTCAGCTAGAAGCAAAAATTAATATTGAGGAAAAGGTTTTATTAATTAAACAGATGCTTAAAACTGAAGCTAGGTTTAATTTTTCTAGTTTGCTTAGTAAATTAGCTACTAAAAATGAAATAATTGTTAATTTTTTAGCAGTTTTAGAATTAGTTAAACAGGAAAAATTAATTTTTGAGCAAATAGAATTGTTTAGTGAAATTAATATTTTACGTCCTAATTAATATAGATAGCTATGTCTTTAAAATCACAACTAGAATCATTATTATTTGTTTCTTTAAAACCTCTAGCAATCAAAGAGCTAGCGACTTTAACTAAATCTAAAATTCCTCAATTAGAGAGAGCTCTTCAAGAGTTAGAGGTGGAGTACAATAGAGGTGAACGAGGTTTGCGTTTAATTAAAAATAATAATAAATATCAGCTTACGACTTCTGGAGATAATGCTGATTTAATTAAGAATTTTTTACATCAAGAAACCAGTGGAGAATTGTCTATCCCCAGCTTAGAAGCTTTAACTATTATTGCTTATCGCAGTCCTATAGCGAAATTAGAATTGGAAATGATTCGTGGAGTTAATTGTAGTTTAATTATTCGTAATTTATTATTGCGAGGCTTAATTGAAGAAAAGTTTAATAATACGAAGAAGGAGAATTATTATACCGTGAGTCACGATTTTCTTCGTTTTATTGGTCTAACCGAAGTAGCTAACTTACCAGATTATGAGGAATTACATGCTTCTGATCTAGTTTCTAAGGCTCTACTCCAGAAGGAGTAATTAATTTTAAATTCATGTTTTGGACTATTATCATTAACTTGATTATTATTTTAGGGCTTAGTTTCACTAGGGTGCCAGTGATCCGTAAGATCAATGGAGTTTTAATTAATTTAAAACCGCATACTAGTGTTATTAAACTGTCTGCCAAACGCGGAGCCTTACTACTAGCTGATAATCATTTTTTTCTGTTTACTCAAGAGGCTAATGAACAACAACCTATTGCTAGTATTTCTAAGCTTATGACGGCGATAATCTTTCTAAAGAATAACCCAGGATGGAATAAAATATACCAAATTACTCCTGCTGATAATATTTTAGGAGGAAAGTTACATTTATTTCTAGGAGAGCGAGTTACAGTTAGGGATCTATTTTATACTAGTCTAGTGGCTTCTGATAACGGTGCTACTATGGCTCTGTCTGAATCAACTGGATTAAGTGAGAAAAAGTTTGTTCAAGAGATGAATGCTGAAGCTAAAGAATTGGGATTAATTAATACCCATTTCACTGAGCCTACTGGTTTAAGTTCTGGTGATTATTCCACTGCTCGGGAAGTGGCTCTACTGGCTCAAGCTGCCTTTAAACGACCAGAGATAAGGCGAGCTACCACTTTGGCTAGTTATAGGTATAAAACTCTAGGTGGTAGAGTTAAGAATATTGAGTCCACTGATTATCTCTTGGCTGATCCAGCTAAAGATTCAGTTAAGGTTTTGGCTGGTAAAACTGGTTATACTGATGAAGCTGGTTATTCTTTTGTAGGTTTATTACAAGGCAAGAGTGGTCCGCCAATGATTGCCGTAGTTTTACACGCTCGTAGTAAAAATGAAAGATTTCTACAGAGTGAACAACTGGTCAATTGGGCACTTCGTAGTTATAATTGGAGCAAGATTAAACAGGAAATTGGTTGGTAGTTTAATCAAATTATTAGCTATAATAATTTTCTAATATAATATATGTTGTCAACTTCTGCTTGGTATAATAAATTTAGAGTTTATTTTTCTAAGCATTATTCTCGAGTATATGCTTTCTGTGATAAACATAAAGCCATAATTAAGTTTATAGTATCAGGTAGTTTGGCTGGTGCTACAGATTTAATATTATTATTTGTTTTCCATGGTTGGATTAGAATTGCCATAACTCTGGCCACCAGTTTAGCTTTTATTTTATCATTTTTTGTTAGTTTTTCTTTACAAAAATTTTGGACTTTTCGTAATCATTATGAAGGTAAGATAATTCATCAGTTATCTATATATTTGATAAATGCTTTGTGGGGATTGGCTATGAATGCCTGGTTTATGCATTTATTGGTTAATGGATATGGAATTTGGTATATTTTAGCTCAGATTATAGTTAATTTAGCTATTGGTTTTTGGAATTTTACTATTTATAAATTAGTTATTTTTAAAAATATTAAGAATGAAAATTTCCTTTAATTTACAACAATTGGGGCAGAATCCTAATATTTGGTTGCGGCGTGCGGCTTATGTTTTTATTCCAGAACGTTTTGGCCAGGCTGAGAGTTTTGCTCGCCGTTTAAGTTCAGACCCTTACCCTCGTTTTCATATTTATGTTAATATTACTACAGATAGTTTAAACCAAAAAATAGTAAATTTTGATCTACATTTAGATCAAAAGAAACCAGGTTATTCTGGCTATAAACGTCATAATGCTGAATATGATGGAGAACTAGTAGAGCGAGAGAAGCAACGTTTGCAGGCTCTAGTTAGGTCTAAGGTTTAGATTGCTAAATTATTTAAAATTATATGAGTCAAGTTGAAGAGATAAAATCTAAATTGGATATTGTGGATGTTATTCGTGAATATATACCCCTAAAAGCAGTGGGAGCTAATTTTCAAGCTCTTTGTCCTTTTCATAATGAAAAGACCCCTTCCTTTGTTATTTCTCCTGATAAACAGATCTGGCATTGTTTTGGTTGTGGACGAGGAGGTGATGTTTTGTCTTTTGTCATGGAAAAAGAAAATTTGAGTTTTATTGAAGTTTTGCGTTTATTAGCGGTTAAGGCGGGAGTAGTTTTAAAATATGAAAATTCTCAGCAGTATTCTAAACGAAATCGTATTTTAGATATTTTAGAATTGGCTAGCAAATACTATGCTCATCTTATAACTGAAGCCGAAGGAAAAGAGGTTTTAAATTATTTATTACAACGCGGATTATCTTGGGAAACTATTAAAAATTGGCGATTAGGCTATAGTCCAGATTCTTGGGATAGATTATATACTTTTCTGAAAGCTAGACCGTTAAGCGGAAAAAAATATACTGATGAAGAAATTTTTATTGCTGGTTTAAGCGTGAAAAAGAATTCCGCCACGGAAGGGAATTACGACTCTAAGCCAAGTAGTTATTATGATCGTTTTAGAGATAGAATTATGTTTCCTATTTGGGGAGTTAATGATAATATTATTGCTTTCACCGCTCGTATAAATCCAGCTTCAAATCGGAGTGAAAAAGTGGGAAAATATATCAATAGTCCACAGACTCAAGTATATGATAAGAGTAAGGTCCTATTTGGTTTAAATAAAGCTAAAACTGCTATTAGGGAACAAGACTTAGCTATTGTAGTGGAAGGGCAAATGGACGTCATTTCTGGTCATCAGCACGGTTTTAATAATCTAGTCGCTTCCTCGGGCACAGCTTTAACCGCTGATCAAGTTAAACTTCTAAAACGTTTCACTAGTAATGTAGCACTATTATTTGATATGGATAAAGCTGGTCAATTAGCTACTGATAGAGGAATTAAGGCAGTATTAGCTCAAGAATTAAATTTAAAAATTATTGTTTTGCCTGACTATAAAGACCCTGATGAATGTTTGCAGAATAAGCCTGATGATTTAAAGCAAGCTATTCTGGAGGCTAAACCTATGCTAGACTACTATTTTTTCAAGATTAGCGCTGATTTAGATTTAGATATTTTAGATAATAAAAGTCAGATTCGTGATAAGATGTTTGTAATGATTGATTTAGTGGTTAATAAAACTGAGCAAGGTTATTGGCTTAAAAGGATTAGTGAAAGTTTAGGGTTTTTTGAGACAGATGTTCGTGAAGAATTCATAAAATGGCAAAATAAAAATAGAGCTACAATTAAGACTAAAATTTCTAAAGAATTAAATCCTCCTATTTTAGAAACTAGCCGAGAAGATAAATTAGCAGAATCGCTACTAGCATTATTAATAAAATTTCCTGAATTTATTAATTATAGCGTTAGTAATTTAGTGCCTGAAGATTTGCCTAGTGCTAGTATGGTACAGTTTTACAAGGATTTTATAATTTATTATAATAAGGAAGCTAGTTTAGATTATAAAAACTTTAGAATCTATTTAGTGGAAATTGCTAATGGTTCTGAAGAATTATTAGATAAATTAATTCTATTAGGTGAGAAAGATTTTTATAGTTACGAATCTTCACAAGTCAAAGCTGAGGTAATAAATATTATTACTGAATTACAAAAATATACTAAGCAGAAAAAAATTCAAAAATTACAACAAGCCATTAGTTCTGCCGAGCAAGCGGGTAGGAGTGAAGAATTGGCTGAATTAATGAATAAGCTAAAAAATCTAACTATTTCTTAAATATGCTTAAGTCTAAAGCTAAAAAAACTAAAAAAATTACTAGACTTACTCCAGTGGTTAAAAATTTTTCTAAAGCCAAAACTCCTAAAACAAAACCCCAGACAAGATCTAATAAAAATACTAAAGTAGTGCCTCCAAATAAGTTAAGAGTAAAGTCAGTAGTAAAAGCTAAGCTAAAGTCTAAAACTAAGACTAAAAAATCTTCTAGTAAAACCGTTTTAAAGACTTCTAAAAAATCGCTTAAGAAATTAGTCCGAAAAACTAAGCTTAAATCATTAGTAAAAGAGGCTAAGTCGGTACTGAAACCCAGTCCAGAAAAAATGCAGAAGCTTATTGATAAAGGACACTCGCGGGGTTTTGTTACCGAAACTGAGCTTTTGTATCTATTTCCTGAAGTGGAAGAATACATTTATGATTATGAGGTTTTTTTAGGAGAATTACAGAAAAATGGTCTTGATCTCTTAGAGGATTCTGGCAAAATTTTGGATACTATTGAAGTAGAGGCTGCTAAGCCGCCGCTTACTGGCAAGGCTTTAGCTCGTCAAAATGCTTTAAATATTGATTTGTCAAAGTTAAGTACGGATTCTATTCAGATGTACTTAAAAGAAATTGGTAAGGTTCCTCTACTAACTGGCGATGAAGAAGTAGAATTGGCTAAGAGGAAGGAGAAAGGAGATCGTGAGGCCGAGAAAAAAATTATTGAGGCTAATTTACGTTTAGTTGTCTCTATTGCTAAAAAATTCTCTGGGGCCAAAGGCATGAGTCTATTAGACTTAATTCAAGAAGGTAATATTGGTCTATTTAGAGCTGTGGAGAAATTTGAATATCGTAGGGGCTATAAGTTCTCTACTTATGCCACTTGGTGGATACGTCAGGCCATTACGCGTTCTTTAGCGGATCAATCGCGGACCATTCGTATTCCAGTTCATATGGTGGAAAATATTAATAAATTTCATCAGGTTCAACGTAGTCTAATTCAGGAATTAGGTCGCGAACCTTTAGCTGATGAAATTGCTTCGGAGATGAGAGAGACTTTAGAAAAAGTGCGTTATATTATGAAAATATCTCAAGATACTATATCTCTGGAGACCACCATTGGTGATGATGGGGAAGACTCTACCCTGGAAGACTTTATTGAAGATGTCAAAAATGTTACGCCCGACCGAGCCGCCGCTTTGCAACTATTAAAGAATTATGTGAAAAATATTGTTGCTCAATTATCACCCCGAGAGCAAAAAATATTAGAAATGCGTTTTGGTTTAGTAGATGGCGTGGCTCATACTTTAGAGGAAGTTGGACAGGAATTTGAGGTCACTCGAGAACGTATTCGTCAGATTGAATCTAAAGCTTTAGAAAAGATTCGGAAGTTTAAGGGTTTGGATAAATTAAGAGATTATTAATTTAACCCTAATTTAGTTTTAATATATTACTATCCTGGTTAGTGTTGACATTAGAGGATAGTTTGATATCATATTAATGATATTTTTATTAGAAATATTCGTTTTTAAAATAATTTAATATTCCCGGGTGGCGCAGCGGTAGCGCAGTTGGCTGTTAACCAATTGGTCGTCGGTTCGAATCCGACCCCGGGAGCCAACACATTTTTGGTGCAGTAGACCGATATATTTCGTCTAATGTTAATCAAGAAGTAAAAGAACTCAGTTTAGACTGAGTTTTTTTTGTTTAATTAAGTTTTGGTAAGAATCGTGGGTGAGTGCAATCTTAAAAAAATTATTTTGATAAAAATGGGTGGTATAATAAAACAAGTTATTTAATGATAAAATTAATAAAAAGAATTAATACAGAATGGAGGAATAAAAAATGATTGTAGATATTAAAATAAATGACAAATTGTTTAAACCCTTTTAAATAATTTTTATTAAATCCTTGACATTATTTTATTATGGGTATATACTCATAATCATAAAGGTCGAAAGTTAATTATAAATTATTAAAACAATAATAATATGCCAAGATTTGATGGAACTGGTCCTGAGGGAAAAGGACCTCGCACTGGCCGAGGAGCTGGTAATTGTGGTAGTAATACTGAGCAAGTATCTAACCGTGGTTATGGATCAGGAAGAAATACTCAAGCTGGATTTGGCCGTGGTCGTGGTTTTCGTAGTCAGGATCAATAGAAAGCTGAGGGTTACTAGTGCCCTTAGTTTTTTTAATTTATTATTTGCTACTTAATATATGTCTCGCAGAAGAGCTTGCCGTAGAGTTTCTTTTAATCCTCAGATTAGAAATTTTAAGCCTCAAGGGGTACCTTTGCGCAATCTAGAAACTATTACTTTGAGGGCTGAAGAAGTTGAAGCTCTACGTTTAAAAAATATTGAAGGTTTTGATCAAAATACTTGTGCTCAAAAAATGAATACTTCACAGAGCACCTTTCAGAGAATCTTAGCTTCGGCTTATCAAAAAATGAGTGATGCTATAATTAATGCTAAGGCGATTAAGATTGATTTAAATGATAAAGTATAATGTACTCTATAATACTTAAACATCCCTAATGTATAATTATGGGTCTAATTATTTTAGTCCATAATCTTTTTTATCTTTTATATTAATAGAGATTCATATAATTTGTATAATCTATAAATTAAGCTTATTATATAATCATATAGGTTTAGATTAAAGTCATTTTTATTCAATATTCATTATTTTTTATTAATAATTCTAGTTATCTTACTAGACTTTTAAGCTTATTTTTATAATTATTCTAAAATATGAAAGGTCTATCTAAAATACAACAAGCTATAAAATTTGCTACTAAAACTCATGAAGTCTATCAAAAACAAAAGCGTAAAGGCAAGGATATCCCCTATATTACTCATCCACTTATTGTAGGAATGATTTTAGCGCGTGCTGGTGCTGATGATGAGGTAATTTGTGCTGGTATTCTTCATGATACTGTTGAAGATAGTATTAAAGAGAAGAAGGTAAGTTTTGAAATGATAGCAGATCGTTTTGGTAAAAATGTCGCCAGTTTAGTATTAGCAGTTACCGAAACAGACAAATCAGTTCCTTGGGAAGAAAGAAAACAATTAGCTAGAGATCATATAAAAACTTTCTCAAAAGACGAGCTTCTTCTTAAGTCTGCTGATACTCTAGCTAACACTAGAGAGATTATTCAAGATTATGAAAAAGATGGTGAGCAAATTTTTAGTGAATTTGGTGCCGATAAAGAAAAGTTCTTAAAAAATTATATTGACGTCATAGCAATCATTATTAGCAAGTGGCCTGATAATCCATTAGTTGAAGAATTAAATTTTATTTCTAGCGATTTAGCCAGATTGATGTAATCTTCGGCTTTATATTCGGTAAACTGCTCATAAACGATTAAAAGATTATTTGACTAAAAAGATTAATTCTATTGATTAAGCAATTTTTGTCTTTAAGTTATAAAGAGATTCTAAAAAACTCTAGTAAGATTTTCATCATTAGTAGAATATTTAGAAATAAATGAATCATAGTAAATTAAATTTTTTTATTGTAATGCCCTCATAAATAACTATTATTTCTCATGTCTCTCTACATAATAGCAATAACCATAGCAGCTTTGGTATAAATAGGAACGATTTTTCTTTTAAGAGAGAATATTATTAAAAGTCTCATTTATGCTATTCCTCTCATTTTAATATTTCAGTTTTTATTTCTTTGGAGCTATTCCAATGCACCTAAATTTATTACTATTTGGTTCATTACCACCGCCCTTACCAATAGTTTAGCATTTCTAGCTGGTTATTTAATTTGGAAAGAACACGTATCATCTTGGAATTTAATAGGGATAACCCTTATTATAGTTGGAGTGGTTTTATTACGTTTGAAATAATTAAAATTATTAATAAGTCAATACTTAATTAGTATTTTTTAGTAAATTATTTTTGGATTATAATAAGGTAATTTTTATCTTAATAGGTAATACAAAAATTTATGATACCATTAGGTCCCATCTATTCTTATTACTATAGTTTCAAGATTATGGTATAATTCTGCAATATTATAATAATCAATTATAATAAAATTAAAATATATTTAGAAATTTAAGTATTATGTCTAAAAATAATCATTTTGTGGTTTATTCCCATGGATCTGGAGTACAGAGAGATGATCGTGGTCTTTTTACTGATATTTCTCAGTCAATTCCTGAAGTGGAATCAGTATTATTTAACTACTATAGCATTGATAAACAGAATAAAACCCTCACTATTTGTCCCTTTAGTTCTCAGATAGAGGATTTAAATAAAATTATAGCTGATATTAGAATTGTTAACCCTCAGGCCATAATTGATCTTATTGCTCATTCGCAGGGCACCATCGTAGTTGCTATGGCCAGGCCAAAAGGTATTAGAAAAGTATTATTGCTAGCTCCAGTCTTTGATATGGGTTTAGAACGTACGCTTAACAGATATCGTTCCCGACCTACCGCCCATATTAATTTACAGGGAATTTCCACTCTCCCTGTTTTAGACGGATTAGTGAGAATCGTTCCAGCTCAATATTGGACGGAACGAAAAAGAATTAAACCCTTTCAAGAATATAATGCTTTAGCCCAAAGCACTGAAGTGATAGTTATTGAAGCCAGGCAAGACCAAATATTGGCTAAGGTAGATTTGAGCCGACTTAGCTCCAAATTAAAATTAAGTTCACTAGACGGTGATCATGGTTTCTCAGGTCAGGATAGGCCGGGGCTGATAGCCGCTATTCGTCAATATATTCTATAATTATAATATTAATGGGTGTTATTAAATTTTGAAATATGATAGAAGCAATTATATTTGACTATGATGGGGTAATACTTAATTCTTTTGCTAGTGCTCTGGAAACCTATCAAAAGATTTGTAAATATTTTCAGCTTCCTAGCCCAGCAACTATTGAGGATTTTAGAAAAATATATGGCTATAATTATATTGAATGTCAATATAATTTAGGTCTTAAAAAGAAAGATTTTTCTAAAGTGAGTGAAATTTATAAACAAGAGATGTCTCAAAAGCAAGACCGTATTTTTCCTGGTATTTCCAGAGTAATTAAAAAATTGGCTAAAAAATATAAACTATATCTCGTTTCTTCCACCTACAGCACAGTGGTTATCCCTGGGTTGGAAAGATTTGCTTTAAAAGATCTATTTGAAAATATATATTGTGGTGCAGATCAAAAAATCGGAAAAAGTTATCTATTGAATAATATATTAAGAGAAAATAAATATTTACCCAGTGAGGTGTTATCTATCGGTGATCGGACGATAGACTATAAAGTAGCTAATGAAGTAGGACTGTCAGATAATAATATTATACTGGTTAGTTATGGTTGGGGGTTTAATAACAGCGAGATTGGCCGAGCCAATATAGCTGATGCTCCTAAGGATATATTAAATTTTATAAATTAGACTTAAAATATATTAAATTATAAAAATATGCTAGTAATAACTGGAGCTAGTGACGGTTTAGGATTACAATTAGCAAAATTATATCAAAAAGAAGGGAAAAAAGTTATCAATATATCTAGAGCTAAGTCCGAGTTTGCCGATATAAATATTTTTTGTGACTTGCAAAAATGTTCAGAAATTAAATCAGCAGTCCAAGAAATTATTAATAGGGACGAGCCCCTAGAAGCCCTTATTAATTGTGCTGGGGTTTTGTCTATCCAATCAATTGATGAGATTACAGAAGCTGAGATTGATAGAGTAATGTCTACTAATGTTAAGTCGGCTATTATGTTAGTTTCTGGTTTAATTAGGAAAATTAATAAAGATGGGACTGATATTGTTAATGTCGCCTCATCAGTCGGTTTAAAAGGCTATGTGAACCAAACGGTATATGGTGCCTCTAAATGGGCTATGAGAGGCTTTAGTGCTAATCTGCGAGAAGAGTTAAAAGGGACCAAATCTAGAGTTATTAGCTTTTGCCCTGGTGGATTTAAAACTAAGTTGTTTGAGAAAGCTACCGGAGTTGATAATACTGAAGATATTAGTCAATGGATGAAAACGGAAGATGTTGCCGTGGCCTTGAAACAAACCCTAGATCTCCCTAAGAATATGGAGGTTAGCGAGATAATAATAAATCGTAAATAATTATGATTCTAAAAATACTTCATCTAAATGTTGAACGAAATAGACATTTAGATTCCGTTTTTAAATTAATTCAACAGGAAAAACCAGATTTAGTTTGTTTGGAGGAAGCTATGCATACAAAGGTTAAAGAGATTGCTTCTAAATTAAAGTATAATTTAGCTTTTGCTCCACTTATAATTATACAAGAAGATTCAGAAGAAGATGCACAAGGGCCAGCGATTCTTTCCAAATTGCCAATTGTAAATATAAAGAAATATAGATATAATGACAATCCTCAGGAAAGCATTCCAGTGCGCACCATAAATAATATTATTTCTCATAAAGGGAAAAGACCTCAAGATAGGTTTTCATATACCTATACTCTGCTAAGCATTGAGATTAAACTCAGCGACGGATTAACTCTAACTTTAGCTACCACTCATTTTCCAGTTGTTGACCACGCTAGCCCAGGATTAACTGATCATCAATTGGATAATTTGCAAGATATTAAAGAACTAGAACATTCTGATATTTTTCTACAACGTTTAATCTCTAAGTTAAGAATTTTGAAAAATCCTTTAATCTTCACTGCCGACCTTAATAATAGTCGTGGTGAATATATTTATGATAGTTTAGCTAATGAGCTAATAGATATTGTTCCTGAGTCGGTTTTATCCACTATTGATCCCAAGTTACATCGCCGTAGTTGGCTTAAATTAGTGGTAGATACAATTATGATCAGTCCTGATATTTCAGTAGAAGACTTTAAGCTCATGGAAAATGTTAGTGATCACAAAGCTTTGATATCTAGATTAAAAATTTAATTTTTTAAGATATTTATATTAACAGAAATTGTCTTTACCTTTAGAATAAAATTTTATTGACAAAAATATAGTAATATGATATTAATTATTTTATAAGTTTTTAATATAGCGTGAGGATTTAGAGAAAAATATTAAATTGAAATATAAAGGATATGTCTGACGAAAATAAGGTATTAAATAAAGAGCTAAATTCCACTTTAGATCATCAAGAGGTTAGAGAAAAGAATGTTTCTGATATTCAATTACAAGAAAAATCTACCCCAGACGAGTTAACAGTAATTAAGGAAAAAATTATTAAGATTGAACAAGAAAAAAACGCTATAACTAGTCTTAAACAACAATTACAAGAATATTATAATTTGGTTCAATCAACTTCAGATGATTTTCAAGCTGAGGAAAAAATACTTAGTATAAGTAATATTAAAACTCTTTTAGATAAAGAATTTCCAGATTTAGATTTAAAATTTAGTGATAAAACTCAAGACGAGGAGGGGATTAGTGATCGTGATTTAAATTTTGATAAAATTCTACAACACTTACAGGCTTTAGATCAGCAACTAATTAGTTTAGAGCAACAAAAAAAACAAATGCGTCTAGAGAGTACAGAAAATCAAGAAGAGACTTGTCAAAAAGAATTAAGTTTAAAAAATATATTTTCCCAAGTTGATTATCCTCAGCACATAGATAATTTTATATTAAGTGATGATATTCTAAAATTAGAAGATAAGTATGATATAACTTTGCTTACAGCTGAACTTAAGAAGGAATTACGAAATAAGCTAGAACAAAGTATTTTAAATAATAAATCTTTAGAGAATAAAGATAAACTTACCGAAATCAGCCAAGCCCTGATTGATTTTAAGTGGACCGAGAGTAGCTACTTATATTATAAGCGGAAAAATAAGGAGGCTATTGAAAGTTTGAATAATGACCGACATGATTATCAAGAAATTAATAAGTTTGTTGATCAGTTGAATTCTTTATCAGCTGAAGACAAAAAACGCTCAGTAACAATTACAGAAGATTTTAGAGTTGAAGATATAAATGCTGAAGCAGACTCAGAGGTGGATAAAATTAAAGAGAACCATATAGATGATAAATTAAAGAATTATCTTCATACTTTAATCGGAAAGTATAAAGACAAAATTGATAGGATTAATACTAATATATTTATATTTAAAAATAAAAAGCATAGGCTTAAGGAAAAACAGATAGAAATAGTTAAATATTTTTTAGACTTGCAAAAGGGAAGCACTAATTTTGATAATGAAACAGCTCAAAAATATTGTGAGACCAGTGAAGTGGCTAAACTTAATAAGTTTTATCATGATAAACAAACTATAGAAACGGCGCGTCAACAGGCTATTGCTAGGCAAAACGATCTGAATGAAAAATTATTAGGTATCAAGCTAAAAGTTAATTATGATTATGCTTTATATCATCAAGTAATGCCTATCACAGAGCTAATTACTCATAGCAAAAAGATAGCCTTAGAAATAAATGACTATCTAAATAATTTACCTTCTGACAAGCAAATAGTTATAGATAAGATGCATTATTGCGAACAAAAAATGCAAAAAGCTATTACTAATTATGAAAATCTAGTTGCTAAATATAAATTATAAGTTTTTATTTAAGTTATTTTTTAGTATTTAGTATTTAGAATTGAGATTTTAATTTATTTATTGTTTATCTAAAAATTTCTCTATTTTTTTTGTATATATTTAATTAGAGTTTTTTATCAAACCATGAGCTTTACTCTCATTATAGCCAGCATCAGTAATTCTAATAAAATCTGCTTTGCCTTTTAAAGATTCAATATCTTTTGCCCCTACATAAGTCATGCCTGAAGCCAAACCACCTAGTAGTTTATGGATAATTGGCATTATTGGTCCTTTATATTCAGTTTTAATCCGTTCCCCTTCTACGTGTACCACTTCTTTAACTTTAGAACCGTCTAAATCCATTTTTTTAATAGTAGCTAGATAGCTAGCCATACCGTGATATTCTTTATATTTTTTATTTTCAATAGTTATGATTTTCCCCGGCGTTTCCTGAGTTCCAGCAAAAAATGATCCAGACATAATACAATTAGCTCCAGCCCCAATAGCTTTAACTATATCACCAGAGCTTTCAAGTCCACCATCAGCGCAAAGAGGCACTCGTCCTTGGCTAGCCTCGTAAACGTCCATTATTGCCGTTAGCTGAGGAACTCCAGCTCCAGCCATAATTCTAGTAATACACATTGAACCTGGACCAATACCAATTTTTAAAGCATCAGCTTTTTTACTAATAAAATATTCAGCGGCATCTTTGGTGGCGATATTTCCCACCATAACATCAATTTTAGGGTAATGGGCTTTAATATAATCTAAAGTCTTACCAGTTCTCTTAGAATGGCCATGGGCTACATCTAGGACTATAATATTCACTCCCACTTTAGCTAGTGCTAGAATTCGCTCTTTATAGTCTTTCACCCCTATCGCTGCCGCTACTATTAATTTATGGGTTTTAACTTTTTCCACTTCTCTAGCTTGTTGCTTAATGGTTAGAAAACGATGAATAACTCCTAGTCCCCCTAGTTTTCCCAGGGCAATTGCCATTTTATGCTCACAGACTGTATCCATATTAGCGGCTAAAATTGGAATATCAATTTGGTAATTCTTACTCACTTGAGTTTTAAAACTAACATCACGACGGGATAAAACTTTATTATATTTTGGTACCACTAAAACATCATTGAAGGAATATCCTTGACCAATTATTCTAGCCATAAATTTTATTTTTAATTATTAAGTTATTATTTAAGTAAAGAAATTAAAGAGGTAATTTTTAGTTTATTTTCAGACTCTTATATTATGGCCATTTCAGTCTCAGAAGTAAAGCTGAATTGTTGTTTGGCTTTTTATATAATTAAAAATTATTTTAAAAAAGGCCAAAATGAATAAATTCATCTCAGCCTGTAGATCTTTTTATGGAAGTTCTATTATAAATTTCGTGCCACCAGCTAATGGCACGTATTCTATCACCCCTCCATGGGACTGAATAATAATTTGAGCGCTATACAACCCCAAACCATTACCGTCCCTTTTGCTTGTAGAGAATTTCTCAAACAAGCTTTTTTGTATATCCTGGGGAACTTCTCCCGAATTTTCTATGGATATACAAAATTTTTCCGATTCCTCATAAATACTTATGAGAATTGGAGCTTCTTTATCAGCCTCTAAAGCGTTCTGGATAAGATTTTCCAAAACGGATTGAAAAAGATTTTTTTCTAATAAAATCTCTTTCTGCCCTAAACCAGGGCTCTTCAAAGATATTTTCAATAATTTTTCAATCCGAAGATTGAAAAATATTTGTTTAATATCTTTAATCAGTTCTAAAACCCTTTTGGGTTCTTTCTTTAAACTGATTCTTTTATCTTCTAATTTTCTAAATAGAAGATAACTCTCCATCCGACTTAAGAGTTTTTCTGCTGTATCACAAATGATTTGCAGAAACTTTTTTTCGTCTTTAGGAGAATTTTCAGAACCCGTCAATAGCAGGTCTGAAAAAATAACTATATTAGCCAATGACCGACGAAAGTCATGACTCATTATAGCCACATAGTTCATAGAAGCTTGTAGTTTGGCTTCTATGATTAATTCTTTACTCTTGGATTCTTGGAGTTTAGTTTCCAAGGTCCAATATTTCATTTTTAGGGCATCTTCAATTTTGAGATGCCTGGTCTCAATACTCCCTAATTCTAGGAGTAGAGACTCTTCAGCTTTTAAGAGTTGAGTTTTACTTCTTCTCTCTCTTCTAAAGCCAAATTTTAACTTAAATTTTTTCATTTTTTTAGTTTTTTAGTTTATCCCAGGCCCCTAGTTTTAAAAAAAATTAAACTAAGACTAAGGAACTAAGATAAACCAATAAAATATGATATGAGAAAAATTAAGCTTGTTAAAGATCACTAATTAAAATTTAGCATAAAGTCAGTATTTTTGTCAATAAATTTAGACATATATAGTGCCTAGAATAGCTAAAACTTAGAGTGCATATATTTACTTTTAAAAACATAAAATGCTATACTGATATTGAATTAATAGATTTTGATAATTAAAAAAATATGAATTTTTTAGCTAATTTAAATTGGGGGAGTTATTGGTATAACAATACTTTGAGCCAGTATGCTTGGGCTTTAGCCATATTTTTTATACTTATTATTGTTTTCAAGCTCATTAAAAATAAATTATGGTTTCGCTTAGAGAAAATAAGTAAACATAGCAAAACTGATATTGATGATAAATTAGTAAAAATGGGAGAATCAATCCATTTTAGTTTTTATGCGATTTCTGCTCTATGGTTGTCCAGTCGTTTGTTAAATTTAGATATTTTGATTTTAAATATTATTAATATTTTATTTATTATAGTAATATTTAATCAACTTACGATTTTCTTGCAAGCTTTGTTAAAATATTGGGTAGAGAAGAAGGTAGAGAATAAGGCGGAAATAGCTAATATTTTTTCTCTATTATCCGTGAGTTTAAAAATAATTCTTTGGTTGTTAGCCCTATTACTAATTTTGTCCAATTTAGGTATAAATATTAATTCTTTAATTGCTGGACTGGGAATTGGTGGTATTGCCATTGCTTTAGCGGCTCAGAGTTTATTAAGTGATATTTTTGCCTCTATCACTATTTATTTTGATAAACCTTTTAAGGTAGGGGATTTTATTGTTCTAGATGATAATGAAACTATGGGTACGGTAGAGAAAATAGGTTTTAAGACTACTCGCCTAAGAGCTTTGAATGGGGAAGAAATAATTATAACTAACTCGGATCTATTGGCTCATAAAATTCATAATTATAAGGGCATGAAAAAGCGTAGAGTAGTAATTAATTTTGGTGTAGTATATAGCACTAGTCAAGAAAAAATGAAACAAATTCCTTATTTAGTTAAAAATATCATTGATGATATTCCTGAAATAGACTTTTCCCGAGCACATTTTAAAGAGTTTGGTGACTCCGCTCTAATATTTGAAGTGGTCTATTTTGTGGCTACTGGAGACTATAATGCTTATATGGACTATAATCAAACCTTGCATCTACGACTTAAGGAAAAATTTGAACAAGAAAAAATTGCCATGGCTTTTCCTACCCAGACAATTTATTTAAATAAATAATTACTTAAGTATGAATAAGAAAGTAGTGATATTAGGCATGATCTGGGGTGGAATTATTGGTGGCTATATTCCTATTGCTTTAGGAGCGGGTACCTTTTCACTTTTTTCTATTCTGAGTAGTTTTATAGGGGGTATACTTGGTATTTGGTTGAGTTTTAAATGGTTAAATTGAATTGATATGAATAATAATAATTCTAGTGCCCTAGCGTCTAGCGATATTATTCCCCAGCATGTGGGAATTATTATGGATGGCAATCGTCGTTGGGCTCGAGCACATAATTTACCAATTTTAGAAGGACATCGTCGTGGATTAGACAATATTTTAAAAATTAGTACAGCAGTGTTTAAATCCGGAGTTAAAGTTTTAACCGTTTATGCCTTTTCTACAGAGAATTGGCAACGTAATAAGGAAGAGGTAAATTATTTAATGAAATTGTTTAAGATTTTTATCAATCAAGAAATTAAAGCTTTAATAAGGAAGGGAATTAAGATTAATTTTTTTGGACGTCTTAGTGATTTTAGCTCTTCTATGCAAGCCGATATTAAAAAAACCGAAGAAAAAACCTGCTTGGGTTTAAATGGAGTTTTAAATATTTGTTTTAGTTATGGCGGTCGCGATGAACTGGTTAGAGCCTTTCAAAAAATAATGTTTCAAAAGACAAAACCTCAAGAAATCTCTGAGAGTTTAATTGAACAGAATTTAGATTCTGCTGGTTTACCAGATCCGGATTTAATAATTAGGACTTCTGGTGAACAACGTTTATCTGGATTTTTAACTTGGCAATCAGTTTATAGTGAATTATATTTTACTAAAAAGTATTGGCCAGAATTTAAAGTTGCGGACTTGCAGAACGCTCTACTAGAGTATAGTAGCCGTTGCCGCCGTTTTGGTCATAATTAATTATTATATATTATTAATGAAATAAATATGAAAAAGAATGAAAGTATTTTTGATCGTTTAATAAGAATGATTTTGGCCATCATTTTCCTGTTATTGTCCTATTATCTATCTGGTTTTTGGTCAATAGTGTTCTATATTTTAACCGCTATTTCTGCCATAACTGCTTTGAGTGGATTTTGCCTTCTATATAAGGTATTTAATATTAATACTAACAGAGTCTTAAAAAAATAAATATCTCTAATTGTTAAAATATTTATTCAATTTTGATTATTTTGTATTTTTTAGTACCAGAGTCTAACTCTAGGCTAATGATGTCTCCTAATTGATGATTAAGTAGAGCTGAGCCTAGAGGAGAGTTGTGAGAGATAATACCAGCATCAGGATTGCTTTCTACAGAGCCTAATAGACGATAAGTCTTAATACCCTGAGCGCTTTCTATACTAACTAAGCTTCCTAGTTTGACCGTATTACTATTTTGACTATCAGGAATTATTTCGGCATATTTAAGTTGATTCTCAATCTCTAAAATAGTTTGATTAAAACCCCGCAGACGTCCTTTAGCTAATTGATAGCCAGCATTTTCGGAAAAATCGCCCATTAGAGCTAGTCTTTTAACTTCTTTAGCTTCCCGCGGTTGTTTTATAGTTTTTAATCTGTTTAATTTTTTACTTAGTTCTTCAAATTTATTCTGAGTAATATAAGGATCCGGCTTAGGAGGGTGATAGGTTTCTTTTTTTCGCTTAGGTACCTGCATAAAATCTATTTATTTTTAAGATATTTTTTTGAGGAAAGCTTACAGCATACTGCTAACTATTTTTAGTATAACATATATTCTAAAAAAGTAATTTTTATTATTTTCTAATTCAGATTAGTTGATTACTGATAGATTTTAATTTTGAATTCGCTTATTAATATGTTAGAATAGCTAAGCAATAATTTAAATTTTGTTAAATTTATTATTTTTAGAAAGGAGGTGAGAAATATGATGTATTATGGTTTTGGTATGGGTCCAAGTTTTGGCTGGATCATGATGATTATTCTTTGGATTCTAATTATTTGGTTAGTCTTCTATCTTATCAAAGGAGCAGGAATTTGTCCGCATAATCATGGCGATCATCACGACGATGAATATCGTGACGAAGTTCATCAGCATGGTGATAAAGTCTCAGAACATGGTGAACACCAGCCAAGCGCTAAGGCTATAGAACTACTTAAAGAGCGTTATGCTAAAGGGGAGATATCTCAAAGCGAATATGAAGAGAGAAAAAAAGTGTTAAGTGCTTAAAAATTGGTTTAATAGAAATATTTTTGAACTTATAGCGCTTAGAGCAAGTAGTATAAAAAGTAGAGTAAGCTCCTTAGTTTTAAGTTAGGCTTCTCCGCTTTTTTGTTTTTAACTAAATATTTAAAATGGTTTAGGATAAAGGTGCTACAATTTTTAAATTAAACTTTTCATTTATTAAGGGCGGAGCAAAAATACTTCCTATTTTTATATGTGTAATTACCTATATATTATACATGTTTTAGGGCTATTTTTTAAAAATTGATTTAAGTTTAATATAGAAGTGCTGATAAATTTATACAGCTTGACTTATATTTTTGTATATGCTACGCTTATTCTTGTGCAAAAATACGTGATTAGAAAAGTAGTCGATTTTCAAAAGCCTATAAGATTGCAACTTTATTTATTTAAGTTTTTAATTTCCATGACTGGTACTATTAAAACTTTGACTGATAAAGGTTTTGGTTTCATTAGCGTTGAAGGCCAAGAAAAGGATTTATTCTTCCATAGCAATGCTTTGGTTGATGTCCAATTCAACGAACTTCACGAAGGTGACACTGTTACTTTTGAGTCAGAAGAATCTCCAAAAGGAATGAACGCGGTTAATGTTAAACGCGCTTAACAACCTGTAGAAGATTTTAAAAACACTCGTTTTGCTATTAGCTCAGCGAGTGTTTTTAATAATTTATATATTCATTTTTTGAAATTATTGACTGTTTTCTAAAAATAGTGTATTCTATTAGAGACTTAATTGAAAATTACGTTAGGTGCGTAATTTTTTTATTAGCCTCACTTTTAATTAAAGTAAAATTATAATTAAATCTTAGTTTATTTATTTTTAAATTATGGAAATTCGTAATATTGCCATCATTGCTCATGTCGATCATGGTAAAACAACTCTAACCGATACTTTAATGCGTCAAACTGGTCTAATTGATGATAACGTCAGTATGGATTCTAATGATTTGGAAAAGGAACGAGGAATAACTATTTATTCCAAGAACACCTCAATTTTTTATCGTGATACCAAAATTAATATTGTAGATACTCCTGGGCATGCTGATTTTAGTTCTGAGGTAGAGCGGATTCTACGCTCTATTGATTGTGTTTTACTTTTAGTAGATGCTCAAGAAGGTCCAATGCCACAAACTAAATTTGTTTTAAAAAAATCTTTAGAGCTGGGTTTAAAACCTATCGTAGTTATTAATAAAATTGATAAACCTGCTGCCAGACCTAAGGAAGTATTAGAAATGGTGTACGAGTTATTTTTAGATTTAGAGGCTAGTGATGAGCAATTAGATTTTCCAGTCATTTATACTATTGCTAGAGAAGGTATTGCTAAAAGAGAACTAAGTGATGAGTCAACAGATTTGAATCCACTATTAGATTTGATTCTAGAACAAGTACCTTCTGCTTTTGATCCTAAATTAGAAACTGAGCCTTTATCAGCCCAACCTTTTAATTTAGCTTATGATAATTTTTTAGGACGTTTAGCAATTTGTAGAATCTACAAAGGGAAAATCTCGGCTGCTCAGACGGTGTATATTGAAGATCTAGATGGTAGTACTCGTAAGGGGAAAATCACTAAATTATTTACTTTTATGGGAATAAGCCGTAAAGAAGTAACCGAAGCTTCAACTGGAGATATTGTTATGGTGGCTGGTCTTAGTGATATTTATATTGGAGAAACTATTGCCGAGTCAGTAAAGCAGAGTCCGTTACCAGCAATTAAAATAGATGAGCCTACTATCTCTTTGGGATTTCTAGTTAATAATTCTCCTTTAGCAGGGCGAGAAGGAAAGTTTGTTACCAATCGTCAGATCAAAGAACGTTTACAAAAGGAATTAGAGGTTAATGTTGGTCTTAAAATTGATTTTTCCAATACTAATGAGTATAAAGTTTTTGGTCGGGGGGAATTACATATTGCTATTTTATTAGAAAATCTACGGCGAGAGAATTATGAATTACAAGTCTCTCAACCTCAAGCCATAATTAAAGAACAAGCTGGGAAAAAATTAGAACCTTTTGAAGAGCTTACCATTGATGTTCCTGATACCTTAACTGGTGTAGTAATTGCTAAGATGTCTAAACGCAAGGGACGGATGTTAGATCTGAAAAGCCATAATGGTCAAGCTAGAATTTTATTTGAAATACCTACCAGAGGCCTGCTAGGCTATCGTAATGAATTTGTAGTTGATACTCATGGGGAGGGTATTTTATGTACACACTTTTTAGGTTTTAAAGATTATGCTGGAGAAATTGAAAAGAATAAATTGGGTTCTATGGTTTCTATGACTAATGGTAAAACTCTAGCTTTTTCTCTGTGGAATTTACAAAATAGAGGGACTTTATATATTGGCCCTAATACTGAAGTGTATGAGGGTATGGTTATTGGCAATGCTGCTAAAGGCAATGACTTAATGGTTAATCCTATTAAAGGAAAACAACTCACCAATGTTAGAGCTTCAGGTAGTGATGAAGCAATTATTTTAACTCCACCTTTAAAACTAACCTTAGAACGAGCTTTAAGTTTGATGAATGAAGATGAATATTTAGAGATTACTCCTAAAAGTATTCGTTTACGTAAAAAACTTTTGAGCGATAAAGATAGAGTGAAAGCTAAACGGTAGAGTTTTGATAAGTAAATTATCTATATATTAGAAAGCCGGCTATATCAGTCGGTTTTTTTTAATATCTAATTTATTAATTTATACTGCCATCAGAGTAGATTGTGATATACTTGAATAAGTATCAGCTTAAATTATTAAAGCTATATTATATTATGTCCTCCTTAAATTGTTTAACTCAAGAGATAGATCACTATGCCAATCGTGAACAAGCTTTAGTTTCGCAAAGATTTTTTAAGACTGGCCTGGGAGAATATGGAGCTGGAGATATTTTTTTAGGTTTACGAGTGTCCCGTCAACGACTAATTTCTAAAAAATATTTAGATCTAAATAGTTTAGAAATTGCTAAACTTTTAAATAGTAAAATACATGAGTTTCGTTTTATTGCTTTACTTATTTTAATTGAACAATACAGACAAGCCCCTCAGCTAAAATCTAAAAAAATAATAGTAGATTTTTATTTAAAAAATATAGCTCTAGTTAATAACTGGGACTTAGTAGATTTATCTGCTCCACAGATTTTGGGAGATTTTCTCTGGGAGAAGACTAAACGTCAGGAAAAGGGCAAGCAAAATATCTCTCACTCTTCAGCTGTAAAACTTTTAAATAAATTAGTTCTAGCTCCTAAGCTATGGGAACGTCGTATAGCAATGTTAGCGACTTATACCTTTCTTAAGAATGGTCAAGGCACTCCAACCGTTATAATTGCTAAAAAACTATTAAATGATGAAGAGGATTTAATACATAAAGCCGTAGGTTGGATGCTTAGGGAGCTTGGGAAAAATATTGGAGAGAATAAACTTTTAAAATTTTTAGATAAAAATTATAAGCAGATGTCTCGCACTACTTTACGTTATGCTATTGAGCGACTTAGCGACGCTAAGAGAAAATATTATCTGAGTAAGAAGTAAATTTTATACCCTTAAATTAATTTTTAGTATTTTTCCTTTTGTTTATTGGCATATATTTATTATTGTGCTATTATATATCTATAAACATTAAGGTTCTTAAAATTAACGGTGTATAAGACCGATAAATAAAGAACCTGCTAAAATTTATTTAGCTATAAATGTTTAATTTTAAAAAATAATAATTATTAATTGGTATTATTATTAAGTAGTCTTTAGCTACTAATAATAATCCTCATGTTAAAATTATGTCAAAAATGACTAAATCACAAATGATTAGTGCCTTAGCAGAAGCAACTGGATTAAGTAAAAAAGAAACTGTTAGTTTCTTGGATACTTTAGCAGGATTTGTTTATAAAGAAGTTAAAGGTTCTGGTGAATGTATTCTTCCTGGATTTGGTAAGCTAGTTAAAGCTCATCGTAAAGCTCGTGAAGGTCGTAATCCAGCTACTGGCGAGACCATTCATATTCCAGCTAAGACTGTCGTAAAGTTTCGTTTAGCTAAAGCAGTCAAAGACGCTGTTCTCTAAATAGATATTAAGACAGATATCAAGTCAAAAAATAAAAATCACTCCGTCGGAATCCGGAGTGGTTTTTTATATTAAAGCTCTGCTAATAATTTATTTAACATTATTAAGTTCTATTCTTTTCCATTCTTGGACGTATTGACCTAGTCCAAAGTTGTATAGCTTATTTTTTAGTTTAGTGTTTTTATGTAGAAAAATTAATAGGGAAGCTAGGTTAATTTGGTAGCGATTTTTAACTATTTTATAATGTAGTTTAGGATCAGCTTTTATTGCTCGTCTGATAGTTTTACCTTGTACCCCCCCCAAAATAGCGGCTTCAGATACTGAGAGCCAAATAGGTGATAAGGTTTTTTTAGTTTTAAAAGCGTTTCTACTACTCATTTTTATTAATGTTTAGTACTTAAGTCTAATATACCTTAGACTTAAATATTTTAAATAAATAGGTGGAAGTTAAATATCATACTTAAGTCTACTATACAATAGACTTAAGTATAGTTATTAACTAGATAGTTGTCAATACTCATGATAATCAAGAATATTTATAGACAAGATCTTATACATTATATAGTGTAGGCTCAAACTATAATTTATCATTATTAAGCTGTTAGTCATTAAAATAGTTCAAATTTAGTTTAAATTAATTAAATACAATACTGAGTAATCTAAAAGTATAATAGTATTCTTTCTAGTAAATCAATAATTTTAAATATTAAAATTAGGTTTTCTTTAGTACTCTAATTGAAAATAGTAGCATACTAAATTAGATATTATTAATCAGTACTATTAGTCTTTTGTAATAGAAAAAATTTATCAATTTATCCTTGCTTTTTGCCTTTAGTTTTGTTAGTATGAAAAGCATAAAATAAGCAAAAATATATTGGCGGGTAAAAGCTAAAAGATTTTCCGGTCATTTTTGCTTAACATAAATTACTATATAAATTGTCATATATAAGTTAAAAATAATAAGTTACGGATAAAACATTTATATAAATGTCTATAAATTTAGTAAAAAAATTTAAGAATAAACAGATTATCAGTCGCTTAAAAAATCGCGATAAACAGGCCTTTGTCCAAGCCTATGATGATAATGTTAAAGAGATTAACCGTTTTGTTTATTTTAAAATTGGTAGTGAGGAAGAGGCTAATGATTTAACCTCAATGATATTTTTAAAGACTTGGAATCATATTCAGAATAAAACTTTAGAAGATGCCAAGACTTTGCGGGCCTTGCTGTATAAGATTGCTCGTACTTCTATTATAGATTATTATCGGGCTACTGGAAACAAACTTAAAGCTACCACTTCTTTAGATAATGAAAAACACAAGATTGAAATTCAGGATGATAGTATAAGTACTCCTGATCGCCTAGATCAAGAGGCAGATTTAGAATTAATTAGAAGTAAATTGCCTTTTTTAAAAGAAGAATATCGTGAGCTTATAATCATGAAATTTATTAATGACCTTAGTTTATCGGAAATTGCTGAAATTATTGGAAAAAGTCGAGGAAATATACGAGTGCTTACTCATCGGGCTTTGAATGCTTTACGAGAATTAGTGGAGCAGGAAAAGGAGTCTAATAAATTGTAACATTTTTGCTTATTTTGCGTATACTATAGTGAAGATGAGAGTAGATTAAACTCTACTTGCTATCATCGCTAAATTAGTAAATATAATAGCATGACTAATTCTGATTTAATTTCCAAACTGCATAATTTTAAAAAGCTTAAGCTTAATCAAAGGTGGTCTAGTATTAACCGAGAACTTTTGTTAGCCCAAGTTTCTAATTCAGGAGCAGAATCTTTATCTGTTTGGAAAAAACTATTAATTGATTTAAATAGTTTCTCTAAAGTTATAAGCCGACCAGTTTATGCTTTGGGGGTTTTTGTTTTGTTATTTATTGTTGGAAGTCTATTAAGTCAGCAAGTTTTAGTTAAGGCTAAGCCAAATAATTCTTTATATATAGCTAGAATTATTGCGGAGAATGTTAAAGTTAATACCACTATTAATTCTAATGAAAGAAATAAACTAGCTGCTCAGTATGCTTTAGTACATGCTCAAGACATTAGTTCGGTTTTAGCTAATCCTAAATTCAATACTCCAGCCAATAAAGCTCAAGTCGCCAAATTAAGTACTAGTTTTAATCAAGAAGTTGATGTGGCTAAAAGTCGTATAAATACTTTAGCTCATTCTGGGCTAGACCAAGCTTCTACTCCAGTACTTAAAAAAGTTGTTAGTAAAACTGAACCTTTAGATTTTAGTATAGCGGACAGTTTTAAAAATAAGCAGGGAATTAGTGTGTCTATAAGTAAAAGCTCTTTAGCCAAGATAGCCAGTTCTGAACAAGAGATTATAGCTGGAAATAAAATTTTAAAAAATTCCACTACCTTAACTAGTCCGCTTAGTACCAGTACTCTTAGTACTAGTAGCACCAGTACTATTATTGCTAGCAGTACAAATTTAAAGGCCAGTTCAAGTTTAAAATTAGTTAGTCCTTCCTCAGCAGCCAATAAAATTTTAGATGAAGCTCAGACTTTGTTTAATTCTAAAAATTATAGTAAAGATCATAGTCAAGTGATAAATAAATTAAAAGAAGTTGAGAATATTATTAAATAACTATAGTTCATTGATTAAATTTTTTATAATCTAAAGCGCTAATTTGTTAGTTTATCTCTGAAATGCGGTAAAACCTTTCCGGAAGATTTCCTTCCTCCGATTATGGAATAGCCAGTTTTATTCTCTAAAGAGAATGAGACTAGGAGATAAATTAACAAATTCGCGTTTAAGACTTTATAGTCTATAGATGTGAATTAACAGACCAAGTCAAGGTCGAATCTCGTGAATGCGAGATGGTTTGTTCCTTATAAACCTATTATTTCAATTCAAAACTAAAATTAGTTGAGGTAATTTTAGTAGTAAATCGGTTAAGCTTTTCTCCAGCCTATCGGTAACAAGTGTTAGGTTGGCAGAACTTATGATGATTATTTAAGATCGGTCAACCCACGCCTTAAACCTTAAGGGGTTGGTGGAGCGGGATTCCGACTGATTTACCCTTAAAAGTTTTTCTTTTAATTATAGTGGCGAATTGAACAACATATTATTTCTAATTTGTTTAAACTCTAATGTTTTAGACAATTAGGAATAATTCAATTATTATTTATGAAAAAATTACGCAAATTCTTAGTTGTCAGCGTAATGGTATTATCCACGATGTTTATGGGCGGATTTGCTTTTATAGCCCCAGCTAGTGCTGCTTCAGCTTCAGCTGGTGATCTCATCAAGATGAATGGTCTATCTTCGGTATATTACCTTGGCGCTAATGGCGAGAGATACGTTTTTCCTAACTCTACTACCTATTTTTCATGGTACCCTGATTTCAGTGGCGTGATAACTATTCCCGCTTCTGAGTTACAAAGCTACCCATTGGGTGGTAATGTTACCATGAGACCAGGCACAAAGTTAGTGAAAATTACTACCGATCCTTCGGTTTACGCAGTTTCACCGGACGGCGTATTACACAAGATTGGTAACGAAGCTCAAGCAGCTGCTTTATATGGCACTAATTGGGCAAAAAGAGTAGTTGATGTTCCAGACGCTTTCTTCACCAACTACACAATCGGTGCTCCTTTAGCAAGCGGTGCTATTCCAGCTGGTTCTTTAGTAAAGAATGCTGGTTCAGCTAACGTTTACTATTACGATGGAAGTAGTTATTCTTTAGTTCCTAGCGAAATGGTTGCTAGTTCTAATCACATGAATCTAGCTGATGCAATTACTGTAAGCACAGCAATTACTGCTAGTGGTACAGCTGTTGCTTCTGGTCAGTTTGCTAATGTTGCTCAGAATTCCACTACTGGAAGTAACAACAACGTTGCAACTGGTTCTGGTTTGATGGTTAGCTTAAATGCTAATACGGCTGCTTCTAATACCATCATTTCTACTGCTAATGGCGGTCAAGCTATTGCTCCTTTAGCTTCTTTTAACTTTACTGCTGCCAATGATGGTGCAGTAGTTGTTAAGAGTATTAAGTTGCATAGAACTGGTGTTTCTTCAGATAACATGTTATCTAACGTTTATCTCTATAATGGAAGCACTAAATTAACTGATGCGGGATCATTTAGTAATGGTTATGTTACTTTTTCTAGTAATACTGGAATTATAACTATTCCTGCTGGTCAAACTGTAACTGTTAGTGTTAAAGCTGA
>CAZPPL010000003.1:0-31771 GCA_964588465.1 uncultured Gammaproteobacteria bacterium
CGTCTTTTGTTTATGGGGGTTTTAGCCAGTTCGAACCTGGTTATTTTGTGGTTTACATTGAGAAGTGGTATTATTTAATAATAAGAGTTAGAAAACTTATACCCTTATATTTTATAATGCTTTATCGAAATGTAAGGCATTACGTAGTGTAGAAGATTTTAAGTTTAAACCTATAGAATAGAAAAATATAAAATTATGAAAAATAACTATGGCACTTCACAAGAATTTTATAAAATTGCTGTACAACACAATAAAAGTAATTGCGATTAATATATAAATATGGAAAATAAAGAATTGATAAACATAATATTAGAAAAAGATGAATGGCAATCATTTGAGTGTAAACGAGCTGCTGTACAACCTGCGAAATTACTTGAAACTGTTTCGGCTTTTGCTAATACGAATGGAGGCATTATTGTAATCGGCTTAGAAGATCCCAAAAAAGCAGAAGGATATAATAGATTGATTGGAATCAGTGAAAACCCAGATAATATATCTGAATTTTTAAAATTGATAGATAAAGAACTTGTACCGCCTGTTTTTGGATGGACTTCAAAATATGTAGATATTATAGATACTGATAAAAAGAATGACCAATTGCTACTTATACTTGTAGAGAAAAGTAATGATGTACATTCATTAAAAAATGGTAATACATATATTAGAAAAGGTAGCCAGAATGTCAAAATAGGGGCTCTTGAAATACAAAATCTTCAATATGAAAAGGGTTTGAGAAAATATGAAGATGAGATTTCTAAAATTACTAGTTTAGAAGAACTCGATCAGCAGTTGTTTGATCAATATAAAAAAGATACAGATAGTAACAACGAAGACGGCTGGCAATTTCTAAAAGATAATGGGCTTGCTCATAAAAAAGATAATTCTTATGTTCTTACAAAAGCTGGTGTATTACTCTTTGGAAAAAATCCAACTGTTTTATTAAAAAGTAAATGTGGAATTAAAATTTCACATTATTACGGCACAAAACCTACATATTCAGGAGAACCAAATTTTGTTGAAAAACCTTTTACAATAGAAGGGCCATTAATGAAACAAATAAAAGAAACAGTGGAATATTTTAATTCCATTATCAAGAGGTCTCCACCAAAGTTATCTGGCTCCGTCTTTAAACCGTCTTTGTTAATTCCTGCGTGGGTGCTTCAAGAAGCTGTGACAAATGCTATTATTCATAGGAATTATTATGTTGAAGATGATATACAAATTAGAATTTTTGATGACAGAATTGAAGTCGAAAGCCCTGGTACATATCCTGGGAAAATTACAGTGAATAATATCAGAACTGAAAGATTTGCCAGGAACCCGATGATTCAAAGGATTTTGAATAGATTTCAAGAATCTCCAAATCTTGATATTGGTGAAGGAGTGGACCGCATGTTTGAGATTATGAAAGAGTATAATTTATATGAGCCACTGTATTTTCCACAGAAAATAAGGCCAAATTCTGTTTTGGTAATTTTACTTAGCTTAAAAAAAATTGAATATTGGGACACGATAAATCAGTATTTAGACAAAAATTACTATATTAAACCACAAAAAGCTCGTGAGATAACTGGGGTTATAGATAAGGTTGAGATGTCAAGATTATTTAAGCAATGGGTAGATAGTGGTATTCTTGAACAAGCTGGAAATTCCAAGAAAGGCAGTTATTATATAAAACCAGGTACTGTTTTAGAAAAAGATTTAATTTCAAAGCACTTGAAATTAAATTTAAAAAGCTCTAAAACAAGCTTAAAATAAGCATTTTAAAAATAATTTAATTTCATTATGGCACTATCTAAAAATTTTCCAAAATCACCACACGCAATATTGGATTCGAAAATCCGCTGGTTTCCGGCTGATGAGGCCTTGCGAGAAAAAGGATATGCGAAGCTCCTACCTCCTTTGGTACATAAACTTCGCATTGAAGTAAAGAAATGGCGTGACAACAATTATGAAGGTGTAAGTGATACCAGTCGTGTGCTCTTGAATTAGTGGTTTCAAACCGAACATCAAATGGAAACATCGGATGGAATTGTAAATTTTCAATACTACTTTGCACAAAGAGAAGCGATTAAAACAGTGATTTATCTTTATGAGGTTGCAAAAGTGAAAGACAAGTATAATCTTATTCGCTATGACAGTTCAGGCGCAGTTTCTTCAAGTATGTTTCCGGAAGATTGGCTCAGATTGGTAATTAAAATGGCAACAGGAACGGGAAAAACTAAAGTGATGAGTTTGCTCGTGGCTTGGAGTTATTTTCATAAGACGTATGAAAGAAATTCAAAACTGGCAAGAAATTTTTTGCTCATCACACCGAATATTATTATTTTAAATCGTATTAAATCAGACTTTAAGGGTTTAAAAATATTTTATGAAGATCCAATTTTGCTCGGTAACGGTTTTGGTGGGCAAAATTGGGGAGATAATTTTCAAATGACGCTTCATTTACAGGATGATATAAACACTATCTATCTTATTCCCTTATTTCAGTTCTAATAGCATCCATAACACTCAGCTCTTTTCAGTTTAGAAAATAAATATGGTTAATATTAAGTAAATTGTTTTGTATTTGAAGCTCTTTTAATTATTTAATTATTGTGCTATCATAGAAATTAAATAAATACTCTATTTTATATACTTAGTTTTCTTATTAAGGTTAGTAAACCTTAGTTTATATGATTAAAAAAATATTTTTTGGCTCAGTATTCATTATTACTATTATTTTAGTAATAAACCATGTAAGCCATGTTGATGTTAATAGGACTAATAATACACGAGCTGTGGCTAAATTTGATCTTAGCGGAGAGGTTCAACAATATAGACCAGTTGAGACTAAAGTTGAGATTTTACCTAATATTCCTATTCCTAAGAAGGCCACAGTTACCATCAAAGTTGAACCTAAAGTTAATAATGAAACTACAGTCAAACCAGTTGTGAAAGCAGTAACTAAATCTGTGGTTAAACCCGTAGTTAAAAAGATAGTTAAGCCTAGAATTATTAGAACTAGAAGAACCTATTATACTTCTCGTTATGGCACTACCATGCGGTGGGATGCCGCTAGTTTGAGATTTTTGAGTAATATAGCCGCCTTTGATTATAGTTATTCTATCCGAGCAACAATTATTAGAAAGATAGAAAAATATGCACGTGAACACCATATATCAGAAGTAACTATGTCTATGATGAATGCTGAAGCGGAATCAGAATAATGCGATTTTATAAATTATTAAGTATGAAATATAGAGGTAGTTAAACTTTATATATTAGAGTGTTGAGTAAATAAAACTGACCTAAGATTAAGGTCAGTTTTTAAAAATCTAAACCTTTTCGTTTTTTTGTGTATTCTATGATAAAATATAAATATTAGGTTATACTGCTATTTGATGTTGGTATATTTATATGAAAAAAACTAAAAAATTTAAAGCTAAAATAAAAAAAATTTTAAATATTGTAGGACCAGGAGTCATTTCTGGAGCTGCTGATGACGATCCCTCGGGCATAGCCACTTATTCTCAGACTGGTGCACAATTTGGTTATGGTCAATTATGGACCATTATTCTTACTCTACCCTTTTTAACGGCTATTCAAGAAGCTTCTGGTAGAATTGGGGCAGTAACTGGTAAAGGTTTGGCCGCAGTTATTAAAAAACATTATCCTAAAAAAATCTTATTAGGAGCAGTTATTTTAATGTTGATAGCTAATACTATTAATATTGGAGCTGATCTAGGAGCTATGGCTGCCGCCTTACGTCTAATCATTCCAGTTAATTTTATAATTGCCATTTTACTATTTGCCATCTTAATTTTGAGTTTAGAGATTTTTACCAGCTATAAGGTTTATTCTAAAATTCTAAAATGGTTAGCTTTAACCTTATTAGCTTATCCAATCACCGTCTTTTTAGTTCATCAACCTTGGCAGCAAATATTAATGGCTACCACCATTCCACACTTGGAGTTTAATTTTACTTTTTTCTTTGTTATCACTGCGGTTTTAGGTACCACCATATCGCCCTATATGTTCTTTTGGGAGGCCTCAGAAGAAGTTGAAGAAGAAAAAAGGAAACATATTTTCCGTTTAAGCGGTCAGCCTCGGGGTATAAAGAAATTTATTAAGCATCTACATTGGGATAATTTTATTGGTATGTTATTTTCCGAAATAGTTGCTTGGTGTGTTATTGTTACTGCCGCTACCGTTCTGCATCATAATGGTATTATTAATATTACTACCGCTGCTGATGCCGCTCGGGCTTTAGAACCTTTAGTCCAAAGTTTTCCTAATGCTGGATTTATTGCTAAATTTATTTTTTCAGTTGGCATTATAGGTTTAGGTCTATTGGCTATACCAGTCTTATCAGGTTCGGCTTCTTACGCTTTGTCTGAGGCGGTTGATTGGCGAGCTGGTCTGAATCTAAAATTCAAAAAGGCTCACGGTTTTTATGGAGTGATTATCCTTTCTACTTTAGTTGGTCTGTTAATAAATTTTATTGGTATTAATCCCATGAAAGCCTTGATTTTTACCGCAGTATTTAATGGCTTAGTATCGGTTCCTTTCATCTTTTTGGTAGCTCATATTGCTAATAATCGGAAAATTATGGGGCGCTATCGTAGTGGTTGGATATCTAATATTTTAGTGTGGGCGACTTTTATAGTTATGACTGCCTCTGCTATTGCTATGTTTATTATGCTATAATATATATCTATTATAAAAAATAGATTTTTAAATATTAATTTTTATTTTATGAAAACTATTATCTATACGGGGCCTCGAAATTTAAAATATATAGACGCTCCTAAGCCAAAAATTAAAGCCCATGAAGTTCTATTAAAAATCAAGAGTGTAGGTATTTGCGGTACTGATTTGCATATTTATAAGGGAGGAATGAATTTACCTACTCCACTTACTATGGGTCATGAATTTTCCGGAATCATTGCTGAAGTGGGTAATCAGGTAAAAAACTGGAAAATTAATGATAGAGTAGTAGGAGAGCACGTAGTTAATTGTGGTAAATGTTATTATTGTCTTTCTGGAAAACCTAATTTATGTGCTCATTCCAAGATTATTGGTTTGCAACTACCTGGAGCTTTGGCAGAGTATTTGGCTATTCCTGCTCGTTTAATTTATAAATTGCCAGCTAGTCTAAGCTTTGAAGAAGGAGCTATAATTGAACCTCTATCTATTGCTTATTATGCCGTAAAAAAAGCTGGTTTTCTATTGGATAAGAAGGTGGCAGTTATCGGTCAAGGTCCAGTTGGATTATTAGTTGATCAGGTCTTGCAACGAAGTGGAGCTACGGTTATTGGTATTGACATTGCTGCTTGGCGCTTGAAATTAGCTAAACAAAAGAAATGGGTCAATTTTACCATTAATAACCAAAAACAGAATTTAAGCAAAATTTTAAATAAAATAGCTCCAAACGGAGTAGATATTGCCTTTGAGGTAGTGGGACAAGCTAGTACTGCCGAATTAGCTTTAGAAATAACTCGCCGTAGTGGTCAGGTTTTTAATTTAGGAGTTTTTGAAACCTCGTCTAAAATAAATTTAATGAATATTGTTAAAAAAGAATTAAAAGTTGATGGTTCTTGGACTTGTGCTTTTTCTTTTCCGCCTTCTATTGATTTAGTAGTTGACAAAAAAATAGACTTAAAAAGTCTCATAACGCATCGTTATAAGGTTCGTAATGGGATTAGAGCTTTTGAAGACGCTGCGGCTTATAGAGATCAAAGGGTAAAAACAGTTATTAATTTTTAGTTTAAATTAATTCTTTTTCCTCCGTTAATATAGCTAAGCAATATAAGGTGATATCATGATATTATTATGAAAAAAATAGTTTTATTGTTATGCCCGCTAATTTTAGTGTTAGTCTTATTTTTAGGGATTTCAAATTCTCGGGCGCAAAGTAGTCAGAATCAATCTCTGCAGCTTCAAAGAGCACGTTTAGAACAACAGTTACAGCAGATTGAGAAACAGATTACTCAGAATAAACAAATTTTAACTAATTTGCAGTCAAAAAAAAATACTTTGGCTAATAGAATCAATCAGTTAGCGGTGGAGCGAGCTGGGCTGTTATTAAAAATTAAAGCTACTTCTATTAGTCTTGACCGTTCTATTGTTCAATTAACACAAATCCAATTCAAAGTTACTCAGAATCAGAAAAAAATCACTAATTTACAGCAACATTTAGCGACTATCATTAATACTCTATGGCGAACTAAACAAACCTCTTGGTTTAATATGTTTCTATCGGTTAATAATTTTTCTGATTTTTATAATGATTTACATAGTTTAGAAAATATTAGTATTGATTTAGATAAACTAGTGCAATCTTTACAAAATCAAAAGAATAAACTACAACAGAATCAGCAATTGGCGGCTAGTCAAAGGAAAGAACAGCAGAATTTTGCTATGATTATTAATTTACAAAATAGTCAAGTAGCTCAAAACATTCACAATAAGAATAATTTATTGTGGCAGACCAAAGGGCAAGAAATAAACTATCAAAAAATTCTAAAACAGAAAAAACAGCAAGCGGCCATTATTCGTAATAGAATTTATAGTTTAGCGACTGTGGCCGCTAATCAACAGATCACTTTTGGTCAAGCAGTACAGATAGCTCAAGCCACTTCTAAGGAGACTGGGGTTCGAGCAGCACTTTTATTAGCCATTCTAACCCAAGAATCTAATCTAGGTCGTAATGTTGGAACTTGTAATCGTCGTGGAGATCCTCCTAGCAAAAGTTGGCGAGTAGTGATGAGTCCTAGCAGAGATCAGAAGCCCTTTCTGGAGATTACTAAAAGTTTGGGATTGAACCCCAATGTTACACCTATTTCTTGTCCTATGCACGATAGGAATGGGAAACAAATGGGTTGGGGTGGTGCCATGGGACCAGCACAGTTTATTCCTTCTACTTGGTTAGGATATAGAGCAAAGGTTGCCGCTATCACAGGACGAGTGGCTAATCCTTGGGATATTCGTGATGCTTTTTTAGCCGCAGGTTTAAAATTGAAAGCTGATGGAGCTGGTTCTATCAGCGGAGAATGGGCAGCAGCAATGCGTTATTTTTCTGGTGGTACTAATCCAGCCTACAGTTTTTATGGTGATAGTGTTATAGCTACGGCTAATCGTTATCAACATGACATTAATGAATTAAATGGTAAATAAATATTTCACTAGGTTTTAGTGCTGGTATTATTCAATATGTTTATAAGAATAAAAAAATTTATAATTGGCGGAGTATTAGTTTTAATTTTGATTCTATTAGCTATAATAATAAATTATTATTTTAGACCTTCAATGCATCAAACTACCAGCGTGGTTAAGATTAGAGTTACTACTAGTTTTTATCCCCTGTATTTTATGGCTCAGACTATTGGTGGGCAACATGCTACGGTGATTAATATTACGCCGACTGGAGCTGAACCACATGATTATGAACCTACTCCAGCTAATATGATGCAGATTGAAAATAGTCAATTGCTTATTTTAAATGGTGGAAATTTAGAAGCTTGGGGACCTAATATTCAGCAGATTATCAATCCTAAACGAACTAGATTGGTAATAGCTGCTAAGGGTTTAACTAACCAGAAAATTAATAAAGATGGTCAAACTATTGTTGATCCGCACGTTTGGCTCAGCCCTGTTTTAGCCCAAAAAATGGTGGATAGAATTACTACTGGCTTCATTTCCGTTGATCCCAATAACAGAGTTTATTATCAAACTAGAGCTGATAAACTTAAAGATCAGTTGAATATTTTGAATCAAGATTATCTCCGTGGTCTGCAACATTGTACTAAGCGAGACATCGTAACGGCTCATGCCGCCTTTGGTTATTTAGCTTCTCAATATAATTTTAAGCAAATAGCCATTACTGGTTTATCTCCTGCTGCTGAGCCTTCTAGCAAACAACTAATCCATCTGATTAAGCTTATCCGAAGTAATCAGATAAAATATATATTTTTTGAGAGTTTAGTTAGTCCAAAATTAGCTGATACCATTGCCCAAGAGGTAGGAGCTAAAACTCTAGAGCTCAACCCTATTGAAGGTTTGACTAGTTCGGAGTTAGCTCATCATCAAAATTATTTTACCGAAATGCAAGCTAATTTAGTCAATCTGAGAATAGCTTTAGAATGTAAATAATGAATGATATGTTAAGTTTGGATCATAGTAAAAATATTGTTGAAGTTAAAGAAGTCTCTTTTTCTTATGAACATACTTTGATTTTAGATCAGGTATCTTTAAAGGTTCATCCAGGTGACTATTTAGGTATAATTGGTCCCAATGGTGCGGGAAAGACTACTCTGTTAAAGATTATGCTCGGCCTTTTGACTCCTGATAAAGGAATGGTTGAATTATTTGGAATTGATATTCGTAATTTTAAAGATTATTCTAAAATTGCTTATGTACCACAAAAAGTGATAGATTTTGATATTAATTTTCCTGCTACCGTACAGGAAATAGTCTCTATGGGGCGCTATGCTCAGAAAGGACTATTCCATCGCTTAAAAGCAACTGATTTTGAGATAGTAAATAAGTCTTTGGAACAAGTAAAAATGCAAAAATATCGTGATGTTTTAATTGGTGATCTGTCTGGAGGACAAGCTCAAAGGGTTTTCTTAGCTCGAGCCCTAGTATCTCAACCAGAACTTATCTTTTTAGATGAGCCTACCACTGGAGTTGATCCAAAATCTCAAGATGATTTTTATAAATTGTTAAGAGAGCTTAACCATAAGATGGGTTTAAGTCTAGTATTAGTGTCGCATGATACCGAACGTTTAGTCAACGAAGTAATGCATATTGCTTGTTTAGATCACAATTTAGTATGTCACAATTCTCCTGAAGATTTTATTCATGATAGTGATTATTTGAATATTCATGGTCAAAAAATTAGAGTTATTCCGCACCATCATAATAATTAATTCTTTAAGTTTATGCTACTAAGTTTGTTCCAATATGACTTTATTATTCGTGGTTTAATAGCGGGTCTAATCGTGGCTATTATTGCCCCCCTAATTGGAATCTTTTTAGTATTGAGAAGATATTCACTTATTGCCGATACTTTAAGTCATGTGTCTCTGGCTGGAATTGCTCTAGGTCTATTGTTTGGGCTTAATCCCGCTTTGACTGCTTTAGGAGCAACGGTTATAGCCGCTTTAGGAATTGAAAAGTTAAGAAATTCTAAAAAACTTTATAGCGATTCAGCTTTAGCATTATATCTATCTGGTGGTTTAGCTCTAGCCATTGTTTTACTCAGTCTTGCCCATGGCTTTAATACTAGTTTGTTTAACTATTTATTTGGCAGTATTGTAACGGTAACCGTAACGGATATTTATGAGATCGCCATTTTGGCTTTAATCGTCATGGCGACTTTGGTGGCCTTTTTCAAAGAGTTAGTTTTTATTACTTTTGATGAGGAAGCCGCTAAGGTTAGTGGTTTGCCACTACGTTTGCTTAATTTTATTTTTATTATTTTGGCCGCTTTTACTGTATCTTTGTCTATTCCAATAGTTGGGGTTTTATTGATTGCCGCCCTAATTGTTATTCCAGTGGTGACTGCTTTACAGCTGAAAAAAGGGTTTATATCCACAATTCTTTATGCCGAAATATTTTCGGTATTCTCAGTTATTTCTGGAATGTTTTTATCCTTCTATTTTAATCTATCCACCGGAGGCACTATAGTCCTGACCATGTTGTTAATATTTTTATTAGTTTTTAGTAGTCGTCATCACCAGCACCATTATTCTTAGATCATTATTCAATTAAGATAGTATTATGGGATTCTTCAGATTTGATAAAATAAAAATAGAAAAATTGTTAAAAGGGTTTATTTTCATTACCTTATTAGCTTTGATTTTCCTTATATTCTCACAAAAGATTGAGTTTACTTCTTTGGATTTAGGACGTTATCTAGAAAATGGTAAAGTAATTTGGCAAAATCCTCAGCTTTTGTATACTAATTTTTATTCTTATACCGAAACTAATTTTCCCTTTATTAACCATCATTGGTTAACAGGTTTAGTATTTTATGGAATTTATTTACTTGGTGGTTTTAAATTATTATCGTTATTTAATATTCTATTAGCTTTGAGTACCTTCACTCTCGTTTTTTATTTAGCTATCAAGAAGTCTAATTTTTACTTAAGTGGATTTTTAGCCCTACCAGTTATTTTTTTACTTAGCCAGCGAGTTAGTATTCGCCCCGAAGCCTTTAGTTATTTATTTATTATTTTGACTTATCTAATTATTGAACGTGTATCTCATAATAGAAATTATCGGAGTTTAAATTGGCTTATTCCCTTATTTATTCTTTGGGTTAATTTGCACATTTATTTTTTTATTGGTTTAGCTTTGTTATTCTTCAAGGCTTTAGCTGAGTTTTTACCACCACTTTTTCGTCACAGAATTAAATTTAAAAATCGTTGGCTGGAATCTTGGCGTTCCGCTAGTCCTTGGATTAGAAATTTTATTTTATTGACCGCACTTTGCCTAATTAACCCTAATACTTGGCGGGGATTACTTTATCCTTTTAATATTCTACGCCATTATGGCTATCAGATTGCGGGAAATAAGACTATTTTTTATCTTGGACACTTAATGATTAATTACAATTTTATTATTTTTAAATTTTTATTACTTTTACTAGTTTGTACCTGGGTTGTAGACTGGTTAATTACTAAAAGGTTGTCCTTGTTTCCTACCTTTCTAATGCTATTTTTTTCTGGCTTAGGTTTATTTGCCTCGCGTAATATTTCCCTATTTGGGCTAATAGCTTTAATTTTAATTAGTCATAATTTATTAAGTTTAGAAAATTTTTTAAAGCATAAACCTAAAGTAATGAAATTGATTAAATCTTGGTCGGGAAATTCATATTTAGCCCTCATTTTAATATTGTTTATCATTATTAGTTTTATCATTATAATTACCAATTTTGCTAGTCAACAGAATTTTATTGAAAATTCTTTTGGTTGGAGCTTAGTTCAAGGTGCTAATGCTTCCCAACGATTTTTCAAAACTAATAATTTAAGTGGTCCAATATTTAACAATTATGATCTTGGGAGTGCTTTAATATTCTGGTTATATCCACAAGAAAAAGTTTTTGTTGATAATCGTCCAGAGGCCTACCCAGTTGAATTTTTTAAGGATGTTTATAAGCCGATGCAAAATAATCCGCTAGTTTGGAAGAGTATTGATGCTCAGTATCGTTTCAAAACCATTTATTTTGCTTATACCGATTCAACCCCTTGGGCACAAAAATTTCTACATTTTATTTTAAATAACAGAAATTGGGCTTTAGTATACTTTGATCGTTATACTATTATTTTAGTTAATAAAAAGTTAACCCCTTCTGATAAGATTAAAAGATTAAGTTTAGATAATTCAACTTTCAGGAAAGATTTACGTGTCTTGGTGAAGCATTCTGATGTAAACGAAAAATTCAATTTAGCTTATATAGCTCAAGAAGCTAATCAAATAGATTTAGCTCAAGTAATTTATCAAAATATTTTATCTGAGTTTCCTAACAATCGTCGAGCTCTATTTGCCATGGGGGCTTTATATAGTAGTTACCAAAATAAAGTTGATTTGCAGGCCGCTTTAATTTATTTTAATAGAGCCCGTCAGGCTGGATATGAATTGCCTGGAGTTTATGATCAAAGTGCTTTAGTATATTGGCGTTTAAATAATTATTCTCAAGCAATAGCCAATTGGCATTCAGCCTTAGACCTTAATAGTCATGACCGGTCCGCTCTATATTATTTGCAACAAGTTAAATCTTTACATTCAACTGGTGAATTGACTTTAATTAAATAATTTTTCTTTAATTAAAGTTTTTATAGCTAGAAATCCATCACGAAATTTTATTTTTTTACCCTCTTGATAACTGCGTCTAGTGTAGTGGATGGGTAATTCTTTTATATTATAACCAGCTTTGAGTAATTGAGCGGTAATTTCTGGTTCAATTTCAAAACCTCGTCCACTTAATTTTAGATCTCTTAAGACTCTGGTGGGAATCAGTTTAAAGCAAGTTTCCATATCAGTGAGTTGGCTACCAAAGAGGATATTGGTCAAAGTAGTCAAAAATTTGTTAATTAAATAATGCCAGCTTATAGAGTGGGTTTTAAGCCAACGCGAACCATAAAGTATGGTTCCTTTTAATTTTATTTTTAATATCTGTTCAAATAAATATACTATATCATTAGCTTCATATTCGCCATCGGCATCACAAATAATAAAATAATCACCACGAATATACTTGAAAGCATGTCTGAGAGCCGCTCCTTTGCCTTGATTGCTGGTCTGGTCTATTAATTTAAAAGAATATTTTTTATTTAATTTTTTTAGGATAGCTCGAGTTTCGTCAGTTGAGCCGTCGTTGATAACTATGATTTCTTTATTAATTTTTAGATCAAAAATTAAAGGCAGAGAAGCGGCCACTATTTTTTCTTCATTGTATATAGGGATTATAATGGATAATAATTTTTGGGACATTTTATTATAGTTTATACTATTATTATAACATTATACAAAATTTATAGTTTATTTAGAATTAGTTAATATTTTTGGTAAATTAAAAGGTAGTGAAAGCGTGAATTGACTTCCTTGATTTTTTTGACTTTCTACTTTAATACTGCCACCAAAATTATGTTCAGTAATATCTTTAACTGAGGCTAAGCCCAATCCTATACCTCGGTCATTTTTCTTCTTAGTACTGAAGAAGGGTTTAAAAATTCTATTGATATTTTGAGTGCTTATTCCAGATCCGCTATCGTTTATTAGTATCATGAGCTCTGGGTTATTATTAATTAATTCAATTGATATTATTTTTTCTAAATTATTATTATTTTCCCTTTCTCTTTGTTCTTCACAGGCTTCAATAGCGTTAGCTAACAAATTAATAATGATTTGTCCAAATTTAACTGTGTCTCCATATAGTTCAATCTGGAGCGGATTTATAAAGTCTATTTTAACTTTGGCTTGGCGGCTCTTATGAGTCAGGATTTGGATTATTTCTCTAATTTCTTCATTAACTATAAAGAGAGTTGGGTCACTCTTCTGTTTAATTTGTTTCCGGATACCACTAATCATACCTTCCATTCTATGGGTAGCTAATAAAGCTTGTTTAAGATAAACTTGAGTTCCAACAATTCTTTGATTATCTTGTTGATAGATTTGTTCTAGGTTTAGGGCTATTGCAGTTAAAGGATTGATGAGATCATGAAAAATTCCTGAAGACAGTCGTCCAAATCTAGCCAAGCGATAGAGCTCTAATATTTTTTCTTTTCTATTCTGATATAATTCTTTAGTTTTATCAGCTAGCTTTGTTTCTAATAAGTCATATTCTTGTTGCAGGTTCCTTTCACTCCTTTGGGCTCGGGCCAAGGCTCGTTTTAGATTACGAGCAGACATCCAGACAATAGTTGCTATACTTAAGAGCAGGAAAGCACAAATAAAGGTTTCACTAATTTCGTTTTCACCAGTTTGCCAGTAATTATTAAATTCTATTAAATTAGTATGTTTTAAATAGCTTAAAGCGATAATAAAAAGGCCAATAATTCCACTACCAATTAGAGCTAAATTGGCTCCAATTAATAAGCCTAGCAGACTAATAGTCAATACTGCTAAGAGCAAAGCACTAGGTAGACTGGTTCCCCAGATAATGAATAAATGAAAGGTGGGGAAGGCATAGGCCATAATTAAAAGCCAACTAGCAATTTTTATTTTACTTTTTTTAGATAACCATAATAAAAAGAATAGAAAAATTAAGATTGAACTAGTATAGATAATAGGTGAATAATTTTTTTTAGTATTGATGAACCAATTTATTAATTGGACTAGATCAATGAGAATAAAACTAATAATTGAGAAAATTAGAAGAATTTTAAGCCTCAACTCTTGAGGTTTCAGATTTTTATTTGAACCAGGAGTCTGAATTAGTTTATTGTATTCTTTTTTAAGAGTTGAATAATAGTGATGGATTGGTAAAGTTAATATCATTTTTTATTGTCAATTTTATAACCGCGGTTAGAAACGGTAAAAATGAATTTTTGTTTTTCACTTTCTAATTTTCGGCGTAAATTTCTAATGTGGACTTCAATAGTATTAGAAAAAGGGTCGGCATTCTCGTCCCAGACATGTTCCATAATATTTTGACGTGATAAAATTATTCCTTGATTTTTTAATAAGTATTCTAGGAGAGCAAATTCTTTAGAAGATAAAATGATTCTTTTTCCTTCTTTGGTGACTAAGAATTTGTCGTGATCAAGCTCTAGATTATTAATTTTTAAAATATGTCCTTGCCAAACTTTTGGTCTTCGCAAGATGGCTTTAACATGTGCCAACAGCTCCGATAGAATAAAAGGCTTGGTAAGATAATCATCGGCACCTAAGTTTAGTAAATCAACTTTATCATTTAATTCACTATGGATAGTGAGTATCAAAATAGGAATATTTATTTTTTCATGACGTAATTTTTCAATAATTTCTCGGCCGTTTAATTTGGGTAAATTGTAATCTAAAATAATTAAATCATAACTATTAGTACTGGCTAAAAAATAACCACGTTCTCCGTCAGGGGCCGTATCAATTATATAATTTTCTGCTTTGAAAGCAGGCAGGAGAGCATGGCGAATATTAGCGTCATCTTCTATTAGTAGTAATTTCATATTTTTAATTTAGGGTAATTTAGTTTTGTTATATTTAGTCTCTTGATTTTAAGTATAGCAAAAGTTAGATAAATAAAATATAAATTTTTTCTAAATAAAAAATAAAGACCATATCAGGCTTAAATTATATCTTGCTTTTGCAGTTAATTAACGGTAAAATATTAAAAAGATATGAATAAAAATTTTTTTAAATTAAGATCAAAAGATCGCTTAGTGGAATCTTTACGGGACAAAAGAGAAGACCCTTTTTTAGTTAAAGAAGGACGTTTTCACTTTGGAGGTTTAAAAGATTCCTTTTATCATACGGATTGGACCGAGGAATCTTTTTTGGCGGATAATAAGCGAAAAGAGATAGTCAGTCATTCTTTTAATTTTAATCAGTTGAAATATTTTATTTTACTAATAGTGGTTGGTTTGGCTTTTCTTATCGTACGCACTTTTTGGCTACAAATACATAAGAATAATTATTATAATTCTTTGGCAGAAGGAAATCGTTTGCGCATTGAAACCATTGAACCAAAACGAGGTATTATTTATACTGATAATTTACAAGCTCTAGTGCGTAATAAAGCGAATTTTGTTTTATATTTCAAACCGATGGATTTGCCGGCCAATGATTTAATACGTGATAATTTATTGCGTCAAATTAGTAAAATTTTATCGGGAAAAGCTATGGTTAGTAGTAGTTCTATTATAGATATTGGTACCTCAACTATTAAAATAAGTGCTGATAATGCTATTTTCTATAAATTAAAAAATCTTTTAGCTAAAGTTCCACGAGGATCTCTTAAATCCTATCAGCCTTTGTTTGTAGCGGATAATATTCCCTATGATGAGGCCCTACTAATTGATTTAAAATTGCCTAATTGGCCGGGTGTATTTTTATCCACTAAGATTAGACGAGAGTACCTTCTACCTAGTGCTAGCTCAAGTCCGATTATTTTAGGGAAAAATAGTCTTTCTCATATTTTAGGATATACTGGGAAGATTACCGCTTTGGAATTAAAAACTTTAGGTCATAATTATTCTTCTATTGATTATGTGGGTAAGACTGGTCTAGAATATTCTTGGGAAAAGGAATTAAAAGGAGTACCAGGTAAACGAAGTATTGAAGTTGATGCTTTGGGGCGTCAAAAACAAGTGGTGAATGTAGTACCAGCGATTGATGGTAATAATTTAGAATTATCCTTGGATGTTGGTCTACAAGAAGAGGCTGAAAAAATCATTGAAGCTTATCTACATCAAGCTAAATTGCACCAAGCAGCCGCGGTTATTATGAATCCTAATAATGGCGATATCTTAGCCCTTATTAGTTTGCCCGCCTATAATAATAATTTATTTGCTCGAGGAATCAGTCAACAAGAATATAATAAATTTTTAAATAATCCTTATAAACCTTTATTTGATCAGGCTATCGGCGGACAGTTTCCATCTGGCTCTGTTATTAAACCAGTTTATGCCGCTGGGGCTTTGCAAGCTAAGATTATTACCGAAAATACTACGGTGTTAAGTACTGGGGGAATACGTTTAGGTTCATATTTCTTTCCAGACTGGGAGGTAGGAGGACAAGGTATAACCAACGTCAAAACAGCTATTGCTTGGTCGGTCAATACTTTTTTTTATTATATTGGTGGAGGTTATAAAAATTTTAAAGGTTTAGGGGTAAAAGGTTTGGATAAATATGCTAGACTATTTGGTTTAGGAAAAGTAACTGGTATTGATTTGCCTGGCGAAGCATCAGGTTTTGTGCCTACAGCTGCTTGGAAAGAACGAGTAAAAAAACAACCTTGGTATGTAGGTGACACTTATCATCTAGCGATTGGGCAGGGATCTCTATTGGTGACCCCCTTACAAGTGGCTAATTATATTTCTGCTGTTGCCAATGGAGGTACTCTGTATAGACCACATTTAGTTACTAAAATTCTGAGTCCCAATAATAAATTGATTAAAGCTATCAAACCAGTTGTTATTCGTAGTAATTTTATTTCTGAAAATAATTTACAGATTGTTCGTGAGGGAATGCGTCAAGCTGTTACTGATGGTAGTGCCCGATCGCTTAGAAGTTTACCAGTTAGTTCGGCTGCTAAAACTGGTACTGCTCAGTGGTCAAAAACTGAACCGCCTCATGCTTGGTTCACCGCTTTTGCCCCCTATAAAAAACCGGAAATAGTAATAGCTATTATAGTGCAGAAAGGAAATGAGGGGAGCGATATTACTGAACTTATTTCTAGAGATATTTTAAATTGGTATTTTACTGTTGATAAACCTCAAATTTCTAAATAACATAAATTCTTTAATAATAGTAAAAAAATGATAATAATTGGCACTCCCTTGACTTGAGTGCTAATTTACTTTATAATAAGTTTATATGATTTCTGAACGTAAAAATTTTTTATTACGCATTATTATTAAAGAGCATACTAAAACTGCTCAACCAGTTTCTTCGGGGGTGTTAGTAAATAAATATAAATTAGATATTTCTCCAGCGACGGTACGTAATGAGATGATGGAGTTAGAAAATGAAGGATATATTTATCAGCCCCATACTTCTTCTGGTAGAATTCCTACTGAGAAAGCTTATAAATTATTTTTGAGAAACTTAACAGTAGGCCAGAATAATGAAAATCTTAAAGAAACAGAGTTAGAAGTTTTAGAAAGGCTTTTTCGTCGTGAAGAACAGGCTTATAAACAAACAGCTAAAGCAATTGCTGAATTTTCTAATGCTGCAGTTTTCTGGGCTTTTCATAAAAATAATTTATTCTATACGGGTTTAGCCAACCTATTTGCCCAGCCAGAATTTGAACAGCTTAATGCCGTTTGTGATGTTTCGGGAGTAATTGATCGTTTAGAGGAGATCATTGATGAGGTTTTTGAAGTATTATCTGATGGCCAGCAGGTGCTAATTGGTTCTAAGAATCCTTTCGGTAATTTTTTAAGTACAGTTCTGGTCAAATATAAAGATAATAAACAAAGTGCTATTTTAGGCATTTTAGGTCCAATGCGAATGGACTACAACCATAATTTAGCCCTAGTATCGTTTATTGAAAAAAAGTTTAAATAGAATATAATTATATAATATAAAATATAGCACAAATATTGAGGAATATAATCTTTTAATTTTTGTATATTTATTATGAATAAGTTAAAAACAGGTATTTATCGCCATTATAAGGGGCACGAATATAAAGTTATTTTTATTGCTCAGTCAGCTACTAACAAGCTTCATGATAATGAGCTTGATAAGGTGGTTATCTATGAAAGTCTTGAAGATGGAAAGATTTGGTTTCGCCCCCTTAAAGAATTTTTAGAAGAAGTTATAGTAGAAGGTGAGAAGCAAGCTCGTTTTAAATTTTTAGATGAGGGAGACAAGAATGATTGGGAACATAGATATAAACGAGCTTTAGCTGATTATCATAATTTATTAAAACAAACTGCCCGGGAGAAACAAGATTTCATTAAATATGCTCTAACTGAATTACTCCAAGATATTTTACCTGTTTATGATCATCTAAAAATGTCAGTGGCAGGACTTAGTGAACCAGAAACTAAAAATCCTTGGGTAATGGGAGTCAAACATGTTTTGAAGCAATTTAAAGAAGTATTATCTGCTCGGGGAGTTGAAGAAATAGAAACATTAGGGGCTAAGTTTGATCATGAAACAATGGAGGCTCTAGAAGGGACAGGTTATAAAGTCAAACGGGAAATTATGCCTGGATATAAGTTAAATGGTCGAGTTATTAGACCGGCCAAAGTTATAGTAGAATAATTTAAATTATTAAAGTCCTTTCCTTATCTATTTAAATTTTGTTAAATTTTAAGGGGAGGTCAATGAAATATATGTCTTTAATAAAATGGACCCCATTTTTTCCAGAGTTTAATGATTTAGACAAGGAATTAGAATCATTATTACCTGGGCTAAGAGGAAATCAATTTGGTTTCGCTCCAGCGGTAGATATGTATGAAAATAAAGATAATATTATTATTGAAACTCAGTTAGGGGGAATTGATCCAGATAAAGTTGATATATCTATTGAGAACAATGTTTTAGCTATCAAGGGCGAGAGTGAGAAGAAGAGTGAAGTTGATGATAAAAATTATTATCGTAAGGAAATTCATCGAGGCTCTTTTTATCGATCTATCCCTTTGCCAACCAAAGTTGATGGCAAACGAGCGACGGCGATTAATGAAGGAGGTATCTTAAAGATTACTATACCCAAAGCCCTGGAAACAAAATCGCAGACCATTAAAATCCAAAGTAAGAATAAAAAATAAGTTAAATAAAAAAAAATAATAAACTAAATAAAAACATTATGTCAAAAATTTTAGGAATTGATTTAGGTACGACTAATTCCGCCATGGCTATTATGGAGGGAGGAGCACCAAAAATCTTAGAGAATATTGAAGGCAATAGAACTACTCCTTCAGTAGTTGCTATAGATAAAAAGAATGAACGAATTGTAGGTTCAGCTGCTAAACGTCAAGCAGTTATTAATCCTGAGAATACCGTATATGCTGTAAAGCGTTTAATTGGCCGTCGGTTCAATGAAGATGAAGTACAACGAGATCTTAAGTCGGTCCCTTATAAGATTTTACAGGCTGGGGATGGAGTTAAAGTAAAAATGGGTGATAAAGATTATACTCCTCAGGAGATTTCGGCTATGGTTTTGTCCAAGCTGAAAGCAGACGCGGAAGTTAAATTAGGCGAAAAAATTACTGAAGCTATTATCACCGTGCCAGCCTATTTTAATGATTCTCAACGTCAAGCTACTAAAGATGCTGGTACCATTGCTGGTCTTGATGTTAAAAGAATAATCAATGAACCAACAGCCGCAGCCTTGGCTTATGGTTTTGACAAGAAACAGGGTCAGAAAATTGTAGTTTATGATTTAGGTGGAGGTACTTTTGATATTTCTGTACTAGATATTTCTGCTGATACCGTTGAGGTCAAAGCCACTAATGGTAATACTCATTTAGGAGGTGAAGATTTTGATCAACGAATTATTACTTGGATTATTGAAGAGTTTAAAAAGGATCAAGGTATTGATTTATCTAAAGATACTTTAGCCCTACAACGTATTAAAGAATCAGCAGAGAAAGCTAAGATTGAATTATCTACCGCTCAAGATACTGAAATCAACCAGCCTTTTATTACCACCGATGCCAATGGGCCAAAGCATTTAGTCATGAAACTATCTCGAGCTAAACTGGAATCTCTAATCAAAGACTTAGTGGAACAAACCATTGAACCCTGTAAAAAAGCTTTAACAGATTCTGGCTTTAAATTAGCAGATATAAATGAGGTGTTAATGGTGGGGGGCATGACTCGTATGCCTTTAGTTCAACAGATGGTTAAAGATTATTTTGGCAAAGAACCCAATTTAACGGTTAATCCTGACGAAGTGGTAGCACTGGGAGCAGCGGTCCAAGCTGGAGTTTTACAAGGAGATGTTAAAGATGTGTTGTTACTTGATGTTACTCCTTTAACTCTAGGAATTGAAACTATGGGAGCGGTATCTACTCCTTTGATTGAAAAAAATACCACTATTCCAACTTCTAAATCACAGATTTTTTCCACTGCCGCTAATGGTCAGACTGCAGTGGATATCCACATTGTTCAAGGAGAACGTCCTATGGCAGCAGACAATAAGACTTTAGGAAGATTTATGTTAGATGGTATTCCTTCTGCTCCACGTGGAGTTCCACAGATTGAAGTTAAATTTGATATTGATGCTAATGGTATTCTAAATGTTTCTGCTACTGATAAAGCTACGGGGAAACAGCAAAAAATTATTATTACTGCCTCTTCAGGCTTATCTAAGGAAGAGATTGAGAAAATGAAACAAGAAGCGGAAGTACATGCCGAGGAAGACAAGAAAAAGAAAGAGGAAGCCGAAGTGAAAAATTCTGCTGACGCCGTTTTATTCACTATGGAAAAGATGCTTAAGGAGTCTGGAGATAAAATGAAGCCAGAAGATAAAAAAGAAATGGAAGAAAAAACGGCTGCTCTTAAAAAAGCTAAAGAAGGAGGAGATTTGGAGGATATAAAAAAGAAAATGGAAGAACTTAACACTATTGCCCAAAAAGTTGGAGCTGCTATGTATCAATCTGCCCCTAAGACCGACGACAAAAACACTACTAATGCTGAATCAGGAGAGAATGAAACTAATACTTCAGAGCAGCAAGCCACCGAGCAGAATGATAAAAAAAATAAAGAAGATCAGGTAGTAGAAGGAGAGGTTGAAGAGAAAAAATAAAGGTTAATTTTAAGCTAGCTCTCTGTAGAGGGCTAGCTTGCTATAACGTTACGACCTTGGCCTTGGTTTTTGATAGATAATTTTGTCATCGCCATGACTCAGTATCTATAGTTTAAGCGATTAAGAAATTTTTATGTCTAAAGATTATTATGCTATCTTAGGTGTTTCCAAAGATGCTTCTTCGGAGGAAATTAAGACTGCTTTTCGAAAAAAAGCTCATGAATATCATCCAGACAAGGGCGGTAATGCTGAGAAATTTAAAGAAATTAATGAAGCCAATCAAGTTCTGGGTAATGCTGAAAAAAGGAAACAATATGATCAGTTCGGTTCTGCCTTTCAGAATGGTCAAGCGGGAGGCGGAGGATTTGCTGGTGCCAGTGGATTTTCTGGTTTTCAAAACAGTGGCGATCCTAATATGAATTTTGAGGATTTAAGTGATATGTTTGGTGGTTTTGGTGATATGTTTGGTTTTGGGGCTGGCAGTCGCCAACATTCTAATAAACAAACTCATGGTCGCGATTTAGAAATGATTATTAGTTTAGATTTTCTACAGGCTGTTTTTGGATTGGAAAAAGAATTAATTTTTTCTAAAAATATTGTTTGTGACCATTGTCAAGGCTTGGGCGCGGAGCCAGGGAGTAAAATTGATACTTGTAAAACTTGTGGGGGTTCTGGTCAAATAACCCGAGTTCAACGAACTATTTTGGGAAATATTCAAACTCAAGTTGTTTGTCATAATTGTGGCGGAGAAGGGAAAATATATAGTAAAAAGTGTACAAAATGTAGAGGAAGCGGTATTCATAATGAACAGGTAAAACTTAAGGTAAAAATTCCAGCGGGTATTGATGATGGAGAATCTATTAGATTAACGGGGCAGGGAGAAGCGGGTTTAAAGGGTTCGCCTGCTGGTAATTTGTATTTACATATTAAAGTACAAACTCATTCTAAATTTAAACGTCAAGGCTATGATATTTACACTGAAGAGACTATAAGTATTACTCAAGCTATTTTGGGCGACAAAATTGAGCTGGATACTATTCAAGGTCCAGTAAAGTTAAAAATTCCCGAGGGGACTCAATCGGGCACAGTATTCAAGCTTAGAGCCAAGGGGATAAGTAGACTACATGGTAGCGGTATTGGAGACCAGTTTACTAAAATAATTGTTAAAATTCCTTCAGGACTAAATAAGAAACAAAAACAATCATTGAGTGAATTAAACATATAATAATATTAGTCTAAATCGAGAATGGTTAAAGATTATTGAACTCAGCCTATTTGATTTGCCGGTTAAACCCCAATATGTTTTAAAATTAACATAAAAAGTAATTTGATATTTTTGAGCGACAACTATATAATAAAATTATTTTATTATCTCTAATTTAATGTAATTTATGTTTATTAAAGCGATTCGGACTCCTATTTTTAAGCAAGAAGAATCTATAATTAATTTTATTCATCGTCATCTAAAAAATTTGCCGGAGAAGTCTGTTTTAGTGATTACTTCAAAAATAGTGGCCTTAGCTGAAGGACGGGTCCGGGAAATTAAGAATAGCCATACTCGGGATCAGATTATTAAATCTGAGAGTCAGTGGGCACTGAAAACTAAGTATACTTGGTTGACAATTAAAGATGGCATGGTTATGTCTTCAGCGGGTATTGATGAATCTAATGCTAATGGAAAAATTATTCTTCTCCCTCGAGATAGTTTTCGAGCTGCCAGTATTATCAGAAATAAATTGAAAAAGATTTATCACCTGCAAAATTTAGGAATTTTAATAACTGACAGTCGTTTGTTACCTTTACGAGCGGGAATTGTGGGAATAGCCCTCGGTTATGCTGGTTTTGCTGGGGTACGAAGATATCAAGGACAAGCAGATATTTTTGGGAGGATTCTTAAATTAGCCCGGACCGATGTTGCCGATAGTTTAGCGACCGCCGCTGTTCTATTAATGGGTGAGGGGGCGGAACAGCAACCCTTAGCCGTCATTAATGACGCTCCTGTTGAATTTCGCAACCGAATTCAGCGTCAGGAATTAGCAATTGATATTAAAGAAGATATCTACCGTCCCTTGTTTGAGAAAATTAAAAATATTAAGTTTGACGACAAATAAGCATGGTTTCCACAAAAATTATTTACAAAAATTTTAAAGAATTGAGTGAAAATGAAATAGCGGGAGAAGATTTTAGAATTACTAAGATTAGCAGAAATAGTCCAGTCTTAGTGATGGCTCCTCATGGTGGCAGGATTGAGCTCGGAACAACAGAAATTACTCGATCTTTAGCTGCTAATCAATATTCTTTTTATTCCTTCCAAGGTATTAAGAATAAGAATAATTATTCGCTACATATTTCTAGTAATAATTATCAAGAACCGCAAGCACTAGAAATGATTCATAACTCTGAGTTGGTTATCAGTATCCATGGTTGTCGGGGAGGACCAGAATTTATAATAGTTGGCGGCAAAAATAGAGAACTTCGTAGGCTAGTTATTAATAAATTAAAGTCCTCGGGCTTTAAATTACCGGAAACCATTCCTCAGAGATTATTAGGTACGCGTTCCAGTAATATCTGTAATCAAGGGAAATTACAAGCTGGTCTTCAGCTGGAAATTAGTGAAGGTTTAAGAGATGTGTTGAACAAAAACAATAAAATCTTGGCAATTTTTGTCAAAAGTCTTCAAATCGCTATTAATGAATATCTGGAATTAATGTTCATTAGATAAGAAAACAAACTTAAAAAGAAATTAAAGTAAAATTATTTTAGGATTGTGTTACCTATCTATTAAACTCGGCTAGCTATTGATTGACTTTTTAGGCTCAAATGTTATAATAAATAAGAGCTAAATCTTTTAATTTAACTATTTAATCTAATAAATCTATGTCTATTTTTAGTGGATGGTTCAAAAAGTCGTCTAGTAATAACTCAGATACTGGAAAAGAGGTTTCTAAGCCAATTGTTTCACCAGTTTCTCCAGTAGAAGGTACTACTGATAATCAGCGGACTTCAGAGACACAGGATACTAAGACTGTGAGCTCGGATTTTTCTAGTGATCAATCAAAACAGGGTGATCAAACTGCTGATCAAACTAATGACCAGGCCAGTGAAATCTCTGATCATAGCCAGATTAAATAAGTATTATAGTTGATGAGAAAAAAGACGCGTTGTTCGCGTCTTTTCAATAATTTATTAATTAGTTTTCGTCTTTATGTTTATTGATACTCATGCTCATGTCAATTTTTCTGCTTTTAAAGCTGATGCTGATGAGGTAATTCGCCGTTCTTTAGCTAATAACACCTGGATGGTTTTAGTGGGTTCTGAATTTAAAACTTCTAATCGAGCTTTAAATTATGCTAATAGGTATGAAAAAGGAGTCTATGCGGCAGTTGGTCTACATCCAGTTCATTTAGAGGATGGCCCTGTAGATACTGGTGAAGAAGGCAGTAATTCAGGATTTATAGCTCAAGCCGAAAAATTTGATTATGGTAGTTATGAAAAGATAGCTAAATTTGAAAAAGTAGTAGCTATTGGTGAAATTGGTTTAGATTATTATCATTTAGATCCAACTAAAGATTTGGTTGTCATTAAGAGTCGGCAACAAGAAGCTTTAGCTCAGCAATTACTACTAGCCCGCAGTTTAGATCTACCAGTTATAATTCATTGTCGTCAGGCTCATGATGACTTATTACCGTTGTTGCAAGAGTTTAAAAATAAATATAAACAACTAATACCTGACGACAAACCTTGGGGAGTAATACACTGTTTCTCTGGCAACGAAGATTTAGCCTGGAAATATTTTAGATTAGGGCTTCTGATTTCTTTTACTGGTCTTATCACTTTTAGTAAGCAATGGGATGACTTGATAAGAAAGATTCCTTTAAATAAACTAATGATTGAGACGGACAGTCCTTATATGACCCCTGAGCCCTACCGTGGTCAGCGTAATGAGCCGTTATTAGTACAATATGTAGCCAATAGGATTGCTGACATTAGGGGTATTAAGTTGGAAAAAGTGGCAGAAATAACTGCTGCCACTGCTCAATCTTTTTTTAAAATTTAGATTAAGTGTGTAGGATTTAGAGGATTGACATTTAATATTTTTTGCGCTATAAAAAAGATGGTTTAAACTATTTGCTGTAGCAAATACCAAGTATATGAAAAATAATTCTTGGGGGATAGCCTTAAGGATCATGGTTAATGTTTCTGGTTGGATTGCTGTTCCTATTATTATCGGTTTATATTTAGGAAAGTGGTTAGATCACAGATTAGGGACCAGTCCTTGGCTATTTTTAATTACCATGGGTTTAGCCTTTGCCATTTCTATCTATGGCCTAACAGTTAATGCCCTAAAAGAGTTCAAAAAAATGGATAAGGAAGCTAAAAATCAGAAAACCGACATTAATTTAAAGATTAAATAACATGGTAGAGGGAATTATTCATGAAAATACTTTATATTCCGAACCGATAGCTCATATCGGTAATTTCATGATTACTAATTCTCTAATGACCTCTGGCCTAGTACTAATATTTATTTTGATTTTAAGTATTTCTATCAAACGTGGTTTAAAACAAGTACCGACTGGATTGCAAAATATTCTTGAAATAATTATTGAAGGATCTCTAGGCGTTTTTGATGGTATTACTGGTAGTCGTGAACGCTCTCTACGTTTTGCTCCAATAATTTTTGCTCTATTCTTCTTTATTCTCATAAATAATTGGGTGGGTATTTTGCCAGGAGTGGGATCTATAGGCCAGATTATTCAATCTGGTGGTCATAAATTTTTTATCCCTTATTTACGTGGTGGTACCGCCGATTTAAATACTACCTTAGCCTTGGCTACCTTAGGAGTGGTTTTGAGCCATATTTTTGGGGTTGTAGCCGTAGGTTGGTGGAAATATTTTAACAAATTTATTAATATTAAGGCCTTTTTAGAAATACCGAAAAAAGTTAGAAAGGATCCGATGATATTATTAATCAATCCTATTAAAGCTTTTGTAGGTTTAATTGAGATTATTAGTGAATTGGCTAAAGTAGCGAGTTTATCTTTCCGATTATTTGGGAATATGTTTGCTGGTGAAGTTCTACTGGCTTCTATGTCAGCTATTTTAGCTTATGGTATACCAATCCCCTTTATGTTTCTGGAAATTTTGGTGGGTTTAATTCAAGCTTTAATTTTTGCGATGCTAGTGTTGACTTATTTAACTATTAGCACCACAGTTGAAGAATATTAATTTATAATAAAAGCTAAAACAAATGATTTAATTTGTTCTCGCTTATATAAAATTATGGATAATGTCATGTTGGCTAAAGCCTTAGCCATTGGTATTGGATCTATTGGTCCAGGTTTAGGTATTGGTTTTATTGGTGCTAAAGCCATGGAAGCAATTGGGCGTAACCCAGAAGTAGCTGGTAAAATTTTAGTACCGATGCTTTTGATTTCAGCCTTTGCTGAAGCTATATCTATTTACGCTTTAGTCATTGCTTTTAGTATCAGATAGTAATTTGACGAATTTCTCCTGATTCTAATCGGGAGAAAGCGCTAGATAATTATTTTGATAATTTCTAGATTTTATTCTATTAATCTATTATTATGGGCTCATTAATTTCTACCTTTCATTTAAATGTCGGTTTATTTGTAGCTCAATTAGTTAATTTTGCCATTGTTTTTGCTATTTTATATTGGTTTGCTTTTAAGCCTTTAGTTAAAATTATGGCCGAACGTTCTAAAAAAATTGATCAAAGCTTAAAAGATGCTGACGAAGTCAAGAAACGTTTGCTCTCTACCACTCAAGAACGAGAAACAATCATCATAGCTGCTCGGAAACAAGCCAATATAATTATTGAGAAAGCAGATGAAAATGGGGAAAAACGTCGTAATGAAATATTAGCTAAAACTCGAGAGGAAGTGGGGCAAGTAATTAATAAAGAGCGAGCGATATTACTTAAAGAAAAAGCTGAAACTTTACAAGAAATTAAAAAAAATGTGGCGGAATTGGTAATTTTGACGGTTGAAAAGTTATTAGATGAAAAAATGGATAATGAAAAAGATAATAAATTGATTAAAAAATTAGTGAAATAATAATGGAGTATGATTATATCTACTAAACAATATACTCAGAGCCTTTATGAGGCTCTTAAGAATAAAAAACCAGCAGAGATCAAAGATTTTATTCATAATTTTGGATTAATTTTGGCTCGTCAAAATGATTTGGACCGAAGTGAAGAGATTATTTTAAGTTTTAAGAAACTATGGGACTATGAACACGGAGAATTAAGTGCAGAGTTAGTTAGCGCTCGCTTATTAGAACCAATTGCCAAGAAAGTAGTACTTGATTATCTACAAGTTAAAAGCGGTAAGTCAAAAGTCAATCTACAGGAGAAAATTAATTCCGATTTAATAGGTGGTTTCATATTACACTATAATAGCCGAGTACTTGATGGTAGTTTGCGCAGTAGTTTAGTTAATTTAAAAAATAAAATTAGTAATTAGTTTTGAATTATATGTCCAGCACTAAGGATTTCATCGTTGAACAATTAAAAGAAGAGATCGCCGGGTTTAAAGTAAAAATTACGGAAAAATCAGTTGGGCGAGTTTTAAAAATCTTTGATGGTATTGCTTTAATTTCTGGTTTATCAGAAGCCATGATGAGCGAAATTCTAATTTTTAAAACCAGTAAAGGAGAAATTACTGGAGTGGCTTTGAACTTAGAAGAAAATCAAGTTGGAGCTATTATTTTTGGTGATTACACGGCTATTAAAGAAGGTGATGAAGTAGTAGCCACTAAAAGAATTCTAGAAGTTCCAGTCGGTTTAGCTATGATTGGTCGAGTAGTTGATCCCTTAGGCAGTCCTTTAGATGGTAAAGGGAAAATAGCTACTACAGAATTTTATCCTATTGAGAAAATTGCCCCAGGAGTTATTACTCGGGATCCAGTGAAACAGGCAGTACAAACTGGAATTAAAGCTATTGACGCTATGATACCTATTGGTCGCGGACAAAGAGAATTAATTATTGGTGATCGTCAATTAGGTAAAACTGCTATTGCGATTGACACTATTATCAACCAGAAAGGGCAGAGTATGAAGTGTATCTATGTGGCTATTGGGCAAAAAGAGTCTAAAATTGCTAGTATTGTTTCCAAATTAGAAGCTAGCGGTGCTATGGAATATACCACCGTAGTTTTAGCTGGTGCTTCCAGTTCTGCTTCTTTGCTATATATTTCTCCTTATTCTGGTTGTGCTATGGCGGAATATTTTTTAAATAAGGGCGAAGATGTTTTAATTATATATGATGATTTGAGTAAACATGCGGTAGCTTATCGAGAAATTTCTTTATTATTACGTCGCCCGCCAGGACGAGAAGCCTATCCGGGAGATGTCTTTTACCTGCACTCTAGATTACTGGAAAGATCTTGTAAATTAAATAAAAAATATGGTGGTGGATCTATTACTGCATTACCAATTATTGAAACTCAAGCTGGAGATTTATCAGCTTATATTCCTACTAATGTTATTTCTATTACCGATGGTCAGATTTTCTTAGAACCAGATCTATTTTATAAAGGAAATCGTCCAGCAGTTAATGCTGGCTTGTCTGTATCTAGAGTTGGTTCAGCAGCTCAGATTAAGGCTATGAAAAAAGTAGCTGGAAGAATGAGATTAGAGGCAGCACAATATCGTGAGCTCGCAGCTTTTGCCCAGTTTGGTTCTGATCTAGACGAAGAAACTAAGAAAAAATTAGATAGGGGACAACGCCTATATGAAATTTTTAAACAAGATCAATATCAACCCCTTTCAGTGTCCAAGCAAGTATTAATTTATTATGCTTTAATCAATAGTTTTATGGATGATGTGCCGGTAGAACGAGTACGGGAGTTTGAGACTGGTTTATATAAATATGCTGATTTACATGATGAAGTCCTAAAATTAATTAATGTTAGGGAAGCTCTTGATGAAGAAATTGAAATCAAGTTAAAGGCTTTGATTTCTGATTATAAAATAACACTTAATTATTTAGTTAAGTAATTATGGCTAAGACTAAAGAAATTTCTCGCCGTATTAAATCGGTTAGCAATACTAGAAAAATCACCAAAGCCATGGAAATGGTAGCAGCGGCTAAAATGAGGAAAGCAATTGAGGCTGCTTTAAAAACTCGTACTTATGCTAATTTGAGCTGGGAGACGGTTTTACATCTGAGTAATAAAGCTGCTGGTCATCAGGAAACCATACATCCCTTATTATTACCACGAACTGAAATCAAAAAAGTTGCCATTATTTTAATTACTTCTAATCGAGGCATGTGTGGTGGTTATAATTCGTTAATTATTAATAAAGCTAAAGAATCAATTAAAAAATATAAGTTAGATACGGATTTCATTTTAGTAGGAGCTAAAGGTTCCATTATTCGTCATCAAGGTTATAATATTTCTGCTGATTTTGAAAAGAGTGATTTAATAACAGATTCTCGGGAAATTCATCCCATAGTTAAGATGGCCCTAAATGATTATAAGACGCATCGTTATGATAAAATTTTAGTAGCTTATACTGATTTTGTTAATGCCCTTCGTCAAGTTCCTCGCGTCAAGCAATTATTGCCAATAGCTTTAGATTCTGAAGCAGACTATTTAGGCATTATTGGTAAAGATGCTAATCTGGGTTTAACTCCAGCAGAAGCTATAGCCCGAGATAGTCAACATTTAAGTAAAGAAGAATTTGTTTATGAATATATTTTTGAGCCTAGCCCTCGTGAAGTTCTAGATAAGATAATTCCTAGATTAATTGAAGTTCAACTTTATCAGGCCTTTTTAGAGTCTAATGCTTCTGAGCATAGTGCACGAATGTCCGCTATGCGACAAGCCACTGAGGCAGCTGATGATATGATTAGTGAGTTAACTTTATTTTATAATAAAGCACGTCAGGCCGGTATTACCGCAGAAATAGCGGAAATTAGTGCTGGAGCCAATGCTTTAGCTGAATAAAAATAATTTAAATAATATGAGAGATCACAAGAAAAATCAGGGAGTCATTAAGCAAATTATTGGTGTAGTTGTTGATGTTTATTTCAATGATACTTTACCAGAAATTTATAATGCTTTAGAGACAGAGCTAAAAGGGAAAAAGTTGGTTTTAGAAGTTGAACAACATATTGGTTCCAATATTGTTCGAACTGTAGCTATGGGTTCTACTGACGGTCTAAAGCGAGGAGATGAAGTTATAGACACAGGAACAGCGATTAGTGTTCCAGTGGGTACTGAAACTTTAGGTAGAATTTTTGATGTTTTAGGAAACGTAATTGATGGTGGTAAACCAGTAACGGTGGCTAAAAAATATCCTATTCATCGTCCCGCTCCTGAATTTATTGATCAAGCGGTGAGTACTGAAATTCTAGAGACTGGGATTAAAGTCATTGATCTGATTTGTCCAGTAGTTAAAGGTGGTAAGGTGGGTATGTTCGGTGGTGCGGGTGTAGGCAAAACTGTTATTATCATGGAATTAATTCATACTATAGCTAGTGAGCATGGAGGTTATTCTGTTTTTGCCGGAGTGGGAGAGAGGACTCGTGAAGGTAATGATCTGTATCACGAGATGAAGGATAGTGGCGTCATTGATAAAGTAGCCATGGTTTTTGGACAAATGAATGAACCCCCAGGCGCCCGCGCCCGTGTAGCTTTATCAGGTTTATCTATTGCCGAATACTTTCGTGATGAAAAGAAACAAGATGTATTATTTTTTGTAGATAATATTTTTCGTTTTACTCAAGCTGGGTCAGAACTTTCTGCCTTATTGGGGCGTATGCCGTCTGCCGTAGGTTATCAGCCTACATTAGCTTCTGAGATGGGTGATTTACAAGAACGAATTACCTCTACTAAGAATGGTTCTATCACTTCTATTCAGGCGGTTTATGTGCCAGCCGATGATTTGACCGATCCTGCTCCCGCCACTACTTTTGGGCATTTAGATTCTACCGTAGTTTTGTCGCGTTCCTTATCAGAATTAGGTATCTATCCCGCAGTTGATCCTTTGGACTCATCTTCAATTATTTTAGATCCTAAAATAGTTGGTCGTGAACACTATGATACTGCTCGAGGAGTACAAAAGATTTTACAGCGCTATAAAGATTTACAAGATATTATTGCTATTTTAGGTATGGAGGAATTATCAGTTGAAGACAAACTTATCGTGGCTCGAGCTCGTAAAATTCAGAAATTTTTGTCCCAACCTTTCTTCGTAGCTGAAACTTTCACTGGTCGTTCAGGAAAATATGTTAAATTGGCTGATACTATTCAAGGTTTTAAAGAAATTTTGGATGGAAAACATGATAATGAGCCAGAAGATCATTTCTACATGAAAGGAAATATTGAAGAGATTGGTACAGAGTTAAATAATTAAAGGCAAGCTATGTCTGTTAAAATAATAAAATTTGAGATTGTAACTCCAGAAAAGGTTGTTTTAAAACGAGATATTCTTCAAATTTCTGTACCTACTACTAGCGGGGAGATTACGGTTTTGCCTAATCATATTCCTTTGATTTCTATTCTTAAATCTGGAGTTATTGAACTTAAATTGACTGATGCTTCTGTAAAAATTATATCAGTTTCTGAAGGCTTTATTGAAGTAATGAAGGATAAAGTGGTTATTTTAGTGGATACTGCGGAACGAGCCGAAGATATTGATGAAGAAAGACTTAAGAAAGCTTATTCTAGAGCTAAAGAGTTAAGACAAAGTGCAGAAATTAGAGATGAGGAAAGATTTGTGCAATTGAGTGCTAGGATTGAAAGAGAGTTAGCTCGTACTAAAGCTTTAAAACGATGGCGAAGGATTAAAGCTGATAAAAATAATTAAAATTATTTAAATAAAATAATAAT
>CAZPPL010000003.1:31871-108631 GCA_964588465.1 uncultured Gammaproteobacteria bacterium
ATTTAAATAAAATAATAATATGTTAAAATCAGAGAATAATTATGGATTAGATGGGCAGTCGCACGACCTTAGTCCGATAATCTTTGATGAAGAATGGGCAAAATCCCAAGAGAATCCAATAATTAAGGGATTAAATGCTGGTGAATTGTTTCGTGATATTTTGGAGAAATCACCTGGGTTTAAAAAATCTTTTAAATCTGGTGAGATTTTAGATACTTTAGAATGTTCTGACGGTAGGGTTAATGATAGTACTGCTATTATTAATGATGAAAAATTGGGTTTAGCCGGTTCTGGCATTTTATTTAATCCCCAAGAGCTTGAAGAATTTGTGTTAAAAAATTATGGAAGAATTAAAACAGTTACTAGCCATGAGGAGTGTGGGGCTGCTGCTTTAAAATATTCTGCTATGCTTAAGTCTGGTGAAGCTATGCCAGAAGGGGTGCATAATAGTGATGAATTAGCTCAACATTTTGCTCGTCGAGCTGCTGAACTTTTAGGAGCAGAGTATCGGCATATTAAGAAAGAGGAATTCAGCTGTCCAGTTCACAATGAAAGATTAGTAGTTATTGATGGTACGGCTAAATTTAATCCTAATAAGATAAAGGATTTTCCTCCACGGTATATATCGGCTGCTTTAGGGCTAGGTGTTAAAGTGGACTATGTTGCCAAAGAAGCGGAAGTATTAGCAAAAATTTCTTTAGGAAGCCATGGTTTTGGTTCTAAGTTTACTGCAAACAATCCTTTTTATATTATAATGTTCGCTAAAGACCAACAGCAACTCAAAGATGTAGGTGATGCCTTGACTCATTTTTTTATCAGCTCTAGAGGACGTATTAAAATAATTGGTATAGTTGCACCAGAAGAATCAGCTAATTGATAATTTTCCTAGCTTCTATTTATTGGAGCTTACTTTTATATTTTGTCTTGACAAATATTATTTAAAAGTTTAAAATAATAACAGAATTAGCACTCTAGCTAGTTGAGTGCTAGATATAATTCATCTAATATTAAAAAGATATGAAATTAAAACCATTATTTAACAATGTTATTGTTAAGTCTTTAAAGAACGAAGAAATAAGCAAATCTGGGATTGTTTTGCCAGACACCATTGATAAAGAAAAGCCAGAAAAAGGTGAAGTTATAGCTATTGGTTCTGGAAAAATATTAGACAATGGACAGACTCTAAAGATGTCTGTTAAGATTGGCGATCAAGTGATGTTCAAAAAATATTCTCCAGATGAAATAAAAGTTGATGGTCAAGATTATTTAGTTCTTAGTGAGAATGATATTATTGCTATTATTGAATAATTTATTTATAATTTTTTTTAAGTAAAGTTGGCCGATAATATATTCTAAAATAGGTTTGGAAATATAATTATCGGACAAACTAAATATTATGTCTAAACAAATAATTTTTAATGAAAAAGCGCGTTTAGCGCTTCAGAAAGGTGTTAATCAATTAACTGATGCGGTAAAAGTTACTCTAGGACCAAAAGGACGCAATGTAGTTATCTCCAAAAGTTATGGCTCGCCAGTCATTACTAAAGACGGAGTAACAGTAGCTAAGGAAGTTGAATTAGAAGACAAATTTGAGAATATTGGAGCAGAAATAGTTAAAGAAGTAGCTTCTAAAACTAATGATATTGCTGGAGATGGAACCACTACTGCTACTATATTAGCTCAAGCTATTATTAATGTGGGATTGAAATTAGTGGCTGCGGGGGTAAATCCAGTGGGAATAAGACAAGGTTTGGAGAAACGAGTAGCCGAAATTGTAGCTGAACTTAAGAATATGTCTAAGACTATTTCTACTAAAGAAGAAATTTCTCAAGTAGCTTCTATTTCAGCAAATGATCATGAAATTGGTAAAATTATTGCTGAAGCCATGGAAAGTGTCGGGCAAGAAGGTGTTATTACCGTGGAAGAGGGGCAATCTTTTGGTGTTGAAAAAGAAGTGGTGGAAGGTATGCAGTTTGATAAAGGTTATATTTCTCCTTATATGATTACTAACTCCGATACTATGAAAGCGGAGATGCCTGAACCACATATTCTAATAACTGATAAAAAGATTTCTTCTATTCAAGAGATTTTACCTCTATTGGAAAAAGTAGCTCAATCCGGTAAGAAAGATTTAGTAATTATTGCTGAAGATATAGACGGTGAAGCCCTAGCCACTTTAGTAGTTAATAAATTACGTGGGACTTTTAATGTTTTAGGTATTAAAGCTCCGGGATTTGGTGATAGCCGTAAAGCTATGTTAGAAGATATTGCTATCTTGACTGGAGCGCGACTCATTTCTGAAGAAGTTGGTTTAAAACTGGATAAGGCGGAAATATCTGATTTGGGTTCAGCACGTAGAGTAGTTGCCTCCAAAGATAATACCACTATTGTAGAGGGTAAAGGGCAAACTAGTGATATTAAAGCTCGGATTGCCAGTCTTAAGAAAGAGAAAGAATTATCTGATTCCGACTTTGATAAAGAAAAATTACAAGAGCGACTAGCTAAATTAGGCGGTGGAGTGGCAGTAATTAAAGTAGGGGCAGCTACAGAAACGGAAATGAAAGAAAAAAAATATAGAATTGAAGACGCTTTAAACGCAACTAAAGCGGCAGTAGAAGAGGGAGTAGTCCCTGGTGGGGGATTGGCTCTAGCTGTGGCCTGTTATGGTTTAGATTTTGCTAGATTTGAGACTGAGTTAAAAAGTAGTCATACTGGTCCAGTAGGCGAAAGAATTATTAATCAAGCAATTTTAGAGCCGATTAAACAAATTGCAGAAAATGCTGGAGTAGACGGGTCCTTGATATTGCAACGAATCATTGAAGAAAATAAAACTAAACAGGCGGTAAGAGGATATAATGCTGCTACTGGTGAATTTGTGGATATGATTAAATCTGGGATTGTAGATCCGACTAAAGTAGTACGTTCTGCCCTAGAAAATGCTGCCTCGGCCGCTATGATGCTATTAACTACCGAAGTGGTAATTACTGATAAACCAGAGCCTAAGGAATCTGGGCCAGCACCACAAGCTAATTATGGCGGAGGAATGGGGATGATGTAAAATTATAAATTAGTAAATTTAAAAACCTCTTTAAATAAGAGGTTTTTTAGTAATAGTATTTAGTTTAGTTTTAATTTATAAATTATTTTGTTATAATATCATTATCTTATTAATTGTATTTTTATGAGTCATTTACAAGGAATTAATAAAAAACCGATTGTGGTAGCTGTTTCGGGTTATTTCAATCCGCTTCATGTAGGCCATATAGAAATGATTAGATTAGCTAGAAGATTAGGGGATAAGTTAATAGTTATTGTTAATAATGATCAGCAAGTAAAATTAAAAGGAAGTATTCCTTTTATGTCGGAAAAAGACCGTGTTATAATTATTAAGGCACTAAGGGATGTGGATGAAGTGTTTTTGTCTATTGATCAAGCTGAGAGTGTTTGTAAATCGTTGGCTAAGATTAAACCTAATATCTTTGCGAATGGTGGGGATCGTCATAATGTTAATGATATTCCAGAATATGCAGTTTGTCGGAAATTAAGAATAAAGATGGTTGACGGTGTAGGTCGAAAAATCAGAGCAAGTTCGCTTATTTTGGCTAAAGTCCCTCGTCATCGTTTACCTAACTCTAAGCCAAATCATCAGACTAGTCAGTCAATTCAGTGATTATGAAAAAAACAGTTTATTATCTTTTAGCTATAATATTATTTTCTGTACTTACTATTCTAATAATAGCTAACATTTATTTTCATTTTTTTACCAATAATATTTTAGCTAATCATAAATTAGAATCTTCCAATTTTATTACTAGAATTATTGATCATTTCCGTCCCCAATCTATTATTATTGCTCCAGCATTAAGGGCAGAAAAAACTATTCATATTCCTGAAGGTTTTACTAATCAAGATATTGCTCGTTATTTATCCAAACAAGAGCCTTGGACTAGCAAGGATTTTCTGCAAGTTGTTGGTTCAGTACAAGCGGGTTCTAAGATTGCTACTAGTTCTAGTTATTTCTCTACTAAGTTTCCTTTCTTAAAAGATAGACCGCCAGGGGCTGATTTAGAAGGTTATTTATTTCCAGATACTTATCGTATTTATGCTAGTTCTACCGTTAAAGAGATTGTTTCTAAAATGTTAAATAATTTTAATGAAAAATTAACTCCTAAAATGCGAGCAGATATTAAATCTCAAGGTAAAACAATTTATGAAATTATTACTATGGCTTCCTTAGTAGAGAAAGAAGCTCCTATAAATTATCATACTGATAATAATCGCAATGCTAGAATTATTGCTGGTATTTTTTGGAATCGTTTAAAACGTGGTCAAGCTTTAGAATCAGATGCCACTTTATCTTATATTCTAAATGATACGGAGTCTCAGCATCAAGGGAAAGCTTTGGAAATAAATTCTAAATATAATACTTATAAATATCGCGGTTTACCTCCTGGACCAATTTCTAATCCTGGAATTCTAGCCATTAAAGCGGCAATTTATCCTCTGTTAACCAGCTATAATTATTTTCTTACTCCTTCTGGCACTAAGACCGTAGTCTATGCTAAGACTTATGCTCAACATTTGAGAAATAGCTATAAATATTTAAGATAAATTATATGCCTTTAAGTGTACCTACAATTTTATCTTCTGATCTTAATCCTGGTGATAATAGTGCTGAATCTAATTCTGGACTATCGCCTAGACCGCGAGGTCCTTACAGGAAGCTTATAAATTTAATTATTTTAGGTTTAGTTGTAATTATTTTAATAGTAATCGGTTTTTGGCTAGTAAATAAATACCAATTATTTGGATTATCTTCTAGAGTAAATTCTAATACTAACGTCAAAATTATCGTTCCAACTTCTTCTACCCCCTTGGCCCTACCTACTCTAAATTCTTCGGCTACTAGCACGACCTTGGCAACTAGCTCCACTTTTTCCAATCTAAAAATAGAATATTTAACTTTTGCTAATTTTTATAAACTTTCTAGTAATAAAATAACTCCTAACATCAATAATTATTCTTTGCCCTTAAATGTTAAAGTTGATGTCATGAATTATTATGATATTTCTCGTAAACTAAATCTTGACCCAGGTTTGCATAGCTTAAATAATTATGGATTTGCTGTTATCAATAATCCTTGGCCAAAACAAGCTTCAGATTTTTATACCCTTTATCATAATTTAAAGACTAATCAAATTCCGCTGTTAATTACTTCCGATTTTATTATTTATAATTACCAAAATGTTTTGAAAAAATCATTTAAAGATATTGAAAAAAATGTTTTTTATAACAATCTTTGGGATATTAATAAAAAACTCTATACTACTGCCAGGAATCGTTATGAAGCACGCTTAGCCAAAATTGGTGAAGTCAATGACTCTGTTTTGGAAGGAGAGAGGTTGGAAACTGCCTTTTTTGCCGTAGCCTTAGAACTGTTAAAACCTCAGCCCAGTCAAATTTCTTCCAGCCAAACTTCAATCAATTCTAAGTTATTTAGCAAAGCGGAAGCAGACCAATTTTATTTTGTGGTTCCTAGCTATTTACAAGATGATGTTTTAGCAGAAGAAAAACTAATCCGTCAGGCCAGTGCCATTCAAGTTAAATCACCAGTCTTATTATATACGCAAGATTATAGAAAATTTGTTGTACCCGCAGATTATCGTACTAATGCTAAACTAAATAATTTCTATCTGACCACTAAATGGTTAAATTCGGTATTTCCAATAAATTATAAAAGTCCTAATTGCCAAAATTGTCTTTTAGATAAACCAGATTGGCGGATTAATCTGATTGCTGCTAGTCTAATATCTCAAGATTTTTCTTTATCACCAGAATTAAAAAATAAATGGGCTAGAATTTATAAAGTTATGGCCTTTTTCAAAGGTTTGCGAGAAGATCTTAGTTATGTTAATTACAGCAATTCTCTGCACTCTGTGTTTGGAAATAATTATAACATTGAGAAGCTCTTTGATGATCAAAATAAACAAGCTACCTTTAATTTAGAGAAATTACGTACCAAATTATTAAGTTATAGTTTTCCCGCAATTTCTGGAGGATTAAATCGTAATAATTCGCTTAGCAAGCCCTTAGTGGGTTTTAGAGTATTGGCTGAATCATATCGACCCAATAATTATATTTTTAGCCAATTGACCGTTCCAGAAGTGAGTACTTATTTAGGAACTACCACTGCAAAGAATAATATTAGTGCTTGTTTTGACCGACATAGCAATAGTTTAGTGCGCTGTAATGGCATAGCTCTAGATTTAGTGAATTTGGTTCACCCTATCAGTGAGAATACTTATTTTAGCAATAACACCAATTATCTACATTATTCTCAGAAGATTGCTAATATTCAAGCTGAAATGGTTAAAAGTAATATTTGGCACCTTAATAATTATTGGACCAATTTAAGCCTAATAAGGGCTCTATTATCCCCGGCTGCAAGTTTATCACCCACTTTTACTCAATCCTTGGCTTGGCGGAATCAGGAGCTTAAAACAGCAGTCGCTGCTTGGATTAATTCTCAATTGCCTTTAGAAAATTTTTCGGTAGCTCCAGTTTTTACTGGTACTAATATTAATAGTTCCACCCAATTAGATAGAAATTCTTATGTTGAACCTAATTTGAAACTTATCAATGAATTAATTGCTAACGATAATATGTTGTTAGGAATGTTTTCTGCTTTACAATTAAACCGAGAGGTTCCTAGTGCTCTAGAGAATATTAAAAATTTTTCTGCCAGTCTCATAGCTTTACGCAAAATAGTAATAAAAGAATTAAGCAGTCAGGCCTTAAGTTCTGCAGATAATGAAACTATTCTAGATTTTACTAGACAATTTAGACTTAATAATTATTCCGCTGATAGTCAGCAATTACACCTAAATTTTTCTCCTTTGAGTACTGGCATTAGAGAAAATATTGGTCATTTACAACTATTAGTTTTGACCCATCAAGAAGCCAATAATAAAATATTTTCAGTTGGTCCAGTTTGGAATTATCAGGAAAGCCGTTGGTAATTATACTTAAAAATATAAACTTGATTACCAATAACCCACCAACTATTAGCGCTTTGTTTAGCTTCGTTAATTAGACGATCGCTTTGGTGCCAGTATTTATTAATGACTAAATAGCCAGTATTTACCCCGACTAAATGTAAAGCTCCAGCCATGTTATTTGGACTGGGATTTTTATATACCATTTTTAGATAGTATTGATATAAAGGTCCGCCCGTAGGAATGGGATAAAAATATATTAGTCCGCGATTGGTATGATAATAATGATTAAAACCCAGCTCTTGTAAAGCCGCGGCACTAACCTGTTGGTCCGCCAAGACTATATAAGGGGTGCTAGCATTCCGGGCTATAGACCTAACAGTGTTTAAATCATTCTGGCTAGTGCTATAACCATGGCTATTCCAATACTTGTCCCAACGAGGATAAGATAGATATAGACTGATACTAAGTAATCCTATAGCGAAAATTAACCAAATTATAGCTTTAATACCTTTCTGGCGTCTAATCTTAATAATTATTCGGTTTAAGCCCAAAATTAAAAATGGCAGTAAGAATATAAGTATAATAATTGGGATACGTTCCGCATAGTTCGCTCGTTCATAAGTGATCAAATGACTAAAAATTATTTGGCTACTTAATAGATAGCTAATCAATAGAGCTGAGCTCATTACTATTAGACTGTCTTTCAGGGCTTTATCTTTATCACTTTTTCGTGATTTATAATAATAAAATAAGGCTATAATTATGGCTATGATTAATAATGACTTATAATTATTAGCTACCAAATAAATAATATTAGAGAGCCAGTCTTCTTGCCCCATAGCCTGGGGAAAGCTTATCAGATTTTTTAATGGTTTAAAAAATGACAAATACTTTCCATTAATACTCTGCCACTGGCCTCCTCCGCCTAAAACCAATGCTAGAGGTAATGAGATGAACATTAAAATAAAGATTAAGAGTTTGCTAATTCGTGACCAAATGAGTTTTAGTTGATCTTGATAGGACGTAGCGCTTATCCAAAGAGCAAAAGTTAAAGCAGGTAAACCAGTTAGAGGGTGAATAGCGGCGGTGGCTAGAGCTAATAACCAAACTATTAATAGATTAGAGTAATTAAAGCTAGCTAGTACAGTTAGAATTAAAAATAAATAGCTTAGATTTTGTGGAGTAGTCACAATAAAAGGAGAGAAACCTAGAATTAGTATAAACAAAATAGCTAGAGGAAAATAGGAATTTTCTTTTTTGAGAAAACGATATAGAGCTAGGGGGAGAAATAAAGCAGTTAAACCAGGAACTAAAAACTTATTTAAGCCTCCAATTGCTAATCCACTAATTTTATGAATGATTACAATTATGCTGTATTCCCCTAGATAGTAGGGGGTCTTAGGAAATACTACTCCCTGGCTGGCAATAAGTTTCATGGTAGCTTGATGGATAAAAGGATCAAAGCCATAACCAATTTTATAGATTATAAGAGCCACCGATAGAGAGAGTAAATAATAACTAGAGATTAGAATTATTTTTAAGGGCGTATTAATATTTTTTTTGATTAGAATGAGTACTAGAATTAAAGACGCTAAAGAATAAATCCAGAAAAAACTAGGATTTATCCTCTGCCAAGGAGAAATCAGTGATTGACTACTGCGGCCCTGAAACAATTGTAAAACCAAAAATATATAAAATAGGCCATAAATCAATAGATATATTTTGGATTTAGTACCAAGAGTTTTATTAATAGAGGAACTCTTCAGATCCTCTTTTTTAGTTGGCGCTGAGTTTTTCCATAAATGGCGAAGAATAATAAAACTACTAATGATTAAAATAAGGGACAGAATAATACCTGACCAATTTAGAGCATATAGATAGTAAACTATTGAACCCCAGATGGCGGTTATAGTTACTAAAAACAGTAAATCATCGTTTAGATTATAAGTAATTTTAGTCCAGTTTATGGTTTTTTTCATAATATCTTAATCATAACAAATTCTTGCTAAAATTGGCAATTTTGGCTACTATTAATAAGTTAGCTCAATAATTAAAAGGGATTAATTAAGAGTGTATAGTTTAGATATGTTTCCAAAAAAGTATTTAAATCTAATTATTGTCAGTTTTTTAGCCTTAGTTTTTTTTATTGCTACCGCTAGTTTTAATTATTATTCTCAATCTCAGAATTATGTTAAGTGGTCTTCTCCTGATGAGACTGCTAATTATTTTTTTGCTAAAGAATTTAGTCAGAGTGGAAATCTATCTTTTTTTGATCCAGCCAATATTATTGCTAACAATATAGTTATCCCTCGCAGTGTGCGTAGTGACCAGGGGCAAGTGAAACCAGTAAGTTTTTTAGGTATTATCTTAATTTATGGTTGGATAGCTTCTATTTTTGGAATAGTGGTTATTCCTTTTTTAACTCCGGCTTTTGCCGCTTTAGGGCTAATTCTCTTTTATTTGATAGTGCGACGTTTATTTTCTGAACGAGTAGCTCTATGGTCAGCTTTTCTATTAGCGGTTTTTCCAGTGTATATTTATTATACCGTTAGGAGTATGTTCCATAATGTTTTGTTTGTAGTACTCTTGCTGGCGGGAGTTTATTTATTCAGTCTAGCCTTAGGTTCTAAAATTCTTAAAGCCAAAACCAAATTTTTAACTTGGTCTCTATCAAAACGTCAGTGCTTAGAATTTGTGGCTATTTTTGCTAGTGGACTATTTATCGGTTTAGCAATTATAACTCGTACCTCTGAACTGTTATGGCTGATTCCAGTATTGATAATCATCTATTTCTTCTATGCCCGACGTTTAGCTGTTACTAAACCAATTATATTTATAGCTGGTTTAATTTTAGCCTTATTACCAGCCGCTTATTATAATCAGATTATTTATGCTTATTTTTGGCATGGTGGTTATAATGCTATGAATAGCTCTTTAAATAATATAGCGGTTTCTAGTGGGGATATTCTAAGATCCACTTGGGCCGGACAGTTTAATTACTATCGACATTATTTTGCTCAAATATTTCGTAATGTTTTTTATTTCGGTTTTAATTCCCAACAGTCATTGATTATGTTTCAGCATTATATTTCTGGAATGTTTCCTTTTATTTTCTATAGTGGTGTTCTAGGCTTGGTTCTTCTAATAACTAAAAATTTTCGTAATTTTAAAAAGAAATATCTAGTCTATATATTACTTTGGCTAACGCTTAGTACTATTTTAGTTCTATATTATGGTAGTTGGAAATTTAATGATAACCCCAATATAATGCAGTTTACTATTGGTAATTCTTATACCCGTTATTGGTTGCCAATTTATTTAGGATTAATACCTTTAGGGGCTTTAGCCTTAGTTCGTTTAACTCAAGCGATTTTATTTATTAATTTACATAAGCCCGAACGGATTAAAAAGATAATTGCTACTGGTTTACAGCTTTTTATTATCATGGCTTTTAGTGCCTCTTCAATACTTTTTGTATTATATGGTTCGGATGAAGGTTTAGCATATTTGTATAATAATGATAGAATTGAAAAAATAAATACCGAAGAAGTTTGGAATTTAACTGAGCCTTCGGCTATTATTATTACTCGTCATTATGATAAGTTTTTTTGGCCTCAACGACGGGTAATTATGGATAATATTAGTAATAAACAAGTTTATAAAGAGATAGTGAAGTTATTGCCATATTATCCCGTATATTATTATAATTTTTATTTAGACAAAGCAGCAGTGAATTATCTAAATAACCGTAAATTGAGTCCCTATCATCTACACTTAAATTTAGTGCAGAAATTAAATCTGCGATTTGGTTTATATAAATTAAGCTTTAATACTGAAAATCATGAAGAATTCCGTAAAAAGCCGTAAAACCTATTATATTATGACTATTGGTTGTCAGATGAATCAAGCAGATAGTGAACGTCTGGTGGCCTTTTTAGATAATAATAATTTTCAAGAAGTAATAGATTTTAAAATTGCTGATATAGTAATTGTAAATACTTGTGGTATTCGTCAGCCAGCTGAGGATCGGGCCTATGGGTTGATTAATCAGATTAATAAATATAATCCTCAAGCCCAAGTTATTGTTACGGGTTGCTTAAGCAAGCGAACGGATGTTCAAAAACGTTTGAACAAGCGAGCGGATATTTTTTTACCCATTAATGAAATATTGCAATTACCCCAGCTACTACACGGAAAGGTCTATGAGCCTTATTTTAGTTTAGACGATATTCGTCTGACTAAGGGAGAAGAATATTTAAATATTTCGCCACATCATCAAAGTACTTTTACCGCTTATGTTCCTATTGGCAATGGTTGTAATAATTTTTGTTCCTATTGTGTAGTACCTTATGCTAGAGGGCGAGAAGTCTATCGTCCAGCCTTAGAAATAATTAGAGAAGTCAGAAGTCTAATTAAGGATGGTTATAAGGAAATTATTTTAATTGCTCAAAATGTTAATAGTTATTCAGATACTGATTATGATTTTACTCGTCTATTGGCACAATTGATAAAAATTTCTGGAAAATTTTGGTTACGTTTTTCTTCTAGCCACCCTAAAGACTTAAGTTTAGAATTAATGAAGCTCATGGGCTCATCTTCTAAGATTTGTTCTCATTTGCATTTAGCAGTCCAGTCGGGCGATGATGATATTTTAAAAGCGATGAATCGTCAGTATACTGCTAGGCATTATAAGAATTTAATCAAAAAAATGCGTCTAGCCAAGCCTGGTATAGCTATTACTACTGATGTAATTGTCGGTTTTCCAGGAGAGACTAAAGCTCAATTTAATAGAACTGTAGAATTATTTAAAGATTTAAAATTTGATTTAGCCTATATTTTGCAATATAGCCCTCGTCCTGGGACAGCTTCAGCTTTAATGTTAGATAATGTTAGTGCTCCTGAAAAAGCTAGAAGAGCCAGAAAATTAAATGAAATATTAAAGCAGACCGCCTGGGATAATAATAAAAAGTATTTAGGCAAAACCATTAAAATACTAGTGGAAGGGAAGAACAAGCATGGAGATTATTATGGTAAAGCTAGCACTTATCAAACTGTAATTCTTAAAACACCTCAAAATAATAAGTCAAAAATTAAATTAGAGATAGTCGGAAATTTTGTGTTAGTAAAAATTAATAAAGCTCTAGCTTTTGGTTTGGAGGGACAATTAGAGTAGAGTTTTATATATCTATAATTATGTCAGTACAAATAAAATCTAATCAAAAATTAAAAGTAGCTTTGTCTAAGGCTAAAGTTTTAGTCATTCTAGGACCTACCGCTAGTGGTAAAACTGATTTAGCTATTGATTTAGCGCGAAGATTTAATGGAGAGATAATTGGTGCTGATAGTCGGCAAGTATATCGGGGTTTAGATGTTGGATCAGGTAAAGATAAATATAAGTATTCTCTAGGGGGCAAAAAAGTTAAATATTTTTTAATTGATGTTGTCAGTCCAAAAACTAAATTTGATTTAGCCAAATATCAAAAAATGGCTCAAAAGGCCATTAAAAATATTTTAAGTCGGAATAAACTACCGATTATAGTTGGCGGAAGTGGTTTATATCTACAAGCCTTGGTAGATAATTATGATTTGAGTACCGTTAAGCCAAATCATTCTCAGCGGATAGAGAATAAAAATATGAGTGCTGAAAAATTGTTACAGAAAATTACTAAATTAAAACCAGATTTTGCTGTCCGACTAAATAACAGCGATAGTCATAATGCTCGTCGTTTAGTTCGTTATCTAGAAATTATTGAATCTGGAGTTTTTCCTGCAGTTCGTAGAAAAAAAGTTATTTATAATTTTTTACTTCTAGGACTATCTTGGCCTGACGCAGTTCTTCGAGAACGTATTATAGGGCGTATTCTAATGCGTTTAGAACACGAAGGGATGATAGCGGAAGTAAAAGGTTTAAATGAAGCCGGAGTTTCTTGGCAACGCTTAAAGTCTTTTGGTTTAGAGTATAAGTTTATAAGTCAACATTTGTTAGGCGAACTTAGTTATTCGGAAATGATTGATAAACTAATTACTGCTTCTTATCGTTTTGCCAAACGTCAAAAAACTTGGTTCAAACGTTGGGAAAAACAGGGAGCAAAAATAGAATGGATTAAAGATAGCATCGAGGCGGTAGAAAAAATTATTCAATGGCAATAAAAACTCGGCTGATAGTCGAATTTTTTTAGATATTTTATTTTTACTAATTTACTTAAGTAATTTCTCCAATAATTCTTTAACCATTTTAGGATTAGCTTTACCTTTAGTTTCCGCCATGACTTTACCAATAAAAAATTGAATGATATTAGTTTTTCCTTTGCGATATTGAGTTAATTGCTTAGGATTAGCAGTAATTATTTTTTTAACTGCAATTTCTAGCTGAGCAGAATTATCTAATTGCTCTAGGCCTAGTTCTAGCATAATATCGCTTGGATCTCCACCTTCCCAATACATTTTTTCTAGTATTTTTTGTCCAGCCGAAGAGTTAATTTTATTTTGATAAATTAAGCTTATTAATTCTGCAAAGTTTTCAGCACTTATTTTTAGATCAGTAATTTTTTTATTATCTGCATTAAGATGTTTTAATAACTCTCCAGTAATCCAGTTAGCCGCAGTTTTGGCTAAATGTTTTTCTTGACGGCGAGCTTCGTCACCTTCAGCATTAATCCAAGCCTCCAGTTCAGAAATAACTTCTTCGGTCCAAGAGGCTAAATTTTTATCATTAACTAAGATTTCGGCCATGGTTTCGTTATAACCATATTCTTTCATAAATCGTCGTTTTTTAGGCTCGGGCATTTCTGGTATTTGAGCCCATAGTTTAGTCAATAGACCATCGGAAATTTTTAAAGGAGGAATATCTGGTTCTGGGAAATAGCGATAATCTGCCGAGCTTTCTTTGAGTCGTTGACTTATGGTGGCAGATTTATGTTCATCCCAACCTCGAGTTTCTCCAATAATTTTTTTTCCATTTTTTAATAATTCGGTTTGTCTAACCACTTCAAAATTAATAGCTTTTTCTACTGCCTTAAAAGAATTAATATTTTTTACTTCTACTTTAGTGTTCACTTGATAATTTTTTTTAGTAGCTAGAATCTGACCGTCTTGATATTTCCATTTTCCAGTCTCTTGGACGCTAACATTAGCCTCGCAACGCATCTGCCCCTTTTCCATATCAGCATCGCTAATATCTAAATAGCGTAGAATTTGTTGATAGGTCTGGCAGAATTCTTTAGCATCTTTAGCATTTTTTATTACTGGTTCAGTAACCAATTCCATCAAAGGCGTACCAGCCCTATTAAAATCTAGTAAGGTATAATTTTTATCTTTAAAATGAATGGATTTTCCAGTGTCCTCTTCTATGTGGATACGGGTTATGGCGATTTTATTGAGTTCACTTATAGTTAAATACCCCTCGTAGCTTAGGGGCTGATCATATTGAGAGATTTGATAGCCTTTGGGCAGGTCAGGATAAAAATAATTCTTGCGATCAAATTTAGATGATTGATTTATCTTACAATGTAAAGCCAGACCAGTTAGGATAGTCCAGTCAATGGCTTGTTTATTAGGTACTGGTAGAGTCCCTGGATGGCCCAAACAGATGGGACAAACCGTAGTGTTAGGAGCTTGGCCTCTAGCGTCGTTATTACAAGAGCAAAACATTTTACTCTTGGTTTTTAGTTCGGCATGTATTTCTAAACCGATGATAGTATCATAAGTCATATTAAAATTTACCAGAACTACCAAAACCGCGGTCTTGACGTTCGGTAGAATTATCTAATTTTTCTTCGCTTATTTTTAAGTTTAAAACTCGTTGTATCAAAATTTGAGCAATTTTTTGTCCGGGAATAATATTAAAATTTTCTTCACTTAAATTTTTAATTATTACCTTAATTTCTCCTCGATAATTGGCGTCAATAACTCCACCCATGGTACTGATACCGTTACTGGCTAGTCCACTTTTATCCCATATTAATCCAACATACCCTTTAGGAATAGCCATTTTTATTCCCGTAGTTACTAAAGTTTGATTGTATGGTGATAGGGAATAGTGCTTATTAGCATACAAATCATAGCCAGCATCATCCTGGTGAGCTTTTTGAGGCAATTTAGCCTTAGAGTCAAGGCGTTCAATTTTCAATTGTAGATTATCAATTTCCATATTATTTTTGAATTTTTAAGCAATGAGTTATTAATACACTTTACAGTATTTCAGTTTAGTTAACTAATTTTTGAATGCTTGACCATACTAATTCGTTTATTTCTTTCCGGCTCAATATCTCTTTGTTTTTGGTACAATTAATTAGTTGAAAATTTGGGAAATCATCGGCTATCTGTAGATAGACTTGCTCAGCTCTTCTTAAGTGGTTTAAATTATTCTCATGGATATCTTTAATTTTTCCAATCCAATCCTCTCGGGCTCTTTTTTGAGCTAATTTTTGAGCTATATCAGCTCCAACGTGTAGAATAATTGTTAAGTCTGGTCGAGGTATCTCAAAAATCTTATATTCCAGATTATCTAGCCAATTAAAGAATAAACGACGTTTTAGGGGATTGGAAATTTTTCCTCCTTGATGCCCCATATTAGCACTAGTATAACGGTTGGCTAGCACGATATAGCCTTCATTCAAATATTTTTTAATTTTAAAACTAGCATCATAACGATCCGTGGCATAGAAGATGGAAGCTTTATAGGGTCCCACTTCTTTAAGTGTACCATATTTGCCTGATAAATATTCTTCTATTGGTCCAGCTGATTTAGTATTATATTGAGGAAAATCCGCTACTCCCACCTGGTAACCAGCTTTTTCTAAACGAATTTTTAGTAAATTAAGCTGAGTAGCTTTACCACTACCATCAGTACCGTCAATAACAATAAATTTTCCTTTTGTTGTTTGCATATTATTTTTTAATCTTTTTAATAATTTCATCAATTTGTCGGTATAGATCATTTAGAGTCCCGTTATTGTTGAGTTGATATTTAGATTGGGACATAACTTGAGGGATCTCTGATTCAGACTCCTTTTGTTCATCAAGTAAAAATTGTTCTAAAGTCTTTTTATCATCGCCAATATTCTCATTGCGACGTACTACTCTCTGATGGCGAGTTTTCAGATCAGCACTAATACTTATTAAATAAAAATTAGAAAAATTTATTAAAGATTTAATATCATTCAGACGTCTTACTCCGTCTATAATTACAATATCCTGCTGGTCGGCTATTAGATCTTGAGTTATCACTTTATCTAGAATATCACTACCGAATAAAGTTCTAATATTTGATGATAGATTTTGTAAATTATTTCTACTGATTGGTAAATAAAGACGTTTTAAAATATCACGTAATACTGTAGAAAAACGATGGCTGTTGGCCTTATATTTTTTTTCTAGATATTCCTTAGTTACTCCCTTACCGCTAGCAATAGGGCCAACTAGTCCTAGAATTATTTTAGGCATAATTATTTTTCAATAATATCATGTAAACCGCGACGGACATCCCAGTCATCAAGGCTTAAATCAATATGCATTTTTAAATTAGGTAATTCTTCTTTTATTTTTTTAGCCATTTCTTGGGCAGTTTTTCGTAGGCTAGGATGTACATTACGTCCGGATCTTAATTCTACAACATAAATAGTTGCTGGCAAAGAGTAGCTGACTGAACAAGAAACGTTGAAGCCCATAGCAATGTAATACTGTCTAATTTCTGGGCTAGTCTTTAGTTTGTTTATAGATTCTTTTTGTAAAGTTATTAATTCTTTAGCCTTTTTTTTGATATTTTTTGGAAGTTGTTCCAAATACCAATTGTTGAAACCCAAAGTAGTGCCTAATAAAGGCATTCGGCAAACACCATTACGATGACGTTGGATATCTCGAAAAGAACCATAATCTAAATTAAATTTAAAAGTAAATAAACCTAAATCGCCCATAAAAGTTGGTAAATTGGTTTTAATTGGTCTAGAGTCAATAATTTTTTGATATTTGTCTAACTTATTAGAATCTATATTAGTCTGCATACTAAGTTCTTTTTGGCTAGCAAAATTGAAATAAGTATAATTTTCAACTGTGGTAGCCCTATATTTTTCTTGTTCTGTATATAATTTATGAGAAAAACTATGAGGATATTTTTGTTTCAACTGCTTTAATATTTTTTTAGCTATTTTTTGCACTTCAGGTAAAGGATGATGTCTTAGTAGGGCTAGTTTATCCCAAGCTTGCCGAAGATTAGTGTGCCAACTTAATTGAGTAGTTATTCCAGCGGGTAGAAAACCTCGTCTAATGTCAAAATTTCTAGCTTTAATAGCTTTAAGATAGGTATTCTTATCTTCATTCTCTTGTTTGGGGTATTTTTTTATTAGAAATTTTTGTATTTCTTCTTGACTATCAACGTAGAATGACAACCAGCGGTCTAGAATTTTTTTAGAAACTGGAGTATTAATTGGATCTTTAATCATTTGTTTGGACATGTCAATGTAACGAGTACTGGTTTCTTGTCCGCTATATAATTGCCAGTCTTGGATAGCTTTATCTGCTAGCATACTAATACCTTCAATAAAAATAGTGGTACTGCCACAATCAGCAATGCTAGCATGTCCATAGCCTACATAGAAAGTTTCCATAAACTTACCTGAACCGCTTTTTTTAACTTTTTTTACATGTTCTACTACACTTTTAGGGCTTCGCGAATAAAGAGCTTGCATCATAGCGGTATCCTCAGGACCAAATTCGTCGTAAATAAAAATATTAGCCATATATTTATAATTATTGATCGTTATATTTAGTCATTTTAGTATCAAGTAAAATTAATTCTATTTTTGCCTCCGAAAATATTTCTTTACTGCGTTTACTAGAATGATAGTCTTGAGCACAGACCACTCGTTTTATTCCAGTATTAATAATCATTTTAGCACAAGTATAACAAGGAGTCATTTTACAATATAGAGTCCCGTCCTTTAGGGCAATGCCCATACGAGCGGCTTCGCAAATGGCATTTTGTTCGGCATGAGTAGCACGGACACAATGACGGCTGGTGGAGCCGTCTTCATTAATTACGGTATGCATTTCATGCCCGACATCATCGCAATGAGCCAGACCTATGGGTGAGCCTACATAACCAGTGGCAATTATTCGTTTATCATGAGTTATTACACAGGCAGCTCTACCACGATCGCAAGTACCACGACTACCAATGATTTCTGCTATTTTCATAAAGTACTTGTCCCAAGAAGGACGTTGATGAGGCTTATTCATAAAATTATAAATTAATAAATATCTAAAGTATATATATTTTAACTCATTATTTAAATAAAATAAATATTGACAAATATAGCTTTATATTGCTTTAGGCTTTTAAAAAGTCTAAAAATAGGCTAAAATGTTAAATAGATATGATTAATATTCTAAATTCTAAATAAAATCATCATGTTTCATGAATATATTGAAAAATTAGCTAATAATAAGGATATTTATTTAAAAGTTAGAGTTTCATCAGGCACTTCCCAAACTAGTTTTTTAAAGATAATGTCTGATGGAACTATTAAGATTGCTATTTCCGCAGCTCCAGAAAAAGGCCTGGCTAATCGCGAACTTATCAAATTCTTGGCTAAGGAACTGGAAGTTCGTAAATATCAAGTGAAAATAGTAGGTGGATTTAATGAAAAAAATAAATTAATTAAAGTTAGTAGATAATTTAGCTATGGATCTATCAATTATCATCGTTTCTTGGAATGTCCGAGAAAAATTACGCGCTAATCTAAGCGCTTTATTTAAATCAAAAGGCAATTTTAGCTTTGAAGTTTATGTAGTGGACAATGATTCTTCTGATGATAGTGTACTAATGGTAAAAGAAGAGTTTCCGGTAGTGCATTTGATAACTAATTCAGATAATTATGGTTTTGCCAAGGCTAATAATCAAGCTCTTAAATTGGTTATTGGTGATTTTATTTTATTACTTAATCCCGATATGCAACTGAGAATTGATAGTTTGGATAAAGTTTTTAATTGGGCTCGGAATAAGTCCAAGGCCACAGTTATAGGTTGCAAGTTAGTAAATGATAAACAGGAGATTATTAAACAGGTACGGCGTTTTCCCAGCCTTAGCGATCAATTAGCTATTGTTTTAAAAATTCCTCATTTAATTCCGCAAATACTTAAGCATTATTTAGTCACGGATTTTAATTATGAGTTGGCTAGTAAAGTAGATTCAATTCGTGGGGCCTTTTTTTTGATTAATCGAAAGAATTATCAGAGACTTAGCGGAGAAAATTTACCACTCTTAGATGAGCGCTATTTTATATGGTTTGAAGAGATAGATTTTTGTAGAGAAGTTTATAAACTAGGGGGTGAAGTTTGGTATACCCCCGTGGCAGAGTGTCTAGATTATGTTGGAGCTAGTTTTAGTCAATTGAAAAGAAGTCAAAGTCAAAAATATTTTAGTGATTCCATGTTAAAATATTTCTACAAATGGGAGAAAAAATGGAAATATTTAGTGCTGAAAATAGTTTGGTTTTTCATTAGAATTTTTATTTAATATTATTTATTTTTTGATCTCAATTCTTTATGAGTAATAAAGTTGCTATAGTTTTAGTTAATTATAAGGATTATGCTTCTAAATTTTTATTAGCTTGCCGAGACTCTTTACGAAATCAAAATTATGATTTTAAAAAAGTTTCAATATATATTATTGATAATGCTTCTAGTCCAGAATCTTTGAAATACCTTAAAGATATTTATCCCGAGGCTACAATATTAGTCCGAAAAGATGGAAATTATGTTGCCGCCAATAACTTAGGTTTTAGGCAAGCCATAAATGATGGTTGCCAATATTTAGTTACGCTTAATATGGATACTGAGCTAGATTCAGATTGGCTAAAGGAATTAGTGTTAGCTCTAGATAGCAATTCTCAAGCAGGGATTGCTCAATCTAAGATTTTACTTTATTCAAAGGATAGTAGTGGAGAACAACTGAGACAGATTAATAGTCTGGGTAATATTGTTCATTTTTTAGGTTTTGGTTTTACCTCTGCTTATCAAGAGAAAGATCAAGATATACAAGCTTATCCTGATATTAAAGGTTATGCCAGTGGTTGTTCGTTTATAATTCGTTCTGAAGTTTTTGAAGAAGTGGGGGCATATAACGATGAATTCTATATGTACCACGATGATATGGAATTAAGCTTAAAAGTAAGATTAGCCGCTTATCATATTATTTTAGCTCCCCGGTCAGTAGTTTTCCATAAATATGAGTTTAGACGTAGCATTAAGATGTTGTACTATATGGAGCGTAATCGTTATTTGTTATTATTCATCTTCTATCCAGTATACCTGTTAATCTTGATTATTTTGCCTTTAGTATTAATGGATATTGGTTTATTATTTTTTTCTATATTTAAGTCTTGGTTTGGTAGCAAAATAAAGGTCTATAGCTATTTTTGTAGTTGCAAAAATTATGCTAAAATTATAAAAGAGCGTAGAAACATAAAAAAAATAAGTCGTATTCCTTTCTCTGTTTTAGCTGGTGATTTTTCGGGTAAGATAGAATTTAAAGAGATTGCTAATCCGTTACTTACCTATGTAATTAATCCTTTGTTTAATCTATATTGGTCTTTACTTAAATTATTTATTTAATATGGATTTATCTGTCATCGTGGTAAATTATAAAAATAAAGTTAAACTTATTAATTGTTTAGATTCTTTTTATAAATCTTCTCAGGCTGATTTCAGCTGGGAGTTTATTATAGTTGATAATAATTCTGGAGATGACTTAAGTGCTCTCTCCGTTGCTTATAGTAATTTAAAATTAATTATGAGTCCGCGTAATCAAGGAATGGGTGGGGGTAATAATTTAGGAATTGAAAAAGCCCAGGGTAAAGTTATTTTGATTCTTAATCCAGATATAATTATTAAGCAAAAAGATGTTAAGGTATTATTAGATTATTTACAGAGCACTCCACGAATAGGTTTACTAGGTCCTAAGTTATTAGATCCTGACGGTTCTTTACAATTATCTTGTTCCTATTTTCCCAGTTTTTTTATGCCCATTCTGCGTCGAACTTTTTTAGGAGACTATTTCCAGAAACAGCGAGATCATTTTATGATGCAAGACTTTGATCATAACTCTATTTTAGAAGTGGATTGGTTAATGGGCTCTTGTTTAATGTTTAAACGAGAAATAACTCTTTTAAATAAGCAGATTTTTAAACCCCGCTTTGATGAGCGTTATTTTATGTATTTTGAGGATATTGATTTAGCTCGACAAATGCGAGCTCAAGGTCAAAAAGTGGTTTATAATCCACAAGTGAGTGTTGTCCATGACCATCGGCGTCAGAGTGCTCAATATCCTTGGTATTTAGCAGTATTCTTAGATAGTTTAGCTCGTCATCATATTAATTCTTGGTTCAAATATTTTATAAAATGGGGTTTTAAAATTTAGAGAATTTAAAATATAACAATATGTCAAAAATTAAAAAAGCCATTTTTCCTGTAGCTGGTTTTGGAACACGATTCTTACCAGCTACTAAGGCTCAACCCAAAGAAATGTTACCAGTTGTGGATAAACCAGTTATTCAATATTTAGTTGAGCAGGCAGTGGCTGCTGGTATTGAAGAGATTATTTTTGTTACTGGTCGAGGCAAGCGGGCGATTGAAGACCATTTTGATTATTCTTTTGAACTGGAAAAGACTTTGGTGGAAAAAAATAAATTAGATTTAGTTAAAAAAGTGCAAGCCATTGAACGATTGGCTAAATTTTCTTATGTTCGACAACCTCTACCTCGCGGTGATGGTGATGCTATTAATTGTGCTGCGCATTTAGTGGGAAAAGATGAGGCAATTTTAGTAATGTTTGGCGATACGCTATATGATTCTAAACTCTCGCCAGTTAAACAAGTAATGGATGTATATGAGAAATATGGGGATTCGGTTATTGGTTTATCAGAGGTAAAGCCAGAAGAGCTCAGTCAGTTTGGAGTGATTGATGGAATCCCTCTTGGTGATGATGTTTATGAAATTAAAAGATTTATTGAAAAACCTACAATTAAAGAGGCTCCTTCTAATCTGGTCCAGGTAGGTATCAATATTATTACTCCAGATATAATAAAAGTTTTGAAAACTATAAACCGCGGTAAGTCTGAAGAAATTCGTTTGGCCGATGCTTATGATGCTCTGCTTAAAAAGGGAAAAGTAATTTATGGCAAGAAATTAGAAGGAGAATGGCTGGATACTGGTAATAAATTCAATTTTATTAAAGCCACTATTAAGCTGGGGTTAAAGGACAAAGAAATTGGCGAGGTTTTGAAGAACTTTATCATTGATATTAGTCGAGGATTAAAATAAATTTTACTTTATTTTAGTTGTCCTCCTTATTGTAGTAAAAGTTTATAAACTCCACTCTGTCGGCCAACTTTAGCCCAGAAATATAAAGTATTATTGGCATCATCTAGTATCGGATTGGCTATTTTATTGGTTTTAAAGATTTCAGTACTTAAGGCCACTTTGGGATCATAAGCATTAATACTACTACTCGTGAAAAAAATTAGGTAATTATTATGGCTATTCCAAACAATTTTTATTATTTTTTTACCAATTCGCGTCAATAAAGTGCTACGATTTTGTTGGAGATTTAGCCGATATATCTCCCAATTATTGCTATAAAATAAAGTTTGTTCATTCCGCCATTGCCAACTAATGACATTATGAATAGTTTTTTCGTCTTGTCTAATATTTAGAGGATTAATTAAATATAGAGTTTTATTTTGACTGTCATATAGATTTAATCTACTATAATTTTCAGGGATAAAAACATAACGTCCCACTTTAGGTAGTTTAGCCTCTTGTTCAATTTTTTTGGTTTTTAAAGAATATACTTGCAATAAAGTTTGTCCATTCTTGATATTAACCAAAAATATATTATTTGCTCGCACTTCATAAGTCAAATAGTCTCCTCCACTTAAGACTAGAATATTAGCGTTATTATTGAGGTCTAAGTAATTAAGAGAAGAACCGCTCTGATAATAAAGGCGATTTTGATTTTCATCATAATAAAAATTATTAGCACTTGGTCCTAGTATTTTTTGGTAATTAAGGGAGGTATTATCCACTAGATTAAATAAGCGACCAGCGACAAATAGTTGATCGCTATTTTTTAACCAGACCCCAATGGAGTTTGGGGCGAGTTGAAGATTTTTGCTTTGTCCAGTCAGCACAGTAATAATCTTTGGATTTGATGACAGATATAAATATTTATGATTAGAGCTAAGCCCTAGTTTGCTGTCAGAACTGGTAGCAATCAATTGTGGCAGATCAGACCGAAATAGATTAATGTCCTCTGCAAAAGTTGTTTGTCCCGAGTATACTGTAATTTTTTTAGTTAAGGTCAGATAATCTTTGAGTTTCAAGTTTAGTTTATAATCACCTGGCAAAACATTCTTGATTCTAGTTGGTGTGCTTAAATATTTAGTTTTCCAAGGATTAAGAGAAAATTCAGACTGAGGGTGATTGTTTAGATAAACTATAGCTCCTTCGGGATTAGTTCTTATGAGTATCATGCCAGTTCTAGTTAATAAGCGATTTCCAGTTGGTGGCCAAGTAAAATTGATTTGGAAACCAGAAGCATAAAGAGAGATTAGTATGGTTCCTAGTATAAAACAAACTATAAAAACAATGAAAAGATAGTCACGAATTTTTTTAGACATATTTAGTGGTCAAGAATATGGATTATTAATCAAGAATACTTATTTCCGCTCCTAATTTATTTAATCGTTTATAAATATTTTCATAACCACGATCAATGGAATAAGAGTTCCTTAAAATAGATTTTCCTGGTGCGGCTAGCATACATATTAAGATGTTAATTGAGGGGCGCAATGCTGGTGGACAGACAATCTCATTTGGCTTTAATTCAGTTGGTCCAGTAACAGTCACTCGATGCGGATCGTGAAGCATGATATTAGCTCCCAGACGGCTTAATTCAGTATAATAAATTGCTCTATTTTCATAAATCCAATCATGTACTAGAGTAGCACCTTCGGCTTGAGTCAGAATAGGAACAAATAAAGGAAGATTATCAATATTTATTCCTGGGTAAGGTTGAGGATGTATTTTATCTGGCAGAGCCTTTAAGTGGCAGACTGGTAATTCTAAGTCTACTAAGTTAAAATGAGTATTTTTTGATTTATAACTAGGACTAATCTTAATTTTTTGTCCCATTATTCTCAGTTTTTCAATTTCTAGTAATAGAAAATCTATTGGACAGTGAGTAATTTTTAATTTAGATTTAGTAGTAATAGCCAGTGAGATGAAGGCCATAGATTCAATAGGATCGGGCATAATGGGATAATTTTTAACTGGATATAGTTCTTTGATACCCGTAATTTCTAAACTAATATTGTTCCATTCTATTTTAGCTCCAGCCTGTTTCAAAAAGAATACTAAATCTTGTACCATATAATTGGAAGAAGGAAAATTTATTATTGTCTGCCCAGGGGCGAATATAGCGGCCATAATGGCATTCTCCGTGCCAGTATCGCTAGTTTCATACATAGTAAATTTAGCAGCTTTTTTGTTTGTATAACTAATATTGTAAGCGGTATTAGTTTCTTTTACTTTGATTCCTAGATGTTTTAAAGAAAGAATATAAGGGTTAACCGTCCTTTTCCCTAATTTACAACCACCAGACTTAGGGAGTGAGAAAGCTTTCAATTGACTACTTAAGGTGCTCATTAGTAGTAGAGCAGAGCGAGTTTTTAGGAAAGCTTCACGGTCTAGTTTCTTAGGGTCTAAGCTCCCAGAATTAATTATTTCTAATTTATGTTGGTCAATCCAAGTTATTTTTAGACCTAAAGAATTTAAAATTTCAATAATTCTCAATACTTCTTCAATATGAGGAACTTCAGTTAAGGTGGTTTTTCCTTTGATCATCAGGGTGGCGCATAGAATAGCAACTGCTGAATTTTTGGCAGAATTAGTACGGATAACCCCGTGTAATTTTTTACCTCCGTTTATTAATAAATTGGCCATATTTTTAACTATTTTATCCAAATTAATTTTTAGTATATAATCTAAGTCTAAGCATAGCCTATTTATTGACATTTTTCAAATGTTTGCTATTATTAAGTTAAGTTCAGAGTTAATGCTGATTTTTTATTAATAAAATTATAATATGTCAAAAATTGCGGTTATTAAAACCGGAGGTAAACAATATAAAGTTGCTGTGGGAGAATCTATTAAAGTAGAGAAATTGACGGCGGAAAAAGGTAAAACCGTTAAATTAGATACTTTATTAATTGCTGATGGCGATCAATTAGAGTTAGGTCAACCCTCTTTAGGAGAAAAAGTTGAAGCTGAAGTTTTAGAGACTGCTAAGGGGAAAAAAGTCACTGTGGTTAAGTATAAAAATAAGACTCGCTATAAAAAGACTGTTGGACATCGTCAACAATTTACTGCTATAAAGATTTTAAATATTAATTAGTTTCTAGTTTTTTGTTTTTTGAGAAAAAAATTCATCTAGTGATAAAGACGAATTTTTTATTTTATCTTATTTTTTTGTTATTTAATTATATTCCGATATTTCAAAGCACTGCCTAGGGTTAATTCATCAGCATATTCTAAATTAGAACCTGCTGGTAAACCTTTAGCTAAGCGAGTAATTTTTAAATGATTCTTTAGAAGTTTGGTCAAGTATAAAGCCGTAGTTTCTCCTTCTAAAGTAAAATTTAAGGCTAGAATTATTTCTTTAACATTGTCAGTCTTAATTTTTCTAATTAATTTTTTAATATTTAAGTCTTGAGGGCTAATTTCTGTAATAGTATTAATTAATCCTCCTAATATGAAATAATGTCCCGTATATTGTTTAGTATTCTCAATTGCTATTAAATCTGGTAGATTTTCTACAATACACAAAATTTGGGAGTGGCGATGAGGATCAGTACAAATTAGACAAGGATCACTTTCAGAAATGGCCAAACAATGATGGCAAATAATTACTTTTTTAGATAATTCATTAATAGCGTTTGCTAAATCTTGAGATTTATGTGAGTCTTGTTTTAAGAGATAAAAAGCATAGCGTTCAGCAGTTTTAGGACCAACACTGGGTAGATTAGCTAATTTATCTATTAAATTTTGTAAGACTTTAGGATACTTCATTTTAGTTCATCCCCGGGATTCCACCCATATCTTGCAGTTTTTTAGCCATTAATTTTTGGGCTCGTTTTAAAGCACTGTTAAAACAAGATTTTAAGGTTTCTTCTTGGGATTCCTTAGATAGGCTTCCATTAAGTTTTAACTCTAATACTTCCATATTGCCATTAAGAACAACTTTAACTTCATTTTTTTCTTCGGTGACAACTTCTTGAGCTAAAGCATTTTGCATAGTTTTAGCTTGACTACGTAAATCTTTGAACTGTTTGAGTTTACTGAACATATTTTTTATTAATTAAATTTAAAATTTAGAATTCTGAAGGATTTGTCTCCTCGTCTTTCTTGGCCATTGATTTAAAACTTACCGTATTCTCGTCAAAAAATAGATTTACTTTTCCAGTAGGACCATTACGATGTTTGGCTATATATACTTCTGCTTTATAGCGTTCATCTGGAGTTAGGTCATCAATATTATAACCCCGATCAGCTGCTTTACGATAAATAAACATTACTACATCAGCGTCTTGTTCTATTGATCCTGAGTCGCGTAAATGAGATAGTTTTGGTATAGCTGGGTGAGTTAATTCCACTGCTCTAGATAATTGTGCTAAGGCTAGAATAGGAATATTTAATTCACGGGCGATAGCTTTTAGGCCTCTACTAATTTCCGCTATTTCCTGTACTCGATTATCGCCATATCTTCCTCTACCTTCCATAAGCTGTAGATAATCAATTACAATTAAGCCTAAGCCTTTTTCCATTTGTAGGCGACGAGCTTTAGCTCTAATTTCCATAATAGATAGAGTTCCCGAGTCATCAATATAAATAGGAGCTTCTGCTAATTTGCCCATGGCGTCACCAATACGAGTAAAATCATTATCTTCTTCTTTATCAGACAAATTACCAGTACGCATTTTCCATAAACTAACATTAGCTTGAGCACAGAGTAGGCGATCTACTAATTGCTCTTTACTCATTTCTAAAGAAAATATTCCTACCCCTTCCTTGCTTTTAACGGCAGCTTGACGAGCAATATCTAGGGCTAGAGAAGTTTTTCCCACTGAGGGACGAGCTGCTAGGATTATTAAATCAGATTTTTGTAAACCAGCTAATAAATTATCTAAATCTTGGAAACCAGTAGGTAGCCCTCGTAATTTTCCGCTATGGCGGTGCAGTTCATCAATACGATCAAAGGCATCGGTTAATAAATTGTCAATTGGTAGAAAAGCATTTTTTAAATATTTGCGCGAAACTCCAAAAACTTTTTTTTCAGTTTCATCTAAAATTTCATCAATCTCTCGTTCTTCATTAAAACTTAAGGCAGAAATTTCTGCTGCGGCTTGTTGTAAACGACGCAAAGTTGCTTTACGTTGGATGATACTAGCATAATTAGAGATGTTACCAGAAGTAGCTACCGCATTGGAAAGTTGCGCTAGATAAGATCTTCCGCCTATCACTGCTAATTGTTTTTTATCCTCCAAACGATTAGCAAGAGTTACAATATCAATCGGTTCTTGATTACCATATAATTCTTTAATTGTATTATAAATAGTTTGATGAGCATCCTTATAAAAATCTTGAGGCATTACTGTATCAGCAATTTTAATAATTGCATCTTTATCAATAAGTAGAGCTCCTAATAAAGACTCCTCAGCTTCTAGGCTATGAGGGGGAATTTTAGCAATGATATTATTTTCACTGGTACTCATTTAATTATTATTTTAATTGAATTTTATAATATTATTATTTTAACTTATATAGCCTAATTCATCAAGGTATATCAAGTTCAAAATAAGCACAGTTTATACGCACTTTATCCCCTGATGATATTTATAAAAACCGCTATAAAGCGGTTTTTTATGGAGCCGACTGTCGGGTTCGGACCGACGACCTGCTGTTTACAAAACAGCTGCTCTACCAACTGAGCTAAGTCGGCAATAGCTATATAGTAGCTATCTTAGTGCGCCCAGCTGGATTCGAACCAGCGACCATCAGCTTAAAAGGCTGCTGCTCTACCAACTGAGCTATAGGCGCAATTATAAGTTTGATAATAACAAAAGATTTTATTTTTTACAAGGCTTAGCAATAATTTGTATATATTTACTTATAAATTATCTATTGCTTATACGTAATTTTTATTTATTTAATTTAATAATATATTTAGAGTCCATTTTGTGTTATAATTAATTTATAGTTAATAATTTATAGTTAATAATGTATGAAAAAAATATTAGCCATTGGTTGTGGCGGAGCAGGAATGTTTAGTTTAATTGTTCCAGCTCAACTTAAAAAAGGTAAATTTAAAACTACTGTTCTATCAGATGAGAAAGATATTTATTGTCGTTGTAGTACTCCTTATACTATCAGTGGACAGACTAGGCTAAAAGATGCTATTCAACCAGAGAGTATGTTTACCGAATATGGTTTTAAGATTATTCACGAAAAAGCGGTAAGAATTATTACTAATAAAAAGCAGGTTAGAACTAATAAAGGACATATCTTAAATTATGATTATTTGGTTATTTCTACGGGGGCTTCGCCAGTCAGACCGAATATAAAGGGCCTAAACGCTGATAATGTTTTTACCGTTAGAACGAGTAAGGACGCGGCTGATATTAAAAAGTTTGTTAAAAAAGGTAAAAAAGCTCTCATCATTGGTTCTGGAGTAATTGGTTTGGAGATGGCTGGCGCTTTAAGGAGTCAGGATGTTCAGGTTACTCTGGCTGAATATAATAATAGTATATCGGAGCATTTAGCTGATGCTGAATTTTCTGAAATGCTCATCTCTAATTTTAGAAAAAATAAAGTAGAGCTGATGTTTAATAGTCAGGTGTTAAAGATTAGCAAAACTAAAAATAAGAAGTCAGAAGTATCAATAAAAAGAGCTGGTAAAATAGAAAAATTACTGGTTGATTTTGTTATACTTGCTGCTGGAGTAGCTCCCAATTTAGATATAATAAAAAATACGGGGATTAAAGCTAATCGGAGAGGAATTCTGGTGGACCGTAGAATGCGTACTAATGTAAAAAATATTTTTGCTTGTGGAGATTGCTGCGATCCAATATCAGCGGTGACTAGAGATAATCGTCCTAGCGAATTAGCCAGCTCTGCTATTCAACAAGCCAAAATTGTTGGTTTTCAAATTGCGGGCTATCCAATTAAATATGCGGGTGCCACTGGAGCTTTTGCCTTTAAAACTTTAGGTAAAGAGTATGCTGGTGCTGGTCTGACCGAAATTATGGCTCGTAAAAGATATAAGTTTGTAGTTATAGGACGAGCTCAGACTACTGATATTTATCGAGATATGTTAGCTAAAAAACCTTTAGAAATAAAATTAATTTTTGCAGGATTACGATTAAGATTAGTAGGCTATGAAGCCTTTGGTAGTGGAGTAATAGCCTCAGCCGAATTAGCTAGTTTCGCTATTGGCTTGCGTCTAAATATTTTATCGCTATTAAAATTTAATTACATTGCTCATCCTAGTTTGACTCCTTGGCCATTTATGAATCCGATTATTATGGCTACTGAAGATGCTATGGGTAAGGTGATGAATCGATTAAAGTTATTACTTAGGTGGAAAAGTTAATTCATATTTGTACAAGTTGGTTTTACTAAAAAAGCTACTTTTATAAGTAGCTTTTAATTTAGTAGCCCCTACGGGAGTTGAACCCGTCTTACCAGGATGAGAACCTGGCGTCCTAGCCGATAGACGAAAGGGCCATTTGGATATATTTATTGTAAAATTTTGCCAATAATATTTTGGTGTCCACTTAAAAAGTTTTTTGCAGTCATAACTTTTTTTCCAGCCATTTGTAGCTCTGATATGATTAAGGAGTCCGTTCCACATTGTACCGCTAATTTATTTTCAGTTAAGAATATTTTTCCAATTTTATGCTTATTATTTTCTAGAATTTTATTTTCTACACTTTTTATTTTTAATATTTTTTTATTAACCGTGGAATAAGTCCCTGGCCAAGGGTTATAGGCTCGGACCATCCTCTCAATTTCTAAAGCTGATTTTTTCCAATCAATTCTGCCATCTTCCTTATTAATAATCTTCACATAACTAGCTTTTGTTTCTTCTTGAATTTGAGGCTTAATATCACCAGCCATAAAATCTTTAAGTGTGGGAATAAGCAGTTTGGCTCCTAGCTGAGACAATCTGTCTCGGATTTTCTCTAGATTTTCTTGATCAGTCAATTGTATTTTAGCTTGCCGTAAAATAGGTCCAGTGTCAAGTCCAGCGTCCATTTTCATTATAGTTATTCCAGTCTCTTGGTCTCCGTTTAAAATAGGAGCGTTTAAGCAGGCGGCTCCGCGGTATTTAGGTAATAGGGAAGCATGAACATTAATACCTCCGAAACGAGGAAGCTTTAAAATCTCTGGAGGAATAATTTTTCCATAAGCTATTACTACAATTAAATCAGGATTAAGTCTCTGAATATTAGCAATTTCATTTTTAAGGCTATGGGGTTGAAAAATTGCTAAATTATTTTCTACAGCCAAGCGTTTAACTGCTGGAGGAGTTAATATTTGGTGGCGTCCTATTGGTTTATCTGGCGAAGTAAATACTCCCACAATATTAAAGTCTGGGCTAGTAATGAGTGTTTTCAGTCCAGGTAGAGCAAAATCTGGTGTGCCCATAAAGATTAAACGTATTTTTTTATTATAACTAATTGGCATAAAAATGAATCAATGTTATATTGTAATTATGTTAGAAACTTTTTTTACTTGGGCTTTATCTATCACTCAGGGTTTGGGCTATACCGGTATTGGAATTTTGATGACTATAGAAAGCTCTTTTTTGCCTTTTCCTTCGGAAATAATTATTCCTCCAGCAGCCTATTTAGCCAGTCAAGGACAAATGAATTTATGGTTGATTATTGTTATTGGTGTACTGGGCAGTGTAGTAGGAGCAGTGGTAAATTATTTTTTGGCCAGCTATTTAGGGCGTCCCTTAATTTATAAATTAGCAGCTAAGCCTTGGGCTCACTTAATATTACTTAATCCAGAAAAAATTGAACGAGCAGAAAAATATTTTTTACTTAATGCTAATTCAGCTACTTTTTTAGGTCGTTTGATTCCAGTTATTAGGCAACTAATATCTCTGCCTGCTGGTTTTTCTCGTATGCCTTTTAGTCGCTTTGTTATTTTAACTACCTTAGGTTCAGTTCTCTGGGTAAGTATATTAGCCGCTCTAGGCTATTTTATTGGAGCTAATCATACTTTATTAATTAAATATTATCAAGAAATATCTTGGGTTTTATTAAGTATAGGGATAATTTGGTTTATTGGGAGATTAAATAAAAGGAAAAAAAATAGAATTTAGCTTATATTTAATTTTCTACTAATTTATCAATAAATAATATTCCATCTAAATGGTCTATTTCATGCTGAATGATGCGAGCTAAGGTTTTCTCCGCTTTTATTTTTTTCTTATTGCCGTGTTTATCTAGATAAATACAATTAATTCTTTTATGGCGTTCTACTAGTCCATAAATAATTTTTCCTTTATTATCTAAAACCGATAAACAACCCTCTTCTTTGACATCTTTTGCCCAAGATTTTTTGGTAATTTGAGGGTTGATTAAAAACATTATTTTTTTTCCATTAAGAAGAGCTAAGGCGCGGATATTCTTTCCAACTTGCGGAGCCGCCAAACCAGCCCCATCTTTTTGAGTCATAGTTTCCTCAATATTTGTAAATAATTCTTGCAATTTTGGATTATTAATATCAGTGGCTGGGATTTCCAATGATTTTTTCCTCAGAATAGGGTTAGGGTGAATAATTATTGTTAATGGTTTAGACATATATAAAATTTATTATTTTTGATCAACTATTTTAAAAAAATACTTCCATTTAGAACCGCTAGTACATAATTCTTTGGTATCGTTTAAAGCTAATTTTATTGTTTTATTAGAATTTTCTTTACAAACCTTAAAAACCGCTCCGCGTTTGAAACTAGGAATAGCTAATTCTTTAATAACTTGTAGAGCTAACTCTTGCCAGGGGTAACTAGGAGCTTTGGGGTTTTTTTTATTTTTTATGATTTCTGACCATGATTCCATATAATCAGTAATAATTTATGCTATAAATTAGCGATTTTAATCCGAATCAATTTCAAAATTCATACTTAAATATCCAACTCCAAAATCAGTCTGATAAGCTAATACTTGAGATTTCCAAGTTAATCCGCTTAAGATTCCTAAAACTACTAGTAGCGGTTTTAAACCACATTCCATAGCTTCCTCAATTAGTTTTGAATCCATTCTTAGGATATTATCAATAGCGGTTAAAGGTTCACTTAAATATTCAATTAATTTATTATCAAATTTAGCTCCTTTAGGCGAATAATTTCCTGGTGATTTTTTCTGTAAACGATGAGACAGGTCGCCAGAAGCTATCACCGCGATATTTTTTTCATTGGTGACAATTAGTTCTTGCAGTTTTTTCCCAAATTTTATTTGTTCTTTTAAAGACAATTCCTTTGCGGGGTAGATAATAACAATTTTTAAATTGGCGGATACTTGTTTTAGTAGATATAAAGGGATAGCGCTGCCACTATCTATAGTTTTTTCAGATATAAGTTGCAGTGGCCAATCTGGACGAAGAGTGGCCTGAATCTCATCGGCCAACAGAGCATCACCGTTTAAAATAATTTTAGGGTTAATAAAGCCGAAATCTTTTAGGTTTATTTCCATCTCGGGAGCAACATTTATTACAAAGGAATCAGCTTGACTTAATCCGTGCGGACTGATTACTATGATGGTATCCACTTCATCATTTTTTAATTTGTTGGCTAATTGCTTATAGGCAGATGTAGTTTTGGCCAAGAAGCCATAATTAGCTTGACCAATCTCTGGAATTAGCAGGGGCGAATGAGGAAGTAATGTAGTAGTAATTAAGGCCATATCGTTTATTTGATGGGTTTACCCATATTATAATTATAAAGGAATTGTGAAGAAACCGCTACAACATTAGCATAATTATATCCTAATTTTTTAAACACCGCTTCACTAGCAAAGGGACGTTTTTTACCGCCAGAAATTAGATATACTGTAGGAAAACTAGTAGTTTTTACTAGAGTACCTTCGTTTAATAAAATTGGGCTAGTAGTAGCGTAAGCTTCCAATTTTTTAGAACTGACTTTTATAATTCTTTGATAAGGGAACTTTAAAGGTAAAAGAATTTTATCAACTAAAGCTCTAGTACCGTTTTGAACATAATAAATTTTATGAGTTTTTTGATCTTGCAGTAGAGCTCCAGTGACGTAAGTGGAGGTGGCAGTTATACTAGATCCGGTTTTGTAAGATTGTAGATCAGCCACTGTTGCCACTTCTATTTCACCAGGATTAAAACCAATCTTTTTAAACACCGCTTCACTGACAAATGGTCTTTTTTGTTTATCTACTAGTAAATATATTTTTTTATTTGGGGTTTGTACCACGGAATAATTAGCAAATTTAATAATATTACCTGTTGGATACTTATTTAAATCTGCTTTAGTAACTTGTACTATTTGTTTAGGACTAAATCTAGATATAAAAGCGGACCAATTAGCAAATAAACGTTTATGACCGCCTTCAATTAGCCATACGCGGGGATCATTTTTAGCTTTTATAACTGAACCATCAGGATAAGTTCTAGAAATACTAGGGAAATAGCGATTCCATAATTTATAAAAATTATAATTACCATTAAAAACATGGGGGGTGTAGTCATATAGAGCAGCAGTAGCTCTATTTTCTGGGATTACAGTCATACTTCGCTTATTGGAGTTAAGATAAGGATTAATAGTGTTGTAAATGGTGTAAGGTTTTCCGGCTTGATAATTATAGTAATTAGGGTTTTTCATATAAGATAGAAATTGCAAGGCTGCACTGTTTACTTGTTTGCCAAAGCCTTTGTAATAAGGGTTACATATCCAACTATCTGGGCAACCATAACCAGTGGCCCAATCTAGATGTCTTTGTGGTGGGTTAGTATCTTCTATTAAACTTTGTTCTTTTTGCAGTAAAACTAAAATTAGTTTAGGGTTAACCGTAGTGATGTGTTTACATTTAGCTATTTTTTCTGCCTTACTAGGAGAAGCACTTAAGGTTACTCCATCACAATCATAGTTATTATGAGTAGCATTATAGATAATTCTTGCTGCCGAGCTACGTTGTCCATTACTATCAATAGCCGTATAATTAGTTAAAAAACTTCCTTTGCTAATTAAGAAATTTTCTATATCATTCAAATTCATCGCTTTATAATCTAATAATTGATTATTGCTTATAATTCTATTGGGATTAAAACTAGGGTCAATACTAGTTTGGGCTTGGGATAATTGAGGCCATAATAGCCCTAGATAGGAAATAAGTAATATTAAAACAATAATAATGACTTTTTGAGATTTCATTGTTATATTATAGTATATTTTTTTATTTGCGACAAAAGATATTAGACTAGGGTTGTTTCTTTTATTCATTAACTTTTACAGTTATCGCCTCTTGAGCGTTTAAACTTATTTTTACTTTATCACCTTCCTTGATTTTACCTCTAATTATTTCTCCAGCTAATTCGTCCAAAATCATAGTTTGAATAATACGTTTTAAAGGGCGAGCGCCATAAGTGATATCGTAACCCTTTTCCGCTAATAATTTTTTTATTTTATAACTAATTTTGACCGAAATATTTTTATTGTTCAATCTTTTTTCCACTTTAAAAATTTCTAAATCTACAATTCTTTCCAATACTTTGGGAGTTAAAGCTTTAAATAGAACAATTTCATCAATTCTGTTAAGGAATTCTAGTTTAAAATTATTTTTTAAGATTTTATCTATTTTTTCCTGCATTTCTTTCTCGCGTAATTTGTTAATCTCAATTTTATTGTCTGCACCAGTGAAGCCAATAGAATATTGTTTAATTATTTCATTACCTAGATTAGAAGTCATGATTATTATAGTATTCTTGAAATTTATCATTCGTCCTTTAGAGTCGGTTAGATGTCCATCGTCTAGAATTTGTAGGAGCATATTAAACATATCGGGATGAGCTTTCTCAATTTCATCAAATAGTACCACGCTGTAAGGGCGTCGGCGAACTTTATCAGTTAATTGTCCTCCTTCGTCATAACCAACATAACCTGGGGGAGATCCAATTAATTTTGCTACAGAATGTTTTTCCATAAATTCACTCATATCTAAACGAATTAAGGATTTTTCATCGTCAAACATAAAACGGGCTAGGGCTTTGGCCAGTTCAGTTTTACCTACTCCAGAAGGACCTACGAATAAAAAGGAACCAATAGGTTTTTTTTCTTCATTAATGCCCGCCCTGCTACGACGTAAAGCATTGGCCACTGCTTTAATTGCTGGATCTTGGCCTACTACTTCTTTTTTTAACTCATTTTCGGCATTACTAAGTTTTTTAATTTCATCTTGTAGCATACGATTTAGAGGAATACCAGTCCAGCGAGCTACTACTTTAGCGATATCTTCTTCATCTACTTCTTCTTTTAATATTCGTTGTCCTTTATTTTGTATTTTGAGTAATTCTTCTTGTGATTTTTTAATCTTATTCTCTAATTTTGGAATCAGACTATATTTAATTTCAGCCACTTTAGTCAGATTTGCTCCTTGACGTTGGGCAATTTCTGCTTTAGTTTTTAAATTTTCTATTTCTTTTTTAGAGCCACGAATTTGAGAAATAATATTTTTTTCATTGTTCCAATGTAATTCCAGTTGATCAGCTTTTTCTCTGAGTTTAGCCAACTCCATTTTAAGTGATCGCAGTTTTGGTGATTTTTTATTATTAGTAGTAGCTAGACCCGCTTTATTCAATTCTAATTGATTGATTCTACGTTTTAATTGGTCTAATTCATCAGGTATAGAATCTATTTCCATACGTAGGGAAGAGGTAGCTTCATCCATTAAATCCACTGCTTTATCTGGCAAGAAACGATCGCTAATATAACGGTTAGACAATTTAACCGCAGCAATTAAAGCATCATCGGTGATTCTAACTCCATGATGGACTTCGTATTTTGTTTTTAGTCCACGTAACATACTTATAGCATCATCAATACTAGGCTCGTTCACATAAATTGGTTGAAAGCGACGTTCTAGAGCTGAATCTCGTTCAATATATTTTTTATATTCTTTAGTGGTGGTGGCTCCAATAGTTCGTAATTCGCCACGGGCTAGGGCTGGTTTTAGCATATTAGAAGCATCTATAGTTCCTTCAGGAGCACCAGCGCCAATAAGCGTATGTAATTCGTCAATAAATAATATAATACGACCAGCCTGAGAAGTTACTTCTTTTAATACGGCTTTAAGTCGATCTTCAAATTCTCCTCGGAATTTGGCACCAGCCACTAAAGATCCTAAATCTAAGGTAACGATTTCTTTATTTTGTAAATTTTCTGGTACATCGCCAGCTATAATGCGTTGTGCTAAACCTTCCACGATTGCGGTTTTGCCAGTTCCAGCTTCACCGATTAAAACTGGATTATTTTTAGTGCGACGAAGCAATACCTGCATAATACGACGGATTTCTTGATCTCGGCCAATAACTGGATCTAATTTTTCTTTTCTAGCTAATTCAGTCAAATTTGTAGTATATTTTTCTAAAACTCTATATTTATTCTCGGGAAAAGGATCAATAACTCTTTGAGAGCCACGTAGAGCTTTTAAAATATTTTTTACATTTTGATATTCAACTTTAAAATTTAGTAAAACGCTCTGAGCTGGCGAGGGAACTCCGATTAAAGACAATAGAATATGTTCGGTAGAAATGAATTCATCATCCATACCGTCGGCTTCTTTCTGCGCTCGTTCTAGAATCAAAGCCGTTTCTGCTGTTCCCGATACAGCTTGTATTGGACCAGATTCGGTATTTATTTTTAGACGTGGTAATTTTTTTATTTCCTTTAAGGTATACTCTTCAATTATCTCTGGATCAATTTTCATTTTCTCCAAAACTGGTTTAATCAAGCCTTCATTTTGTTGTAATAAAGCGAGTAGAACATGAAGAGCTTCAATATTACTTTGACCGTAGGTGGAAGCAATAATCTGGGCATTAATAATAACTTCTTGTGATTTATCCGTGAATTTATTAAACATATATTTGAGTTTATTCAATCTTTATTTATTAGCACTCTTGTTATGTGAGTGCTAATTTATATCATAATACAAGAATAATTAGTTGTCAATCATAATTAAGATGTGATATAATCTTAATATAAAATGATTGATTTTTAGTTTTTAAGCCTTATGGCTGAATATAATTTTTTAACTTATAGTGGTAAGATTATTATCCAAATTTTAGGAGAAATTTTATATTTTCCACTTTGGTGGTATAGTGTCGGCTTCCTTCGTTTACTAGTTGGTTTGGGTAAATTCTTACGAAATCAAGAAGCTTCATTAGGTTTTAGTATTTGGCTTAAAAATATTTTTGTTCCCATGTATGGCCAACGTGATTTCACTAGCCGTTTAATTAGTTTTGTAATGCGTAGCATACAGATAATAGTACGTGGTCTGGGACTTTTATTTTTAGTTCTATTATCATTCCTAATAGCAATCTTATGGTTGGCTTTTCCAATATTTTTGATTTATGCTTTGAGTTCTCAATTGTTTAGATAGTAGTAAATTATGGTTGATATAATTTGTAAATAAATTTTATAATTTTTAAGTAGAATTAATGTTTGAATATGGATATTAATAAGTTGATTTTTACCGACGAGCAAAGCCGAGGCGGTCGGGGCGCCTGGTTTTTAGGACGTTTCTTATTCTGGGGCCAAACTTTAAAAAGGTCTGTGATTAGAATAGAAAAGAGTAAAGAAAGAATTGATCATTTTTTAACCTTTTTAATTTGGTTTTTTATTTTTGTTGGTTGGTTTCTATTTGGAGTATGGTTATTCCGTCACCACGTGGCTATAAGCGCTGATCCTTATAGTTTATTATTTTTCTGGAGGAGGTTCAATCCCTTAATTCTAGGTTTCCTATTATCTTTATGGTTTGATCTGTTTGTTATTTATCGAGCTAGTCAAGCTAAAATAGCTATAAAGAAAATTAATTATCATTTGTTTGATAATAAGACTAAGCTTACTAGTAGAACTAAAAAAAAATATAACGTTGCCATAGCTTATTCTGCTGTTAGTTTACGGGCAATTCAAGATGCTTATTTATTAGCTAGTCGTTTACATCAAAAACAGGTAGAAACTATTCATTTATTTAGAGTCTTATTAAAAATTCCCGAAATTCAAAATTTATTTATACGTTTAAACGTGGATGCTAAGAAATTGGTTAATTTGCTTGACTCTCATTTAATTAAGCCAGGAGTTTCTAAGACCACTGGTCATATTAGCTTAGCACCCATCTTGGAAGAAGTCTTAATTTTAGCTTTTACCGACGCTTATAATCTAAAACAGAATAGTGTTGATCCCTTAAATATTATTTCTTTTTGCTATAATCATGATTCCATCCTTTCAGATATCTTGTATGATTTAAAAATTGATCAAGCAAAAATTGTTAACACCGTAGCTTGGTTTAGGGTTAATAGAAAATTAATTGAGAATTATCATAATTATAGACGATTGGCCATTTTAAAGCCTAGTAATAATATGAATCGGGCTTATACGGCAATTGCTACTCCTACTCTTGATCATTTTTCTCGTGATTTAACGGTGGTGGCTAAAAGTGGATCTTTAGATATCTGTGTCGGACGAGATCAAGAGATTGAAAATATTTTTGAAGCCTTTATGGGAGGGCATAATGGAGTTTTGTTGGTAGGAGCTACTGGAGTGGGGCGGAATACTATTGTGGGAGGACTAGCTCAGTTAATGGTGGAGGAAAATGTTCCTGCTTTTTTAAGAGACAAACGCTTGGTAGAGTTAGATGTTCCTAGACTTATAGCTGGAGCTAATGCTAGTCAAGCAGAAGAGCGACTGCTCAGGAGTTTAAATGAAATTAGCCGATCTGGTAATATCATATTATATATTAATAATATTGAGAATCTTATTGGTATTAGTTCAGGGCAAGAAGAAAGTTTAGATCTTTCCGAAGTGTTGGCTGAAGCTCTTAGTCATAGGAATCTATATTGCTTGGCGGCTGCTACCACCAGAAATTATACTCGTTATATTGAAAATAAACCCTTAGGCAATACTATGACCACCATCGGGGTGAAAGAACCAGATATTAATAATGCTATTCAAATATTGGAGAGTAAGGTGGGAGTTTTAGAGACTAAGTATAATGTTTATATAGTATATGGTGCTCTAGAGGCGGCGGTAGTAATGTCTTCTCGTTATTTACATGATAAATTTTTACCGCTTAAAGCTATTAGTTTACTAGAAAAAGCTGCTATTGTAACTGCAGCCAAAACAAAAAATAATCCCACTACTGTTCTTTGTGGTCGCGAAGAAGTGGCTGCGGCCATTAGTGAGCTAACTGGCATTCCACTTAGTAAAGTTACTGTGTCGGAGCGTAAAAAATTATTAAATTTAGAAAGTGAAATTCATCGTCGTTTAATTGGTCAAAATGAAGCAGTCAATGCCGTATCGGCTGCTTTACGGCGTTCGCGTGCCGAGCTTAGAGACAGCAAGCGGCCCATTGCTAGTTTCTTATTCTTAGGTCCTACTGGGGTAGGGAAAACTGAATTAGCTAAAACTATTAGTGAAGTCTATTTTGGTGATGAAAATTATTTAATACGTTTAGATATGAGTGAATATCAATCTCCTGATAGTGTGCGTAAGATGATTGGTGATGTTGATGGTACTCTAGGCTATTTAACTGAAGCGGTACGCACCAAACCTTTTGCTTTAGTGCTTTTAGATGAAATTGAGAAAGCTAATCCCGATATTTTAAATTTATTTTTGCAACTTTTAGATGATGGTCGGTTAACTGATGGGCAGGGTCGTACGATAAGTTTTTCAGAGTCTATTATTATTGCCACTTCCAATATTGGAGCAATTTATATTCAAGAACAGATTAAGGCTAAGACCGCGATTAATTTAATTCAACAAGAATTAGTGGATAACCGGCTCAATAAATATATGCGACCAGAGTTGATCAATCGTTTTGATGGAATTATTGTCTTTAGACCTCTAAGTGAAGAAAATATTTTTGCCGTAACCACTCTAATGCTTAAAAAAATTAAAAAGAATCTAGCTCGTAAGGGTATTGGACTAAAAGCTGATAAAGATGGGGTAAGTATCTTGGCACAAGAAGGTTATGATCCTAAATTTGGAGCTCGTCCTTTGCGACGTTTATTGCAAAGTAAAGTAGAGGATATTATTGCTAATAAGATTTTAGCTGGAGATTTGAAACGTCGTGATACCGTAGTTATTAATGCTCAGGCAAAAATTGAGATTAATAAGGCTATCAAGCTATAAATTATGTTTTATTTTTTAATATTTTTATTGTCTTTACTTGCCACAATAGTTTTTACTATAATTGTTAAACGTTGGGCACTATATTTTAAAATTATTGATGAGCCTGATAAGCGCTCTCAGTCTGAAGGTAGAAAAATTCATACTCTTCCCACTCCACTTTTAGGCGGTTTGGCTATTTTTTTGGCTTATTTTTTATTTTTATTTATTTTTCATCGGCAATTTTTATCTGGTAATTTGCACTGGAGCCATTTGATAGGATTTTTCATAGGAGCTTTAATTATTACCATCGGTGGCGTCTTGGATGATAAATATAATCTATCTCCTCAACGACAAATTATTTTTCCTTTATTGGCTAGTCTAGCGGTTATTTGGGGTGGGGTTAATATTGCTAGGCTGACCGATCCTTTCGGGGGTTTCATAAATTTACAAACTATTGGATTTATTTCTCCCGTACTGATTATTTTGTGGTTGTTAGGTATGATGTATACCACTAAATTATTAGATGGTGTGGATGGTTTAGTTCCAGGAATTAGTGCTATTGGTGGTTTTATTATTTTTTTATTTACTCTGACCACTCGTTATTATCAACCCGATATTGCTTTTGCTGCCATACTACTCACTGGAGTTTGTCTAGGATTTTTAGTTTTTAATTGGCATCCTGCTAAAATATTCTTAGGAGAGGGGGGGTCCTTATTACTAGGCTATATTCTAGGAGTGTTAGCTATTATTTCTGGAGGTAAAATAGCTATTGCCCTGCTTATTATGGGTATCCCCATTTTAGATGTAATTTGGATCATTGCTCGGCGTTTATGGCAAGGTAAAAATCCTTTTAAATTCGCTGATCGTCAGCATTTACATCATCGTTTGTTGTCCCTGGGCTTAGGCCAGAGAAGTACGGTATTAATTTTTTATTTTTTAGCCTTTGCCTTTGGTCTTAGCGGTTTATTTCTGCAAAGTCATGGAAAATTTTTAGCCTTATTGATTTTACTCGCTATTATGTTGCTGGTAGTTATTGGTTTTTGGTATTTAGATTATAGGAAAAAACTAGAAAATTAATTATATGAAAAAATTACTTTTACAAATATGTTGTGCTCCTTGCGGAACTTATATTAGCCGAGATCGTTTAAGTCCCCGTTACGATTTAACTTGGTACTTCTGTAATCCTAATCTAGTTTCTAGAGAAGAATATGAAAAACGTTTAGCGACGGTAAAATTAATGGCGGAAAAATTTAATTTTGCTCTAATTATTGAACCCTATAATCATGGTCCTTGGTCAGGACTTACTTGTGGGCGAGCTTCTGACCCAGAGCGGGGTGAGCGTTGTAGAATTTGTTATCAAGATCGTTTATTAAAGACTGTAACTCTCGCTCGAGATAAAAAGTTTGATATTTTTGGTACCACCTTGCTAGTCAGTCCCTATAAAGATAGTCTAGCAATCAATCGGATCGGACAAGCTTTAGCTCAAAAGTATAATTTGCCGTTTTTAGCTGAAGATTTTCAAGCTGATAATGGCTATCGCCAATCGCAAGAATTGGCTAAAAAGTTAGGACTTTATAGACAAAGATTTTGTGGTTGTGAATATTCATTATATCCAGAATTAGTAGTTTCTAAAGCATAATCCTAAATTAAATTTTTAGGTATTTAGTTTTATCGGGTTATAGAATAAAGTAGATTTATGATATAATTAATTTAAGGAGATAAATATAGATTCCTAGATTTTATGTTAAAAAAGTTTTTTAAGCTATCTTTATTATTAGTGGCTGTAGTTTTACTCACTAGTGCTTGTACTTTAGCTATACCTAAAAAAGTTGAGCCAATAAGAAAAACCAACCTAGCCTCCAATACTAAGTTAATAGTACCTATGGTTAGTAAAGAAAAAACAATTTATACTAATAAATTAGAAAAATTCAAAGATTATTCAGGTTTAGTACAATTCTTAAGTAAATTAAATCCAAATAATAATTTTATTTCTTCAAACTATAGTGCCCTCTTAGCTACTAAAGCCGACTCAAACAATGTAATTAATAATTATATTGGATTAAGTCCTGCTGCCCAGCTTATTGCTAATAAATATAAACCTAATATTATAGAGCTTAGTGGCGATTATATTTATGTTTTAGCTCATAATGAGTTGTCAATTATTAAGATAGCTCCAGCCAATAAATCAGTTATAGTGAGCAAGATTACTTTTAAATCTAGACCACAAGCGATGTTGTTATTTGGTGATTCTTTAGCAGTCTATGGCCTTGATAATCAACTAGTCAATCAAACTCTATACCAAACTTTCCGCAGGAAAAATGTTTATACTTTTTTGAAAGTATTTAATATTAGCGATCCGACTAATCCTCGGTTGACTCGTGACTTAGATTTTGAAGGTAGTTACCTCAGTGCCCGTTTATTAGGTGATCAACTCTATTTTATAACTGCTGCTCCTGGTATCTATTTAACTGGTGAGTCTCCGATTCCTAGAGTTATAGATAACGGTCAAGTTCTAGCTGCTCGTTGTGATGGGGCTACTAAATGTTTTGTTCCTAAAGTATATTATTTTGATATTCCTTATAATTCTTATCATTTTGTTAGTGTAAATGTTATTAATCTAAAAAATAGTGCGGTAGCTTTAACTGGACAAGTATATTTAGTGAGTCCGCAGCAGTATTTTTATCTAAGTCCTAATGGTCTAGATATTATTTATTCCCCTTTACCTAATTATTATAATTTAGAACAAGAAGTTAAGGAAACTTTATTTTATCCTAAATTAAGTCCAAGCCAGAAGAGCAAAATTAACATTATTAGAACTACTTCTAAATTAATTTTGAATAAGTATGAGAAGAAAACTAAAATAGCGGAGATTATCAATAATTATTTAGCTCTACTAGGGTCCAAAGAGCAAAAAATTTGGCAGACTACCATTACTAGTAGTACTAAACAAAAATTAATTACCGCTAGGAAATCTTTAAATAGAACCTTTATTTATAAATGGGGGATTAAGGATAATCAATTGACTTATCAAGCTTTTGGACAAATTTGGGGAAATATTCTAGATCCTTCTGCTCTGGACCAAGATGGCGATTACCTACGGATAGTAACTACTAGTAGCCCAGCTGCTTTAAACCTAAGTAATACTGGTGGTAAGCATTATACTAGCGTTTATATACTTGGTCCGAATTTAAAAATAATTGGCCGTTTACAGAATCTAATGACTATTGAAAAGATTAGCGCCATTCGTTTTCTAGGTGATCGTTTATATCTTATTACTCCCAAGTCTACCGATCCTTTATTTGTAATCAATTTGAACAATCCAGTTAAACCTGTGGTATTAGGGGCAATACAGATTCCTGGTTTAGTTAATTATTTACAACCGCTTAATTCTAATGGTACTAAATTTATCGTTTTAAGTGGTAATGGAAAAGTGTCCTATAATAATGGAAGTACTGCTCAAGGACTAACTTGGTCTTTATTTGATTTTAGTAATTTAGCTAAGCCCCAAGAATTATCTAGTTATTTAATTAGTAATTTGAGTGGTAGTTCTATGGCTCTACAGGATCATAATACTTTTTTCTACTCAGCCGATGATAATTTATTATCTCTTCCGGTAACTCTGCGTGATAAAGGGCGTCTCAGTTTTACTGGGGCCCTAGTGTTTAAAATAACTAATAATCAGATTAGTTTACAAGGGAGGGTTGATCATTCCCAAGGAGCCTATTTTAGCCCTGCCGATTATTGGAATGGTTTTAATTATTATAATGATACCGTTCTGCGTAGTCTAGTGGCCAGTAATGAATTAGTTACTTTCTCTAATAAGTTTTTAAAAATTAATAGTTTGCCGAGTCTAAAGGTCATAGCTAGTCAAGAATTAACAACTGCTGGAGATGATTATATTATTAGACCTATTAAGATTGGAACTACAGCATCTTCTAGCGCTTCTTCAAGCTCAAGATTCTCTACCACTACTCTAGGTAATATTAGTGCTAGTACTAGTTCATCTACTATCAAGTCTTCTCCACCCATTTCTAGCACTACCACTTATCAGACTAACTCTAGCAAACCTTAATTATTTTTTATTATGAAATATAAATCCTTTATCTTTGTACTCATCCCCGTAGTTATTTGGCTATTAGCCGAAGCCTTTTTGATTAGACCTAGAATTTTTTATTTTATTTTGAGTCTATGTTTGTTATTAATAGTTCTAAGTATAAAATATATTAATAATAAGCATAAAGAATATTGGCTATTATTTACTATTTTTCCAATTCTATTTTTATTGAGCTTCTTCTTTTATGCCGCTATCGTGGTAAGTAATTTTTGGATTCAGTCAATATTTTTATTAGTTATTGTCTTTATCTTTTTATATTTACGTGATTTTTATTATTATTCTATTCAACTTGAGCACAGCCAAGCAGAATTGAAATGGCTAACTAAATTAGATAATTTGTTAATTTCTGGAAGTTTCCTAATAGCTTTTGCTTCTGCCGCCGTACTCTTCCGTTTGTCGGCTTTTATTACTTGGCCCATATATATAATGTTACCTATTTGGGCTATAATAGTCTGGCTATTGTTCGTTCAGTTTAAACCCTTAAAGGTGCCAGGTTCTTGGTCAGTCAGTGGTTTGGCCTTAATCAATACTTTAATTATAACTGAACTTGCTGGGATTTTAGTTTTGCTACCTTTAAATTTTAATATTTTAGCTTTATTCTTAGCCATTATTTATTATTTAGGTTTAATGATTATGCGTTTAGCTGAGAGCGATAGCCTCAGTAGTCGGGCTTTGAAGTTGCCCTTAATTCTAAGCAGTATTGCTATCTTATTTTTATTCTTAACTGCTCGTTGGTTATAATTCTATTTATATTTTATGTCTAATCCATCTAAATCAGATCAACATTTTTGGACCATAGTGATTATAGCGGTAAGCTGTGGAATTTTCGCTGGTATTTTGGGAGCAATTTTGGCCCGTATTTATATTATTCCAAATTTTTCACCCGCTTATTATAATGAGGTCAATTTGGCTAATTTAAATGGTAATAATTTAGGTTTCATTATTCGTAATCCGCAGAAAGTGGTAGTCAACCAAGATGTTAAAACTACTGAGACTATCAATAATATTAGGCCAGGATTAGTAGGGGTTTTTAAACTTATCAGCACTAGTACTAGCCCAGTAAGCAAGATTAGTGCCCAGAATGCTCCGAGTTATTACAAATTAGACCACCCTTTATTTATCGGTTTAATTATCACTTCTGATGGTTGGGTGGTAGCTTTGGCCCCTAATGATTTGAAGACTAATTTTAATCCCCAAAAATATATAGTTATTGGAAATGATCGTCAATCATATAAGATTGATCGGGTGCTTGATTCTGAAAAATCACCTGGGAAATTGCTTCTCATTCATTTAGCTGGGGCTAGTAATCTACCAGTTAAAAAAATCGTTTCCCGATCAGACTTAAGTTTAGGACAGAGTTTATTAATTGTTAATGGAGTAGACAGCGTGTTGCCAACTACGCTAAGTTCATTGGTAAAAACTTCGGGAGTTCTAAGTAGCGATGGTTTAAATGCCACTCTTACCTTAGGTGACGGGACAAACAATCATTTTAAGAATTCTCTAGTTTTTAATTTAGCTGGTGATTTAGTGGCAATTATCACCACTAAACAAAAAATTATTCCCGCTTTTTCCTATAAAGCCTCTTGGTCAGCTTTAACTCAAAAAACTCCAGTTCTCCGACCATTCTTAGGGGTAAACTATTTAGATTTAAGTTTGATCAAAACTAAAGCAACTAATGAAAAACAAGGAGCTTGGCTATATCCCAGTGCTACCCAACCAGCTGTTTTAAAGAATAGCCCTGCTGGTTTGGCTGGTTTGCAAGCGGGTGATATAATTACTTGGGTTAATAATCAAAAAGTTAATGTTCATAATGATTTAGCAGATTTATTAAGTAATTATAAAGCTGGTGATACGGTAACTTTAACCTATCTACGAGCGGGTCAAGAGAAGTCGGTAAATATAAAATTAGGGGAGTTAAAGCAATAGTTTAATATTATTAATATTTATAAGATGCAAATTAAATCTATTAAAAAATTAAAAAGTTTACAGGATAAAATTGTTTTTTTAAGAGTGGATTTTAATGTGCCACTTATTCAAGGGAAGATTCAGGAAGATTACAAAATTAAAGCTGGTCTCCAAACTATAGAATTTTTATTGACTAGAGGGGCAAAGATAGTTATTGCCAGCCATTTAGGTGAACCTAAAAGAAGACTGGCCGGTTATTCACTTAAATTGCTAGTTCCTCGCTTACGAAGTTTATTAAAACGGCCAGTTAAATTTTTATCTGCAAGTATCGGTAGCAAAACTGAGAAGGTAATAAATAATATGAAATCCGGAGATATTGTGTTACTAGAAAATTTACGGTTTTATTCTGGAGAGTATAATAATGATTTACAATTTGCCGCTAATTTGGCCAAATTGGCTGATATTTATGTTAATGATGCTTTCGCGGTTTGTCATCGGGCCCAAGCTTCGCTTGACGCTATTAAACAATTTTTACCCTCCTATGCCGGAATATTGTTAGAGCAAGAGCTCCAAGCTATGGATAAAATTTTAAAACCTAAAAAACCTTTGGTGATAATTATGGGGGGGGCAAAACTTAAAACAAAATTACCTTTAATTTTAAAATTATATCCTCTAGCTGATTGGATTCTTATCGGCGGAGCTTTAGCTAATAATTTTTTCAAATTTCAGGGTTTGGAAGTAGGACGTTCTTTAGTAGATAATGAGGGACTATTGGTTATTAAACAACTATTTAAAAAGAACAAGATATTTTCTAAAATTATTTTGCCACGAGATATCACAATTAGGACTAAGCAAGGCAGAGTCCGAGTGCTTAAACCTGGAGAATTGAAGACTAGTGATTGTATTTTGGATATTGGGCCACTGACAATAAAAGATTTTGCTGTTCGTATTAAAACTGCGGAAACTTTAGTCTGGAACGGACCTCTAGGTCGTTTTGAAGAAAAGAGTTTTAAACATGGAACTATCGCTATTGCTACTCTCATCGCTTCCCGTTCTTCGGGGAGGGCCTATGGTTTGGTGGGAGGTGGAGAAACTGTAGAAGCCTTAAAGTTAACGAAGATGACAGAATACATTGATTGGGTTTCCACTGGGGGTGGAGCAATGCTCACTTATTTAGGGGGTGGCTCCATGCCAGGATTGAATAAAATAATTACTAATAATTAATATATGGCAAAAATTAAAAATATTAGCGCTAGAGAAATTTTAAATTCACGCGGTTTACCTACTATTGAAGTGCAAGTATTTTTAGATAATGGTTTACAGGATATAGCTAGTGTGCCGAGTGGTTCCATTTTTGGAGAATATGAAGCTTGGGATTTACAAGATGGTGATAGTAGGCGATATAGTGGTAAAGGGGTTCTGAAAGCAATTAGAAAAATTAAGGAGATTATTAGTCCCGCTTTAATCGGACAGAAGGTAACTGAACAAGAAGCTATTGATCAAATACTCATTAATTTAGATGGTACTAGTCATAAAAGTAATTTAGGCAGTAATGCTACTTTAGCAGTTTCTTTAGCAATAGCGCGAGTGGCGGCTAAAAGCAAAAAACAAGAGTTGTTTGTTTATTTACAAAAGACCTTTTCCTTAAATTCAGCTAAAATTCCTCAGCCTCTTTTTAATATGTTTAATGGAGGCAAATATGCTGATACCAATTTAGATTTTCAGGAGTTTTTATTAATTCCCAAATTAGGTAGTGCTGGGGAGATGATTAGACTAGGGGCAGAAGTTTTTAAGGAATTAGGGAACGTTTTACATGAATCTGGCTATGATACGGATACTGGGGCGGAGGGTGGTTATGCTCCTAATCTAGATTCTAGCTTGGAAGCTTTGGAATTTATTTTAGCTGCAGCACTACGAGCAGGATATAATCCAGGGAAAGATTTATATCTAGGTATTGATGTCGGATCTTCAGTTTTGTATGAAGAGGAAGAAAAGAAATATATTTTTCCTTTAGATCAAGCCTATTTTAGTTCGGATAATCTCATGGGTTTATATACTGAATGGCTTAAAAAATATCCCTTAATATATTTGGAAGACGGACTAGCTTCCAATGACTGGTCAGCTTGGAAAGAATTAACTGCAGCGTTAGGAGCTAAGATGTTAATTGTTGGTGATGATTTGTTTACGACGAATATTTCTCGTTTAAGCCAAGGGATAAAAGAAAAAGCTGCTAATGCTATAATTATTAAACCTAGCCAAACTGGGACTTTGAGTGAAACTGTAGCTTGTTTAAAATTAGCTCAGAGACATAATTATAAAATTATTATTTCTCAACGTAGTGGGGAGACTAATGATGATTTTATTGTGGATTTAGCTGTGGCTAGCGGAGCTGATTATTTGAAAGCTGGTTCATTATCACGCGGTGAGCGGGTTACTAAATATAATCGTTTAATGAAAATAGCTGATCTTATTAAATAGAGTTTATATTAAATAGATTTATGATTATTGAAAAATCACTTGATTCCGAGTCAACGCCTGACCCCCTGCCTAAAGGTCCGGTAGTTTTATTATTACTTGATGGTTGGGGCATAGATTCAGCCAGTGGAGTTAATGCCTTAACCAATGCGAATATTCCTAATTTTTCCAATCTAATTAATGAATTTCCAGTAGCCTTGCTTAAGGTTGGAGCTAGTAATTGGAATTCTCGTTATTTAAGTATCGGTGCGGGGCGAGAATCTGTTACTGAGAATTTAAAACCAAATATTACTTTAAGTTCTATTTTATCTTCGGCTAATAAAAAACAATTGAAAATTGCTGAAACGGAACGTTTTGCCGCCTTAAGTTATTTTTTTAATGGGCAACAAGAAATTAAATATCCTGGAGAAGAATGGAAAATTATTTCTTCTGAAGCTAACCAGCCAGCTAGTGGATCGCTATTGGCTTTGAAACAAACAGTTGGAGAAACTGTTAAAGCTATAAAAGCCACCGAGGCTTGGGATTTTATAGTAGTATCTATTCCTTTTCTTAGTTTAATAGCTGAAACTGGAGATTTTTTGAATATTAAGAAAGCTACAGAGACTTTGGATAGAAATTTATCTACCATTTTGGGAGCGATAAATACTCAAGAAGGAATATTAATAATTTCCGCAGCTGGAGGCGGAGCAGAGAGGTCTCACAACTCTGAACTAGATTTAATTGATAATTCTAAAATTGATAGGCTGGTACCAGTGATAATCGTGGGAGCAGAGTTTGCAGGGAAAACTATTGGTTTTGCTGACCCTTTAAATAATGATTTGAGTTTACTAGCTCCAGTTGGTAGTTTGGCAGATTTAGCTCCTACTATTTTACAAATTATGAAGTTGGCTCAACCTAAAGAGATGACTGGTCAGAGTTTACTTAATAGAAAATAAGTAAACTAGAAGTAGTGTATAGGACTAGTCTCTATAAAGGTTATTAGTATTTAAAGTAAGTAGAAAATTACTAGACTAGTAGCTACTCCAATTAAGGAGCCAATTACTACCTGTAAAGGAGTGTGGCCGATATGTTCTAATAATTTTGGATAGCTACGATCTAAAAATTCATCTTCTTTTAGATCTTTTACTAAAATATTTAAAGTTTTTCCGTGTTGACCTAAATAATTTCTCAAGCCGATAGCATCTACAATAACAATCATAGCGAAAACTACTGCGGTAGCAAAAATTGGAGAATTTAGACCTAATTTTAAACCTAATATTGTCACTAAAGCTATAACTACTGCGGTATGCCCTGAGGGCATATCAGAGTAAGCAAAAACATCGTGCCAAGTAATTTTATGCTTAAAAGATCTGAGGCTTACTTTTAAACCTTGAGCTAAAATAAAGGCTGCTATTGGGCAAAATAGATAAATATACATATTATTGATATCTAATTTTACTAAACATCCAAATTCTGAACTTTTTTAGCATGAGTTTGAATAAAGTTTTTACGAGGAGCAACATTGTCACCCATTAGCATGTCAAAAATTTGATCTGCTTTAGCAGCATCTTCAACGGTTATTTGTTTAACCACCCGCCGCTCTGGATCCATGGTAGTTTCCCATAATTGACTTGGGTTCATTTCTCCCAAACCTTTGTAACGTTGAATGCTAATTTTAGGAGTTTTTTTCTTATTATCGGTTGCTTCAATTTTTTTATTCTTATTTTTTTTGAGTTTAGCCGATGTTTCAGTTTCTGAATTATCATTTTCACCATCTTCTGGTTCATCTTCCACATTTTCTTCAGTAGCGTCAGCTACCACTCCACCTAATTCACTAATAATTTTATCCTTTTCTCCATCGCTATAAGCATAGCGGATAGTTGTTCCTTTTTTTAATTGATATAAAGGGGGCTGGGCAATATACATGTGTCCGCCCGCTACTAGTGGATAGAAATGACGAAAGAACAAAGTTAGAAGTAGGGTGCCAATATGAGCTCCATCTACATCCGCATCAGTCATAATAATAATACGATGGTATCTTAATTTTTCTATATTAAATTGATCATCAATATTTGTCCCTAAAGCAATTACTAAATTTTTTATTTCATTATTAGCTAACATTTTATCTAACCGGGCTCGTTCTACATTCAAAATTTTACCACGTAAGGGAAGAATCGCTTGAAAACGACGGTTACGACCTTGTTTAGCACTGCCTCCAGCAGAATCACCCTCTACAATATATAATTCACATTCTTCTGGATGACGACTAGAGCAGTCAGCCAGTTTACCTGGCAAAGTGAGACCTTCTAAAGCTCCTTTACGCAGAATTGTGGCTCTAGCGCTACGAGCAGCTAAACGTGCTTGAGCAGAGAGCAAGCATTTTCCGATGATGGCTTCCGCTTCCTTAGGGTGCTCTTCTAAGAAAGTATTAAAACTTTCTCCAAAAACATTTTCCACATAAGTTCTCATTTCAGTATTACCCAATTTGACTTTAGTCTGTCCTTCAAACTGTGGTTCTGGTAACTTAACACTAATAATAGCGGTCAGTCCTTCTCGGACATCATCACCAGTTAAATTATCTTGTTTTTCTTTTAGTAGATTTTTATTCCGAGCATAATTATTTAAAGTTCTAGTTAAAGCAGTTCTAAAGCCAACTAAATGCGTTCCACCATCAGGATTATTAATATTATTAGCGAAAGTTAATACAGTTTCATTGTATTCATCGTTGTATTGTAAAGATATTTCTATTTTACAATCATGAATATCTTTATCAATATAAAATATGGTTTCATTTCTAACTGTTTTATTGCGGTGCAGGGATTTGATATAAGATTTGATGCCTCCCTCAAAATAGAATTTATATTTTTTAGGACGATGACCTGGTCGTTTATCAGCAATATTAATGGTGATGCCCTTGGTTAAATAGGCTTGTTGTCTTAGGCGGTCTAGGATTTTTCCCCAATTATATTCTAAATCTGTAAAAATTGTTTTATCCACTTTAAAAGTAATGATAGTACCTGTGCCTTTAGCTGGACCAATAGCTTTAGCGGCTTTTAAGGCTTTGCCTATATGATATTCTTGAACCCAAGCTTTACCATCACGATGTACTTCTGCCTTTAGATATTCACTTAAAGCATTAACAACTGATACTCCGACGCCGTGTAAACCACCAGATACTTTATAACCCTTTCCACCAAATTTAGCCCCAGCGTGTAATTCAGTCAAAACAGTCTCTAGGGCAGAAACTCCAGTCACTTTATGTTTATCAACTGGGATACCTCGTCCGTTATCTTTCACTTCTACCAGACCATCAGGCAGTAGTGTGAGAGAGATCTCGGTGGCGTATCCAGCCATAGCTTCATCAATAGAATTATCCACTACTTCCCAGATTAAGTGATGTAGACCAGTGCTGGAAGTTGAGCCAATATACATACCAGGACGTCTGCGTACTGGCTCTAGGCCCTTTAAGACGGTTATTTGGTCTGCTCCATAATTACTGATTTTTTTGGTATTTTTAGCCATATTGCTAGTTTATAAAATAAAAAATTCCCGATTTATGGGGGGTATTTCTATGTAATTTTAATTATATTATCTAATATTATTTTAGCAAAAAATATGTATTTTGGCAATTATCAGATTAATACTCTACAATATTGGATTATTTGAGATTAATTTCAATATTAAGTTTAGTAATTTAATTATTAAATAATAATTTTCATCTAAAATCAAATAGATTCCTACAGCCCTTTTTTTTCTTTAAAAATCATGTTAATATAAAATATATGTCTAAAATTTTAGTAACTGGCGGAGCTGGTTTTATCGGTTCAACGCTGGTAGATAAATTAATTTCTGCTGGAAACGAAGTAGTTGTTATTGATGATCTATCATCAGGGCGAAAAGACTATTTGAACCCGAGGGTTAAATTTTATCAATTAGATATCAGTTCCTCAAGAGTGACGGAGATATTTAAGTCTGAGAGGTTTGATTTGGTCTATCATTTAGCAGCCCAGATTGAGGTCAGTAAATCTATGACTGATCCTCTGCGAGATAACCGAATTAATGTTTTGGGGGCCTGGAATATTTTAGAAAATTGTCGGCTTAATCAGATCCAGAAAATACTTTTTTCTTCTACTGGTGGGGCGATTTATGGGGAAGCAGAAGAAATACCTACTACAGAATCAGCTCCAACCTATCCAGTATCTTTTTATGGTATTCATAAATTGACTTTTGAAAAATATTTGAATTGTTATTATCAAGCCTATGGTCTAGATTATACTACTCTGCGTTTTGCTAATGTTTATGGTCCACGTCAGTTTAAAGGTGGTGAGGCTGGAGTTATCGCTATTTTTATTGACAATGCGGTTAAGGGTTTAGAAAGCACACAATATGGTGATGGGCGACAGACTCGTGATTTTGTATATGTTGATGATGTAGTTGAGGCTTTCTATTTAGCCAAAGATATTGCTTGCCAGGGGGAGATAAACATTAGTTCAGCTCTAGAAACTAATCTGTTAGATATTCGTCGTGATATTGAGAAAGCTTTAGGACGAGCAATGTTATTAAGAGAAGCACCAGCTAAACCTGGAGAACAACGGCGGAGTTGTCTAAGTCATAAACGGGCTGAAGCAGTTTTGAATTGGCGCCCCAAGATAGATTTAGAGGAGGGAATCCGACGAACAATTGAGTGGACAGAAAATAATATTTCTCGTTAGTTTTAATATTCATAGTAATAATATTATTTATTAAGTTTTACTAATTTCCGTTAAAAATATACAAAAATTATGAAAAATATGATTATGGCCAATTGGAAAATGCAATTAAGTATTAAGGATGGATTGGTTTTAGCTAAGCAGATAGCTAAGCAAATAAAAAATTCTAAGTCAGAAGTAGTAATTTGTCCAGATTATGCTTCTTTGCCCTTTATTGGTCCAGTATTAAAAAAATCTTTTGTGGCTTTAGGAGCTCAAGATAGTGCCGTTACCGAGTATGGTGCTTACACTGGAGAAGTCTCACCAGTTAATTTAAAAAGTTTAGGAGTGAGTTATGTTATTATTGGTCATAGTGAACGGCGGGAACATTTGCATGAAAATTCTGCGATTATTAATGCTAAAATTAAAGCAGCGTTAGGACAAAAATTAATTCCAATTTTATGTATTGGTGAAAAATTAACTGAGAGAAATAATGGAGAAACCAAAAAATATTTAAGTTCAGAATTAAGACGAGCTTTGAAGGGGGTCAAAATATCTAATTCTAATAGCTTAATAATTGCCTATGAACCAATTTGGGCTATTAGTACTAATCGTTCCGCTAAGCCGATACTAGCAGAGGAGGCCGATGAGGTCCAAAGCTTTATTAAGCAACGAGCGTTTAAGATTCTAAAAAAAACAGTACGAATTTTATATGGTGGTAGCGTTAACATCCGGAACGCTGAAGGCTTTTTAGCACAACAAAATATTAATGGTTTACTTATTGGAGCAGCCTCTCTCAATTTTAAAGACTTTAGTTTTATATGTTCAATATAATTTCGATTATTATAATTATTATAGCGGCTTTGGCTATTTTAATAATTATTATTAAAAAATTTCCAGTTTTAGCAATTTTGAATGTAGCTAATATTCCTGGAGAAAAGGAAGCTGAATTTAAGCATAAAATTATTAAAGCTCGGGTAGAGCGTGATCTAAGTCGTTGGAGTGGATTCTTCGGCCGTATTTATTTATTCATTTATAAACATTGGTTGGCTTTTCTACATTCGCAACGATCTAGTTTGGAGAAAGTAAAAACTAGTTATAATGCTAATATTAAAATTCCTTGGCAAGAAAGACAAAAACGCATTAAAAAATTATCTCTAGCTGCTCAGGAATCTTTACAGCAAGAAGATGATAGTTTAGCTGAGAAGAAATTAGTAGAGATTATTAGTTTAGACAAAAAAAATTTAGAAGCTTTCTTCCGTTTAGGTGAGTTATATGCAGAACAAAAAAAATGGTCTGAAGCTCGTCAAACCTATAATTATGCTTTAAAATTAATTAAAGGAACTAATTCTGAGGAGGTCTCTCCCACTATATCATTACAAGAGATTTATTTTGCTTTAGCCAATTTAGAAAAAAATGCTGAAAATTTAACAGTCTCACTGGAGAATATTAGAGAAGCTCTAGAATTGGAGCCTAATAGCCCCCGCTATCTTGATTTAATTCTGGATTTAAGTATAATGATGAAAGAAAAAGTTATAGCCCAAGAATTTTGGGATAGATTAGAAAAGGTTAATCCCGAAAATAATAAATTAGTTCAATGGCGAGAAAGGATTAAGAAATTATGATATTATATTTTACATCTAGCTAAGTTAATTACTGCCGTTGTAGCTCAGTTGGTAGAGCGTCTCCATGGTAAGGAGAAGGTCATCGGTCCGATCCCGGTCAACGGCTCATAGTAGTGAGAGTATTTATATTCTTGCTTTTTTATAGAAAGTTAACTATAATAATTTTACTTATAGTTAAGACAATCTTTTTTTTATTCTTAATTTCTTATGTTTCAGATAAAAGCTAGAGTTGATTATGGTTTGTTAATTATGTTTGAACTGGCCAAAAATCCTCTTAGTATTACTCCAGTTAGCAATATTGCTAAGAGGATGGGAGTTTCTTCGGCCTATTTGATTCAGATTGCTCGCCTATTATCTGCAGCTAATCTAATCAAGAGTAAAGAAGGGGCGGGCGGTGGCTATTATTTGACTAGAGCTCCCAGTCGTATTTCGGTTTTAGAGATTATTGAAGCTTTGGAGGGCAAGATCAAACTCAATTGTGCTCTGGATAGAAATTATAAATGTCCACAGGCTAAGAATTGCCAAGTTCGCAGTGTATGGGACAAGATCCTTCCAGATTTAAAAATAGTTTTGAAAAAAAGAAGTTTAGCTTCTCTATTAAAATAAATAATTAAAATGAACCGCTGTAAGCGGAAAATGTTATATGTCTAATATTTTAGAGATAAAAAATTTAAGTGTTTTTGTTGGTTCCAAGAAAATTTTGGATAAAATTAATCTAGTCATTAAAAGTGGAGAGATTTGTGTTATTATGGGACCGAATGGATCAGGGAAAAGTACTTTGGCTAATACTTTAATGGGGCATCCTGATTATCGTATATCTTCTGGTAGGATTATTTTTAAGCAAATTGATATTACTAAAAAGAAACCCGAGGAGCGTGCTGCTTTAGGATTATTTATGACTTTTCAAAATCCTCGGGAGATAGCCGGCCTAGATTTCTATCCTTTTTTATTTGATGCTTATAAAGCTTTACAGATTGCTAAAAACAAACCAGCGCTAGATGTATTTGAATTTAAATCATTGCTGGATGAAGAGGCATCTCGGTTAAAAATTTCTTCAGATTGGAGTAATAGGAGTCTTAATCAAGGATTTTCTGGAGGAGAAAAGAAGAAATCAGAAATGTTACAACTAGCTTTGTTTAAGCCCAGTTTAGCTATTTTTGATGAAATTGATTCGGGTTTAGATATTGATGCTCTAGATATAGTGGGACGAGCTCTAAAACGTTTTAAAACTCCTCATACCAGCGCTTTAATAATTACTCATTATCAAAAGATACTAAAACATGTTAAGCCTAATCGGGTTATAGTGATGAATAAAGGCAAAATTATTAAGAGTGGTACTTATAAGTTAGCTTTAAAGTTAGAACGAGAAGGATTTAATAAGATTGTTAGCACTGACTAATTATGAATAAAGCAACAGACAAAATTAAAAAAAATAAAATTACTTCTTTCCCTAATTCGTTAGATTCTAAGAATTTTTCAGAGAAAAATAGAAGAATCGCCAATCCTCTATGGAATTTTCATAATAGGTCTAAGTATATGGCTAAGAGTCGTACTGGTTTGGATGAAAAATTAGTACGTTTTATTTCTAAAGAAAAAAAAGAACCCGCTTGGATGCTTAAACGTCGTCTAGATTCTTTAAAAATATATTTAAGTATGCCTTTACCAACCTGGGGGCCAGATTTAACTAAATTAGATTTAGACCAAATTACTTATTATGCTCGTGCTACTGATAAGACGGCTAGTAGTTGGGAAGACGTGCCCAGTGATATTAAAAATACTTTTGACAAATTAGGAATACCTCAAGCAGAGCAAAAAGTTTTAGCCGGTGTAGGGGCACAATATGAATCTACGGTTATCTATCATAGCTTAAGACAACAATTTCAAGAGCAAGGAGTTATTTTTGAAGATTTAGACTTAGCTTTACACCAGCACGAAGATCTAGTCAAGCCTTATTTTATGAAAGCGGTACCGCCTACTTTGCATAAATTTGCTGCTCTACATGGAGCGGTTTGGAGTGGTGGCACTTTTTTATATATTCCGCGTAAGGTAATTATTGAGCAACCGCTTCAAGCTTATTTTCGGATGAATGCTAAGGGTATGGGGCAATTTGAACACACTTTGATTATTGTAGAAGAAGAAGCTTGGGCACATTATATTGAAGGTTGTAGTGCTCCTCGTTATGGAGTGGATTCTTTACATGCTGGTTGTGTAGAAATTTTTGTTAAACCCCGAGCTCGTTTTAGATATAGCAGTGTGGAGAGTTGGAGCAAAGATGCTTATAATTTAAATACCAAACGAGCTTTAGTAGAAAAAGACGCTAGGATAGAATGGGTAGGAGGAAACTTTGGTAGCAAGGTTACTATGTTATACCCTTGTTCGGTATTGCAGGGAGAAGGAGCTAGTGCCGATCATTTAGGAGTGGCTTTTGCAAATCGTGGACAAATTCAAGACACGGGGGCTAAAGTTATTCATTTGGCTCCGCATACCAGTTCTAATATTGTAATGAAAAGCATTAGCAAAAGAGGGGGTAAAGCTATTTATCGGGGGCTAGTAAGTATTGGGGCTAAGGCTAAAGGGGCGGTAGCCAATATAAAATGTGATGCTTTAATTTTAGATAATAAGTCGGCATCGGATACCATCCCTAATATTAATATAAAAAATAAGAGTGCTGTTGTGGCTCACGAAGCCCGAGCAGGAAAATTAAATACTGATGATATTTTTTATTTACGTAGCCGAGGATTGAGCGAAGAGCAAGCCAGTACCATGATTGTCAACGGTTTTATTGAACCGATTACTAGAGAATTACCTTTAGAATATTCTTTAGAGATGAATCGTATGGTGGAACTAGAAATGGAAAATAGTGTGGGTTAGAAACTTTAAAATATGATTTATAGTTTAAATTTTTTATGAAGCGATTTAATAATATAATTATTAATCCGAAGGGTAAAAAGCTAATTATTCCTCCTAAAGACCAAGTCTTTATTTTAGACTATATTAAGGATTCTTCAAGGAATTATTCGCTCCCTATTTTTATTGGTTCTGGAGCACGAGTACAATATGTCCTTATTTTAGAATCTAGAGCTAGGAGTAAATTTATAGTTAATAGAGAAATACATTTAGCTCCTCAGGCTGAACTTAATAGTTATCAACTTTATTTAGGTCAAGCTGATTATAAAATTAATATTAGTAATAATTTAGCAAGTGGAGCTATTCTTAATAATCAAGTTTTATTTTGGCTTAAAGGCCAGCAAACTTTACAGGTACAAAATAATTATATTTTTAAGGGTTCAGGAGCTTTGGGCAAGTTTAAAGTTAATGGTCTAGTAGACAATCAAGCTAAGGCTCAATATTATTCTGATTTAGTTATTAAACCTCAAGCACAATTGACTAATACTCAGATAGATATGAATTTATATTTATTAAATTCTAGAGCTAGTGCTAGTCTATCACCGAGTTTAAAGATTGCCGCTAATGATGTTAAAGCCGGTCATAGTGTTAGTACTTTTCATTTATCTACTGAAGATTTATTTTATTTACAGACTCGAGGTTTGGATTCTGCTCAAGTTAAGTCTTTAATTATTAATTCTTTGCTCCAACAATTCGTAGCTAATATTTCTGATCAGCATACTAAACAGCTCATTTTAGATTTAGTTAATAGACGAATTAATTAAACTAATAAATTAAAATATTTTATGATAAGACGTAAAGATTTTCCAATTTTAAGTAAAAAAATTAATGGTCATCCCATGATTTATTTTGATAATGCTGCGACCACTCAAAAACCACAAGTAGTTATTAAAGCTATGGATGATTTTTATTTACATTATAATGCTAATGTTCATAGGGGCATCAACCCTTTAGCAGAAGAAGCTACCAAACAATATGAAGCTGCTCGGCGCGAAGTGGCTAACTTCATATCTGCTAAGTCGCTAGAGATAATTTTTACTCGTGGAGCTACTGAAGGAATCAATTTGGTTGCCCGTACTTGGGGAGAAGTTAATTTAGGTCGGGGAGATATTGTAGTATTAAGTTTGGCCGAACATCATGCCAATATTATTCCTTGGTTACAATTAAAGAAAAAATTGGGAATTAAATTAGTTTATATTCCAGTGAAAGCAGACGGTAGTTTAAATTTATCTGTCGCTCGAAAAATATTAGCCCTAAAGCGAGTTAAACTTTTAGCCATAACTCAGGCTTCTAATGTTTTAGGGACTATTAATCCTCTTAAATCATTAATTAGTTTTGCTCATTCCAGACACATTATGACTTTAGTGGATGCCGCTCAGAGTATTGCTCATATTCCCGTTAATGTTCAGACCCTAAAATGTGATTTTTTAGTTTTTTCTGGTCATAAAATCTATGGTCCTACTGGGATCGGAGTTTTATATGCTAGGGAAAGTTTGCTAAGGAAGATGCCCCCCTTTTTAGGTGGGGGTGATATGATTAGATCGGTCTATACTGATCATTTTACCGTTAATGAATTACCTTATAAATTTGAAGCTGGAACTCCACCTATTGCCGAGGCTATTGGCTTAGCCAGTGCTTTACAATATATTGAAAAATTAACTTGGAACAATATTATCCGACAAGAAAGTATATTAAGTGCTCATTTTCTAAAATGCTTAGCTCCTTTAAAATTTGTTAGAATTTTAGGTACTAATCAGTTTAGCAAAAAAAGATTAGCAGTATTCTCACTTATAATTGATAATATCCATCCTCATGATGTTGCTGATTTACTGGGGCAAGAAGGAATTATATTACGAGCAGGGAATCATTGTGCTCAACCCATTCATGATTTTTGTGAGCAGACCGCTAGCCTGCGAGCTAGCCTCAGTTTCTATAATACAGTTTCTGAAATTGATATTTTTATTAAAAAATTAATTGCTTTACATCAAGCCTTTAGTTAATTGAAAATAATATGGATTTATACGCACAAAATATTTTAGATCATTATAAACATCCACATAATAAGGGGAAGATGCTGAAAGCGGATGTGAGCTACCATGAAGTTAATGATACTTGTGGCGATGATATCTCTGTTAGTTTAAAAATGGAAGCTAATAAGATTAAGAAGATTAAGTTTACTGGCCAAGGTTGCGCTATTTCTCAAGCGGGTATTTCTATTTTAACTGAAGCTCTGTTGGGCAAAAGTAAAGTGGAAGTTTTAACCTATGAATTTAAAAATTTAGAACAGAATTTTGGAATTAAGATAAGTGAACGGCGTTATAAATGCGCACTTTTAGGACTTTGGGCCATTCAGCATGCTTTAGAAAAATATAGGACATAAACAGAAGTTCACTTTTAATAAGATAATAAATTTTAGGAATCATCAATAGATTCCTTTTCTATTTGCCTAAGCCATATTAGATATGAATTTAGTTGAATACTATTTGACAATATTGTCTAAAAGTGATATCATGCTTAATAACGATGAGAACTTGGATGCTAAGGCAAAAAAGTTCTTTAAAAATAAAAAAAAATGGGCCGAGGGGGGCCTTATCATGAAAAATAATATTTTATTTTCAAAAGAAGAGTTGCCCCAAGAGGCGACTCAGAAAATTCGCCGAATATGGCAGATTTTCTTCATGTCAGTTATTGGAGTAGCAGGGATAATATTTCTGCTTTTTCATTTAACTGAGGCGATACTAGCGTCGTTAGGGATATTTATATCCCTATGTTTAGCCACATTAATTGCTGGCTGGACACAAATTCCGTATAAGACGGAATTTATAATAGAAATTTATGGGAGGTACATTGGTGTACCTCTAGTATCAGGTTTCCATCTGATATTTCCTTTTTTTGGTTTAATCACCTTGAGGAAGGTGATATCCAAAAAAGAACAGATGTTAGGATTGCATCTGTATGAAAAAAACGATGAGGAGGAGAATCCTTCTCAGGGAGGAGACATTGAATTTCTAGACGGCTCCTCGTCTATTCGGGCTTTCTTCTATTATTTGATAGAAGATTCCGAAAAGGCGATCTATAATGTCGAAGATTATCTTCGATTTATAGAGGAAAAGGGCGCCTTACGAGTATTTTTAGGTACCTATACTATAGACGAAGTAATTCGTCTAAAAAATATCTTCACTTTGGAAGGTATCATTTTAGGCAGAAATTGGTTGCAAAAACTAATTGATGCTGAGGATGATACTCAGAGAGAAGCTATTAGTAGAAGCATTGAAACGGCCTTTGAGAAAACGGCCTTTTATACTTCTCTAAAAACTTGGGGAATTGTCCCCAAAGCTCTAGTCATATCTGATATAGAGCTTACCGAACTAGTCAAAGCGCAAAGACAGCGCAAACTAGTTGCGGAGAAAGATCTCCAGGTTAAGGAGATCGAGGAAAAACAGGCCAAGATTCAGAAGAGAATCAAGGTCATCCTCGCCACTGGAGATAAATTAGCCCGTATTAGGGCGGGCGAGGGAGAGAAACTTTATCAATCTCTTTATGGTGAAGGGGTTGCTATGAGAATAGAAGCTTGGCTCGGAAAAGGTATTCCGGCTGAGCAGATTTCTGCGCTCTTATCAAAGGATTTTCAATGGTCAGCTGTTGGAAATAGTAAGAGCAGTGACAAAACCATCATCCTTGGTGGAGACACTAAAGATGCTGGTCGAGGAGCTGAGTTTGCTGCTGGATTCAGCAAAGCTTCTTCTCAAAAGGGGCCATCATGAGAGAAATAAAGAAAAAAGGAGGCTCAGCGTTTAAGCTGAGCAGAGAAGATTTAGAGGATCTAAGAAGATTCCTCATCTTCTTAGTGCTTGCTATAGTGGTATATTCTGTTGCCACTTTAGTGAGCTCAGGGATGGCTAGTTATTTTGTTAGCCATCTATTAGGGCTATTTTTTGCTCTACTAGTTTTCTGGGCTTATAGTTTAAGTCAGAAAACTACCAGTAAATATAGCGGGACCATTGTGGTTCTGGTATTCTTATTATTTTTCTTTGATATTTCCCATCAGTATTTGGTGGTGAATAGAGAAAAAATTGGAATTGAAAAAAGGGTCGAAAAAAGGGTCGAAAGAGTTAAAGCTATTCGCTTTAATGAACCAGCCCTAGTTAAAGTTAAAATTCTTGATTTTGGAGCACATGCCTTCAAAATGAAGAAGGGGGAAGTAAGCCAGTGGTTTACCTTCCCAGTGGGCTATCGCTCCCAATATTCCGTTAGTTCGGATAAGGGGTATGATAGTTACACCTTAATTTTTACTAATGGGAAGAAGTACCAAGCGGGTGCTTCTGTCCCAGTAAAGAGTTTTGCCCAATTCAAAATTAGGGCAAAACAAAATCAGTTAATCACCATAACGGTGAGAAAGCTGAAACAATTAAATTAAAATTTAAAGAAAGGGACTAACCTGTGGTTTTCCCTTTTTTATTTTTTTAGATTATGTTATTATAATAATAATCAATATAACAGTATGAAAAAATATTTATTTCCCATTTTTATAATTCTTCTCCTTTTATTCTCTTTTAACTCAGTATTGGCTCAGGGTGGTAATTCTACTATTGGTGTTACTAATAATCCTCCTACTGGTGTTACTAATAATCCCACCGCTTTAAATCTTGATAATCCTTTAGGTACGGCGGTTAGCACCCCTCAGATTCTAATTGGTAGAATAATTACCGCTGTAATGGGTATAGTGGGTTCCATTGCTTTATTAATGTTTGTTTATGGCGGTTTAATTTGGATGACTTCTTCTGGCAATCAAGAGAAGGTTAAGAAAGGTCGCGATATCGTTCTCTGGTCGGCTATTGGTTTAATAGTAATTTTTATGTCTTACGCTTTGACCAGATTTGTATTAAGTACAATTGCAATTGGATAATTCATTTTTTAAGCATACTTAAATTAATTACTAAGCTTGTTGAATTATTAGTTTGACAATCGTAGTAATTTTTTTTATTATAGGGAAGCAATTAATAATACCCCTGTGGTATTTGAATTAAAGGGTCGATACCAAAGCGGTCAACTGGAGCAGACTGTAAATCTGCTGGCCTTGTGCCTTCGTTGGTTCGAATCCAACTCGGCCCACTAATATGCCTTTAATTAATCCGCATAAAATTGGATTAGGTTTGCTTAAAATTTTTGTTATAGAAATTGTAGTTTTAACTATAGTTATTATAGCTTTAGTTTTTATCTAATATGCCGGAATTACCAGAAGTGGAAACTATTCGGCGGGGTTTGAGCACCTGCTTACTTCACAAAAAGATTAGGACCGTACTTGTCTTTTCTGAAAAATCGGCCTTACCTAATGCTAATTTTTTAGTTAAAAATTTAATAGGCCGAAGTATTATAGAAGTTAAGCGCTGCGGAAAATTATTAATCTTTCATTTGTCACCTTCTAATTTGCCAATAGCTGCGAGGGCTAAAATTAAAATGGGGAAGGCCAAACAAAATACTACGGTTGATTATTTGTTAATTCATTTAATGATGACTGGTCAACTAATCTACTTAGACAAAAAAATTAGAGTAGCTGGCGGTCATAGCTTGACTGCTAATTCTTCTAGTTCTTCCCTAGATATGGATTCTTTTACTGCTTCGGTAGGAGGGGCTCTACCCAATAAATACACCAGAGCACAGATCAATTTTTTAGGGGGTGGTATACTATTTTTTAATGATTTAAGAAAATTTGCTTATCTTAAATTAGTTAAACAATCTGAACTTGAACGCTTACTAAGAGATAATTATGGCCCTGAAGTTCTAAGCCCGGCTTTCTCATTAAAATTTTTTAGGACTTTACTTAACAATAAAACTATTAAAATTAAAGCCTTACTGCTCAATCAAAAATTGATTGCTGGTTTAGGAAATATTTATGTAGATGAATCTTTGTGGCGAGCCAAAATAGATCCAGAGCGTAGAGCCAACAGCCTCAGTCTGGTAGAGGTTAAAAAACTTTATACTGGAATTAATGCTATAATTAAACGAGCTATTTCATACCAAGGTACAACTTTCAGTAATTATGTTGATTCTAGTGGCCAGAAAGGTAATTTTTCTAGATTTTTACGGGTTTATGGGCGAAGCGGTGAACCTTGTTATAATTGCGGAACTCTGATTTTAAAAAAGAAAGTTGCTGGACGCGGAACTCATTATTGTCCTCATTGCCAGAAATAAACTAAATTTTTAGCTAAAGCTCAATTAAGGTCAGTTGACTTTTGCCGATTTTTTATATATTGTTAAGTTAAATTAATTAATAATTAAATTAGAGAAGATATGTCTCAAGATAACATGATTAAGATGGAGTGTACGGTTTGTAAAACGATTACTCACCATTCTCGTAAGAATAAAAAGATTTTGAAAGAACGTTTAGAATTGTCTAAATATTGTCCTAAGTGCAAGAAAAATACTTTACACAAAGAGACTAAATAAGGATTAAACCATTTGCACTTTTTTTATATTGAAATTATATGTCCAAGAATTTAACTAAACCATTTATTTTAATTCTGGTCTTTTTAGTGTTTGTTGCTTGTTATTTAGTGTTTAAACCGTTTTTGACGGAAATTTTTGTAGCCGCCATTATAGTCTCAGTATTCTATAATCCCTATTTACGATTTACTAAATTTTTAAAAGGGCGAAATCATTTAGCAGCTATTCTAATGTGTTTATTACTCTTGATTCTGATTATTTTACCAACCGTTCGTTTTATTGTTTATGCCGGAGGACAGTCTATCACCGCTTATAACACTACAGTCAATTTCTTTAATAACCATACTATTAATGATTTACTAAAATCCGAGGTTTTCCATCGAGGAGTTCTAAGCTACTTTAATTTAGGAGCCTATAATTTTAATGATACTACCTTTCAGAATACGGTGCTTAGTATTTTGAAGCAGTCTAGTAATTGGTTATTGTCTGGAGCTAGTATGATTCTCAAGAGTACTACTGATTTTATTATTTCTTTATTGTTGATTATTGTTATTATGTATTTCTTTTTTGTAGATGGTGACAAAATGTTAAAGCGAATTATGGCTTTGACTCCTTGGCCTCAGAAATACAATCAGGAGTTATTCCATAAATTTCAAGTAGTTAGTCGTTCAACTTTTTTGTCTAATTTTGCTTCGGCCGCTGCCCAAGGTATAGTGGGTGGGATTGGCTTCGGAATAGTTGGTTTTCCTCCGCTGTTAGCCGGAGTATTAGTAACTTTATTTTCTTTTTTACCACTAGGTTCCACTATCTTCTATCTGCCAATGGCTATTTTCTATTTATTGATTGGTGATATTTGGCAAGGTATTTTTATTCTATTGTGGGGTATGCTTATCATTAGTACGGTTGATAATGTAATTAGAGCTTACATGATTAAAGATGAAGCCCAGATTAATCCAATTTTTGTTCTACTTTCTATTTTGGGTGGTATTGGTTTATTCGGTTTCTGGGGAGTAGTCTTAGGCCCCCTATTAGTTGCTTTAGCAGTAACTATTTTACATATATATGAATTAGAATTTAAAGACGATTTGAATGATAATTTAGAGCTAGATAGCAAAAAAATTAAAAATTAAATTATTTAATAATAATTAATAATATATAAACATATGTTAGGATCAAAAACTAAGAAGAATCTAGAAGATGCTTTTGCAGGTGAGTCTATGGCTCGTAATAAATATGATTATTTTGCCTCTGTTGCCAAGAAGTCTGGTTATGAGCAAATCTCTAATATATTTAAAGAAACCGCTCTCAACGAGAAAGAACATGCTAAAATTTGGGCTAAGCAATTAGGGCTTATTGATGATTTAGAAGCCAATTTAGCAGCAGCAGTAAAAGGAGAGCTTTATGAGAATAGTGAAATGTATCCCCGCATGGCGGCTGAAGCTTTAGAGGAAGGGCACGAAGATATTGCTAAATTATTTACCGAAGTGGGTAAAGCTGAAAAAGGTCATCAAACTCGTTATCAAAAATTATTAGACAATATTAAGGCTGGTAAGGTTTTCAAGCGACCAGAAATTAAGAAATGGAAATGTCTCAATTGTGGCTACATCTACGAGGGAACAGAGCCACCAAAGGTTTGTCCAGCTTGTAATCATCCACAGAGCTATTTTGAGATTTGGATTGAAACTTATTAAAGAAAATTTACAAATTAAGAAATAAATATATGAGTAATCGTCTCGGAAAGGTTTATTTTTGTCCAGTATGTGGCAACGAAGTTAAATTTGAAAAAGATGGTGGAGGTACTTTAATTTGTTGCGGTCAGAATATGCAGATTAAGAAGACGGACTTTGATAAAGAATAATAATTTCTTAAAATTTGAGTTTGTTAAGTAGATTTCGGCTATAGCCGAAATTCTGCGGGATTCGTATAGTGGTAGTACAGGAGTCTCCAAAACTTCTAGCGGGGGTTCGATTCCCTCATCCCGTGCCTAGAAAATACAGCCAAATTAGCTGTATTTTTTTTAGTATTTAAAATAATAATATTGGTTTGAGTTCATATTTTCTATAATTTTGCTATACTAATAATAGGATAACTTAAATATAAATACTGGCTTTACAAAATCTTTTGTTTTATCAATAAATTAATAATTTAATTTTTTAGTCCTATTAATTTTTTTATTCAAGTAATTAGAATTACTCTTATCCAAATTATTTCAGTTTTTGGGATTTTTTTCGTTCTAGGATTTTTATTGTCGGAAATCCAATTAGCTACTTTAAAAAATTATAGTCGTTCTATTGGCTGGCGCGGGATACTATGGACCGCTTGGCTGGGGACACCAGTTCATGAGTATGGTCATGCCTTTTTTGCTTTATTATTTAAGCATAAAATTAATAATATTGTACTATTTTCTCCTAACCCGCACACGGGAGAATTAGGTTATGTTAATCACTCTTATAATAAAAGAAATATTTATCAGAATGCTGGGAATTTTTTTATTGGTTTGGCTCCTTTAATTTTTGGCCCTTTGCTCCTAGTTTTTTTACTTTATGCTTTACTCCCTCAGGGGAAAGAAATATTTAATCAATTATCAAATAGTATAAGTTCGTTTCCTTTATTTATTGTGGGTATTCGGAAATCTTTAGCCTTATTATTTTCCCCACTTAATATAAGTAGTATCCGTTTCTGGATTTTTCTTTATGTTTCTTTTGCTATTGCTTCTCACTTAGCTCCGAGTCGGGCAGATCTTCGTGGTGCTTGGCATGGAGGTTTGTTAATTTTAGCCATTCTGTTCTTATTTAATATTATAGCCACCCTATATCATTGGGATCTGGCGAGATATATTATAAATATCAATTATCTTTTAGCTAGCCTTATTACGGTCTATATTTATGTTTTGCTCATCTCCATAATCCATTTTCTACTGTCTTTCTTAATTTTATGGCCTTGGCGTAAATAGTCCTATAATTAAGCTTAAACCTAAAATCTAACTTGATTCTGGCGATGGAATGATAATGGTAGCTAAAACCCTATTTGAATTTAATAGCTTTTAGTGTTATCTTAACATTGTAATTTAATAATAGTTTAATTAATTTAATTTAATTTCATATGAATATACAATTTAAGTTAAACGGACTTTCTTGCGAAGGTTGCGTGAAGACTAGTGAAGATAGAATTAGCAAAATTAATGGCGTTTCTACTGTAAAAGTAGATTTAGATAGCGGTTCGGCCGATATTGAGGCAAATCGCGATGTCAATTTAGCAGAGCTTAATAGGGCTTTAGAAGGTACTGGATATACAGCAGAAGCTAATTAATAATTCATTACAAAATTTAATAATATGATCAAGATATATCTAAAGATTAAGGGCATGCATTGCTCGTCTTGTGAACAGATACTTACCCAAGAATTGAGTGGTTTAGGAGGGATGAGTAATATTTCGGTTAATTATAAAACCGGGAAGGCGGAATTTGTGTCCCAAGAGTTTAATCAGTCTATACAAGCAGATATCTCCAAAGCAGTTATAAAAGCTGGTTATACGCTTGAAGATATTACTACTAAATCAGAGGAGTTAGTGTCAGAATCAGATTCGGATGATCAACTAAAAAATTTGGATAGTAATCAGTTAGAGATTCTAAATCAAGGAATTGCCGAACAAGAAGCAGCAACAAATAAAGCAGAAAGTTCCCAGACTGGTTCTAACAAGGATCAAAAAACTAATCAACGAGTCATGCTATCTTTAAGTGGCATGCATTGTGCTTCCTGCGCAAATATTATTGAACGTTCTTTAAATAAGCTACCTGGAGTCAAAGAGGGTAATGTTAATTTTGCAGCAGAAAAAGCTTCAATTTTATTTAATAGTTCACAAGTACAGGTAGCGGATCTTATTAAAGCGGTTAAATCAGCAGGTTATAAGGCGGAACTACCAGATAGTAAAAATCCAGAGTTTGAATCTAATAAACGAGCAGCAGAAATAAAAGATTATTGGCAAAAATTCATTTTTAGTCTGGTATTGAGTTTGCCTTTATTTTACTTCATGCTGCTAGATTTCTTTAAATGGTTGCCTGGGGGTAGTATATTGCCACCTTATTTTGGTATTATTTCTTTAATTCTAGTAACTCCAGTTCAATTTATAATTGGAGCTAATTTTTATAAAGGAATGTGGTCGGGTTTACGGATGAAAACTTTTAATATGGATAGTCTAGTAGCTATTGGTACTTCCACCGCTTACTTCTACAGTTTAGCTTACTATATTATATATGTGGTGCGTACTCACTCTTTAATTGGTTTAAATGGAGTTGAGATTCCCGAATTATATTTTGAAACTGCCGCTTTCTTAATTACTTTTGTAATTTTAGGTAAATGGTTGGAGACTAGTGCTAAGGGGAAAACCTCTGATTCCATCAAGAAGTTAATGGGTTTACAAGCAAAAACCGCTCGAGTCATTCGTGAGGGACAAGCTCAGGATATCCCAGTTGACGAAGTTATAGAAGGGGATATAGTTATGGTTCGTCCCGGAGAAAAAATTCCTGTGGATGGTCAGATTACTAAAGGGAGTTCTACGGTTAATGAGTCTATGATTACTGGTGAAAGTATCCCCGTAGAAAAAAAAGTAGGGGATAAAGTTATTGGGGCCGCTATTAATAAGACTGGTAGTTTTGAATTTAAAGCTACGCGAGTGGGTTCAGAAACTACTCTAGCGCAGATTATTCGTTTAGTAGAAGAAGCTCAGGGGTCTAAAGCTCCAATTCAAGGTTTCGCCGATAAAATTGCTGCTGTTTTTGTACCCGTAGTTATAGGTTCAGCTATCCTCACTTTTCTAGTTTGGTATTTTCTCTTAGGTGCTGGTTTAACTTTTGCTCTCATGACCTTTACCGCGGTGATAGTTATCGCTTGCCCTTGTGCTTTAGGTCTAGCTACTCCTACAGCGATTATGGTTGGCACTGGGCGAGGGGCTGAAAAAGGTATTTTAATTAAAGGCGGAGGGCCTTTAGAAGAGGCTTGTAAAGTCAAAGCTATTGTCTTTGATAAAACTGGTACGGTAACTATAGGAAAACCAGAGGTAACCGATATAATAACTTTTGCTTCAAAAAATAAAGACGAAATTATTAGTTTAGTTGGCAGTCTAGAGAAGTTATCTGAGCATCCTCTAGCCGAAGCAATCTATAGCTATGCTACTAAGAAGAATTCTTCTTTGAAATCAGTTGATAATTTTTCTGCAGTGCCGGGGAAAGGTGTGATTGGTGATATTGAAGGTCTTAAATATTATTTTGGTAATCGTAAATTAATAGCTGATACAGATTCTCATATTGACCAGCTTAGTGAGGAAATTACTAAGTTAGAGAAGCAGGGCAAGACGGTTATGCTTTTAGCTAACTCTGATACATTATTAGGGGCAATTGCAGTGGCGGACACTATTAAAGAGAGCTCTCGTCAGGCCATAGCTCAACTACAAAAGATGAATCTTGAAGTTTATATGATTACTGGTGATAATGAACGCACGGCTAAAGCCGTGGCTGCTCAATTAAACATTAGTCAGGTTTTAGCTAATGTGTTGCCAGCAGAGAAGGCTGATGAAATTAAAAAGATTCAAACAAATGGTCAAAAAGTGGCTATGGTGGGCGACGGTATTAATGACGCTCCAGCTTTAGCTCAAGCTGATTTAGGTATTGCTATGGGTAATGGAACTGATGTAGCTATGGAAGCGGGTGGGATGGTTATTATTAAGAGTGATCTTAATGACGTTATAACCGCTATTGAATTATCGCGAGAAACTGTAGCTAAGGTTAAGCAAAATTTGTTTTTTGCTTTATTCTATAATGTTATTGGTATTCCTATCGCTGCTAGAATCTTTATCTCTTTTGGTTTAATTCTAAATCCGGAATTGGCTGGTTTAGCTATGGCTCTTAGTTCGGTATCTGTAGTGAGTAATTCTCTATTGCTTAAATATTTTCGTCCACGAAAAATCAATTATTTGTCGCGAGTAGCTCCTTTTGTTATGGTTATCTTGTTTAGTATGATTTTCTTGGAGTTTGCTCGACTTAGTGTTACTATAGCTAAGTAGGGTTTACAATTCTAATTTATTCATTTAATTTCTTAATTATTATTTTATTTGTATGGAAAATAAAGAAAAAGCAAATTTATTTCCAATTTTTGCTATTATCATTACTATATTAATTATTATAGGAACTATATTTTTTGTTATAAGCCGTCGTTCTAGTACCTATACTCAGCCGAAAAATTATCCACTTGCTGCCACCACTTCTGTAACGCCCAGCACACCTAGTACTAGTGGGGTGAACATTGATAGAGTTAAAATAGCTAATGAGCCTTTTATTGGTAATCCTAAGGCTCCAGTAACTATTGCTTTGTGGTTTGATTATCAATGTCCTTTCTGTAAACGTTTGGAAGAGAATACTATGCCTTCTATAATTAGTAATTATGTTAATACTGGTAAGGTAAAAGTAGTATTTAAAGATTTTGCTTTTCTAGGGCCAGACTCTCAAACAGCCTCTTTAGTAGCCAGAGCGGTATGGGCAACTGCACCTAATAAATTTTATGAATGGTACAGTGCTATGTACACTAAACAAGATGGAGAAAATTCTGGTTGGGGGAATAAAGCGGATATTTTAGCTTTAACTAAGACTATACCAGGAATCAATTTAGCTAAAGTTGAACAACTATTAGCGACTAATAGTAGTAAATATCAACAAGAAATAGCAGCTGATAAAGCTCAGGCCTCATCTTTTGGTATTAATGGAACCCCTGCCCTTATTATTGGAAAACACCTAGTTGTTGGCGCTCAACCCTTTTCTGTAATTAAACCCTTAATTGATGCGCAATTAGGGAAATAATTGGATTAAACAATTATATAAATCTTTTGTTTAAATAAATATAAGATTTTATGTTACGAAGTACTCCCTTGGCTACTCATTTTCGTCCTAAGGTCTTAGCAGAATTTGTTGGCCAAGGAAAAATTATTGGTGCTCACACTTGGCTGTATCAAGCGATTAAAAATGACCAGGTTCCATCGCTCATCTTTTGGGGACCGCCTGGGAGCGGAAAGACCACCCTCGCTCTTATCATTGCCCATGAAACTAAAGCTGAATTTGTAAGATTTTCGGCAACTTCTAATGGACTTAAAGATTTAAAAGAAGTAGTTAGTAGAGCTAAGGGAAACAAACGTCTAGGTACTGAAACTATTTTATTTATTGATGAAATCCATCGTTGGAATAAAGCCCAGCAAGACGCTCTTCTACCCCAGATAGAAGATGGGACTATCATTCTAATTGGAGCCAGTACGGAAAATCCTAGTTTTACCGTTAATAGTGCTCTATTATCACGATCTAGAATTATAGTTTTGGAGCCTTTGACTGAACTGGATTTGGAAACTATTATAATTCGGGCCGCTTCACATCTTCAGATTGAATTAAGTCGACCAGTTCGTAATTTAATTGCTAAATTAGCTAATGGGGATGCTCGTCGTGCTCTTAATATTTTAGAAAATGCGGTAGAGAATATTGGTGGAGCATTCCAGGAAACTGGAGAAAAGATTAGAGTCAGAAGTGCTAAAAAAATTACTACGACTTTAATCAAGAATATTATTAATAAACCGAGATTGCTTTATGATAAGAACGGAGAAGAGCATTATAATTTAATTTCCGCCTTGCATAAATCTATGCGAGGTGGTAATGCTGACGCTGCCGTTTATTACTTAGTACGTATGTTGGAGGCTGGTGAAGATCCTTTATATATTGCTAGGCGTTTGATCCGTTTTGCTTCAGAGGATATTGGTCTGGCAAATAATAGTGCTCTCATGCTCACCACTGCAGTCTATGAAGCCTGTCAGAAGATTGGTTGGCCAGAATGTGGAGTCAATTTAGCACAAGGGGTTATCTATTTAGCTAAATCTTCCAAAAGTATTACTGCTTATTCAGCTTACCAGAAGGCTAAACAAGAAGTAGAAAATTCTGGTAATCTACCAGTGCCTCTATATCTGCGTAATGCTCCCACTGATTTGATGAAGAAACTAAATTATGGAAAGGGTTACAAATATACCCCTTTAGAAGATGATTCTGGACAGGAGTATCTCCCCACAAAAATTAAAGGTAAAAAATTTGTTTAAATCTTTGCAGTAATTTTATTTTTGAAATAATATCCACCTAGCTTATTTAAAGCTAATTTATAACCACGACCAGTAAAAGTATGAATCAGGTTGCGGTTTTTATTAATATTGAGTTTACGACGTAAACTGGCTAGATGAGTTTCAATTGAATTAGAAAAAGGATCAGCATTATAGTCCCAGACATGTTCTAATATTTGACTACGTGAGACTATTTGACCGCGATGTAATATTAGATATTCTAAAAGCATAAATTCTCGTCTAGTTAAATAAATCTCTTTACCCGCTCGACGAATGATTTTACTATTAGTGTTTAGAGTTAGATTATCAATTTTAAAAAAATTACCTTCTATTTTAGGGGGTCGCTTCAGAAGTGCCCGTACTCGCAATAGTAGTTCTTCAAATAAAAAAGGTTTAGTTAGGTAGTCGTCAACTCCGCGAGAAAAGATTTCAGTTTTAGCTTTTAATTCGGATTTTATGGTAATCATTAATACAGGAATATGTTTTTTTTCATGACGTATTTCACTTAATACTTCGGCACCATTTAATTTTGGTAGGTTATAGTCTAGAATAATTAAGTCAAAATGGCCTGTACGACCCAGAAAGGCTCCTCGTTCGCCATCTTCAGCTATTTCTACACTATACATATTAGCCTCTAAACCATTCTTTAGAAATTGAACAATATTCTTGTCGTCATCAATAATTAGAATTTTCATAAATTTTTAATTAAATTATTAGTAAATATATTATAGCGAAAGGGGCCTTAATAGGATTTAAATTTTTTTTAAAGAAAAAATAAAACAATTTAATACATTGAACTTTATATATTATAAATTAGTATCGTTGAGTTGATAATTTGCTAAAAGCAGGTGAAAATAGTAAACTTATTATAGACTTAGCTAATTAAATAGCATTATAAATTCATTGTCACCTAGTCACTTATTAAATTGAAAAAATATGAGTGAATTTTTATCTAACCAAGAGCCTAAAGGTACTGCCGATTGGCTACCTGAAGAATTTTTGATTCGTCAATATATTTTTAACACTTGGCGAAAAGTTTGTCTTAGATATGGTTTTGAAGAATATTTAACTCCTTTGGTAGAAAGTTCGGAAATTTATTGGGCAAAATCTGGAGAAGATGTAGGTGGAAGGGAATTACTTACCTTCACTGATTTAGGGGGACGAGAATTATCAATTCGTCCAGAAATGACCCCTTCAGTTACTCGTCTAGTCACCAAAATATATAATACCAGCCCCAAACCCTTAAAATATTTTTCTATTGCCAATTTTATGCGCAATGAAAAGCCACAACGTGGGAGGAATAGAGAATTCTGGCAGCTTAATTGTGATATTTTTGGTAGTGATTCTTTAAGAGCTGATATAGAGATTATGCAATTGGCTCTAGATTTAATGTTGGAGTTTGATCCTCCTCAGGATTCTTTTACTCTAGCGATAAACAGTAGAAAATTAATTGACTTAATATTAGATTTAAGTGGAGTTGCTAATTTTACTTCAAATAAAAAATTATTAGTAGTCCGTACTCTGGATAAATGGCAAAAATTGGATAGAGAAGTAATTAATGATCGGCTTAAGAGTGCTGGTATGAACAAAACCGCCATTAGCATCATTGAAGAATTTATGACTAGTTCTAGTTTAGAGCAGCTAGTTAAGAAATTACCAAAATTGAAGAATAATAGTGCTATATTGGAAATTAGTAAGACCTTAAAAACTTTAAGCGATTTAGGCTATGGTGATTGGATAGAATTTAATCCTAGTGTTATTAGGGGTTTTGATTATTACGATGGTTTAGTCTTTGAAGTTTTTGATCGTAATACTAAGAATAATAGAGCTTTATTTGGCGGTGGTCGTTATAATGGTTTGGCTAGTATTTTTGGAGTTCAGGATTTTCCCGCCGTGGGTTTTGCTCCTGGCGATGAGACCACTAAATTGTTTTTGGAAACTTGGGGTTTACTAGATAAAATTAGAAATGATAAAGTAGAAAAATACTATTTGCCATTATTAAAGATTAGCATAGCTCCAGAGTTAGATAAATTAGCTAAGGAATTACGAGCCCAGCAGAAAAATGTATTAGTTGGTATAGAAGAGCAAAAAATAGGCAAGGCCTTAGAATTTGCTAATAAGAAAAAAGTGACTAAAGTTGTAATTTTAGGTGAGGAGGAACTTAGACAAGGAATATATAAAATAAAAGATATGCTTAGTGGCGCTGAGCAAGAGTTGAAACTTTAGTTTTAACTGGTTTTTTTTCTTTTCTAATAGGCCTAAAACTAAATCGATGAATTGGGCAGGGGCCATATTTTTCTATTTTAGCAAAATGTAATTTAGTGCCATAACCTTTATGACGGGCAAACCCATATTGAGGGTATTTTTTATCAATTTCTTCCATTAACCAATCTCGGCTTACCTTAGCAATAATTGAAGCGGCAGCAATACACCAGACCTTGCTATCGCCTTGGACTATAGCGGTTTGAGGTTTTTCTAGTTTAGCTATTTTAAATCCGCCATCTACTAAAATATAGTCTGGTTGGATTTTTAATTTTTTAATTGCTCGACGCATGGCTAAAAAACTAGCTTGGAAAATATTGATTTTATCAATATCTCGATTATTAACCATACCTATTTCTACCGCTATAACCTTCTTTTTTATTAAGCCAAAGAGTTTCTCTCGCTGTTTAGCGTTTAATTTTTTAGAATCAGTAACCGATTCTAGATCAGGACTAATTTTGAAATCTGGTCCAATAACTACGCAAGCTGCCACTACTGGACCGGCCAAGGGTCCTCGTCCAGCTTCATCTACGCCTCCGATAAGTTTATAGCCCAGTTCAAAATATTTGCTTTCTATTTCTAAATTTAACATAATATTATTATAGTTATATTATAGCTCATAATGCCCGGGTGGTGAAATTGGTAGACACGCAGTGTTCAGAACGCTGTGGAAGAAATTCCGTGGGGGTTCAAGTCCCCCCTCGGGCACAAAAAACTCGTTGGTAAAACGCTGACGAGTTTTGTTTATAATCTTTATTTCATTATACCCTATGTGATTTGTTATTGTAGCGGACTCTTAATATTTTTTAGTCTGGGGTTGGTAACTTGAGTATAGATTTGAGTGGCACGGATATTGGAATGACCAAGCAATTTTTGCACATAACGTATATCTGTTCTGTTTTCTAATAAATGGTTGGCAAAAGAATGGCGTAGAGAGTGAAAAGTAGCAAACTTATTAATTTTTGTTTTGGCTAAACTTTTACGAAACATCTTTTGCAGTGAGACTGTGCTTAATTTATCGCCACGATTAGAAGTAAATAGATAATCGTTTTTATTTTTTTCGGCAATAAGATTTTCTAGATCGTTTTGTAATTTCTCTGACAAAATACTGATTCAATCTTTTTTCCCTTTAGCATTTTTTATATTAACAATCAGTTCCTAAATATCCAGATCGGCAACTTTTAAATTCACTACCTCACCAACACGTAATCCACAGGCATAGGCTAAGGAAATCATTAATTTATATTTGGCATTGCTAGTGATCTTAATAATTTTTTTAATCTCTATCCGTGATAGCACGATGGGAAGTCTTTTATTCCTTTTAGCATACTTTAGATTGATTTTCTGCGGATTTTTTAAGACTTTTATATATAAAAATTTTATACTTTAAAAGCTAAATTTATTGTTTGTGGAGATTTTCCTTTTTCCTGGATAGATAAAAGAAAATCTTTTACATTCTCCTCATCCAGCTGATTCAAATTATTTTTTTTATATTTTAAATATAGCCTAAGACAAACTGAGTAAGCTTGTATAGTTTTTGGACTATAATTTCTTATCTTTAATTCTCGTAAGGTTTTATTTAAATATTCTTTCATGATATAATATATTTATAAGATTAATGATTCTGTTATAGTATAATACTCAACATAGTATACCATATATTGTATCATAACCAAAAACAATCTGTAAAGAGACCAGTTATTCAAAATTCCGCTCCGCTCCATTTTGAATAACGTGCGCGGATACCTCCGC
>CAZPPL010000004.1:0-79518 GCA_964588465.1 uncultured Gammaproteobacteria bacterium
TACGAGGATCAGAACTCTAGGCTTAGCCGAGGATAGCGATAGTCAAACTGCTGTCGCCGTTCAAGAAGATGCGCTCATCCATGTTACAGTTGACACTGTGGAGTGCCAAATGTAAAAGGTATTATAAGTTATTTAAAATAATTATTAACAGCGAATCTGAATTGTTCAATGAGTAGTTGCTTAAAATAGGAAAGATTATTTATTTCGTAAAATAAAATGACTGCTTTTTTATAATTTACTTCGTTTACATTCCGGTATGAAAGCGGACAGGCTTTGTTAGCCATCAGAATGGCATTAGCAACTAAACGGCTTGTTCTTTTGTTACCATCCTCAAAGGGTTGAATATAGGCGATTAAAAGTGAGATTAGTAGGGTTTTGGAAAATATGTTTTTTTCTTCATTTACTAAAATACAGGCTTTTTCTAAAGCTTCTTTAATCTGTTGCTGATTATCTAAAGGTCGGTATTTAGTGCCGGTAATATTAACCGGAACTTTTCTGAGATTTCGAGTAATATTTAAATCCTTAGTTAAAAGATAATGAATATCTTCTATCTTAGCGACTGAAATCTTTATGAATTGTGCTTTATTCTCATTAATATAATCTAAAGTCTTTTTATGGTTTAAAATCATAATAGCCTCCTCTTCATCATGACCAAGGGCTTGTTCTTTCCTGTTAATTAGGGCCTCAGTTTCCAGTAGGCTGTAAGTATTTCCTTCAATTTGTGATGACTTCCAACTAAGTTCTATTATTAATCTTTCAAATTCCCGTTTCTGTCTTTTAGCAGAAATAGTTTTTAGATTTTTTAAAAAGATTTGATTTAAATTTTGCAGTTCAGTTTTTTCTGATATCGTCAGAATATTATGGAGTAAAGGGAAAATAGTAAAATTAAATCTTTCTTTAACTTTCCTTTCGTCTGTGTTTAGTTGAAAATATTTCTCAACATTAATTTCTCGGATCAAACTATAATAAGCTGATAGCTTATAGCTAGTCGCTCGGGCACGTCCTTGAATGCTAACATAGTTTAGTTCGATTAGAGTCTTTAAGTCTCGGTTAATGGTTACTTTGGAAATATTTGGAAAAGTAATTCGTAATAGATTTAATATCTTTGCAATATTTAAATTATTTTGGCTCTCGAGGAGTTTTAAAATAATTTCTTGTCTTTTGTTTAGCAATTTATTCATATAATCGTATCATTTATAGTACTTTATCGTATCATAAATGACACGATAACACAAGAAGTTGTATTTTTGTAAAGACGGGATAGAGACATCCTACTCCATTTTCAATTTTATTTTAAATTATATTTATCTAATGCAAAACCATAAGTATTATAAAATTTTTTTAAAAATATTCACTTCTGAACAATTATCCGATAAAATTACTATTTTTAAATCGTATCATTTTTAAGCCTTTCTCGTATCATAAATGATATGATAAATTTGTAATTGATTTAGTATGACAGTTATTAAATTTTTACAGTTAAATTTTTTTAATTTAAAATTGAAATATAATTTCTTAACATAAAAATAGTCTCGTTTTTTAAATGATTTTTAATCCATGATTTTTCTTTTTCATTATTCACTAATTCTCCCAGTCCTTGCAAAATACGATTATTAGGTATTTTCTCTATAAACTTTAGACAGTCACTTAGATATTCTTGAACTGTTTTGTTAAATAAATTATTGATTAGGTCGGCACTAATCTCCCAATTATTTTTAGCAAAATAATAAATATCGTAGATGTCTCGCATCGTTGGCTCTTCCCTCAATGTTAAGTCTGCTAGTTTTCCGGCAAATAGATAACTTTTTTAGCTTTTAACACGGAGATTCCTAAGTAAGACCCTAATTCATAATTGTCTTTTATGTTTTTTACTGATTGGCGGACATTAATTTCAATTTTAATATTATGTTCGGCATCGCCATAAGAGAGCAAAGCGAAAATAGTAAATCTTTTTAAACGCTTGTTTTTAACTTGGCCATATTTAGTTAAAATTTTAATTATTTTTTTAACTATTAATTTTTTATTTTGATCATTAACAACTAGCAAATCAAAATCTAAATCTACAGAAAATTGTGGTAAACCATAAAAAAAATAAGCACAAGTTCCACCCTTTAAGCCTAATAAAGAACTGAGCGTGATGTCTGCATAGATATCTTTTAGAATTTGCCCCATTATTAATTGATGTTTTTCTCTGTTAAGCATAGTTTTTGTGATATATTTTTAAACGTTCCAAGAGTTTTTGGTTGTGATAAAGTTCTACTAATCGTTTACATTTCTTCCAATCAAGAAATGATAAGTTGTCAAAATAATAATTAGGAAATAAATAGAGCATATCTAAAAAAGCTCTTTCTGGAGAGGCTAGACTATAATTATTTTTAACTATCACGCCAGCGGGGTTGAATATAATTTCGTCTTTTAATTTTCTAAATTTAAAATTATGCTTATCTATCGTGACGATTTTTGATAAACGGGAAGCGATAAAAATTTTTTCATAATATTGGAAAATTAATCCCGCTTCACGTAGGACGGTTTCAAAACTAATATAGGAGGGTTTATAAATATTAGCTGCTAATTCTTTAATATTATAATTTCTATCTTTAGCAAAAACTCCTCGGCTTAAATGAATTAATATTTTCTTTTTAACATAATATGCGGTTTTTGCTTTAAGATTATTAAGATTATTTTCACCCCAAATTAAAGCTAAGTCCTTATTAGTCAGGATTGTTTTTGGAGTTTTATATAATTTAATGCTCAAATTGTCCATATTAATATAAACTGGAAGTAAGAAATTATCTTACTTCCAGTTTATATTATTTATTAATAAAAGTAAAATTAAATAGAATTTTTTGTTATTATTAGTGTATTATTGTTTAAAATTAAATAAATTAAAATATTAAAAAATTATTTTTCTAATTTAGACTTAATGGTGCAGAATTTTGGGTTTTGTTATATACTAATATTGTATGAAAAAATTTTTCTTTCGGAAAGGGCACTGGGTCGTCATAGCTGTTTTGATTATTCTAGCACTTATTGTGTATCTCAATCGCTCTTATGCTCATATCTATAATACTATTGGTCGGGCTGATTTACACTCCAGTGATCGGCTAGGCGTTTATTTGCTTTCCGGACCAGAAAATAATAAGCTAGTTAATATGGTGACGACAATTGCCAGCACAACTAAAACTAATTCTCGGGTTAAACCTCTAGTCTATTCCGCCTTGGGTGATAGTCTCACGGCGGGAGTGGGAGTTAATAATTATCAAGAATCATATCCCTATCTGTTGGCGACTAAATTAAGTGCTTCTGGGCGGGTGATTGAACTTCATGATCGGGGAATTCCTGGAGAAAGAAGTAGTGGACTAATTACGAACTTATTACCTTTAGCGATAAAAGATCAGCCAGATATTGTTACTTTGTTCATCGGTATTAATGACATTCATGGTCTTATTTCGGCGCAAACTTTTAAAAAGAATTATAACACAATTTTAGAGGCTTTAAGCACCAAGACTACAGCGAAGATTTATGTGATTAACCTGCCTTATCTAGGTGCTCCGAATTTAATTTTATTTCCTTATACTGCTATACTGAATTGGCGGACACAGGAGTTTAATCATATCATTAAGAAATTAGCTACTCAGTATTCTGTTCACTACATTGATCTTTATACTCCGACTTTAGTTTCATTTAAAAAATCTGGCACTTTATATGGTGCTGATTCATTTCATCCTTCAGCCGCTGGTTATCGGCTGTGGGCTAATATAATTTATGCTCGTATCAATCAGTAATCCCGTTCTCTCTACTTTGTCTTTTAGCGGAATTTTTTTAATTCTCTTAATTTTATTAATTCATCCCTTTAAAATTACTCAGTGGTTTCCCAAGTCTCTCACTACCGAGCTAAAAGGGGTGGCAATCTTGATGATTGTTTTTTCGCACATCACCTATTTTTTGGTGAATAATCATCAGTTTTTATATCCTCTAGGTATTATGGCGGGAGTTGGTGTTAATCTCTTTCTATTTTTATCGGGTTATGGTTTAACTGCCAGTCAGTTAGCTAAGAACTTAACCCGTTGGCAATTTTATAAACGGCGTCTTGCTAAGTTATATGTGCCATTTTGGCTAATGATTTTTACTTATTTAATTCTAGATTATTTCGTTTTACATATTAGCCGTACGCCCCTATATATTGGTCAGTCAATTTTAGCTATTTTTACTCACGCTGATCTATACCACGATATCAATGCTCCTCTCTGGTATCTGACTTTCATTCTAGGTTATTATTTAATTTATCCTTGGGTATTTTCTAAAAAAAGACCTTGGGTGTCAGCAATTGCTTTGTACCTAGCAGGCTATCTTTTATTAAAGTGGAACCCCTCTGGACTAGCTAATGTTATTTATTTATATCGAGTTCATATTTTAGCTTTTCCTCTTGGTGTTTTGCTAGCAGGGTTTTTGACGCGGTTGAAACATATAGACATTATGGAAAAATGGTCGCATGGTTGGCGATCTCTAGTATATTATTTTATGATGCTAGTTTTCGCAGCAATTTTTGTTTACGCTAATATCCATTCGGACATTGGTCTCAGTGCTTCTTTAGAACAGGGGATGAGTACCGTGGCTGTTTTGTCTCTCGTTGTTGTTTTTATGATGAAAAAAATAAACTTCCGTTTATTTTATTGGTTTGGTTTGTATTCTTACGAAATTTATTTATTTCATTGGCCCTTAATGTATCGTTATGATTTTATTTATCGTTATCTTCGTCCGAATCAGGAATGGATTGGCGTCTTGCTTTACTTAGGAGTCTTTCTCATTATTGGTTGGGCTATGTCTCGGGTGAGTAATTGGATTTTAAAGCGTTTTTGGAGTCCTAGACGACCGGTAGCTAGAACAAAACAGGGTAGTTCTTAGAATACTTCTCCAAATTTATAAATTAAAAAACGGACAGATAAGTCTGGTCATTTTTAAATATCCTGTTTATTTTATTCGAAAAATAGTCTTGGCAATATTGTCCAGCTTTGTTAAGTAGGATTTGGGGCGGTATTTTCATATCTATTTTTATATCCTAATTACAACATCATTGTTTGGTGCTTAAAAAACCGCCAGGTTAATATAGCGGTCTTTATTATTGTGTCGGGGTGGAGAGATTTGAACTCTCGATCTTCTGGTCCCAAACCAGACGCCTTAGACCAACTGGGCCACACCCCGATAAAGTGCCTCGGGTCAGAATCGGACTGACGACACAAGGATTTTCAGTCCTTTGCTCTACCACTGAGCTACCGAGGCCTATAAATTTTAAATTTATTGTAAAGTTTGTTGCGGGGGTCGGATTCGAACCGACGACCTCTAGGTTATGGGCCTAGCGAGCTGCCAACTGCTCTACCCCGCTATGATAATTTATTTTTATTTTTTAAAACTAGTGGTAAAGTGGGCAATGGTGGACTCGAACCACCGACCTCAACATTATCAGTGTTGCGCTCTAACCAGCTGAGCTAATTGCCCGACGTTTAGGTAATTTTACAAGTTTAAAAAAATAAAATTATGCCCAGACTATAACAAATAATAAATAAAAAGGCAAGGAGATTATAATTTAGAAATAAGCCAAGCTAGCTCAGTTTTAATATTTGTTCCGCCAGTTTTATTTAGAAAGTCTAAATTGATTAAACGATTTAAATAATTTTTTAAAATTGGTAGGCTAAAATTTTTAGCTTGGATAAGTCCTTTTTTAATAACAAAAGGATGGAATTTAAGTTTGTTTTGTATCTCTGCCGGACTCATATTTTGGTCTAAGGCACTACGAATTTGTAGTAGAATTTTAAACTGGCGGATTAACATACTAATTAAATATTCTTGACTTAAGCCCGCAGCATATTGTTCTTCTAGTAGATTAATAGCCAGTTTTCTATTTCTAGTGCTTAGGGCATCAGTTAGACCAAAAATATTTTTATCATAAGAGCCAACGACTGTTTCTCGTACTTGAGCTGGCGTTATAGTCTCTTGTTTGGTATAAAAAGCTAATTTTTTTATAGAGTGGGCAATAGACCATAAATTATTATCGCTTAAACTCATCAGCAGGGAAGCAGCAATTGGAGTAATCTTTCGTTTATAACTTTTAGCCTCCTGAGTAATAAAAGTTATAATTTGTTTATTGTTTAAAGGTAAAAATTCTTGGGAGTAAGTTTGTTTGCTTAAGAAATTAAATAAATTTTTTATTGGTTTTCTAAGGAGTCTATTCTTGGCTATAGTCTCTTCTTCACGAAAAATAATAATGTTATTTTCATCATCAGAAAACTTTTTTAAATAGTTTGCTAAAGAGCTAAAAGTTTTTTCGGATTTATTTTTAAAAATATTTTCAATAACTATCAATCGTTTTTTAACAAACAGAGAACCAGTATTTATTTTTTCTCCAATATCTCTAAAACTCATAGTTTGCCCCGCTAACACTTCTAAACTAGCGGCGCTGGGATCAACTTCGCGGATAAACTTATCTTTTAGTTCGCTTAGAAAGCGACGAGACCGAAAGGTGTCGGCACCGTATAAGAAAATAATCATAAGGGGTAAATTTTATAGTTTAGATATTCTGATTAATTTTAAATTTTTTATTTTTCGTTTTAAAAATTTTTCACCTAGTATTTTAAAATGTTCTGGATTATCAGTGGTATAAAATTCATATTTAGGATTACTTGTTTCACTGAGACCTAAATTTTTATGACGTTCTAAATAGTTGCTTAAACTTTGAGCAATAATTTCTCCAGGTTCTTGAATAATCATTTTTTTACCCATAATATTTTTTATTTTTGGATATAAAAATGAATAATGAGTACAGGCCAAAATTAAAGCGTCAATTTGTTTAGTTTTTAATGGCCGGAGATATTTTTTTAAAATCATTTTCGTCTCGGGCCTTTTAATCCAATTTTCTTCAATTAGAGGTACTAGCAAAGGAGCGCTTTGTTGTTCCACTTTTAGTTGGGGTTTTAATTCTGCGAATTCTTGTTTATAGACTTTAGAATTAATAGTAGCTTTAGTTCCAATAATACCTACCTTTTTAATTTTGCTATTTTGACTTATTGCCTCCACTAATGGGCGAATAACTCCCAAAATACGACGATGAGGATAATTGGCGGGAAGATATTCATGTTGTAGGCGATATAGCGATTGAGAAGAAGCAGTATTACAGGCGATGATTATTAAATTACAACCAACCGAGAATAAAAAATCCATGGCTTCACGGCTATAATTATAGATAGTTTCTTGGGATTTTTCTCCATAGGGCAGGCGAGCATTATCGCCTAAATAAATATAATTATATTTTGGTAGTTTGGCTAAGAAATATTTTAGTATACTTAATCCGCCTAAGCCAGAATCAAAAACTCCAATAATATTTTTAGCCTTATTTGTTTGATTTTTAGAATTTAACATAATTAGTCTAATTGGGCGTATTTTTTAAATAAATTTCCACGTTCTTTATAATTTTTAAAAATTCCAAAACTAGCACAAGCGGTGGAGAGTAGTATAGTATCCCCAGGCCGAGCTTTAGCTCGGGCGCTAGTTATTGCTACTTTCATACTATTAACTTCTTTTATTTTCTTAGTGGGGAAATTTATATTTATTAGTTCTTGTTTAATTCGTTCTGTCCCTTTGCCAGCGAATAGAATCAAAAATTTAACTTTTTTCTTGATTATTTTGGCTAGGGGGGTAAAATTAGCTCCTTTGTCTGCTCCCCCAGCTAGCAAGATGAGAGGAGTCTTAAAAGATTTTAAATCTAGGATAGTACTCTCTGGGGTAGTGGAAAAACTATTATCAAAATAATCTACTTTATTTTTTCTAATCACAAATTCTAAACGATGTTCTAAATTATGAAAATTGGCTATGGTTTGACTATATTTTTTAGGAGCTATTTTTAAAATTTTAGCCACGGCTATGGCTGCCCCTATATTTTCTTTATTATATTCTCCTATTAATCCAGATGCTAAAGGGCTAGCAGTAAAATAAATAATCTTACTATTTAGTTTAAGAGTTTTAACTTTATTTTTTAGTCTTTTGTTTATAATCAAATATTTATTATGAGGATGTTTGGCAATATTTAGTTTAGCTTGCCAGTATTTATTATAGGAAGAATGAAAATTAGGATTATTAGGATCAGCGGGGGAGAGATGCTCTTGGAATAGGTTAGTAATAACTGCTATTCTTGGTGAAACTTGTATATCTTCTAATTGAAAACTGGATAATTCTAACACTACCCAATCATTTATTTTGATTTGGTTTAAAAAACTTAATGGCGAGATTCCTATATTTCCTCCCAGCCAGGCTTGTTTGCCAGCATCAGATAGAATTTTATAAATTAAAGTTGTTGTGGTTCCCTTGCCTTTACTGCCCGTGACGCCAATAATATTTAGAGTAGGGCAAAGTTGAAAGAATAGATTTATTGGACTATTTATTTTGCTTTGTCCTTTAGACTTAGCTTCTCTTATCCCAGGGCAAGATAATGGCCAGCCAGGAGAACGAAAAAGTATATCAAATTTATATAGATCCTTATTAAACTTTGTCCCTAATTGATATTTAACTTTTATATTTTTAAGGGTAATTGGTGATAGTTGATCTTGGTTACGAAAGTCACAAATAGTAATGGAGGCAGTAGTTTTGGAATCATCTAATAATTTTAATAAAGCTCTATTATCTAAGCCTAAACCCAACAGAGCAATCTTCCTATTATTTAACTTTTGTAATTTTTTTGATAAATTGGACATAGTTATTTTAATTCTCCCCAGCTGTAGCCTGAGCTCTCATTAACGATAATGGGCACTCGTAATTTTATAATATTTTCCATAATATTTTTAATCGGAGCTAGATAAGTTTCTAGTTTATCGGATTTAACTTCAAAAATTAATTCATCATGTACTTGTAGGAGCATTCTTATTTCTTGTTCTGGTTTAGTAATTAAATTATTAATTTTTATCATTGCTAGTTTAATTAAATCGGCGGCTGTTCCTTGGATAGGGGCATTAATAGCCATACGTTCAGCACTTTTCCTAACAAATCCTAGGCTAGAATCAATTTCTGGGAGGGGTCTTTTTCTTCCTAAAAGAGTAATAGCATATTTTTTTTGACGAGCCTGTTTAATAAAATTATCCATCATTTTTCTAATATTTGGGTAAGAGGCAAAATATTTTTCAATGAATTCTTTAGCTTGCCAATAAGGGATTCCAGCTGTTTGGCTTAGGCCATGGACTCCTTGTCCGTAGAGAATCCCAAAATTAATAGCTTTGGCCTCACGACGCATATTTTTACTAACTTCTTCTAGAGAGACATTATTAATCTCGGCAGCGGTAGCAGTATGGATATCTAGTCTATTCCGAAAAGCGGTAATCATTTTTTGATCCTTAGATATATGCGCTGCTAGGCGTAGTTCAATTTGAGAATAGTCAAAACTTAGTAACTTAAAACCTTTCTTAGCTACAAAAGCTCGGCGGATTTCTCTTCCTTCAGGGGTTTTAGTAGGAATATTTTGTAGATTTGGTTCGGTTGACGATAGTCTCCCGGTGGCGGTAATAGTTTGATTAAAATTAGTATGAATACGATGGTCTTGAGGATTGATTATAGCGGGTAAAGCCTGAAGATAAGTTGATGATAATTTTTTTAATTCTCGATAATTTTGTAGTAAGGGGACAATTGGATGGAGTTCCTTTATTTTTTCTAGCTCGCTTTCAGCTGTGGAAAATCCAGTTTTAGTTTTTTTAATGTTGGCAGTAGGGATCTCTAATTGTTCAAATAAGATTTTTTTTAATTGTTTAGTAGAATTAATATTGAATTTGGTTTGAGCTAAGGTATATATTTTATCTTCTAAGGTTTTTAAATTTTTTTCTACTCGTTTACTTAGTTTTTTAAGAGGAGCGGTTTTTAATTCAATGCCAGTATTTTCCATTGCTCCTAAAATGCGAATTAAAGGGACTTCTATTTTTGCAAATAGCTTCCATAATTTTTCCTGTTTTAATTCTTTTTCTAATATTTTTACGAGACGATTAGTGAAGTCAGCGTCTTCACCAGAGTATAGGCTTAATTTTTCCAGAGCTAGACTAGAAAAATCTAGGCTTAATTGTTGAGTCTGAGTGGAAACTAAATTAGTTTTATTTATTTTTTCAAAACCAAACTCGGTAAAAACCAAGGAATCTAAATCGTGTTGGTGGCTACTAGGGTTAAGTAGGTAAGAGGCTAACATAGTATCAAAATATATTCCTTGTAGATTAACTCCTTGATTGTGTAATTCTTTAAAATCAAATTTAATATTATGTCCACATTTTTTTATGTTTTTATCTTCTAAAATTGTTTTTAATTTTTTTAGACGTTGGGGGGTAATTATTACAAAATAGGCCTCTCCTTTTTTCCAAGAAAAACTTAAGCCTAATAATTTAGCAGTGAGGGTGTCTAAACCTGAAGTTTCGCTGTCCAGAGTAAAGATCTTTTGTTTATTTAAATTTTTATAAAATTGTTTAAATTGACTATCCGTAGTTATTAAATGATAGTTAAATTTTTTTTTATTTCTTTGGAATTTATCTTCTACTGGATTAGTTCTAATTTTTTCTGAAGAATCTTTAGCGGATTGAATATCTTTTTGTTGCTCTTTATTAAGTTGATCTCGGAGACTCTTTACTTTACTGAGTAAAGAATGAAATTCTAGTTTTCTAAATAGTTTAATTATTTTCTCTAGATTAAAATTAGCATAAGCAGTCTTGCTCAAATCAAATTTAATAGGAGCAGTTAAGCTGATAGTGGCTAAATTTTGGCTTAGATAAGCTTCAGCTCGGTGTTCGTTTAATAATTTACTAAGACGTTCATTGATTCGTGAGTCATGTTGGGCTAAGGCTTGATATACGCCGTCTAAAGTTTGAAAATTATTGAGTAATTCTATGGCAGTTTTTTCACCTATACCTTTAACTCCTGGCAGATTATCGCTAGGATCTCCTCGTAAAGCTTTATAATCAATGATTTGTTGAGGACTTAGATTGTAACGTTTTTTTACCTGCTCAATATCATATATAAGACTATCGGTTAAGCCTCGACTCATGGTATAGACTTTAGTTTTTTCGTTTACCAGTTGTAGAGTATCTAAATCTCCGGTAATAATTATTTTTTCTAATCTTTTTTCATTTTTAGTCTGTTCAGAAATAGTTCCAATTAAATCATCGGCTTCAAAACCACTTAATTCAAAAATTGGAATATTAAAAGCTCTGGCCACTTCTCGTATTAAAGGGAATTGTTCATATAGTTCATCAGGAGCCTTAGTTCTAGTGGCTTTATATTTAGCATAGGCTTGATGGCGAAAAGTTGGACCCTTTTTATCTAAAGTTAAAACTACAAATTCTGGGTGGAATTCATTTAGAGCTTTTAGCAAGAAAGAGGTAAAACCATAAACAGCATTAGTAATTTGTCCGCTTTTAGTTTTCAGGGTAAGGGGTAGAGCATGGAAACTACGATGAATCAGAGCATTACCATCAATGATCATTAATTTTGGTTTAGTCTTAGACATAATTAGATTTTATCATTTTTAGCTTTTAATATCTACCAATTCGACATTTGAAATCAACTTTTTTCATTCAACTCCTTTTTTAAATGTACAATATCATTGGTGGACCCTAAGGGATTCGAACCCTTGACCTCCTGCTTGCAAAGCAGGCACTCTAACCAACTGAGCTAAGGGCCCAATATATTTGAGAGCTTATCAAGTTTATTTTAATCAGTCAATTTATTTTCTCTAATTTATTTAGCACCGCCATATTTTAATAAAGGACTTAATAGCCAAGCCATAAAGGCATTGCCGCTTCCAGTAATGGTAATGATTCCGATAATAAGCAGAATTATACCAATAAATTTATAGCCTAGACGTGAACCGCCTTCAGATCCAAATTTTTCTTCAAACCAAGAAATTCTACCAAAATTATTTAAGAACCATTCGGTTTTGATGATTAAGAAAGCTCCGCCAGCAAGCATGAGTAGTCCTGTAAAGATAAACATAAGTTTATTAAGCTGATAGCTTGATTATTTAATTAAACTAATTATTTAGCGTACATAATTTAAAGGATTACGTCTGATACCATTAATTAATACTTCAAAATGTAGATGAGGGCCAGTAGAATTACCGCTAGAACCCATTAGAGCAATTATTTGTCCTCTCTTTACGTATTGACCAGGACGAACCAATAACTTAGAAGTATGTCCGTAGCGAGTGCTTATCCCGTTACCATTATCTAGTAATATAGTATTGCCATAACCGCCGTTCCAACCCCCTCGGGCTATTACTACTCGGCCACTGGCCGCAGCGTAGATAGGAGTACCAATTTTATTGGCAATATCTATACCATGATGATGCCAAGAATAATATTGAGTAATGACGTGACCAACCGTAGGCCAGATTAATCCGGATCGGCTAACTTGACCGCTAGGAGCTTGAATTAAATTACGTATGGCTGATATACCAGTATAGCTATTATTAATTCTAGTTCGGGCTGGTCGAGTGGTAGCTACATATCTATTAATATGTTTTCCTCCGGGAATAATAATTTTTTGACCAATTTTTAACCCCGCACTTAAATTATTGGCTGCCAGTATAGCCTTAGTGCTGACCCGATATTCATGGGCTAGTCCGCTTATAGTATCGCCAGATTGAGCAGTGTATAATACCCCGCTAGTTGGTAGAATGATTAGTTTATATCCTGGTTTAATTAAAGTATAGGCGGTTAGATGATTGGCCCATAAAATTGTATTAACGCTTATACCAAAATAACGAGCAATAGCGCTAATTGTATCACCGCTTTTAATTGTGTAATTAATGATGCTATTCCGTTGGCTTCTAACAGTTTGCTGTCTCTCGGCGTGGTAAGTAGAATTGTTTACAATTAGAGGTTTGAATATGAGATCACGATTGTTATTGAAAATTGGTAAATTGTTTTGTTCCAGTCTCTCTCCGCTTATTGGGGCTAGTCTTTTGTTTAGTAAATCTAGACTATAAGCATGTTTAGATTGCTCGGCCAGTAAAGCATTACTAGAAATAGCAGTCTCGGTGATCAATACTTCACTAGGTCCAGTACTAAAATCTGAGGGGATTAAATGAGCTAAAATAGTTTTGGCCAGATTATTGGTTTGTAGATTAGGGTGGATAGGATTACTTAAGTTAGAAACAATAAAGCCGATAGTTAGAGCTAGAATAAAAAAATAAACTAATTGATTGCGCATTATCTCTCTAAGAGCTTTTCTAGCTAATTCATTCTTTTTTAAGCGGAATAATCCATAGTATATTTTTATTAGGATTCTATACACGATATTTTTAAAAAATAAGCGAAAAAAACCGCCAATAATTTTAAACAGTTGAAAAAGTAATTTATCAAGTAAGCGTAGGACTTTAATAGCTAGTAAGCCCAGATTTATAATAAATTTTTTAAATTGTCGCTTAATTGGTTGATCTATATAATTGAGATTAAGCTTTACCTTATATTATCATTTTTAAACTTTTATCGTCAATTTATGCTATAATAAAAAATAATTAATATTTTTTTTAATTTTTATGTATCAATTAGTTCTATTACGCCACGGGGAAAGTGTTTGGAATAAAAAGGGTCTGTTTACTGGTTGGACTGATGTCAGTCTAAGCCAAACAGGAAGAGCAGAAGCTAAAGAAGCGGGGCTAAAGCTTAAGAGTAAGGGTTTTGTTTTTGATCTGGCCTATACCTCTTATTTGAAACGAGCCGCTCATACTCTCCGTATTGTTTTAAGAGAATTACAACAAGAACAATTGCCAGTTAAAATAGATTGGCGTTTAAATGAGCGGCATTATGGTAATTTACAAGGATTAAGTAAGGTGGCTCTGACTAAGAAATTTGGCGAGAAGCAAGTTCTATTATGGCGACGTAGCTATAGTGTTCGTCCTCCTAAAATTACTACTCAAAATATCTATAATCAACAAGGAGATCCAAAATATAAAAGTATTAAAGTTCCCACAGCTGAAAGTCTAAAAGATGTGGTAGCTCGAGTAGTTCCATTTTGGCTACAAGAAATTATACCAAAAATTAGAAACAATGAACGGATTATCATTGCTGCTAGTGGTAATAGCTTACGGGCTTTAATAAAATATCTGGATAAAATAAGTGCTTCAGAAATTGCTAATTTAAATATTCCTACTGGGATTCCTCTAATCTATGAGTTTGATAAGAATTTACAAGCCCGCAAACATTATTATTTAGCTAGTACTAAAGAATTACAGACTGCACTTAATCGGGTTAAGAATCAAACTAAAAAATAAGCTATTGTTTTTAAGTAGTTCAAATAATTTTTAGAATTTTATTCCACGATTATTGGAAATGGTTTTTTTTGTCCATAGGCTTGCGTGCCGTTTAGACAAAATTGAGCGATATGTTTTTTAAAGTAAGGAATTTTTGAGGCTTGGATTTTTCCAATTAAATAATAGCTTAGAGCCATAACTAGACCAGCCTTAGCATTTTTTGGTAATTTTATTTCCCAACGTTCTGCTTTAGAACCAAAATATTTATTTTTTCCTAAACTGATCACTAATTCTTTATTCCAAGGATGAACAAATTTAGCATGTCGAGCTTCCCCTAAGCTAAAGGCTCGTAAAGATAAATGCGGACCAAACAGTTCGTCTTTTTTTATTTCTATCATAGGAGCTAAAGCTTTAAATTCATCGGGCAGCAGGAATGAATAGGCCAAGTAATTCTTAAAATTTCTGGGTCGTTTAGGTAATTTTATATTTTTTAGAAATTTTTTGATGTCTTTGGCTCGTTCTTGACTAGCTCCCAGTAACATCCCTAGATAAGTAGAGGTATTGTAGGTATAGGGTTCAGGAAGTTTTTGGTAAACAATAATTTTATCCGCTAGCATGGCTGAAGGAGAATTAGGGCTACAAGTTAGTAGAGTAGTTTTTAGTTTATACTTTTTAGCTAATTTGATTTCCCAGATTGAGTCTTTCTCTCCCGAAGCAGAGATTATTAAAGCTTGAGTAATATTTTTATTTTTTATCCAAGGTTTATAATTTTTAATAATTTGTGAAAAATTACTTTCGTCCGCTATTACACTTGGTCTAGAACCAAAGAGTACTAAAGCGGTGTTATAAGCATTTCCACTGCCTATAACTAGAGGAAATTTAAATTGATTAAGTTTTAGTTGGGCGGGTGGATTTTTAGTAAAAAAATCCAGAGCGGCTATCACGCTAACATCTAAATTCGGCAAATTTTTAATATTCATAAAGTTTATTTTAGCTTATTTTATTTATGTTTTTATTATAATCCATCTTGATTTTTATTTCAATTTACGATACAGTGTAATTAATCACTCCTTAAATAATTTCTATGTCGGGACATTCTAAGTGGGAAACCACCCATCGTCAAAAAGAACTAGCTGATGCTAAACGAGGTGCGGTTTTTACTAAATTTGCCAACATTATTACCATTGCTGCTCGGGCTGGAGGTGATCCTAATGCTAATGCTTCTTTACGCTCGGCAATTGAACGGGCCAGAGGCGTCAGTATGCCTAAAGATAATATTGAACGAGCAATTAAGAAAGGTACAGGGGAATTATCTGGTGAACAAGTTGAGGAATTATTCTATGAAGGACTTTTGCCCGCTGGTATTCAAATAGTAGTTAAATGTTTGACTGATAATAAGAATCGTAGTGGTTCGGCGATTCGTCATTTATTTACTAAAAATGGTGGAGCTTTTGGTTCGGTGCTATGGAACTTTTCTAAGTGGGGAGTCATTCGTATTACTAAAGATGAATTATCTGTGCACCAGATAAATATAGAGGAACTGGAATTAGAATTAATCGATCATAATGTTATAGATTTGATTTCTGAGGAAAAGGGTATTACTATTTATACGGAATTGCAAAATCTTCAATCTGTTCGTGATTTTTTAGAACAAAAGAGTTTGCAGTTAGAAACTGCTGATATTGAATATGTAGCTAAAGATAAAACTAAATTAGCGCTTGAACAAGCAGAGAAAATGGATAAATTTTTTGAAGAATTGGAGGACAATCTGGATGTTAGTGATTACTACTCTAATTTAATTTAAAATATTATCTCTATGGCTAAGATTATTTTAGGAGTTGATCCGGGGATAGCAGACACTGGCTATGGAGTAATTAGGGAAGAAAAAGGCCAAACAGTCTGTATAACTTATGGGTCCATTAAAACTAAGTCCACTGATAATTTAATTACTCGTTTAGAAATTCTACATCAGGAACTAAATAGAATAATCAAAAAATATAAACCAGAATTAGTAGCTATTGAGCAATTATTTTTTAATAAAAACGTTCGTACCGCCCTTATAGTTGGGCAAGCCCGAGGGGTGGCTTTGTTGACTCTGCAGCAAAATAAATTAGTCGTATTAGAATTTACTCCAGCTCAGGTTAAGCAAGCGGTAACCGCTTACGGAAAATCTCCTAAAATTCAAGTACAAAAAATGGTTAAATTAATTCTTAAATTACCCAAACTACCTCAACCCGATGACGCTGCCGACGCTTTAGCCTTGGCTTTGTGCGCTATAAATTCCACTATTTTATGTTTAAAAAATTAAAAATTGTACAAATTGCTTCTGAGGTTGCTCCCTTTTCTAAAACTGGTGGACTGGGAGATGTTAGCCGTAGTTTGTCTAAAGCTTTAGAAAGGTTAGGACACGAGGTTATAGTTATTACTCCACTTTATGGCAGAGTAATTGATAAGTCTAGCAATAAATTGGAATTAATTTTTTCTAATATTGATTTACGTTTGAATTCTAGCGAGAAGATTAAAGTCAATTATTGGCGGGGTTATTTAATGCCTGATTTACCTATTTATTTTATAGAATGTAAGCATTTTTTCTCTAAGTACAAACGCTTATATGGTTCAGGGCAAGAAAATGCTCGTTTTTTAGTTTTTGATGTTGCTACCTTAAAATTGTTATCTTTACTTAAGTTTAACGCTGATATTATTCAATGCCATGATTGGCAAACTGGTTTAATACCCTATTATCTAAAGACTGATTTTCGTTATTCTAAGACTTTGACTAAGGCTAAAACTATTTTTACCATTCATAATCTAATTTTTCAATTTGGAAGTAATTGGTGGGAAGTTCTTCCTAAAAATAAGGATTATGGTCATAGTCGCATACCCCATCTTAGTGACCCTCGTTTAAAATTTATTAATTTTGCTAAGCGGGCAATCTTATCCGCAGATTTTATTAATACGGTAAGTGAACAATATCAGAAAGAGATAATGACTAAAAAGTTTGGTCAAGATTTACACCGTATTTTAAAAAATAGAGAAGATCGTTTGGTAGGTATTATTAATGGTATTGATTATAACATTTATAATCCCGCTGATGATCCAGGTTTATTTAAACCTTATTCTTTTAGAAATTCAGAGGTGAAAGAATTTAACAAAATTTATTTACAAAAAACTTTTGATTTACCCCCAGATAAAGATAAACCGATTTTTTGTACTACTTCTCGGGTTACTTTTCAAAAAGGTTTTGAGTTATTAATTCAACTATTACCTCAATTGTTAAAGTTGGATGCTCAATTTATTATTATCGGTTCTGGGGATAAAAATTATATTCAATCTCTACAAAAAATTTCTCGTAAATATCCAGATAGATTAGTAGTTATTCCTTCCCACTTAGCTAATCAGAAGTATGAAACGTTAGTATATGCTGGGGCTGATTTTTTTTTATTACCCTCCAACCATGAACCTTGTGGAATTAATCAGCTTATTGCTATGCGCTATGGGTGTGTTCCTATCGTTCGTGAGGTTGGAGGCTTATATGATACGGTAGAAAATTTTTCACCAACTACTAAGATTGGTACAGGTTTCACCTTTAAAAATGAAGATGAATTTTCTTTGTATAATGCCATTATTCGGGCTCTGGAAAATTATAAAAATAAACCAATTTGGAGAGATTTAATTAAGCGAGTAATGACCGAATCTCATGGTTGGGAGATTCCAGCGAAAAAATATTTAGAACTTTATAAACGAGTTCTTAAAATTTCTAAATAATATTATATATGTTGTGGCTTAATTTTTTACATTTTTATCAACCCGCTAATATTGAATTCTATCACATTAAAATTGCTCTAGACAAAAGTTATTGGCGTTTACTAAGATTAATGGAAGAACATCCTCAATTGCAGGCTACTTGGAATATTAGTGGTTGTTTACTAGATAGATTAGCTCAAGAAGGAGAGCAATCTTTTCTTGATCGTTTAAGATCTGTGGTTGAAAGGGGTCAGATAGAATTGACTTCTTCAGCAGCCTATCATGGATTCTTAGCTCTTTTACCTGAGTCAGAAATAGTTTCACAAATTAGAGAGAATGAAGAAATTTTAAAAAAATACTTTGGTAAGAGATTTAAACCTAGTGGTTTTTTTATTCCCGAGATGGCTTATTCTCCAAAGGTGGCTAAAATTATTAAAAAAATGGCTTATTCTTGGATCATTTTAGATGAAATTAGTTATAGCGGTACTAGCCAAAGTCATCCAATGTATGGAAAATTTTATCTAGATCAAGCCAGCGGTTTGCGAGTAATTTTTCATAATAGAAAATTATCTAGTGCTTTCCCGCCAGATCGTCTGTTGGCTATGCTCCCTAAGCTAAAAGCTAAAGATTCGTTTGCTATATATCTTAGCGCTACTGATGCTGAACTGTATGGTTTACGTCATGAAGATCCGACTGGTGAATTAGAAAAGATAGCCGACAATGATTATGTAGAAACTTTAACTATTTCGGATTATTGGCATTCACTTCCTAGGCAGAAGTTAGAAAAAATAAATTTGTATAATTCTTCTTGGGAATCAACGCCAGCGGAAATAAAAAATAATAAGCCTTATAGTTTATGGGACGATAAAGACAATCAGATTCAAGTAGATTTATGGAAATTAGCTAACTTAGCTTTAGAGCTAGGAAATAAATTTAAGAATGATCCTAATTTCTATTGGTATCGTTGGCATTTAGTCCGAGGTCTAGCGAGTTGTACCTTTTGGTGGGCTAGTGCTCGGGATTTTTCTAAAATCTACGGACCCTACGCTTGGAGCCCTGATGATATTGAACGCGGTTTAGAAGATTTAATTAGATCGGTTCGTTCTATAGGCGACTTTAAAAGTAAAAAATATAAATTACAAGCTGAAAAATATTATTTACAAATTGAAAAGCAGATTTGGGAAAAACATTGGAAAAAATATTGGCCGATAATATCCCGTCTTGACGCTTAAGTTTAAAGATATGAATAAAATTTTACAATTATTTGATGAAAAGTTTGTTATTAATTTATTTCGTCAGAAGATCTTGCCTTATTACCCTGAGTTTATAGACATTAAGCAGATAAAGATTAAACCCTACAAAAATTTAGTTTGGAAAACTACTTATCATGTTGTCCTTAGTTTTGATACTTATTTTTTAAAAGCTGATGGAGAAGAGTCTAGAGTGTTAATCGTTTGTTCGGCCCACAATGAAGAACCTCGTAAAAATATTTATTTAGCTTTAAAATATTTATGGACTGCTGGTTTGCCTGATAAATTTATTGATTTGCCCAAACCTTTGTTCTATTCCACCGAGTTTAATGGCACTTTCTATCAAGGTTTAGAAGGTGAAAATCTATTATATTATATTAAGAATAAAGATTTATTTTTAGTATCTGAAATAGTTAGTGAAGCCGCTAAACTTTTTGCCCGTTTGCATGCTTTGGAAAATATGGGAGAGGCAAATTTTAATTTTGAGAACTCTCGCATTAAAACGGTTATTCCTGGAACAACTAGAATCTTTCAAGAAATGGAACGGCGATATCACAATAAATATAACAATGATTTGACTAAGATTTATGATCATCTTATTAAACAAGAAGAGGCTTATTTTGCTCAAGGACGACCTCCAGTTTTGATTCATGGTGATGCCCACGCCGAGAATATTATTCGTACCGCTCCGCATCGTTTAGGTCTGATTGATTTTAATGATTTGTGTCTGGGAGATCGAGCTCGTGATTTAGGAAGTTTTATTCAACAATTGGAATATAATATTCGGGTTACAGATCCAATTTGGTCTGATAGAATGAAAGAGTTATTCTTATCGGTTTATTTGCAGGAAGCTAATTTAAAGTTGGATACCGATTTAAAAGCTAGAATTCAGTTATATTGTAATTGGACTGCAATACGCACGGGTATTTATTGGTTTTTGAAATCTGGGCATGATGAGGATAAAGCGATAAGTTTGCTACAAGAGGTAAAGAATGATCTAAAATTATAAAATATTATCATGGTATTTGTTAGACCCTTAATCAGTAAAAACTCAGCAATTATAGGAGATTAAATTAAAAGTATAATACTTTTTTAATAGATTTAGCTATGATATAATTTAGAGATAATAATACTTAGTTTAGTTAATAAGAAATTAATTTATTTTGAATATGTCTCGTAAGAGAAAAAAGAAAAAGTCATTTGATTATATCGCCATGACAGAATGGGGTCTTGATGAGCATGCTAAACGTAGTATTTTTTTAGTTGTTTTATTAGCTTTAGGTCTAATTAGTTTTTTAGGTCTATTTAATTTAGCCGGTCATTTTGGGGAATTTATTGCTCACTGGTTAAAACTTTTATTTGGTTATGGTAAATGGTTAGTGCCACTCATCTTTTTGTATTGGGCTTTATTAATCATTAAACGAGCTAAGAAATTATTAAGGTTTGCTGATTATTTGGGATTATTCCTATTATTTATTTCTTATCAAACTTTATTCCAATTTTTTATTGCTCCAGTTAATTGGGATAGAGCAGTCGCCTCGGGTTATGGGGGCGGTTATATAGGTTTATATTTAAGCAAATTATTTTTTTATATTTTTGGTTTTTGGGGCGGAGTTTCGGCTTTAGTGGCTTTACTACTGATTGCTTTAGTTCTAGTGTCTAATGCTTCTTTGACTCGAATAATTGGACGTGAAAGTTTATTAGCTAAAATATTTTGGCCATTTAAAGTTTTTTTTCATAATTTATTTTTTAGTTCTGAAATTGAGGAAGAAGAGGCTGATAGTGATGGGCAAAACTATGTTAGTAGGGCTCGGGAAGAGATCTTAACTGCTTGGCAGGAAAAAACTATACCCGCTAAACTAGAAAAAGTTGAGGATTTAAGTGATTATGAAACTAGCGATGAAACGCTTAAATCTTTATCAGTTCATCATAATAAAGCCATTCAGGAGAAAATAGTTTGGCCTAAACGGAAGATTAAATTAGATATGCCGATTGAATTACTTAATAGTAAATTCAGCAAGGCTCATGGTGGCGATGTTAAGCTTAACCGAGAAAAGATTAAACAGACTCTAGAAAAATTTGGGATTATTGTGGAGATGGGTGATACTAAGGTGGGTCCGACCGTAACTCAATATACTTTTCGTCCAGCTGAAGGAGTAAAATTATCACGTATTACCACTTTAAGCAATGATCTCAGTTTATCTCTAGCTGCTCATCCGATTAGAATTGAAGCTCCCATTCCTGGCAAGTCTTTAGTGGGAATAGAGGTTCCTAATAAAGCTAAAGCCATTGTGGGTTTGCGAGAGATTTTAGAAGATAAAGCCTTTTTAAATCGTAAAAACAATTTATATGTAGCTTTAGGTAAAGATGTCGCTGGTAATGCTTGGTTGTATGATTTAACTCGTATGCCCCATTTATTGGTAGCTGGAGCTACTAATTCTGGTAAATCTGTTTGTTTAAACGCCATTATTGTAAGTTTATTATATCAGAATGATCCCGCTGATCTTCGTTTCATCATGGTGGATCCTAAACGAGTAGAGCTGCCAGTCTATAATGGTATTCCTCATCTACTCACTCCAGTGATAACTGATGCCAATAAAACTATTAATGCTCTACGTTGGTGTTTGAATGAAATGGAGCGCCGTTATGATATTTTAAGTAAAAATAAAAAAAGAAATATTCAGTCCTATAACGCTAGCAGTGACGAGAAATTGCCTTATATAGTTTTTATTATTGATGAACTAGCTGATTTTATGATGACCTCGGGTAAAGATATGGAAGCGGCCATTATCCGTTTAGCTCAAATGTCTAGAGCAATTGGAATCCATCTGATTTTAGCCACTCAGCGACCGAGTGTAGATGTTATTACCGGACTTATTAAAGCTAATATACCCACTAGAATAGCTTTCTCAGTAGCTTCGCTGGTTGATTCCAAAACTATTTTAGATTCTTCTGGGGCAGAAAAATTATTAGGGCAAGGTGATATGTTATTTTCTTCCGCTGAATTATCTAAACCTAGAAGAATCCAAGGAGCTTATTTAAGCGATAGTGAAATAAATGATGTTATTAGTTATATTAAAGATCAGGCTGGTCCTGCTGACTATTTAGAAGGGGTTACTGACAGACAAAAAGTTAGTGGTAATGCGGGAGTGGGTTTAGATGGAAATCATGGCGATGAGGATGAATTATTTGAGGCTGCTCAAGAACTTATTATGAGAGCTGGGAAAGCTTCTACTTCTATGTTACAACGTCGTTTATCTATTGGCTATGGGCGAGCAGCTAAGATTCTAGATATGTTAGAAGACTCTGGTATTATTGGCCCGAGTAATGGTTCTAAGCCTCGGGAGGTTTTGATTACTCAAGCACAATATGAAGCCCATGTTAATAGTCCTTTAAGTTCTATGCCAGTTCATAATAGAGCCGAAGCAGTTGCTCCGGATAATTATTTAGAAGAAGAGAATAATAATGAAGAGGATAATAATATGGATGAGGATATTTTAAGGTTTGAAAAAAGTGGATCAGAACAGGCTAAATTAGGAGATGATAAACCAGGAGATGAAGGGGAAAAAGGGGACAGAGAGTCAGAGTTTGTTAATGATTCCCCAGATGATAATAATGTAAGAAATGGAGAAATTAATTCTACAGAGGAAAATCTTGAAAATGAAGATTCCAATGTAAGTCCAGAAGATGATTCTCTGCAGTCTAGTGAATATTCTAATAATGAATATTCTGATGTCGATGAAGATAACTTGGCTAAGGGCCAGAAGTCATCAACTCACCCCCTAGACGATGATGATGAAATGTTTTTTTCTAAATAAGTAAGACTCTAGTAATTATATGTTAGAAAAAATTAAGAGCTTTATTCCCAGCAAATTATTTTCAACTTTCCAACCGCTATATCATTATTTGTTGGCTCTCTTGGCCGCTTTAATTTATCGTTTTCCTAGCCAAAAATTGATTGTTATCGGAGTTACTGGCACCGCTGGAAAAACTTCCACAGTATATTTAATAGCCCAGATGTTAAGTAAAGCTGGTTATAAAACCGGTTTTAGCTCCACGGCAGTTTTTTCAGATGGTAATCATGAATGGTTAAATGATCAAAAAATGACTATGCCTGGGAAGTTCTTCATTCCTCGTTTATTAAGAAAGATGGTTAAGAATAATTGTATTTATGCTATTGTAGAGACTACTTCTGAGGGTATAAAACAATTTCGTCATCGTTTCATAAATTATGATGTTATAGTTTTTACTGGTCTTTACCCTGAACATTTAGAAGCTCACGGTAGTTTTGAAAATTATAAAAAAACTAAAGGTAAATTGTTTGCTCATTTAGAAAATTGTCGTGTTAAATATATTAATAATAAACGACAAGTTGTTAATCCGAGTAATGAACTTAATAAATTAGATTTATCTCGGGTTATTAAAACTATTATTGTGAACGGAGATGATAAACAAGTTGATTATTTTATAGATTTTAGCAGTCAAGCTAAAGTAGTATTTACCACTCATCCTTCATTAAGTGAAGAATTTTTTCTTCAAAAATTATCGCCTCCGGCTCAAGTAAAAGATTTTACCTTACTTCTAGGAAAAAATATACGAGCGGATGCTAGTGGCACCAGTTTAGATATTAATGACCATAATATAGATTTGAAACTATTAGGAGAATTTAATGCTTTTAATGCTTTAGCAACAGCAGCTGTAGGCCTAAACCAAAATTTATCTTGGGGGCAAATTAAGTCAGGGCTGGAAAGTGTTAGCGCTTTAGCTGGTAAACTGGAGATACTTAATTTTGGTCAAGATTTTACAGTGATTGTTGATTATTCTTTTGAACCTAGAGCGGTACAGAAATTATATGATACGGTTAAACTTATTTCTCATAATAAAATCATTCATGTTTTAGGTTCAACTGGAGGGGGTCGCGATAAGTCTCGTCGGCCAGTGCTGGGTAATTTGGCTGGGAAACAAGCTGATATAGTTATTGTAACCAATGAAGATCCTTATGATGAAGATCCTGCCCTAATTATTGACTCCGTAGCTAGTGGTGCTAAACGAGCTGGTAAACAAATCAATAAAAATTTGTTTAAGATTTTAGACCGCCGAGAGGGGATTAAAAAAGCTTTAGAATTAGCCGAAAAGAATGATCTAGTGTTACTAACCGGCAAAGGAGCAGAACAATTTATTTGTGTTGCTAGTGGTAAAAAAATAGTTTGGGACGAACGAACCGTAGTTCGGGAGATTGTGGATAAACTGTGTATTGACAAAAAATAGTAAATATAATATTATAAGGATATATTAACGCTTTTTTACCTAAAAAGTGATTTATCAAAAAAATAATTAATTGAATAATTTTTGTAACTCAGACCAAATGGAATGAGCATTTTTTTGTTGCTGGATGAGCATTTTTTTGTTAGATAAATTCTTGTTTTTTAATTCTTTTCTATTTTAAAATATATTTATATGTCTAAACGAAAATCATTTTCTGACTTGAAGGCAATTATGCCCATGCCAGACTTAATTGAGATCCAGACGGATAGTTATAAATGGTTTTTGAAAGAAGGGCTAACTGAGCTTTTTGAAGAAATTAATCCAGTAACAGATTTTATCGGACGGGATCTAGAATTGTATTTTGAAGATTATTATTTGGAAGAGCCAAAGTTTTCTGAATCAGAAAGTCGTCGAAAGAATGTTACTTTTGAAGCGCCCTTACGAGTTAAAATGCGACTAATTAATAAAAAAAGTAAGAGATCTCTTAATCAAGAGGTCTTTTTAGGCGATTTTCCTCTAATGACTGAACGAGGAACCTTTATTATCAATGGTATTGAGCGAGTGGTAGTCTCTCAATTAATTCGTAGTGCTGGAGTGATGTTCACTGCTGAATTTATTAAAGGTAAAAAATGTTATGGAGCTAAAGTTATTCCTAATCGCGGAGCTTGGTTAGAAATTGAGTCTGATATTAATAAAGTAATTTGGGTGCGCATAGATCGTAAACGAAAAGTAGCGATTACTTCACTATTACGGGCTTTTGGATATGAAAGTGATGAAGAATTAATCAAATTATTTGCTGATGTAGACCTAGTTAAAAATACAGAAGAAAAATCTTTTATGGAGGCCACTATCGCTAAAGATATTGCTAAAAATGAAGCCGAAGGTCTACAAGAAGTTTATCGTCGGATTCGTCCTGGTGATTTAGCTTCAGTTGATAATGCCCGCCAATTGATTCATGCTATGTTTTTTCGTTTTGATCGTTATGATTTTGGTAGAGTTGGACGTTATAAACTAAATCGCCGTTTTAATTTGAATCTCTCTTCTGCTAAAAGAGAAAATCGTATTTTACGCAAAGAGGATCTAGTTTTAATTGTTAAAGAAATTATTAGATTAAATATTACTAAAGAGCCAGAAGATGATATTGATCATTTAGGGAACCGTCGGGTCAGAGCTGTAGGAGGTTTAATTCAAAATCGTTTTCGGGTAGGACTGGCTAGAATGGAACGTATCATCAGGGACAGGATGTCTACCTCAGACGTGGTTTCTTTAACTCCTTCTAGACTAATTAATGCTCGTCCAGTTATTGGAGTAATTAGGGAATTTTTTATGTCTTCTCAATTATCTCAGTTTATGGATCAGACTAATCCTTTGGCTGAACTAGAGCATAAACGTCGTTTATCAGCTATGGGTCCTGGTGGTTTAACTCGAGAACGAGCTGGTTTTGATGTTCGTGATGTACATACTACGCACTACGGTCGTATTTGTCCAATTGCTACTCCGGAAGGACCTAATATTGGTTTAGTAGGACACTTAGCCAGCTATGCTTATTTAAATAGTTATGGGTTTTTGGAAACTCCATATCGTAAGGTTACCCATGGTAGTAAAGGAAGTCGGGCTACTAGTGAGATTGTTTATCTAGATGCTTTTGAAGAAGAGAAATATATTACGGCCGACGCTACTATTCCTATGGATAAGAATAGTCATTTCTTGGTGGATAAATTTGAAGTAAGAAAAAATGGACAACCTGGTATGTCTCAAGTTGATAAAATTGATTTTGTAGCTATAGCGGCCAATCAGATTATTTCTATTGCTACTTCACTTATTCCTTTTATGGAACATAATGATGGGCAGCGGTCTCTTATGGGGACTAATATGCAACGTCAGGCTGTTCCTTTGATTAATAGTGAATCACCGATTGTAGGCACAGGCATGGAAGCCCGAGCGGCTCGCGATAGTGGTCATATTATTTTAGCTGATGGTGATGGGGTTATTACTAAAGTAGAAGCCGCTACTATTGAATTAAAAACTAAGAAAGGAAAACTCATCACTTATCAATTAAATAAATTTTTACGTTCTAATTCTTCTACTTGTATCAATCAACATCCAGTTGTAGAAGTTAATCAAAAGGTTAAAAAAGGGGATATTCTTTCCGACGGTCCAGCAATTGATGATGGGGAACTATCTTTGGGAAGAAATGTTTTAGTAGCTTTTATGACTTGGGAAGGTTTTAATTATGAAGATGCAATCATTATTTCTCAGCGGATGGTAAAAGATGACATCTTTTCTTCTATTCATATTGAAAATTATAAAATTGATGTTCGTGATACCAAATTAGGGCCAGAGCTTATTACTAATGATATACCTAATATTAGTGAAGAAAAATTAAAGAATCTAGATGAAGAAGGAATTATTAATATTGGAGCTGAGGTGTCCAGTGGCGATATTTTAGTAGGTAAAATTACTCCTAAAGGTGAGACCACCCTATCTGCTGAAGAAAAATTATTACGGGCTATTTTTGGCGATAAAGCTAAAGATGTAAGAGATTCTTCTCTGTATTTAGAACATGGTGAACATGGCAAGGTGGTAGATATTAAAATATTCTCTCGTGAAAATGGTGATAAATTATCTGCTGGAGTTTTAAAATCTATTCAAATCGCTGTAGCTAATCTACGTAAGATACAAGTCGGTGATAAGATGTCTGGTCGTCATGGGAATAAGGGGGTTATTTCTCGGGTAGTACCCATCGAAGATATGCCTTTTATGGCCGACGGCACTCCTATTGATGTAATCCTTTCTCCTCTAGGGATTATCTCTCGTATGAATTTAGGGCAATTGTTGGAGACTCATATGGGTTTTGCTGCTCATAAGCTAGGTTATAAGGTGGTTACCCCAGCTTTAAACGGTATTACTGAAGAACAAATTAAACATGAATTAAAAACAGCAGGTTTACCAGAGAATGGAAAAGTTACTTTATATGATGGTAAAACTGGTCTGCCTTATGATCATGAAATCACCGTAGGCCATAAATATATTTTAAAACTTAATCACATGGTGGAAGATAAGATTCATCAAAGAGCTATCGGTCCCTATTCTTTAATTACCCAGCAACCTTTAGGGGGTAAAGCTCAATTCGGAGGACAGAGATTTGGTGAAATGGAAGTATGGGCTTTAGAAGGCTATGGAGCTGCCCATACTCTACAGGAAATGTTGACTATTAAATCCGACGATGTCCCCGGTCGCAGTAAAGCCTATGAATCTATTATTAAAGGAGAAGAAATTGAGGAATTAAATATTCCTGAATCTTTTAATGTTTTAATTAGAGAATTAAAGGGCTTGGGTTTAAATGTAGAATTATTAAATAAAGAAAAAAGTACGCCAGCTTCCGAGGTAATTACCGAGGTAGATGCTGAAATTGAAAAAGAAGAAGAATTAATTAATGATAAACCGGCAATAATTTAAAATATATGTTAAATCCTATTAAAACTAGTGATTTTTCCGCTATTCGTCTACGTTTAGCTAGTCCGGAGGAAATTTTAGCTTGGTCACATGGTGAAGTCATTCGCCCCGAGACCATTAATTATCGGACTCAAAAACCAGAGAAGGATGGTTTATTCTGCGAAAAAATTTTTGGTCCGACTAAAGACTGGGAGTGTGCTTGTGGCAAATATAAAAAAATTCGTTATAAAGGTATTGTTTGTGATAAGTGTGGGGTAGAAGTTACTCGTAGTATTGTTCGCCGGGAACGTTTAGGACATATTAATTTACGGGTACCAGTTTCCCATATTTGGTTTTTAAGGGGTTTGTCTTCTAAAATTGGTCTATTATTAGGTTTAGGCATTCAGTCTTTGGAAAAAGTTATTTACTATGCTAGTTTTATTGTTACTGACGTAGATGAAGGGCTGAAACAAAGCACTATTGATCAGGTTAAGGCCGAATATAAATCTAAAATTAAGAATATTGATAACGATTATAAGGTACAAATTAAGAATATTAAACAAACCAAAACTAATGATTCTAGCGATCAATCAGAAACAAAAGAACTAAATAAATTAAAAGCAGAACGCTTGGAGCGTTTAGAAGAAGATTTTTCTTTAGTTTTAAAAGAATTAAAAGATTTAAAACCGTTATTGATTCTGTCCGAACAACAGTATCAAGAATTAAGTAAAAAGTTCGGGCATATTTTTGAAGCCTCTATCGGTGCTGAGGCCATTCGCTTATTACTAGCTAAGATTGATTTAGACACTAGTGTGATTGAGTCGGAAGAAAAATTAAAAACTATTATTGATTCTAAAAAAGAGCGACTTATCAAGCGTTTAAAACTCTTAAAAGGTTTTCGTAATAATAATATTCGTCCTGAATGGATGATTATGACGGTTATGCCCGTGGTACCTCCAGACTTACGCCCTATGGTAGCCTTAGACGGTGGTCGTTTTGCTGCTTCAGATTTGAACGATTTATATCGTCGTATTATTAATCGTAATAATCGTTTACAGCAATTAATTGATTTAAATGCTCCAGAGGTAATCTGTCGTAATGAAAAAAGAATGTTGCAGGAAGCCGTAGATGCTTTAATTGATAATAGTGCTCGGCATACTAAAACCGTTACCGCTTCTACGGGACAAAAACGACAATTAAAATCTTTAGCCGATACTTTAAAAGGTAAACAAGGACGTTTTCGTCAAAATTTACTAGGTAAACGGGTTGATTATTCTGGTCGTTCAGTTATTGTAGTTAATCCTCATCTCAGTTTGGATCAATGTGGTTTACCGAAGATAATGGCTCTAGAATTATTTAAACCTTTTGTTATTTCCCAACTGATTAAGCGAGAGATTGTTCATAATGTTCGTAGTGCTTCACGTTATATGGAAGGAGGACATGACGAAGTATGGGATATTCTAGAAGAAATTGTTAAAAAATCTTTTGTACTTCTAAATCGGGCTCCAACTCTGCATCGTCTAGGTATTCAGGCTTTTAGACCAATTTTGATTGAGGGTAAAGCTATTCAGATCCATCCTTTGGTATGTACCGCTTTTAATGCTGATTTTGATGGTGATCAAATGGCAGTTCATGTACCTTTGACTAAAGAGGCACGGCATGAAGCAGAAACTTTAATGCTGTCTTCTCATAATTTATTAAAACCGGCCACAGGAGAACCAATTATTGTCCCTGGTCAAGATATTGTTTGGGGTACTTATTATATGACTTTAGTTAATAAGGATTATGATACTAAGCCCGAAAACAGTATGCATTATTTCTATAATTTTGATGAAGCTTTGTTAGCCTATGATAACAATGGTATTGATCTACATGAAGCTATCTTAGTACGATATGAGGGCAAACGGTTTAAAACTACAGTCGGTCGTTTAATTTTGAATTCTTTATTGCCTAAGAAATTACGTTATCTTAATGAGATGGTGGGCAAAAGTAAATTAAAAGAATTAATTAAAGATACGCTGATAATTTATGGAGAGGAAGAAACCGTTAAATTTATTGATGATTTAAAAAACCGTAGTTTTGCTTTTATTACTAAATCAGGGCTATCTTGGGGCTTTGGTGATCTACCTAGTTTGCCAGAAAAAGATCATTTAATTTCTGATACCAATAAAAGAGTAGAATTGATTCAGGAGCAATATAATGAGGGACTATTAACTGACAGTGAACGTCATGCTAAAGTGATTGAAGAATGGACTAATACTAAAGACAAAATTGCGGAAATATGTAAACAAGGTCTATTAGATGTCCTGCCAGTATATTCTATGATTGACTCTGGGGCTCGGGGTTCTTGGGCTCAGCCAGTTCAAATTCTAGGTATGAAGGGTTTAGTAACTTCTCCTTCGGGAGCAATTTTTGAATTACCAGTTAAAGGTAATTTTAAAGAAGGTTTTGGAGTTTTGGAATATTTTATTTCTACCCATGGAGTACGTAAGGGTTTATCCGATACTGCTCTTAGAACTGCTAATGCTGGTTATTTAACCCGACGTTTAGTTGATGTTTCCCAAGATGTAATTATTTCCGAAGAAGATTGTGGTGATGACATTGGATTAGATTTAAATCGTTTAGAGGTAGAAAATGAAGGAGAAGATTTTTTCAAGAGGATCATCGGTCGTTATTTAGCTAAAGATCTTAAAGATAAAAAGGGTAAACTAGTTTTAAAGGCTGGAGAGTTATTAGGAGAAGAAAATATTAAATTGTTAAAAACTAAAGATATTGTTGATATTTGTGTACGTTCAGTATTGAGTTGTCGTATGCATAAAGGAATTTGTGCTAAATGCTACGGTTGGGATTTAGCCTATAATAAAGTAGTGAAGATGGGAGCAACCGTAGGTATTATCGCTGCTCAGTCTATTGGTGAGCCGGGTACGCAATTAACTCTACGTACTTTTCATGCTGGTGGTGTAGCTGGCTCTGATGATATTACTCAAGGCTTACCTCGGGTAGAGGAAATTTTTGAAGCTCGTTCTCCTAAGAAAAAAGCTTTAATTTCTGATGTAGATGGACGGGTTAAGATTGAATTTGCTCAAAAGATTATTCAGGATAAGGATGGACAAGAAATTTCTGTAGATAATCCTCAAGCTAAAATTCTTAGTATTTATTATAAAGGCCAAGATCAAGATAAATATTATTTTTCTGAAAAAATTAATGAATTAAAATTATCGGGAGGTTTAAGCGCTAAAGATGCTAAGAAATTAGATATTAAGGTTTTGGTTAAAACTGGCGACAAAATAACTAAGAACTCTGAATTATTTAAAATTGGTAGTGAAGTAGTACGGGCGACGTCTAGTGGAATTATTAGTGTAGAAGAGAAATATGTTGGTATTACTAAAAAAGTAGAAAAGGTTAAAGAATTTTCAATTTTAAAGGGAACGGTAATGATGGTTAAAGACGGACAAGAGATTAAGCGTGGTCTACAATTGACTGAAGGTAGTTTAGATTTAAGAGAGCTGTATAAATTAAAAGGACGTTTAGAGACTCAGAAGTATATTATTAGAGAAATTCAATATGTTTATGGTTCCCAGGGGCAACCCTTAAATGATAAACATGTAGAAATTATTGCTCGTCAGATGTTCTCTCGTTATCTAATTATTGAGTCTGGTGATAGTGATGTTTTGCCCGGAGAAACCGTTGAAGAAGAAGTCCTAGAACAAGCTAATCGGAAGCTTAAGAAACCAGCTAAAGCACAACGATTATTGTTAGGTATCACCAAGGCCTCCTTAACTACTGATAGTTTCTTATCAGCAGCCTCATTTCAAGAAACTTCACGAGTTCTGATTGACGCCGCGGTTAATGGTAAAATAGATTATCTAGAAGGTTTGAAAGAAAATGTAATTATTGGTTGTTTAATTCCTGCTGGAACTGGATATACTGGGAAAAAGAAACGTTTTGATTATAGTAAATTAACGAAATAAAAAGAACAGATATTTAGAATAATATAATAAAGAGGGGGATATTCCCCTTTTTTTATTGTTAGAAATATCGTAGTATATAGATATATGTTAAAATCATTTTTGTCAAAATGGTCATTTTTATCTAAATTGCCTTTATTTTTGGGGCTGATTTTATTGTTTTTAATAGTCTGTTTAATATATTTTAAAATTGTACCTCTAGGTCATATTACTTATAGTCGTAGTTGGCCTACTAGTTGGAAATTAGGGCAAGGTTTTATTAGTAATTTAAAACCAGACAATCGTTTAGATTTTAGTAATCCCCGGGTTCCTAAAATAATTGGCCAACCAATTTATTTCACTGTATTTACTCCTCGTAGATTTAATACCGCTATAATGACGGTTCAATATCGTAGTGAGCTTAGTTCTAGTACTCCCATCATTGAATTAGGGCTTCTGAAGGATCAATTAACTGAGGCTTATAATCTACAACCCCTAGAGAATGATATCTTGGCTCATTGGCGTTCTAAGTGGTTTCAGCTACCAGCTTCTAATTCGCTCTTAATCCTGCAAGCTCATAAGAATTATTCTTCTTCGCTTCAGTTTTTAAGCGATTTATCCTCGGGATTTTTAAAAGATTGCCCTCGTGGTCCCATAAATTGTGTGGCAGTTTATAATTATTCCACTAAAATTAATTATTCTCTACCTAACAATGTTTTACTTCGCCCTTTGACCATTACTCAGCCTCTGCGAGGAGCTCACCAGTTTTATTTATATTTAAGAGATAAACCTTGGTATCTTGATTTAGAGTTTGCTTACCTGCGCCAAGATTCTAAGCCTGATCCAATAACTGTTAATATTTGGTTTAATCACCAGATAGTTTGGACTAAGACTATTTTAGATACTAATTTTAAAACTCCCAGAACTGGAAAATTGGAGACTAAAAGTTTACATTTTAGTGCTTTATCTCAGCCTGCGGGAGTATATAAAGTAGAAATAAAAATTAGTCCTGATGTAGTTATTAAAAAAATTGAGAGTTCTTCTAATAAATTAGCTATAATACATAAGATTTGGCCAGTTTCTGGTACAGGGAATTTAAATTTATTTACCGATGCTAAACATCTGCGAGTACAAAGCTCTAATCCTGCTAGTTTAGGTAAAATTATTTTTGGGGGAAGAAGTTTTAATTTCAATAAAACTTACCAAGCTTTCAATTATCTATCTCCACTTAATGACTCTAGGATAAAATTAAAGAAAGATGATATAATTCTAGAAGACAATGGAGTTTTTTCTTTTAGTCCTTCCAGCTTATTTAATCCTGGACTTAAGCAAGTGGATCGTTATTTTTCTCCAGGTCGGCAGGTAAAATATATTATTGCCCGCTATAGAGCTCCTCAGGAAAAATCAGGGCTGAAGACTGCTACCGCTCAATTTAATTTAGTAGGAGCTCCTCGGGTAGCTGGTCATTATACTTTTGTAATTTCCATTCCTGGTCTGAGTAATAAAAAGGGGGTTCTAAAATATTTAGAAATTAAAAAAATTAATGTGAGTTTACAGGGAAAAACTTTATGGCAAAGACTTCGGTTTTAGTTTTATCAGAAATTTTTTATTTTTTTACCTTAGCCCTAGGTTTAGGTATTATTTTAGAAATTTTTTGGCCAGGCATTATTTTAGTTTATTTTAATTTAAATTATTTATTAATTTTCTGGTTGATTAGTGCTTTTATTTTATTAATTAAATCATAATTTTGTTTGTTTTAAATATTTAATATCATTAAATTTATGTCTTTAAAATACTTTTTTAATCCGCAGTCCATTGCGGTAGTGGGCGCTTCTACTAAGCCTCAAAAGTTGGGTCGGCAAATTTTAGACAATATTGTCCGTAATGGTTTTAAGGGAAAGGTTTATCCTATTAATCTAAAAAGATCTAAAGTGGCGAATTTACCTGCCTATAAAAGTTTAAGTGATTTACCGTCAACAGACTATGCTTCGCTCTTAGTGCTCATTGCTATTCCCGCTAAGTTTGTTATAGCGGAATTGAATAAATGTGCTGTTCTAGGTATCAAAAATATAATTATTATTAGTGCTGGATTTAAAGAAGACGGAGGAAAGGGAAAAGAAATGGAAGCAGAGATTGTCGCTTTAGCTCATCAGCATAAACTTAATATTTTAGGACCAAATTGTTTAGGATTGATTAACACTTGGCAAGGACTTAATGCTACTTTTGCAGCTGCCGACAAAGAGACTGGTAATAGTGCTCTATTATCACAATCTGGAGCTATTGGAGCGGCGGCTCTTGATTGGCTTAAGATTAAAGATTTCAATTTTGGTTATTTTGTTAGTTTAGGCAATCAAGCAGTTATAAACGAGAATCAAGTTTTAAATTATTTAGGAAAAGATTCGCGCATAGATTTAATTGTGGCCTATTTAGAAGAAATCAAAGATGGTCAGAAATTTATGGAGATAGTTTCACGCTTATCTAAACATAAACCTGTAGCTATTCTTAAGTCTGGACTTAGTTCAGCGGGGAGTAAATTAGCTCTATCGCATACTGGGTCTTTAGCTGGATCAGCAGCAGCGGTACGAATTGGAGCCGAACGAGCAGGAGCCATTTGGTTAGAGAATCTAGGAGAATTGTTTAATTTATTATTATTATTTCGTAAAGAATCTTGGCATAATTCTGGTCCAGCAGATTTACATATTATAACTAATGCTGGCGGAGTAGCAGTATTAGCAGCTGATGCTGTTAGTCGCCAGAATTTACCTTTAGGTTCTAGTCAAGACTTATTAGGTGATGCGGATGCTAAGCGCTATAGATTGGCTATTGAGGAGTCTTTAAAAAATAAAGATATTAACAATTTGTTAGTTCTATTAACCCCTCAGACTTCCACTGAACCTCTACAAACTGCCCAAGCCATAATTAAGGCGGCTCAAAAATATCCCCATAAATTAATTATGACCAATTTTGTAGGAGGGCAAGAAGTTGCTTCTGCTAGAGCCCTATTTGCTAAATATAGTATTCCCACTTTTAATTATCCTGAACAAGCAATACGTAGCTTTAAAAAACTTATTAATTATAAGAACACTATTCATAACATTAAACCTTATCATCGTCCTTTGGCCGAGATTACTAGTAAGATTAGTAGTAGTGATTATGTAGCCTCCTTTAATTTATTAAAAAAATATAAGATTCCCATAGTTAAAACCGTAGTCTTTTCTTCGGACGATCTAAAGCTCTACAAATATCCTGCTGTTCTTAAAATTACTGGGGTAGATTTTTTGCACAAAACTGATAAAGGTGGGGTGATAATTAATTTAAAAACCGCTAAAGATTTAAGCTTGGCAGTTCGGCATTTGCAAAATAAATATCGTGTAGCTCTGCATAAAAAAGAAAATTATTTAGTAGTTCAAGCCCAAGAAAATAAATTTCAGGAAATTCTCTTAGGCTTTAAACGGGATTCCGCTTTTGGACCACTTATGATGGTAGGGCAAGGAGGAATTTATACCGAAGTTTTTAAAGATTTTAAACTAGCAATTAGTGATTTAGGTCGTTCCCAGGCCTTAAAATTAATTGCCGATTTAAAAATTTATCCGATTCTAAATGGAGCCCGTCGGCAGAAGAAATATGATCAGATAGCTTTAGCTGACGCTTTAGTGAATTTAGCGCATCTTGCCAATGATCATCCAGAAATATCTGAACTAGATATCAATCCTTTATTTGTATTTGAAAAAGGAGTAAAAGCTGCTGATGTAAGAATTATTTTATAGTTTATTTTGTTTGTAGTATTTTATTATAATAAGAATAGTAATCGTTTCAATTCGGCCCTTATAAATATATAAGACTTATTGAACTGGTATTATTACTGAAGCAATGAATACCGGAGCTCAAATATATGACCCTTAAAAGCCTTTTGAAGAGACAGATCAATAATATCACTGTAGCCGCCGCCCTAGTGGCGATGTCGTCTTTAGCCTCACGATTCTTAGGGCTGTTACGGGATAGAATATTAGCTGGTCAATTTGGAGCAGGACGATCTCTAGATATTTATTATGCTGCTTTTAGAGTCCCAGATTTAGTGTTTAATATTATCGTTCTAGGAGCTTTGTCGGCAGGGTTTATTCCAATTTTTACTTCAGTTATTCGTGATTTTAAGTGTGAACGAGATCTTAGTCAAGCACCCGGTTTTAAAAATTCTGAAGCTTGGAGTTTGGCTAGTAATGTTCTAAATTTTTTATTTGTAGCTTTACTTTTCTTATCGCTACTGGGAATAATTTTTGCTCCAGCTCTTACTCGTCTGATTGCTCCAGGTTTTAGTTTATCTGAGCAGCTAAAGACCGCTTCTTTAACTAGAATTATGTTTTTATCGCCATTATTTTTAGGCATCTCAGGAATTATTGGCGGAGTATTACAATCGTTTAAAAGATTTTTAATTTATTCTTTAGCCCCTATTTTTTATAATTTAGGGATTATTATTGGAGCCTTATATTTTGTTCAGTGGTGGGGTCTTTATGGCCTAGCTTGGGGGGTAGTTTTAGGAGCCTTTATGCACATGAGCATTCAGTTGCCTACGGTACGTCATCTAGGTTTTCGTTATAAGTTCAAATTCAATTGGCGGGATATTAATACTAGAAGAGTAGGGCGTATGATGGTTCCGCAAACCTTAAGTTTAGGAGTTTTACAAATTAATTTAGTAATTATTACCATATTAGCTTCTAATTTATCTCATGGTTCTTTAACTATTTTTAACTTTGCTAATAATCTGCAATCTTTTCCTATTGGTATTTTTGGATTTTCTTTCGCCATCGCCGCTTTTCCAGTACTATCTGCCAATGCTTTTAATCGAGAGAAATTAGTTCGTACTTTTTCTCAAACTATACGTAAGATTTTATTTTTTATTATACCAGCTACGGTTTTAATTATTGCCTTACGGGCTCAAATTATTAGAGTAGTTCTAGGCTCAGGAAAGTTTGATTGGCAAGATACAATTTTAACTATGAACACTCTAGGGATTTTTGCTATAAGTTTATTTGCTCAAGCTACCATACCTTTACTTATTAGAGTCTTCTACGCGCGACACGATTCGGTTACTCCTTTTTATATTAGTTTAGTAACGGTGGCAGTTAATACGGTGCTGGCAATTATGTTAGCTCCACGTTTAGGAGTAGCGGGTTTAGCCTTAGCTTTCTCAGTCGCTAGTATTTTAGAATTTATAATGTTATGGGTCTGGTTATCCATTATTATTGGTGGTTTAGATTTGAATCATACTTTAAAGGCGGTTATTAAATTAACTATTAGTGGCATTGCTGCTGGCGGGGCAGCACAGATTATGAAAGTTTTAATTTTGCCCTTTATTAATATGACTAGATTCAGCGGAGTGTTTATTCAACTTTCTTCGGCGGCCTTGATAGGAATCTTAGTTTATCTAGGTTTCTGCTATTTATTTAAAAGTGAAGAACTGTTAGGATTTATGTTAGCCTTAAATAAACGCTGGCCTTTTAAGAAAGTTAATATTGGCGACCAGGGCGAAGCTCGGGGAATTTAATTAATATTTATGTTAGATTTAAATAAAATTAGAAATTTTTGTATCATTGCCCATATTGATCATGGTAAATCAACTTTAGCCGATCGTATGTTAGAGATCACCGGTACGGTGGAAGCACGAAAAATGAAAGAGCAGATTTTAGATGGTATGGATATTGAACGAGAGCGAGGAATCACCATTAAACTACAGCCAGTAACTATGGATTATAAGGGTTATCAATTAAACTTAATTGATACCCCTGGGCATGTAGATTTTTCTTATGAAGTGTCACGGTCTTTAGCAGCGGTAGAAACAGCAATATTATTAGTTGATTGTACTCAAGGCATTCAAGCTCAAACTTTGGCTAACTTGTATTTAGCCTTAGAACAAAATTTAAATATTATTCCCGTAGTGAATAAGATTGATCTACCCGCAGCGGATGTAGCTAAAACTACAAGAGAAATAGTTGATCTACTGGGTTGTTCTCCTGAGTCTATAATTTGTGCTTCGGGCAAAACTGGAGCTGGAGTTATTGAGATTCTTCAGGCGGTAATTTCTCAAGGTAGTTTTCCTTTAGAGCCTAAGGAAAATAAAGATACTGGAGTCCAGACAGATTATTTACGAGCTTTAATTTTTGATTCTAAATATGATACCTATCAGGGAGTGGTTGCCTATGTCCGGGTTTTTAATGGATCCCTGGAAAAAGGCGATAAAATTAAACTATTATCTAATGGGGTGGAGAGTGAGGTTTTAGATTGTGGATTTTTTAAACCCGATTATGTCTCTACTGGAGAATTACATAGTGGGGAGATTGGGTATGTAATTACTGGTTTTAAACAAGTGGCAGATTGTCGAGTAGGGGATACTCTAACTGTTAACACCAAGACTCTTAGTTCTAATAAGCTGGTAGCTTTACCTGGATATAAGGAAGTACACCCTATGGTATTTGCAGGTATTTTTCCGCGGGAAGGTAATGACTTTAAAGAGTTACGAGAAGCCATGGAAAAATTAAAATTAAACGACGCTGCCCTGTCTTATGAACCAGAACGCTCGGATGCTTTAGGTTTCGGTTTTCGGTGTGGATTTTTAGGTCTATTACATTTAGAAATTTTTCAAGAAAGATTACAACGAGAATATAATTTGAATTTGATTGTTACCGTGCCTAGCGTGGCTTATCAGATTATTAAAAGTAATGGAGAAGAAATTACTATTCGCACCCCTCAAGCTTTACCTGATCCGACCAAAGTTAGGGTGATTAAGGAGCCTTGGGTAAACTTAGATATTATTACCCCTAAAAAATATTTAGGAAATATTATTAAATTAGCTCAGGATAAGAAAGGGATTTATAAAAATACTGAGTATATCTCTACCAGTGGTGATGACAGTCGGGTATTATTACATTATGAGATCCCTTTGGCGGCAATTTTAACTGATTTTTACGATAAAATAAAAAGTGTTTCTGCGGGTTATGCTTCTATTAATTATGATTATTTAGATTATCGTCCAGCCCGAGTAATTAAGATGGATATTTTAGTAGCGGAAGAAATTGTTGAATCTTTAGCTACCATTGTCTATGTTGATGATGCCTATCGTGAAGGGCGTAAAATTGTAGAAATTTTAAAACATAATTTGACCAGACAAATGTTTGCTGTTAAAATTCAGGCAGCGCTTAATGGTAAAATTATTGCCTCTGAAACTTTGTCGGCTCGGCGTAAAGATGTTACCGCTAAATTATATGGTGGAGATGTTACTCGTAAACGAAAACTTTTAGAAAAGCAGAAGAAAGGTAAGAAAAAGATGATGACTGCGGGTCGCGGAAGAGTAGATATTCCTCCCGAAACCTTTGTTAAAATTTTAAAACGATAATAAATAATAAACAATATATATGAAACGACGAAAAGTAATTAAAGCTTTATGGATTGTGATTTCTATAGTTGTAGTTCTGTCTATGGTAGCTTGGACTGCAGCGGTTGGTTTTATCCAATAAAACAATGAAAATTTGGAAAATTTTACCTAAAATTAGTTCAGAGTTTTTACTCAGTCACCCCGATATTAACCCTCTGCTATTACAGTTAATGTATAATCGTGGTTTAAAGCAGAGCGCTGATATGCAGTTAGTTTTAAACGATAGTGATTTTTATGATCCCTTTTTGTTTAAGAATATGTCGGCAGTGGTAGAACTAATAATTTCCCATATTAAAGCTGGCCATAAGATTATGGTATATGGTGATTATGATGCCGATGGCGTTACCGCTTCGGTTATTCTACTAGAGACTTTAAATATTTTACACGGTAAAGCTGAGGTTTATTTACCCGACAGATCTTCTGAAGGCTATGGTTTGAATAAGAAAGCCATTGATAAGTTTGCTAGTGAAGATTTCAAATTAATTATTACCGTAGATAATGGCATTAGGAATAAGGACGAAGTAGTCTATGCTCAAAAGTTAGGGATAGATGTTATTATTACTGATCATCATATTCTTCCCGATAAAGAAAAGGATTTACCGCCCTGCTTATACCTTAATCCTTCCGACTCTAAGGATAATTACCCTTGGAAATATTTAGCTGGTGTGGGAGTAGCCTTTAAATTGCTTAGCGCTCTTTTAGTTAAGGCTGATTTAAGCGAAAGTCAGAAAAAGTTAATTAGTGATAAATGTTTAGATTTAGTAGCTATTGGTACAATTGCTGATATGGTTAATTTATTAGGAGAAAATAGACAGCTAGTTAAGCAAGGATTGAAAGTATTAAATAATAATCAACGTTTAGGTCTTAATGAACTGATAAAAGTGGCCAAAATTAATTCTAGCAGATCTCTAGAGTCTTGGAATGTTGCTTGGCAAATTGGTCCGCGTTTAAATGCTGCTAGTCGTATGGCTCACGCCAACACTGCTTTTGCTCTGCTTACTACAACTGACCCGAGAGAAGCCTATGATTTAGCGCAGGAACTTAACGAACGTAATTTGCTACGTCAAAAGATTACTGCTGGGATTATTAGTCAAGTGGAAGATCAAATTGACGCTAAGAATCTGCCACTGATTATTATTGCCGTAGCTCAAGCTCAGCAGAATTGGAATGAAGGAGTGATTGGCTTAGTAGCTGGACGCATTGCCGAAAAATACTATCGTCCTACCCTGATAATAACACGTTCTAGAGATATCCACTTTGATTATAAGGCTAAGAAACCAAAACCAGAAGAAACCATTTTTAAAAGTTCTGGACGTTCAATTAAAGAATTTAATTTAATTGCTGCTATTGAAGCTAGTGCTAAAAGTTTAGATAAATATGGTGGACATCCTATGGCTTGTGGTTTTTCCCTTATTGGTGAACAGAATTTAGCGGATTTTAAAAAAGACATTTTAGCTCTAGCCAGAAAAGAATTAGATCCTAGTACTCTTATTCCTCAAATAAGTATTGAAGCAGAATTAGAGTTTAGTGAGATAAATTTGGATTTAGTTGAACAAATTAATATTTTAGCTCCCTATGGACAGAATAATCCTCAACCAATTTTGCTTAGTCATAATCTGCGTTTAGAAGATATTGTTACTATGGGATTAGATAATCAACATATTAAATTTCGTCTGAGTTCTCTTAGTTCGCTTACTAAACAATCTAGTAATTTTTGGGCTTTATCTTTTGGGGGAGCAGAGAAGTATAAAAAATTTAAAATTGGCGATCAGCTAGATTTGGTTTATCATTTGGAGATTAATGAATTTAAAGGTAGAAGAGAAGTACAACTAAAAATTGTAGATATAAGATTAAATAAAGTTTAATAGAATATTATTTGATTTTAATTCAAATATTTATTAATTTAGATATTTATATGAATAAGTTAATTATCTATACTGATGGTGGAGCGCGAGGTAATCCAGGACCAGCAGGTATCGGAGCTATACTTTATGATGGGCAGAAGAAGGTAGTGGCCAAAATTTCGCAGTACTTAGGAGTGGCCACTAACAATCAAGCAGAGTATAAAGCGGTTATCGTTGCTATTCAGAAAGCTCGTAGTTTAGGAGCTAAAGAATTAACTTGTTATTTAGATAGTGAACTCGTGGTTAAACAGTTAAGACGTGAGTATAAAGTAAAAAACAAAGAATTAGCATCTTTGTTTTTAACTGTTTATAATTTGTCTTTTAGTTTTAAACAAATTACTTATATTCATATTCCCCGAGAACAAAATCAAGAGGCTGATAGTCTAGCCAATCAAGCCATGGACCGTAAGTCTTAGACTCATACTTAACTTTATTTTATTGCTTGCTAATATATTTATAGCGCCGAATATTTTTATTGGCTAATTGTTGAATCTCTCGTATATCTTTAGTTTTTAGATGTTTAAATCTGCCTTGTAAATTCAAGTATTCATTAACTGGTTTAGCAGCAAAATTAGCATTAATACTGGAGCCACTGAGTTTTCCGTCTTTATATTCTAGTAAAGGATAGAGGCCAGTTAAAACTGCTAGTTTTCCCATTAGAACCGCTTGATTTGTCTCCACTTTCCAGCCGGGAATACAGGGTGATAGAATTTGTAAGTAACTGGGCCCAGAGACGCTCAAAGCGACTTTTATTTTGCGAGTAATATCGTCAGGATATCCAGTAGTACTTTGAGCAGCATATTTCAGCCCGTGTGCTAGAGCAATCGCTAACATATCTTTTTTCACTTGTTGGGAACCAGCAGATTTTATTCCCGCCGGTGTGGTAGTAGTGGCAGCGTCATAAGGGGTAGAACCTGAGGCTTGAATACCAGTGTTGGAATAAGCTTCAGTATCATAACAAATATATAAAATATTTTCTTTCCTTTCCCACATTCCACTAATAAGTCCTAAACCAATATCATAAGTTCCGCCATCACCTCCTTGCACTACCACTTTAGTATTTTTGTCGCCTTTCTGTTTTAGAGCGGCAGAAATTCCTGAGGCTACCGCTGAAGCATTTTCAAATAAAGAATGGATCCAAGGCAGACCCCAAGCACTTTGGGGGTAGGCAGTAGTGGTTACCTCCAGACAACCAGTAGCATTGGAGATAATTGTGTCTGGACTTAAACCACGCATTACGGCTTGCACAGCAACTAATTGTCCACAACCAGAACAAGCATTATGGCCTGGGGAGATGAATTTAAGTTTTGTTTTCATAATAATAAACAGAATTTAGTTAATAAAATTAATATACTAGTTTAGTGGTTATTCTAAGGTTTTTTATAACACCATAGGCCACTAGCACAATCCCTTGCTCCTAAATCGTAACTCTTACCAGATTTGGCACAGGTGCTGCCAGGTTTATTACCACAAGGCTCTCCAAGTTTACCAAGACCCACTACCACAACATGATTATAGCACCACCTCCATTGACTAGCATCACTACCTCGAACAGTCATCCTTCCTAGCCATTTTGATCCATCTTTTAAAGTTGCGCATTTGTCACTATTGCTTGAAACACAATAATTAATTTCACCTTTAGAATTCATAACTTTAGGTGTTTGTGAACAACTGGAGTGATAAAACTTACTATTAGAGAGTTTAGCACAATTATTAGGAGTAGTGTTCATACACTGATATAGACCCCCTGTATTAGTATAATCGATTGTACAACAACCCGTCGCTTCACAAGTTCCTGTAGTGTAATCGGGACTATAATAATTATCTTGTGAGTTTTTTATCATGAAATTACCGCTCTTAATCTTGCAACTAACACTTCCCATTATTTCTGCTTGTTTATTATTATTGGCATCTTTATATTCACAACAACCTAAGTTACTCTTCGGTATCACTTGAGTTTCAAGTATTTTTAACTTTACTAAATTAGGATTGATAGTGGTAAGTATTAACCAAGAACTAAATAGAATAACTAAACCTACAATACTGCCAGTAATTAACTCTTTAGCCTGACTTATTCTAGAATCATTACCTGCAGACACTAGCCATAACATTCCTCCGCCCATTAGAACTACTGCGGCTAAAATACTGCCGATTATTAGGCCATAATTATATAGAGCTTTAATATACTCCGCCAACAGACTGCTATACATTTTGCCAGAGCCAGCATCATAATGTCCAACGGCTACACTTTTTTTATCAAAAATAGAATTAGGTATTTGTACTTGAGGTTCAAAGTTTAAAGATTTATAGATTTTTGCATTATTATTACTATTAGGAGGAGGAGTGTATGTGCTTTGGGACGAATTTATAGCTGGACTCACTGTTTGAGTTGTACAACAACAAGCACCAGGATTTTGTTGTTGTTGGAAAAAAGTTATATTACAGTCACTTGGGACTTTTTTTGTTTCAATAGTGGAGCATAGCTTTCCAGTATTTATTATATTCTTAGCCACCCAATGGCAAGATTCCGCTTTAGATATTTTAGGAAAAAATAAAAATATTATTAGAAATAAACCTAAGATTGTTATGGTTAATTTTTTCATAGTTTAGATAAAAAATCTGGGTTCATCACTTATCTACTAAAATTGAATTGAGTAACCATCATTGGTTGATCGGTTGCATTGATCATTTTTACTTCGCATTCATTTGTGGTTAAGTTAGCTACAAGTTCAGCTTGGAATTTATTAGTCCCACATTCACCCTTGGTATCGTTATAAACTTTATGGGTTATTTTGTTAGTACAGCAACCTTGAGCTAGACTACTCTTCGGTATCACTTGAGTTTCAAGTATTTTTAACTTTACTAAATTAGGATTGATAGTGGTAAGTATTAACCAAGAACTAAATAGAATAACTAAACCTACAATACTGCCAGTAATTAACTCTTTAGCCTGACTTATTCTAGAATCATTACCTGCAGACACTAGCCATAACATTCCTCCGCCCATTAGAACTACTGCGGCTAAAATACTGCCGATTATTAGGCCATAATTATATAGAGCTTTAATATACTCCGCCAACAGACTGCTATACATTTTGCCAGAGCCAGCATCATAATGTCCAACGGCTACACTTTTTTTATCAAAAATAGAATTAGGTATTTGTACTTGAGGTTCAAAGTTTAAAGAATTGTAAATCTTGGTATTGTCAGTAGGTGCGTTTGTTTTAGCAGTATTGGCTGACGGAGTTACCACCTTATTTTTAGGGGTTTGTTTGTCTGCTGATAAGGCTGGAGAATTAGCAGTACAACAACAAATATCGGCTTTAGACAGAGTAGCGCTACAACTCGCTAAAGTATTCTGGGTTTCAGTAATTGTACAGGTATTAGGAATAGTCACCAAATGACAAGATTCGGCCTTCACTACTATTGGAACAGAAAAGAAAGTTAGGAGTGATAAAGCTAAAATTATAACTGGTAATTTTTTCATAGTTTAGTGATAAATTTTAAATAACTATTTTTGAGTGGAGTATCCTTAATTATATCTATAATCATTTTTTGATTTATATCGCGTCCACCTAGCCCAACAATATAATTTTTGAGATGTATATTATTTTTCGTTTTTCCCAGAGCCATAATAGTACTGGCTACATCTGAGTATAATGGACCAGATTGTCCTAAACTAATTGCCTTTTCTAGCACCGCGATATGTTTAGCAGATTTTATTATATTTATAACTTCAGTCTTAGGAAAAGGACGATAGACTTTTATTTTTAGCAGGCCGATGTTCTTAAAGTTTCTAATAGTCTCTCGTATAGTTCCCAACATAGAGCCCATAGCAATTAAAATAATCTTAGGGTTTTTCGGACCGTAGTATTCAATTAGACCATTATCAACAAGAGACCCTCTATTTTTGTTAGAATTATTTTTAAAACCTAAAATTTGGTTTAATAATTTATATTCTTGCTTAATAGTTTTTAAGCTAGACACTAAATTATTATGTAAACTTTCTCTAGTTTCCATGTAACTGTTGGGTCCAAAAAAGGCTCCTAGAGTTACTGGATTATTAGGGTTCAGATAAGTTCCAGCACTGGGTTTATAATCTGGCAGATATTTTTTAATTAATTTTGATTCAGGAATAATTACTGGTTCATAGGAATGAGTTAAAATAAAACCATCTACATTAATCATAACCGGAAGCTTTAACTTTTCTGCCAGTTTATAGGCTAAGATATGTTGATTTACTGCTTCTTGGTGGTCAGCGGCGAATAGCTGGATCCAACCAGCATCCCGAATAACCATCACATCACTATGATCATTCCAGATATTAATTGGGGCAGAAATTGCTCTATTAGCACAAGTTATGACTACGGGTAAACGCATTCCTGCAATATTAAAAATTACTTCGGTCATGAGCAATAGTCCTTGTGAGCTGGTTGCACTATAAACCCTGACTCCAGTAGCACTGGCTCCTAAGATTATAGAAGCAGCGGCAAATTCACTTTCAGCCCGTATATATTCAAAAGAACTTTTTCCATCGGCTTTCATTTTAGCTAAATCTTCCACAATATGTGTTTGGGGTGTAATGGGAAAAGCTGAGACTACTGCTGGAGCAATATTTTTAATAGTTAAAGCTATGGCGTTGGAACCTTCTAAAATTTGTTTTTTGTTTTTCATGGTATGGTAGATATTAGCCACTTATTAGTAGTCTTTTTTCATAATAATTGCTTTTACTGGGCATTCAAGCGCACATAGACCGCAGCCCTTGCAATAGTCATAATCTGTTTTTGGTTTTAGTTTGCCGTCAAATTTTTTATTTCGTCCCATTAGAATACAAGCTTCTGGACAAACCTTAGCACACAAACTACAGCCAATACAGCGTTTTAAATCAGTGACTGGACGTTCAGTTCGCCAAGGCCCAGTTTTATTGTTTAGACTACTATTGGGTCGGGTAATTAAATTTGCCTGTTTGATAACTTTTTTCATATTTTTAAGATCTATTAATCAAAGAAACTGCTGCAATATTTTTTTTAATTATTTCTTGGCCCTTACTAGCAAATTTAGTCACTATGGCTTTTTTTAAAGATTCTAAAGAAATTATTTTAGTATATTTTATTAAAGCTCCTAGAATTACCGTATTTACCAAATTTTTGCCTAGAATTTTTAAAGCTATTTCTGTAGCTGGACTAAAGTATAAATTCTTTGATTTTAAATTCAGTTGAGGCCAACGATTTTCTGGAGCATTAATAATAATTTTGGTATTGCAATCAATACCTCCGAATACTTCAATAGTATCAATTAAAGTACTGTCTTGAATAATTAAAATAGTAGGTTTATAGATTTGTTCCCGAGTAATAATTTTATGATTATCAATACGAGCAAAAGATTGAATTGGAGCCCCACTTCTTTCTACCCCGAAACTAGGGAAAGCTTGAGCTTCATGGCCATCATAGAAAGCGGAGAGTGCTATCAATTCAGCAGCGGTAACCACTCCTTGTCCTCCTCTACCGTGAATACGAATTTGTTCCATATTATTTAATTAATCCTTGGATTAAAGTATTAAATTTATTAAACGGTACATAACCAGAGAAAGCATAATTATTAACAAACCAAGTGGGAGTGCCAGAAATTTTTAAAGCATTAGCGTCATTATAGTCTTTTTTAATTTGTTTAAGATACCTTTCACTGCTCATACAAGAATTAAATTGAGTGATGTTTAGTCTTAAATTTTTAGCCAAAGTCACTAATTTAGCGGGGCGAGAGCTATTATCTGTTATGAGTTCTGCTTGGTGGGCAAATAAAGCATTATGCATTGGCCAAAATTTTCCTTGTTCTCCAGCACAGCGCGCGGTCATGGCTAAAGCTATAGAACCTTTATTAAGTAGATAATCTCGCCAAATTATTTTTATTTTATTTTTATAGGTTTTGGCTAGTTGATTTACCACTGGAGAAGCTTCTTTACAGTGCTGACAAGTAAAATCACCAAATTCTACAATAGTAACTTGTGGGGTGTTTGTACCTAAAAAATAATTGCTACCATCACCATTAATTTCACTTAAATAAGTATGAATTTGAGTACTAGTTAAAGCAGGAGAAGTTCCAGTCCTAATTTCTCTTACCTTATTAATCACATATAGACTGGAAGCGATTAGAAGTACTAAGAGTAGGCTGATAATCACTAAAATAATTATTCCCCACCATTTTTTATACCAAGGACGTAGTTTATACTCGTGTCGTGCTTTCATTTCAGCATATTTTAATCGTTCTTCTAAATTCATATCTAAACTCATATAATTGAAAAGCTGGTTGATTTAAACTATAATATATTTATTATAGCATATTATATTATAGATATGAAAATTATCTCTTGGAATATCAACGGTATTCGGGCTGTACTTAAAAAAGGTTTACTGGATTTTTTAGAAAAAGAAAAACCAGAGGTTCTGTGTCTACAAGAAATAAAAATTTCCGAGCAGGCTAAGAATGATATTAAGTTTAATTTTACTCAAACTACCGAGTATTGGAATTGTGCACTTCGCCCTGGCTACAGTGGTACTTTAATTTTAGTTCGTTCTGGATTTAAGGGAATTATTGGGGTAAGGAATGGTCTAGGTATAAATAAATTTGATATTGAAGGACGAGTACAAACTCTAGAATTTAGGGATTTTTACTTATTAAACGTCTATTTCCCCAACGCCAACCAAGTATTGTCTCGTTTATCTTATAAGTTAGAATTCAATCAAGCGTTATTCAGATATATAAAAAAATTAGAAACTACTAAACCGGTAATTGTAAGTGGTGATTTTAATGTGGCTCACACGGAGATTGATTTAGCTCGCCCTAAAGAAAATCAAGGATCGGCAGGCTTTACCCTAGAAGAACGAGCTTGGTTTACTAAATTTTTGAGTTCTGGTTTTGTAGATAGTTTTCGTCTATTAAATAAGCAAAAAATTCAATATTCTTGGTGGAGCTATAGAGCTCAAGCCCGTCAAGGTAATGTTGGTTGGCGGATTGACTATTTTTGTGCTTCAGTTAAACTAAAAATGTGGCTAAAGCAAGCTTATATTTTAGACCAAACTTTAGGCTCAGATCATGCTCCTATTGGTATAGAGTTAAAAAATTAACATATGTATAAACCTAAAGAAATAGAAAAAAAATGGCAGAAACGTTGGCAAGAGAGTAATCTCTACAAAACTGGCGAAGATCAGACTAAGGATAAATACTATATTTTAGATATGTTTCCTTATCCTTCTGGGGCTGGTTTGCATGTTGGCCACCCTAAAGGTTATATTGCTACGGATATTGTAGCTCGTCTGCGACTGATGCAAGGTTATAATGTCCTACATCCGATGGGTTGGGATGCTTTTGGTCTGCCAGCAGAGAACTATGCTCTTAAGAATAAGACTCATCCTAGATTATCTACTGAACAAAATATTATAACTTTTAAAAGACAGTTAGGAGCTTTAGGGCTGTCCTATGATTGGTCTAGAGAAATTAATACTACTGACCCTGGCTATTATAAATGGACACAATGGATTTTTTTACAAATGTGGAAAAGGGGTTTAGCTTATGAGTCTTTTGCAGCAATTAATTGGTGTCCGTCCTGTAGGACAGGTTTGGCTAATGAAGATTTAGAAGCTGGACGTTGTGAGCGTTGTGGCACTTTGGTAGAACAAAAACCTATGCGTCAGTGGGTATTAAAAATTACTGATTATGCCGAACGATTATTAAATGATTTAGACAAATTACCAGATTGGGAAAAATCTATTAAAGATATGCAACGCAATTGGATTGGTCGCAGTCTAGGAACAGAAATTGAATTTAGCATTAAAACTAATAAGGGTTTGAATCTAGATAAAGTTAGAGTTTTCACTACCCGAGTGGATACTATTTTTGCTTGTACTTATTTAGTGTTAGCTCCAGAGCATAGCTTAATTAAAAAATTACAATCTAGAATAAAAAATTGGTCAGCAGCAGAAAAATATATAAAAAAGATAAAAAATAAAACTAATCTACAGCGAACAGATTTGAACAAAGGAAAGAGTGGGGTGCGTTTGTTAGGAATTAAGGCAATAAACCCTTTTAATCAAGAAGAGGTCCCAGTATTTATAGCCGATTATGTTTTGAATTCCTATGGTACTGGGGCTCTTATGGCCGTACCAGCTCATGATGAGCGGGATTGGGAATTTGCTAAAAAATATAAGCTGAATATTCGGGAGGCTATAAGACCTAAATTAAAAACTGAAGATACTCCTTCATCATCAGGTTCAATCTATACTGGTGAAGGAATATTAATAGCTTCTGGAGAATTTAGTGGATTAGAATCTAAATTAGCTCGCCAGAAAATGACTGTTTGGCTTAAACAGCATAAACTCGGAGCAGAAAAAATAAATTATAAGATAAAAGATTGGGTTTATTCTCGGCAACGTTATTGGGGTGAACCCATTCCTCTTATTCATTGTCCTAACTGCGGAGTGGTAGCAGTAGAAGAAAAAGATTTACCTCTTCGTTTGCCTGAGGTAAAAAGCTATAAACCAACTGGTACTGGAGAATCGCCTTTAGCTGCAATTACTGATTGGGTTAATACTACTTGTCCTAGATGTGGTGGAATGGCTAAGCGTGAGACCAACACTATGCCTCAATGGGGTGGTTCTTGTTGGTATTATTTAAGATATATTGACCCTCGTAATGATAATGTCCTGGTTAATCATCAAAAAGAAAAATATTGGTCCCCAGTAGATTTCTATGTGGGAGGGGCCGAACATGCTACTCGTCATTTAATTTATGCTCGTTTTTGGCATAAATTTTTGTATGATATTGGAGTGGTGAATTACGATGAACCTTTCAAGAAATTAAAACATGTTGGACTTATCATGGGAGAGGATGATCGTAAGATGTCTAAACGTTGGGGTAATGTTATTAATCCTGATGAAATGATTGATAAGTTTGGAGCAGACGCTTTACGGGTTTATGAGATGTTTATGGGTCCTTTTGAACAGGCGGTTAGTTGGAATACTAAGGGTCTAGTGGGTACTAGAAAATTTTTAGAAAAAGTTGAAAAATTATTTGATGATTTAGGGACAGTGGAAACTAAATTAGAATCAGAAGATAGAAAATTATTAAGTTTATTACACCAGACTATTAAAAAAGTAAGTGAAGATATTGAAAGTTTCAAACTCAATACTGCCGTATCAGCTCTAATGATTTTGGTTAATGGTGTTACTACTTATAAAGCTAAGCATAAAGTTTGGCCTCTTAGTATAGAACATCGTTCTTTTCTATTACAAATTCTAGCCCCTTTTGCTCCCCATTTAGCCGAAGAACTTTGGGAGAAATTAGGGAATAAGACTAGTATATTTAAATCAACTTGGCCAAAATATGATTCCACATTAATTATTGATCAGACTATTAACCTAATAATTCAAATTAATGGCAGGCTAAGGGCAAAATTGGAAGTAGCTAGTGATATATCTTTAGAACAAGCCCTAGAAATAGCTCATAATAACGAAGTAATTAAGAAATGGTTAGCTGGGAAGAGGGTAATAAAAAATATTTTTATTCCTGGGAGATTATTAAATATTGTAGTTAAGTAAAAACCTTAGCTTAGTAGTTCTAGCTATGTCTAATTTATTACAACAAACTCAAGAGATCTGTCGTCTAATGGAAATTAGGCCAGCACATTCTAAAGGACAAAATTTTTTAATTAATGAACAAGTCTATCAAGAAATAATTAATATTGCCGATTTAAACTCTCACGATACAGTCTTGGAAGTGGGGCCTGGTTTGGGTTTTTTAACGGTAGAATTAGCTAGAAGAGTGCAAAGGGTAGTAGCGGTTGAACTTGATTCTAAATTAGTTAATTATTTAAAAATTGGTCTTGACTCTCAAGATGTTAATAAGGTAGAGGTATGGAATGAAGATATTTTACATTTTGATCTTCAAGTCCATAAGTTAATAGATAGAAAGTATAAAGTGGTTGCTAATTTGCCTTATAATATTACTTCTCATTTTTTAAGACGTTTTTTAAGTGGAGTCCCTCGCCCTCAGTCCTTGGTTCTAATGTTGCAACAAGAGGTAGCAGAAAGAATTGTGGCTTCAGCACCGCATATGAGTATTTTAGCTGTTTCAGTCCAATACTATGCTAAGGCTGAAATTATTAAAAAAATTCCCGCCAGTAATTTTTGGCCTAAACCCAAAGTAGCTAGTGCTCTTATTAAATTTGAAACTAAAAACCGGGCATACTCCTTAGTAGAGGATAAACAATTTTTTAGAATCGTAAAGATCGGTTTTAGTGCTAGGCGTAAAATGTTAAAGAATAATTTGATGGCTGGTTTAAAAATAGAAGTGAAAATTATTGAGCAGATACTAATTGAACAGGGATTAGATTCTAAGGTCCGAGCCGAAGGCTTATCACTTACTCAATGGCAAGAATTATTTGCGGCCATTAAGGAATTTATGGTATAATAAAATCAATTATAGGCCTAATTTTTAGTTTAATTTTTTATGCGGCCAGAAAATCCCTTGGCATCAAATAAGCCGACAATAACTCTTAATGGTTTACCTGACCTTAGAAAAATTGTAATCATTATTTTGACGATTTTAGCAATTTCTATTATTGTCTTCTGGATTTGGCAAATGCAAACTCAAATTAATAGCCCTTTTGCCGACAACTCTACCAGTAAATTATCTTCTAGTGTAATCGCTAGCACTAGCCCTATTAATTTATTAAAAGAAACTGATACGGATGGCGACGGTTTATCTGACTATGCAGAAATTTATATTTATCACACCTCCCCTTACTTAGTAGATTCTGATAGTGATGGAATTTCTGATTTTAAAGAAGTGCAACAAGGTACTAATCCTAACTGTCCCCAAGGTAAAAATTGTAATATTTCTAATCCAGTGGTTAATTCTAATCCAGCACTCAACTCTAAAGCTTCTCAATTAAAACCCACTAGTAGTATTAGTTCTTTAAATTCTAGTCCTAGTTCACTGGCTAACTCTAGTTCTACTGAGGCTAGCCAAGTATTACTACAAAAAGTTTTAAATGGACAAGCTAATGCTCAGATGCTAAGAGAAATTTTAATTTCGCAAGGTATTAGCACTAAAGCACAATTAGATAAAATTAGTGATAGCGAGTTGATGAATAGTTATCAGACTACTTTACATAATCAAAGTTCTAGCACCAGTTTGACTAAGTAGTATCCAATAAAATTAGTAGGATTTAATAAAATGAAGAATCATTTAGTTCCAAACAAAAAAGGCATGAACAGAATAAGTTTTAAAATAAAAAATATCCTGTTAATTTTTTTATTAGTATTCTCAGTAATGTTGGTTGTGCCAGTTAAGCCGGTTTGGGCATTTTCTCCTGGAGTGATTATTGTGAATACTGCTAAAAATGTTTTAGATAATGCCTCCAGTTTAGCTAAAAAATTATGGAAAAATGCTGGAGCCATTGCTTATCATAAAGCATTGAGTTTAGCCTTAGATAAGATTGCTTATGATGCCGCTAATTATGTTGGTTCGGCGGCCGCTGGACAAAAACCCACTTTTCATCTAAAGGCTGTGGGTCAGTACTTATTACAAGTGGGGGATCAGGCCAGTGGGCAGTTTATAGAAAGTTTTGTGAATAACATGAATAAACCAGAGACTAATGATACTTGCCGAGCTTCGCTTCAAAGTTGCCAGCAGACTTGTATTAGTGCACATGGTTCACCTATTAATTCTTCGGGTCTTGGATTTTTAAACACTAGCCCAGATGTTACTCCAGGTTTAAGTTCAAATTCTTCCGCAGGCTCATTAGATAGTTGTTTTAAATCTTGCACTGCTAGCAACACTGCCTGTGAAAGTCAAAGTCTTCAAGCTAATGCTAATGCCTCAACTGCCACTCCTTCATTTAATGTTTGTGGAGCTTCTTCTTTACAGGCTAAAGTTAAAATATCTTTGGGCTTGGTTAATGAACAGCGACCAGTTGCTCCAAGTTGTAGTGCTACTAAAATGGTTAATAATTGGCAAACTGATCTAAATAGAAAATTAGCGGACCTGCGTAAACCTAATTATGTTTCTACTCTAATGGGATTGTTCAGACCAAATTCTAATGATTTAGGGATTTATCTGAGTGCTAGGACTGATATGTCTAGTAAGGATTTATTAGCCAAGGAAAACGCTAAGACTAGTTTTATTACTAATCAAGGTTGGTTAAGAATACGAAATATTGGGGGTGAGGCCGTAGCTCCTCCTGGGACCTCTAAAAGAATATTACAAGAAGCTCAAGCGGTTCGAGATCAGAATTTTGGGAAGATTAGTACTAATGTTTTAGTAGATGCAGCCAATATTGCTTTAAATCAATTAGCCATGTCTTTATATAATAATTTATTACGGAAAGTAGGGTCTGGGCATAACAACAATAATTTTGCTATTAGTAATATAAGAGGTTCAGGCTCTTATACCCGAGATCCTAATAGCGGTTTAGGGGCTAATGCTCTAAAGCAAGTAACTTCTAAATTATTAAAACCTACTTTTGGTACTCAGATTGATTACAATATTCTATCTTCTTTAGCGGTTTGTTTGAATCCTCAGAATCCCGCTCCAGATAATTGTGTTATTGATAATCAATTTATGCAAGCTGTTACCGCTAAAGATACAGTAGCGGAAGCCATTAAAGATGGTTATTTGCATGGTAATTGGCAAATAACTAATAATACTTCAGGCAGCGCTTATAATAGTAGCTATTCTTTACGAAATTTAATGATTCTAGCTAAATATCGTATTCTGCCTATCGGTTGGGTGGAAGCAGCTAAACTAGCCACTGATGCAACTAATCCTCATAATGCTACTCTGAATGATTTAGTTTCTTGTTTTAATTCTCATGATATTTATGATAAATTCAGTGCGGGGTTTGATACTGCGAATACTATTTGGTGCCAAGGATTAGTTGATCCTAATTGGGTGTTGCGTTCGCCACTTAATTATTGTAAGAAAAAAGGGTTTGGAGCGCAGATCTTAAATAAAACTGTATTAGCGGGTACTCCAGCGGTTAATGGTATTCCTGCTACCCCTAGTCGTTTAGTTATTACTAGAGCAGATAATTATTGTGCCGATAATCAGAGTTGTATTAAAACTAGGGCTGATGGTAGTTGCGAGGCTTATGGTTATTGTAATGCTGAAAAAAGGACTTGGAATTTTAGCACCGATTCTTGTCAGCCCATTAATAATACTTGTCAATCCTTTACTAATCCCAGTGGTGAAACAGTTTCTTATCTGCAAAATACTTTAAATTATGGAAGTTGTAATTCTGGCAATGCGGGTTGTTCTCAATATTCTTTATCTGGGAATTATGCCACCTCCACAGGAACTGTTAATTGGAATACTAGTCGCAGTTTATATTTAAATAATAATCTAAGTACTTGTAGTGTCCAAGAAAGCGGCTGTACTGGATTATTACGAGTACAAGCTAATCAGGGTGATAATCTGGTAATGAATTCAAATTTTGCTAATGACCAAATTGGTGTTTCTACTAGTGGTAATCAACTTGATGATTGGTTTCTGTTTGGCACTAGCCAGTCCGTTATTGTAGATGCTAGTCAAGATCCAGGTAATCTCAGTGGTAAAGCTTTAAAATTAAGTATTTCTAAAGGATCACGGGGTGGAGTATATTCTTCTTTTTTGCATTCTTTATTGCCAAGCAATTTTCAAATTATACCTGGACGAGCTTATACTTTAAGTGCTGATGTTTATATTACTGGTGGAGTTAATGCTGGTACTTCGCTCAATTTAACTCTAGGAGTAGTTGGTAGTCCTTATACCCAGACCATGACTAACACCAATAAGTGGGAGCATATAAGTGTTACTCGTCCTGCTAATAGTTCTTATAATGATCCTAACTTTAGTATTAGTGCTCAAAATAAGACTAATAATGGAATTTTCTATGTTAAAAATATTAAGTTTGAGGTAGGGAGTCAAGACACTGGTTATAGTTCTTATGGTTATACCCCTGCTGGTTCAGCTAAAATTTATGAAAAGTTATTACCACCGTATTTAGCTAAAACTTGTTATACTGATATCTCTGGAGCTAATAAGAATTATACTTTAAAGCCTGATGCCCCAGCATTTTGTTCAGACTATGCCCGAAAATGTAATTTAGCAGAAGTGGGTTGTCAGGCCTATACTAATGTACAGGATAAATTTACAGTGGCTGCTAAAACTACCACTGGGGATTATTGTCCGGCGCAATGTCTAGGTTATGATATTTATATATCTCAGGGTAGTTACTTCCATTCTCCAACTCGAGAAAATATAATTCCTAAGACTGCTCAGGCTTGTAGTGCAGCTGCGGTGGGTTGTACAGAATTTACTAATTTAGATAGTTTAGCTCAAGGAGGAGAGCAAAAGGAATATTATACTTCACTAAAACAGTGTATTAAACCTAGTCCGACTCAGTGTTCTACTTTTTATGCTTGGCAAGGGCAGACCAATGGTTATCAATTACAAGCTTATTCTCTGAAGAATAATGGAGCTGGCTTACCAGCAGTTACTTCTGATGATAGTGCTCTGTGTAATGCCACAATCTATAATTTACCAGTTAGTGATCCTAACTTTAATTCTAATTGTAAACAATTTTATAATGCTTCGGGTCAGGTCGCCTATCATTTAGTTTCTAGGACTATTACTTGTTCTAATGATTGTCATGCCTATAGAATGACAGATAAGAATATTGATTCTAGTATTACACAGGCTAGCGCTTGTGTGGGAACAAATGAACATTGGAACAGTGTGACTAATAGCTGTAATGTTTGTTTAAATGGTGGAGTATGGGATCAAACTTCGGGAGCTTGTATCTATCAGGCTATTCCAGGACAAGGGCAAACTTGTAGTGCTAGTCAAAATGGTTGCAGTGAATATAATGGTAATACTGGAAGTAATGTCCGTTTGATCTATTCTGATAATTTTGAGAACGGTTTAGATTCTTGGTCTTCTAGTTGTAGCGATGGAACAGGAATTAGTATTAGCTCAGTTTCCAATAATAAAAATGGTCATTCCTTATTATATAATGCTCAAGCCTGTTCTAATGTTCGGGCGCAATTAAATGTTAGTGGTTTAATTACCACTGCTAAGGCCTATACTTTAAAATTTGTAGCTCGAGCTGCCAATAATACTAGCTTAAAAATTTATTTTATAAATTTGAATACGGGTATTGCCTCTAGTGCTTGGAGCCCAGTAATAATTAAAGGAGGAAATACTTGGAATGTTTATCAAACTAATCTAGCCAATCTTGATAAAACCGTGGGGAATAAAGAAGAGCTGGTAATTAGTGCTAATGGTAATTTCTATTTAGGAAACTTTATTTTATCAGAAATTGCTGATCGTTATTATCTAATTAAAGGTTCTAGTCAAATTCCTAATGTTTGCTATTATGATACTGCTGGCAATTATCAAGGGGTGGATTATAATTTAGGTTGTGCTCAATATACTAGCAGTAGTGGGGTGGTAAGTAATTTACATCAGTTCAATAGTCTATGTTCTGCCTCTTCAGTTGGGTGTGAGCAGGTGATTAACACTAATAATTATTCATCTCCTGGCCCCGGATTTTGGGAAAATGGAGTAGCGACTAGCACTTGTAGCACTAGTGATCCAAATTGTGTTATAGTCCCTGGTGATCAATCTTTGTATGCCATTTATGATACCACTAAACAATGTAGTGCTCCTAGTCAAGGTTGTAGTCTGTTGGGTCAAGGTCAAGGGGGAGCTAATCTTACTGGTTGGTCAGATGTCTTTAAATTAAATAATCCTGATAATTATAGTAAAACTTTATGTAGCGCAGTTAATGTCGGCTGTGAAGCCTATCAAGGTTCCAATAATACTATTAGTTATTTTAAAAATCCTGGCAATAAAGTATGTATTTATCGGGCTAGCCAAAATCCTACTATTTCACAAAAATCTTGGTATAAGGTTCCGGTTAAACGTTGTGATCTAAATAATGACGGAGTCATTGATAATCCGGTTGGAGGAAGTAAAGAGATTGGTAGCAAAATTTGTTTGAATAATAGTGATTGTGGTAGTAGTAAATGTATTGTGGATAATAATGATTATCTTTGCAATTATTCTGTATTTAAGACTATTGGTTTAGGTGGTCAAGGGTCTGAAGTTAAAGTTCCTAGTTCTGATGTTGGTCTGTGCTCTGCTAGAGCTTCAGGTTGTACTGAATATATTGATCCAGTGACTCGCTTTAATCCTAATCTAGTTAATAATGCTAATTTTGTTATTACCAATGGAATAGCTGAAGGTTGGGGGCGAAGTAGTATTGGAACTTGGTCACCAGCACCTACTCCTACCCAACAAGTAATATCTTTAGAGCCCTACAAACTATATAGTTTAGATGTTAGCTCTGGTGATGGTAGTGGAGTAAGTCTAAGCTTTAGTACTCCAATTAGACCATTGCTAAATAATAATAATTTTGGCAGTGGAATATCTCAACTCATAGCTAGCAGTACAGCAAATACTCCAATAATTTTTGATTCCGCTGTTAATAGAAGTGCTTTATTGTCTGGAGGGAATCCTAATCGTACCATTAGCATTAAGGAGTTAGCGGTTAATTATCAATTGCAACAAAACATAGATAAAACTAGTTGTAATGGACAAGCTCAATTTAATAATGGCTGTATTTTATTTAATGAACGTAGCGTTACTGATGCTTCTGGTCCAGCCAGTTTGAATTTTAATGCTTATGCTGGTAATTCCTATACCACCAACCCTTATACTCCTATTACTTGTAGCCCTGGAGGTTCTTGTAACGCTAACCAAGTTATCAAGGTTAGCCCTAGTAGAGTTTGTTCTCAATGGTTAAGCTGTACCTCCTATATTCAAGATCCAGTTACTCACCAGAAAACTTGTTATTCTTTTGGAGAGTGCAATAGCTTAAATAGTAAAAATGGTTGTGCTAATTTCGTAAATACAGCAACTTCTACAGTTTCGGCAGCAGTAAACAGTAATGCTACGGGTTATTCTATTCTGAACGATTATAATTTAAGTCAAATGAAAATTGTAGGTGAAGGAGTAGCTACTGCCCATTATGATTTTGAAAATAGCAGCATTAAAGCTTGTAGCCAAGATAATTTAACCCAGCCCTGTTTAATAGATAGTCCTGACACTGCTAGTTTATCTATTGCTACCAGTTATCCTGCGCAAGGTAAAGCCTATTTAGCAATACCAGCTGGTAAAGAATATACTTTTAAAAATAAGAGTGCTGTAAGTAATAGCAAGCCAACTGACTATTATATAAGCTATTTGGTAAATACTTCTAAATCCGCTGGGCTACGGGCCAAAATTATTATTACTCCTTACTATGGACCTTCTGATAGTGCTACTATGGGCACTCCAATAGTTATTTACTCTCCAGCTAATTTAGCCTGGACCAGGGAAGTAAACAAGTTCACTTTAACTAATGCTAATAAAATTACCATTACTCTAAGTTCAGATGCTAGTACTTCTGCTGGAGGACCAGTATATTTTGACAATATTAATATTTCTCCAGTATTACAAGTGGCTCCTAATAAATATGTAGCTCCAGAATGTCGGCTGTATCCAACTAGTGGTAGTTTGAGTTGTATTAGTAAAGACTCTAATACTATTAAACCTGGACTGGAAGGTTATTGTCTAGAACATGACCCTGCTAATACTAATGTTTGTCTGCTTTGGTATCCTTTAGATAATATTCCTAGCTTAAGTTTATCTTCCTCTGGTTATGCGGGAAAGTTTCCTTTGAATTATTGTGCTGAGGCTAATGGTAATTTTGTTCTGTTGGAGAAACGACTGGTTTATGTTGCATCTAGTACTAGTATTCATAATCATACTGTGAAACTTTGTGGTAAGAAGTATAAAGACGGGGCAGCTATCACCTTATCTGGAACAACTCATACAACTTGTGATTCTTATTCTTCGTGCGATCAGTGTCCAGCTGATTATAATACTGATATTTCTTGGAAATTTACAGCTGCGGGGGCTAGTCCGTTGCGCATTATTTGTCTTCCTAAAAAAAATAAGTTATTTAATCATTTTCAAACATCTTTTACACTAAATAATGCCTCTACTTTTGGTCAGTGTAACGGAATTACCACTACTAATGGTTATGGTATATATAATGGACTTCAAGGAGCAGAAGCTACTAATATGAATCCACCAATAGCAGTTTATAATTATAATAATCCTCCTGCTAGTGCGGCTCAATTGAAATTTCCTTATGCCACCTCTACTAGTAGTAATGATGTTTTCAATATTGCTTGTAATACTTTTGTACAAGCTGTAGATAATCAGGGTCTTAATAAAGCCTGGGTGCTTAGAGTAAATACGGTGGCCAATACCACTCCGACATTTTTTAGCCCTTATAATGGCATTCCTAACTATAGTCAGAATCGTAAAGACGTTCCTTTTGGAGCCGCTTCTTCACCTAAGAATAATTTGTTTAATAGTGGGAATATTGCTTTAAATAATTCTGATACTAAGATAGGCAGTAATATTGCTGGGCGTCCTTATGGTTGCAATAATGGTCAGTCTGGTGATGGTTGTGATTTAATTGGTTCATGTACTAAGGCCCCTGACACCTATTGTTTAACTACTAAGAATGATAATTTTTCTAATACTGGCGTTGATGGTAAGGCAATTGATTATAGTTTAGCCTCCTCTACTTGTGGTCGTTCAGGTGGTTCTTGCGTTCCACTTTGGTCTAGTACTGTGGGATACGGGCAGTTGATAAATACGGCCAGCGCGGCTAGTTCTCCTTATGAAAAAATTCTTAAAAATATATTTTTAAGTGGTAATATTTATAAGTATAACAGTAATAATGGTGGAAATTACTCGCCAGCTGGTTTTTATGATTTTTCTAATGTTTCAAATAGCGATAATGTTATACCCCAGTGTAATTCCAACATCAGATCAGATCCTAATACTTTCTGTGCTGTTTATCCTAGTCTATTTAATGTTAAATTATATTATAATAACAGCACAAAAGCTTTAAATGGAAATAATAATATCAGTTATACCGACTCTTTGCAGGTAGTTAGAGGCTGGTATCGCTTAGAGTTCAATAGTAAAATAGATCCTCAACAACGACCTCTCACTAGTATTGTAATTAATTGGGGCGATGGTTATATTCAGACTATTTATGGTCAGAATGCTCGCCCAGTAGCTTCTTCTCCTCAAGTTGTATATCATCATTATTCTCAGAATGCTACAATAAAGTTAAAAGTTGAAATTATTGATAATTGGGGTTTCTTTGCTCATAATTAAGTTAATTTATTCTTAACGATGTTGATTTTATTAAGGCTGGTTATAAAAAATCAGCCTTATTTTTTGCTCTTTGTCATATTTTAGTGTATAATTTTAAGGTAAAGAAAAGATTTACTTTAAGCTTTATGGGTATTGATGAGGAGTTACTCAGTGTAAATAATCAGACTAGCGCAGATCGGGTTGGTAATTTGAATCGGGCTAGACGTAATTCAATAAGCCCTAATAATTTTTCAGGGTCTCTACAGAGTTCTAATAGTGATTTTTATGCACTGCGTCATGCTCAACGACAAAGGAAAATGATCTTAGCTAAAAAAGGTGGCGGAGCCGCCACTGTGGCTTTGAGTAATCCAGCTCAAGCAGCTAGTAGTAAACTATTACAACAGGCTTGGCTTAATTTAATTGATAGTATGGGTCTCACCTTAATTTGGATTAATATCCATGTATTTTTAACTCAAATTCTAGGTGAAAAGTTATTCCGTAAATTAAAATTGTGGGAGGGAATGCTACTGGCCGCTTTAGATATTATAGTTTTTATAGCTATTATAATGGTTCTCGGTTTTATATATTCCATTGTCACCGGACAAATAGCCATAGTAGCGTTGAAAGCAATTGTCGGTTCACTTTGGAAAGTATTAACTGGTGGAAAATAATTAATTTTTAAGGGATTAGAATATTATCAAAAAATATGAAACTCAAGAGGTCTAAAAAAATATTTTTTCTAGTTTTTCCTCTTTTTTTAGTATTGGGAATTTTTTTAATTGGGAACTATGTTCATGCTGGGTGGGCTACTACCATAGTTAGTAATTTTCTGAGTATTTTTATTTTTGCTTTTGGTTTAATTCTGGGTCTAGTTATTCGCGGTTTAATTTATATTGCTTCTTATCAAAATTTTATTAATGTTCAGGTTGTAATTTTAGGCTGGGAGACGGTAAGAGATATTGCCAATATGTTTTTTGTAGTGGTCTTAATGATCATTGCTTTTGGGACTATTCTACATTTAGAGAACTATGATTACAAAAAATGGTTGCCTAAGTTGATTATCATGGCGGTTTTAATTAATTTTTCTAAAACTATTTGTGGTTTATTAATTGATATTGCTCAAGTAGCCATGCTCACTTTTGTGAATGCCTTTAAAGCTATGGGTGGGGCTAACATGACTGATATGTTAGGCATTAGCAAGATTGTCACTATGGCTAAAAGTAATGGTAGCAGTAGTTTTTCTACCATTGTTGGGGCTTATATATTAGGAATTTTTTATTTATTAACTGCAGTAGTGGTAATTACCACTATGATGGTCGTTCTGGCCATGCGTTTAGTTATGATCTGGATCTATGTAGTTCTATCTCCTTTAGCCTATCTCTTAGCCGCTTTCCCTGGTGGACAAAAATATGCTTCTCAATGGTGGAGTGAATTTACCAAAAATTTAATTATTGGTCCAGTTCTGGCTTTCTTCATTTGGCTATCGCTAGCTTCTCTGTCTGGTATTAACAATATGGCTTTAACTCCTCAGCAAAAAATTAAAATTAATAATCAAGGAACCAGCTATAATAATTCTATAGTTGCCTCTAGACCAAATACTGGTCAGCCTAATCCTATTGGTACTCAAGCTAGTACTCCGTCGGCTTTAATTGCTTTTGTAGTGGGAATTGGTATGCTGATTGGCGGTCTTAAGATATCTCAAGAAATAGGTGGTGCTGCTGGGGGTATAGCAGGAAAAGGGATGGCTAAAATAAACAGAGGAACGGCTTTTGCTGGTAATTTTGCTGGTAATTTTGCTAAGAGACAAGTCCAGGAAGTTGGTCGCGCAGTTCGAAATAATGGTTTAGGCACCGCCTCTATGCTGTCCAAAGGAGCAGGAGGTATAACAACTTGGATGGCAAAAGGAAAAGAAACTAAAGTTAGTAGTATTTTGAAGACCCTGGGTAATACTGGATTAGCTTGGCGTTCGGACATGATGAAAAAAAATAAAAAAAATAAACAAGTTAAACGCCAGCAATTCTTAGAGAAAATGGGTATGGGAGAGAAAGCTATGGATGTGACTAGTGAATTTTTAAAAACAGACACTGGTAAAGAAGTATCAAGTGCTGTTAATGTTGGAGCGATGGGAGCAGGAATTGGCACTGGTTTTGGCCCAATAGGGGCTGCGGTAGGTGGTGCTGTTGGTTTTCTGGGTGGCGGTTTAATTAGTCATTTTGCGGGGAAGGGAAAGGACTCAAAGCATAAATGGTGGGGCAAATTAACTGGTAATATCCAATCTTTCACTTCTGAAACCACTCAGAAAGCTGCTGCTCATGGCAGTGTAGAGATAGCTAATGCCCGACAAAATGTTAAAAGTGCCAGTAAGGATGCTGGCGGGTTTATGCGAGATTCTTCGGGTTATACTTTCTATTCCAACACTGGAGGTCAAGCTAAAAAAACTATAGAACAACTAGCCTCTAAGGATAATCCTGATGCTACCACTGCTAGAGATAACTTAAGAGATCTCATTAACAACGATGGCCCTGAGATGCATAATGCTCATAGTATGGATTTTGTAGCTGGTCTAGCCAAAGGTATTGCTGCTGCCAAAAAAGGTGGTATGGATGTTAGCAGACTTCAAGAAATTATTAATGCTATAGATAGTCATAATGGTGGTCAGGGCGACATTCATGGATTAAAAGGGGCTACTGTAGGAAGCTTAGAAGATAATGTGATTGCTTATCGCCACTCCTCTAAAGATAGTGAACATGGCAGTGGTCAGTTGGCGGTTGGCACTCTAGCTAATAATACTCAGAATGAAGCTGGTAAAAATATTGTGGGAGTTGATTTTTCCAAATTAAAAGAGCAAGGAGTTGAAATTGATAGTGAGGGACTAGGAGCAAATGTTAGTGGTGCTAATATGGTAAATATCTCTGGAGCTATTATCAAAGAAATTAATACTGAGCAGTCTAACCTACAAGAAGCTAGAAATAGTGGAGAAATTAGTGAGACTGAATTTAGTAAACGTAATGCTAATTTAGATAAGGCTAAGGAAAAGCTGTCTAATCCAGAAGAATTGAAGAATTTGAGTTTGGTCAACACTGCTTCTAAAGATTATGGACGTCAAGAAAGAATGACTACGGTCTATCATGAAGAAATACATAAAGGCGGAGTACAGGATGAAGATCTTACCGAAAATATTGCCCAGAGTTTAATGGGTAATAAGTTGTATGGTCGTAATGCTAGTTCGGGTGGACGTCATGCTACAGAAATTGCTACTTTTGCCAAGGGATTGAAGGATAAAAATATGAGCAACGGCGACATTATGAAAGAAGTTGATAAAGAAATAAAATCACGTCTTAAAATGGAAGGAGAGAGTAGAGCTGCTCGGGTTATAAATAAAGAGACTGGGCATAAGGAGAGTGAATCAGAAGCTACTGGGGGAGAGAACAATGCTTCAAAACCAGATAGTCCCGAAATAGATACCGAAGGTCTGCAAAGAAGCATTGATCAATTGTCTGAAAAATTTAATAAATTTAAATTAGAATCTCCAGATTTATTAGCGTCGCTCTCCCCTCAGAAGTTTAAAGGCGGTATGGACACTTATGCCTTAAGAACCTTATTTAAAAAGATTGTTAGTAGCAATAATCGTTTGGCCAAAAGGCTGTCAACTCCGCTGGAGGCTAAAGTATTAATTAATACTGAAAAAACCTAGAGTGAAAGCGTCCAAAGATGAATTTTATGACTTATACTCAAGAGTGTTTAGAAAAATTTCAAGAATTGCCAAATCTAGCCAAAGAAAAAATTGGCGGGGCAGAGACTTTTAATGTCATCACAGAATTAGAAAAAAAATATAAGGTTTCTTTGAGTTTTCTTATAGTATTATTAGCGATTGGGGAGTTAGGTGACGAAGATATCTATGATTATGTCACTGCTCGTTATCAATTAGAACCAGCATTTGCTAAAACCTTAAGCCAAGAGATTAAAAGTAAGATACTGGATCCATTTTTAGTAAATCTTCGGGAGATCTGGGGATTAACTCCAGAGAATCCAATACCAGATTTAAGGAATTCGGAAGATAATGAAAAAATGATATTAGAAATTTTTTCCAATCAGCTGGTAAAAACTTTAAAAATTAATAAATTTGATGATTTACATAAATTAAATATTCTAATTTTTAAGATTCTTCATGATAATGATAATTTTGAGAACAAAATCATCGAAATTCTTTATAATAGTCCGGATAAACTCACCTCTCATAGATTAGTTTCTATTGATCGGAAAGTAGAGCCCACAGTTGCTAATTGGCTCAAAGATTTTATTAAACAAAATGGTAGTAAATTATTTGATGAGCTGTCTTTAGAGCAATATTTAGTTAATTCGGAGAATGCTAGAGAATTAGAACCAGAAGAAAAAAATTTAGTACGCAAACTATTAAAATTATATCGTAATTTAGTATTCTTTCCAGAGAGCATGGAAGGTATTCCCTTGGAACAGTGGGAGATTTTTTCTGTTGATTATCAACCCGAGAATCAATCCTCAGGGATAAGAGATGTTTTAGCCACTCCAGCTGAAACCGCACCTGGTGAGGCTTTGACTAAACAGCTTATTGAATTAGAAGAAACCTTAAAAAATTATTCTCCCTCCAGTTTAGAGTATAAAGCTCTTAGCCAGGAAATTAGTCGTTTAAAACGGGGTTCTTTAAAAATAGCTCAACAACAATCTAGTTTGAGAAAATAAGTCTTATTTATTATAATATTATAGATAAGTAGAGTCGTATATTTATTAGGAATCTTAGTGGAATCTTATTTTTTTATATATTTAAAAATTAGAATTTTTTTATTCTCAGAGAGTTTGAGTTTAAGAATTATTTTAGCCTCTTAGTTAATAATAGTTTATTGTTTAAAATAAACTTGATTAATATGATATCTTTCCTCTTTTAAGCGAAATATGTTAAAATAAAAATAGTTTAATAAACTGATTTCTCTTTTTATTTTGCTTATTTTCCCTTAAGCCATGTTTGATTATCTACAAAAATTTAACAATCTTCCTTCCGACTTGCAGGCCAAGGTTTCTTCACCAGCTGTTATGGCTATAATTTCTGATTTAGAAAGGAAATATAAAGTAGATTTAGCCATGGTTATTATGAAAATCATGACTAAAAGTCTGCATTTTAGTGATTTAGCAGCCTATTTCGTTAATGAATTTAGTATAGATTCACTTAAAGCTCAACAGTTAGTTATAGAATTGAAAGAAAAAATTTTTATGTCGGTGGCGGATTATCTAGGTCTTAGTGCGGAGCTAAAGAGTTCAGATTTAGATAAGGATTTTAATTCTTTTATTAAAGGGTTAGGAATAGTTTTACCTAGTTCAGTTCTAGTTAAACGATTTAAAAACATTATTAAAATATATCTCAAAGGAGTTCGTAATAAAATTGATACTAGAAATACTTTAGCTAAAAATGTTAAAATCGGTGGTTTAAATTTAAGCGAGGAGGAAATTGGACAAATTTTAAAAGCTTGCGATGACAGAAAATATATAAATAAAACTGAATCTTTGGCTAGTAAATCTGTAGATTCAATTTCTAATAAATTAGTTTCTTCGGCGGCACAGGAGACTTCCGTTTCTTCATCTCCCTCTCATTTGTCAATTGATTCCACTGTAGTACCAGAATATAATTTAAAACAAGCCATCAAAGATGGTAAAATAAAACATTTGAAAATTTCTGCTCCGCAGGTACCATTAGATCTACCATTAAATAAATCAGTTCCCAAAATAGCTTCAAGTTCACAAGCTGATTCTAAACCTAAAGTAGAATCTGAATCAGTCTCAGCCTCTATGAAAATGGCTCCATCTACCTCGTCTCCAAAGCCAGTGAATCTCCAAGCTACAGTTCAGAGTCAAGCAGTTACCCCTAGCCCTAGTTTAGCTGGAGAGTTAGGAGTTTCCTTAACTCCTCTTCATAAAATAGTTCCTTCCAATCCTCCTGCCCCTAGCATTACTCAACAGAAAAATACTCCAGTATTGCGTTCATTTAAAAAAACTAGTTTTTGGTCTAGGCTTTCTTTGTTTAAAAAAGAGTCAAAATCAAGGGCTAATACGCCTAAGCTTAATGCCACCTCAATTAGTAAACCTCTTACTAAATCTTCAGTCCCCGCTCCCCCAGTTTCTAAATCGGTAATAGCTTCGTCCAAACCATCACTAATTCAGCAGTCTATCTCTCCTTTAAATGTTAGTGCTCCTAAGCAGGTTATATCTCGTCCTGCTCCAACCTCTTCAGCTAGTCATCCAGCCATGCAAGATATTAAAGCTATGCCTAAGGTTATGGGTCCGATTGAAGAATTGAAATTTTTGGATTTACTTAATTTTAGACGTTTAGGCCATAATCCCAAAGAAGCAACGGATAAAATTTTAAACAAAATAAAATTGTTGGAACAAGAGGGTTATGATAAAATGGTAGCAGGAGTATTGGCCTGGCGACAGAGTCCACTTAACCGTTTATATTTACGTTTAGGGCAAGAGGCACTTGATAAAAATGTACCCCTTAAAGATTATGTGCTTTCTTTACAGAATACAGGGAAAGAGCAACTAAGTTTCCAGGATATAGAGGCTTTGTTAAGTTTAAATAGTAAATTAATATTCTAGGGATAGCTTTATTGATTATATGCAACAGTTTACCGTACCACAATTCATTGATGTAGAAAATAAAATCATTGGCCCAATTACTACTCGGCAGTTTATGATAATATTAGGCGGAGCAGTGGTCTTAGGCATCAGCTATAAATTAGCCGATTTTTCTCTATTTATTTTTATAGCTATAATTGTTTTCCTTTTAGTATCAGCCTTTGCTTTTGTGAAAGTCAATGGTAGACCGTTTCACCTTTTTGTTATAAATGTTACTCAGACTTTGCGTCGACCCAATTTAAGAGTATGGAGAAATCAAGGGCTACCTTTAGGAAAAGAGCAACAATCTCCTATAGCCGATCTTAAGCCACAGGTCGCTCCACCTAAATTTTATAAAAAGTCACGTCTAGCAGAATTAGCCTTAATTGTAGATACTAAGGGCCGTTATCAAGGAGAGTAACAAATTCTAGTAAATATCCATATGTCTAGAAAAAGTTTAGCTAAAAATAAAATAAATGCCTATACTCAACAATACTTAAATATTGCTGAAATTAAAGAGGATACTGTTGTTATGAAGGATGGTACGCTACGGGCAGTATTGCTGGTTTCTAGTATTAATTTTGCTTTAAAGAGTGAAGATGAACAAAATGCGGTGATTAATTCCTATATTAGTTTTCTCAATAATATTAATTTTAGTATTCAGATAGTCATTCAATCACGGGAATTAAATATTGATAATTATTTAGAGTATTTAAAAAGCAAAGAAAAAGTGCAGACTAATAAATTATTAAAAATACAGACTACTGATTATATAGAATATATTAAAGATTTAACTTCTTTGGGCAAAATTATGAATAAACGCTTCTATGTAGTGGTGCCTTATGATCCCTTATCGGATAAGCATAAAGGGTTTTTTAGTTTGATAAGCGAAGCGCTGAGGCCAGCTACAATTATTAGATTAAAAGATAAGATTTTTAGAAATTATCAAGAGATGTTAAATCGTCGGATTGAAAGTGTGATTGGTGGCTTTGAATCTATGGGCGTGGCTGCGGTACGCCTAGATTCGCAAAGTCTTATTGAATTATATTATAAAACTTATAACCCAGAGACTGCTAAGAATCAGGAATTAGTTGATTTAGATAAAATTAGAGTAGAAAAATAAAATAGTATGATAAATTTTAATAAAAAGAAAACTAATGGTATTAAGTTTAATACTCCGATTAGTCTGGGGGCTAAGTCTACTGGACCGTCCATTGAGGTAAATCCAGAATTGACTCGGGAGGTGATTGAGGAGGAAAAAACTTTTCGTCGAGGAATTCTATCGGTCCGAGATATTATTGCTCCCGCCAGTCTAAAAATAGAAGCTAATTTTTTACATTTAGGCCAGCAATTCTTACGGACTCTATTTGTTATTAGTTATCCTCGTTATATCTCGGTAGGTTGGTTTGCTCCGATTATAAATTTAAATGTTACTTTTGATATTTCCATGTTTTTTTATCCAGTGAAGAGCGCTATTATCTTAAAACAATTAAAAAATAAAGTAGGAGCTCTGGAAGCTCAAATAGTTTCTGATGCCGAAAAGGGAGCTGCTCGTGATCCGCTTAGAGAAACCGCTTTACGTGATATTGAATATCTCCGCGATGCCTTAACCCAAGGAACAGAGAAATTTTTTCAATTCTCTTTGTATGTAACTCTATATGCGGATAGTTTAGAAAATTTGGATCGTTTATCTGATCAGACTGAAGATATTTTCGGTTCACGTTTAGTTTATTCTCGTCGAGTTTATTATCAAGCTGAACAAGGTTTTAATTCTACTCTGCCTTTAGGCGATGATGAACTATATATTACTTTTAATATGAATTCTTCACCAGTGGCTTCATCTTTCCCTTTTATTTCTAGTGAGCTTACTAGTGATCAAGGAATCTTATATGGCATTAATCGCCATAATAACAGTTTAATTTTATTTGATCGTTTTAGCCTACAAAATGCTAATTCGGTAGTTTTTGCTACTACTGGTGCTGGGAAAAGTTATGCCATTAAATTAGAAATTTTGCGTTCTTTGATGTTGGGAACAGATATAATTGTTATTGATCCTGAATATGAATATAAACATTTATCTGAGGCCGTTGGTGGAACCTATATTAATATCTCTTTATCTTCAGAGAATAAGATTAATCCTTTTGATCTCCCACGCTCTATCGGGGGTGAGGCTAAACCCAAGGATATTATTCGTAGTGCAGTTATCACGCTAAAAGGTTTAGTGCGTCTTATGCTAGGTAAATTAACTTATGATGAGGATTCTGTTGTTGATAGAGCTTTATTAGAAACTTATGCTAAAAAAGATATTACTCCTGATTCAGATTTATCTAACATTGAACCACCAGTTATGTCAGATTTAGAACAGATTTTAGACGGTATGGAAGGGGGGGCGGATTTAGCCTTACGTTTACGTAAATATACACAGGGCACTTTTGCTGGACTACTCAATAATCAAACTAATGTAGAAATGAATAATCAATTAATATGTTTTTCAGTACGTGATTTAGAGGATGAACTACGACCCATAGCTATTTATACGGTTATTAATTATATTTGGAATGTGGTTAGAAGCGAATTGAAAAAAAGAATCCTAGTTATTGATGAAGCTTGGTGGATGATGCAACATGAAGATAGCGCCAAGTTTATATTTGCCTTAGTTAAACGTTGTCGTAAATATTATTTAGGAGTTACTACTATTACACAAGATGTTAATGATTTTTTGACCTCACCTTATGGACAAGCTATTATTACTAATTCTTCAATGCAGATTTTGTTAAAACAATCTAGCGCTTCAATCGATTTAATTCAGAAGACCTTTTTACTAACTGAAGGAGAAAAGTATTTACTCCTGGAATGTGCTGTTGGTGAGGGAGTATTCTTTGCTGGTAATAAACATGTGGCCATGAAGGTGGTTGCTTCTTATACCGAAGATCAACTCATCACTTCGGACCCGCGTCAATTGCTGGAGATAGAAGAGGCTAAAAAGGATTTTGCCAATAGTCAATCTGCTGAGTCCGGACAGACCACCAAGGATGATAAAGTAAAAGAGTAATAGTTAGAGTTAAACTAATTTATGATTTTAATTCAATTATATGAATACTAATCGGAAAAATATTGGGATTTTACTCATCGTTTTAGGACTCGTTCTAATTATTATAATTGTTTATTTTGCTTTCCTAAAGGTAGCTAAAGCCCCAACGAGAGCTCCAGTTGTATCAACTACTACCAGCGTTAAGCAACTGCCTAGTGTAGTGTCTTCCAGTTCTGGACAGTCTAATTCCTCTCCAGCTACCTCAGCCCCTGAACTTTCTAAACCCACAGTTCATAAAGTAAGTGCTGACGATTTAGGCAAAATTGCTATGGCCTTTAGTGGTCGTTTAGGCTCTTTTTCTAATCAATCTACTTATAATAATATTAGTAATTTAGGAATTTTAATGACTGATAGTATGCGGTCCTGGTCTAAAACTTATATAACTAGATTGAGCAAAGAACATAAAAATAGTGGAATTTTCTATAGTATAGTGACTCACCCTCTATTATTCACCGTTGATAGCTTTAATCGTGATAGCGGTAAAGCACAAATTACCGTTACCACCCAGCGCCAAGTGCAAGGTAGTCAAGCCTATAATCAAAAGATTAGAATAAATTTTTTGAGAGTAAACGGAAAGTGGTTGGTAGATGGAGCTTATTGGTTAAAATAGAAAAGTTCTCGTAGTTAATAACGAATTAATATAGATTAATAATTCAGATTAAAATATCTCGTATGAGTTCCTCAATTAAAACTATTTTTGTTTGTAGTAATTGTGATGCCCAATTTCCTAAGTGGAGTGGGCGTTGTTTGGAATGTGGCTCTTGGGGAACTCTGACTGAGCAGACTAGCGACGCGCAAAGCCTTAATAAAGAATTAAGTAAAAAAATAATTGGAGCAGATATTATTGATTTGTCAGCAATTAGCGCCGTATCCTTAGAGCGTATTATAATAGGTATAAAGGAAATTGATCGAGTTTTGGGCGGGGGACTAGTTCCGGGTTCTTTAGTATTATTAAGTGGTGAGCCTGGTATTGGTAAATCTACACTAGTAGCCCAAATTGCTTCTGCCGTAGGAAAACAACATCCAACTATGTATGTCAGTGGAGAAGAGTCTGCTATTCAAGTAAAGATGCGTCTGCAGCGTCTTAAATGCTCTTTAAATAATTTAAAGTTTGTTTCAGAAACTAATGTAGAAAAAATTATTGCCAGTGCTTCTAAACTGCATCCCGATATTCTAATTATTGATTCTATTCAGACTGTATATTCTAGTTTAGTTCCAGCAGAAGCTGGTAATATTTCCCAAATTCGGATTGCTACCGTTAAATTTTTAGAATTGGCTAAAGAAAATAATATTGTAGTTGTGCTAATTGGTCATATTACCAAAGATGGGCAGGTGGCTGGTCCTAAGTCTTTAGAGCACATTGTAGATACTGTATTGTACTTAGAAAATGAAACTAATAATAATTATTGTCTGCTAAGAGCCACTAAGAATCGTTTTGGTTCGGTTAATGAATTAGGAGTTTTAGAAATGACTGGAGTTGGTTTTAAGGAGGTGAAGAACCCTAGTTTAGTTTTTGTAGAAGAAGGTTTTAAAAATATTTCTGGTTCTGCTATAGGTTGTCTTTTGGAGGGGACTAGACCCTTTTTAGCAGATCTGCAAGCTTTAGTGACTAAAACTATTTTTGGTTATCCAGTTCGGAAGACTAGTGGCTTTGATCTTAATCGTCTTCAAGTGTTAAGTGCAGTTATTACTAAGCGAACCAAAATAAATTTGACCGCTCAAGATATTATTTTAAATGTTGTGGGTGGTTTAAAAATCAGTGACCCGGCTTTAGATTTAGCCGCGGTTGCTGCTATCATATCCTCTTTTCTTAATAAAACTTTTAATCGTCAGACTTTAATTTTAGGAGAAGTCGGCTTAGGGGCAGAGATTCGTCCAGTCTTTAAATTGGCTCAACGCTTGAAAGAAGCCGAACGTTTAGGTTTTAAAACTGCGGTTATTCCTCAAGGAGAAGTGAAGGCTAGTAAATTAAAATTGGTGCAGATAAAGGATTTAGCAGACTTGGTGAGGATTATAAAATAGTATTGGATTAAACATAATATCAATAATATAAAATAAAGACGTTTCTAGTATAGAAACGTCTTGTATATCTTTTGTCAGGAGTATTCTTCTCCTGATCTGAGTCTTATTAAGACTCTTCGGATGGAATTATTACCATCCTTAGCAGCTTTGTATAAAGCCGCTTTTTCTTTCACCTCGCGGTGAATTTTGCTAGCTTCCTTGAAGCTAACTCCAAATAACTCCTTGAAGAGTTTTTCAGATTCTATCCCATTATTAAGGGATAGTTCCCACACGGGTATTCTCCGCTTGTGGGTTTTTATCTTAACAAAGAACTCTCCGTTCTTTGTTCTGTAGGCTCTGATAATTAGAACCTTTTGCCCGTTGTATAGGGCGGCAAATAAATTTTTTTGACTCATTTTTTACCTTTTCTGCCCATTAAGATGGGCTATTGTGGCAGAGCTAACTGCCTATTAAAAAATTTAATTAACTGTTCACAATAATATCCTTTATTTAGAGATTAGTCAAGGATCATCACTAATTTTCGCTAATTTATTCCAAATGTATAGTTTTTTCCCAGTTTTTTAGTTTTTCCAACAAAAGAGGAAATTGTTTTAATTCTTGGTCTTTAGTCACCAATCGTTCCGCTTCCAGCTGGGCTTTATTAATATTAGTATAATCAAACAAAGAAGCAATTTGTAGTTCAGGAAAGCCACTTTGCTGAATTCCATATACTTCGCCTGCTCCTCGTAATTCTAAATCTATTTTAGCTAGCTCAAAGCCATTATTATATTTGCTTAGAGCTTGTAAACGAATTTTAGTTTTTTCATTAAGTGATTCTGGGGCAGAAGGGAATAGAAAGCAATAAGATTGCTCTGATCCTCTGCTAATTCTTCCTCTGAATTGATGTAATTGAGCTAGACCAAAACGTTCTGCTCCTTCAATTAGCATTAGGGTAGCATTAGGAACATCAATGCCCACCTCAATAACCGAAGTAGCTACTAAAATTTGAATTTTGTTAGCTAAAAAATCTCTCATTATTTTTTCTTTCTCGCTTGATTTCAATTTTCCATGGAGTAGGCCAATTCTTAATTCTGGAAAAATTTCTTTAGTTAATTTTTCATATTCTTGTTTCACTGATTTTACTCCTAATTTATCGGATATATCAATTAAAGGACAGACGACAAAAGCTTGGTGTCCAATTTTAATCTCTTGACGAATGAAATCATAGGCTTCAGAGCGCTCAATTTCACTTACGATTTTTGTAATAGTTTTTTGGCTGTTGATAGGTAGTTCATCAATAATTGATAGATCTAAATTGGCGTAGAGAGTCAAGGCTAAAGAACGGGGGATTGGAGTGGCAGTTAAAGATAAAAAATGGGGAATAGTTTTGCCGTCTTGTTTAAAGTCAATAATTTTTTGTCGCTGATTAACTCCAAAACGATGTTGTTCGTCAACAACAGCTAAAGCTAAATTAATAAATTTTATTTTATCTTGAATAAGTGCTTGAGTACCAATAATAATGTCGGCTTGACTAGCATTGTTATCGGGATGGTTATGAGTTAATAGGGATATCCTAAAATTATATTTAGTTAATAGAGTAGTAATTAAATCATAATGCTGTTGGGCTAAGACTTCGGTCGGTACCATTAAAGCTGCTTGTCTTTTGTTCAAAACTACGTTAAGTAGAGCTAAAACAACTACTATAGTTTTGCCACTGCCTACATCTCCTTCTAACAAGCGATTCATGGGAACGGATTTGGCTAAATCTCCTAAAATTTCCCAAGCGGATTTCTTTTGAGCTGAGGTCAATTGAAAGGGCAGATTGTCAACAAAATCTCGGGTAGCGGTTTCTTGAAATTCAATTTTAAAAGCCAACTTATTCTTTAGTTCTTGTTTAATAATCTGTCCTTTTAATTGACGCAAGAATAGTTCACTAAAACTTAAACGTTGTTGAGCTTTTTTTATCTCTAAATTATTTTTAGGAAAATGAATTTGCTGTAAAGCAGTTTTTAGATCTAAAAGTCCCAATCTCTTTCTTATCTCCTGAGGTAGCCAATCAGGTTCCTGATCGGCTAAGGGTATCACCGTTTTGATTAGAAAACGTATTTGTTTTTGAGTTAGATTAGCACTCAGGTGATAATTAGGAACTAAACCTTGGGTATGGATTAATTTTTCTGAATACACTTTTTCGCTTATGGGCGAAATCATGGTGAGTTGTCCATAGTTTTCAGCTACCCGTCCAGCTAAAGAAATTTTATCACCTACTTTATAGTTTTTAGTTAGAAAGGCTTGATTAAACCAAATAACTTTTAAAGAACCAGTATCGTCATTAATTAAAGCCTCGGTTAAGTATAAACGTCGTTTAGCACTCTTTTTATTTTGTATAATATCTATTATTCCTCTAACGCTAGCCATTGAGTTAGGGGTTAAATCAGCAATTTTTGTTTGTTTCCTAAAGTCATCATAGCGAAAGGGAAAATAAAAAAGTAGGTCATGAATTGTATTCAGACCTAGTTTCTTTAATCTAGCAGAAGTAGCTTTACCGACGCGGTGTAGTTCAGCAATTGAAGAATTCAACTTGAGCATATAACGTCGTTAATTAATGGGTGCATCCACCAGGAATCGAACCTGGATTTTAAGCTCCGCAAGCTCACGTCCTATCCGTTGAACGATGGATGCTAGTTTATTCTGCTGGTAGGATAAAAACAGTTTTATCTTATTACAGTTTTAGCAGTTTCGTCAACTGCTCGGATAAAGGCATCTGAGTTCTTTCTAAATCTTCATCTAGGTATCTAATTAAAAAATTGCGAGTTTCTAGGGCGTCTAAACGGCGTAGAGGCAAGGATATGCGGGGATGTATAGAATTTTTAAATTCAAAGTACAGATTCTTAATACTTTGTTTAGGTTTATAGAGGACGGAAAAATTCTTTAATCTATCGTAGTCATAGAAAGTTCTTCCAACTTTAACCCCTTCTGGTCCCAATTCCACTTTAATTTGTACCGGAGTCCGAATATCGTTAATAGTTAATATAATAGCTGAGACCACTATTATTAAAGCAAACAGAAAATTAGAATTCGTCCCCAACCAAACCAAACGCCAACCAGAAATATCAAAAAAAGAATAGCCCAGTAGCAAAATAATAATGATGCTAGCACTTATATACCAAGCTTGGCTACGTTCTGGTTTATGATATTCAGGAACGGTCCAACGTAAGTACTGGGAATTAGTTGAGGGCATATTTTTAGCTTTAATTCTTAGTTTGACAAGCAAATTTAGATTTTATATAGTGAATTATATCATAAAAGTTTGAGAAATAAAAGGAGAGATGGCTGAGTGGTTGAAAGCGGCACCCTGCTAAGGTGTTATTCGGGTTAAACCGGATCGAGGGTTCGAATCCCTCTCTCTCCGCCAATTTGCGATTTTGTCAGAAACGGCAGAATTGCGAGCAGAGCAAAGCTCTGCACAAGTCGCGCTTTGCGCGAAAAGGGCTGAATTTGCAAGGATTTGCCACGCTCCGCGTGGGCAAAAAGAAATGTTTTGGGTTTGGATTTGGAAGTTCGAACCAATCTTTTTTAGAAAATCCCGAATCCCTTCGGGATTTTCTTTAGAAGCGATAGTTTTGGCTTGTTTACTGTCTTTTATAAACTTCTCGGCGAGTTTGAACCGATTATTGCTTTTTTGTTCAAAAGACTTTAATTTGTCCTTCAAAACTTGTTTTTGATTGATGAGAATATTTTTTGCTTTCTGATATTCTTTGATATTGATAACATTTTCCAAATAAGCGTTCATTAGTTTTTCTAATTTCTCATCAAGTTTTAAAAGTTCTTTTTTCGTCTTTTGTACAAAAAAGTCTGATGATTGTGCTTTTTCTTTTTTCTCTTTCGCCAATTCATTCAACATCCAATCAGCACAATCATCAGGCAAAGAAACTTTTTGAAGTTCCTCTGCAATTTGAGATGAAATTTTTTCTTCTCTCGTAAATACATTTTGCGTGCATTTGTAATGTGGATTTTTCTTTGTGCAATAGTAGTAAACATATTCTTTTCCACTTTTCTTTATCTTTCTATCTGCTGTTATTGTATATCCACATTCTCCACAATGGAAAAATCCACGATAAAGAAAAAATTTCATCGTCTCCACTTTCTGCGGTTTAGATTTTCTTTTCATCACTTCTTGTACTTCATCAAAAAGTTTCTTTGTAATAATCGGTTTATGCTTTCCCTCATAAAATTCTCCACCATAACGAAGAACTCCATAATAGAATGGACTTTGTAAAAAGTATTGAAAATTTGATACGGAAAGCATTTTGCCTTTCTTGCCGACAAGTCCCAAGTCGTTGATTTTCTTTCGGAGATTTTTCAAAGTATAGTTTCCAGTTGCGTATACTTCAAATGCTTTTTTGATAAATGGCGCTTTTTCTTTATCAATATAAACAAGTTTTGTTTTCTTATCATTCAAATATCCCAGCGGAGCCATTTGAGGCCATAAGCCATTTTTCAATTTCTGCCGATGACCTCGCTTGATATTCTCCGAAAGATTATCAACATAATATTTTGACTGTCCAAAAGCAATACTCAACATAAATTTTCCCTGCGGAGTTGGATCAAACCAGAAAGTTGGAAATTTTAGCTCTTTAATTACTCCAGTATCTACCAAATAGATAATTTGTCCACCGTCTACACTATTTCTTGCCAATCTATCAGGGTGCCAGGCTAAAATTCCCACAGCTTCGCCCGCTTCAAGTTTTTGCAACATCTCGGCAAAGAGAGGGCGACCGGGTTTCTTGGCGGTTTGTTTTTCTACGATAGTATCTACAATCTCCAAATTTTCTTTTTTCGCCAATTCTTGCAATTCAGAAATCTGGTCGCCAATACTCCGCACTTGCCTATCTTCTGAATCAATAGACTTGCGGGCGTAGATGAAAAACTTTCTGGTTTGTTCTTTTGTGTTGTTATTATTTGTCATAAGTCAAAATATTAAAAATTATCGCTTCCAAGTTTCGCTGAAAGCGAAACAAAAAAAGATTGGTTGCAAAACTTTGTTTTGCTTTGGCTTTGCCAAAACGAACTTCCAAATCCAAAACCAAAACATTTCTTTTTGCCCATGCGGAGCGTGGCAAATCCTTGTAAAATCAGCCCTTTTCGCGCAAAGCGCGACTTGTGCAGAGCTTTGCTCTGCTCGCAATTCTGCCGTTTCTGACAAAATCGCAAATTGGCGGTACCTTTTGGACAAAATCCGAACTTTTTTTGAACAGAACCCCGACTAATCACGCGCCGAGCGCGTGGTGGCTCTGAACTTAATCTTACGCTCGTAGAACGTGGTAATTCTGTCGGTGCGTTTCCACTCGCCTCCGCTCCGCTACGGCGAACCAAAACAGAAATTTTTTCAATACATTTTTTTAATTTTTTTCTGCCCCCATTTTTTTCTTTTAATAGGAATTGAAAAATTTTCTGTTTTGCTTTCCTCTTAATCAGAGGAAAATGGAAACGCTCTAATTCAATTCGTAAAAGGGCAAAAATTCCTTTCCCCCCCAACCCCCTTCCTTTTTGCCCTTTTGCTTTTCGGGCTTCGCCCGATTTTTTTCGGCGGGGTTTAAATTCTTTACAAGAAAACAATATTTTGGTAATATTATATTGTAGTTAACGAGTTTAAACATATAATTATTATACTACAATTTAATATTACTATTTTAATATGATAGAGTCAAGTAAAATTAAACGAATAAGAGAAAAAATGGGTTTATCGCAAGAAAAACTAGCTCGTCTTGCTGATGTTTCCAATAATACGATAATAAATATCGAGGCTGGGAAACAACAAAACCCAACTGTTGATACAATCAAAAAAATCGCAGAGGCATTAAATGTTTCAGTTGAAGATTTAATAAAGTAAACATATGACAAAAAACACATTAAATAAAAAAGAAACAATAAAGTCTATAGTTAGGACAGCGGTCGAAGCTTACGCAACAGGATTTCAGGCTCGCCATGAGGGCGAGATTGATAACCCGAACGGAGTTATCAATATGAAAATTCATAATGTTTTTATCGCCGCACTTGGTAAAGATATTCAATATTATTCTGCTCTCGTACGTTCTCTTGATAGTTCGCTTGGAAACATGCTTGAGGGAATGGCTATAAATATTGCAAAACTTTTTTATGAAGTCCATACACAGGTTGAAGGAGAATTATATCCAGAACAAACATCAAAAATTGCTGAATTATTAGAAGCATACAAAAATACAAAAAATCCTCTCAAGCCATTACTTTCGCATTATGACGAAATACGAAAAATAAAACCTAACCCAAAATCTAAAATTCAAACCAAAGTACATGTTAGCGATTATTATTTGATAGATAAAGAAACAAACACACATCACTTGATTGAATTAAAAATTGGTGGAGACTTAGACAATAAAAAAGCTCGTTCTGAAAAAGAGGCAATTTTTGAGCAATACGCAATATTGGCAAACTCTTTAGATAAAAGTGCGAAAATAAAAGCACACTTCGCGACTGCTTATAATAGATTTGGAGAGGATAGCGAATGGAAACAAGGAAGAGTTTTACAATTCTTTTCAAAAGACGAACTTTTGATTGGAAAAGATTTTTGGAATTTTGTTTGTAAATCTGACGATGGATACGATTTGATTTTGGGTGCGTATAAAGAAAATGCTCACTTAATTACTGAAGCTCTAGAATCAATTAAGCAAACATATTTAGATTAAAATATTATGCAATCACTTATAAAATGGCCTGGTGGAAAATCAAAAGAGTTTCCCCATATAAAAAATTTAATACCAGAGTTTGAAAGATATATTGAGCCATTTTTTGGTGGTGGTGCAATTTTTTTCCACCTACAACCACAGAAAGCACTTATCAATGATGTTGTTGATGAACTAACTGATTTTTATAGTTTAGTAAAAAATACAGGCAAACAAGGAAAAGAATTTGAAAAAAAACTTTATGAATATGTAGATAATTGGGAAAAAATACCAAAATATATTTCTATTTTTGAAAATAAAATTGTTGATTTATACGAACAATACAAAAATGAAAAAATCTCAAAAAACGATTTGTCAAAAAAAGTAACGAGTATTCTAAAAAAAGAAGAGAAGCGTTTTAACGGTTTATTTTTGAAAAGTTTTTGTCTTGACGAGGAAAATTTACTCAAACAAATAACAAAAAATTTAATTTCAAAAATTCATCGTACGAGAGAGATAGAAAGACAACGTGGAGCGTTGCCAGACGGAGATTTACATAAAAACATAGAAACAGCGTTTAGAAGTGGTTTTTATA
>CAZPPL010000005.1:0-60354 GCA_964588465.1 uncultured Gammaproteobacteria bacterium
CTATATAATTATTTTTTAGTAACGGGTAGAATCGGAGCAATCTTACTGGGATTATAAATAATGTCACTATTAGATTTAATAATCCTATATACCATAAGTTGCCCACGGGCGTTACGTTTCAAAGCTTGAACTTTTAACTGCGTAGATATTCCTAACTTTTGCTTTTGGACAACAGTTAAAAAACTAGGCGCAGACGAAATACTTCTACTCACCTTACTTGATTGACTAGTTGGTCTAGGAGCCAAAGCCCGCAAGCGTACCCGCCAAAATATTATTATCCCAATAATCAATAAAATAAGGAATAGTATTAGTCCTATAATGATTATTAATTTTTTATTTATAATTTTGTTCATAATTAGATTTAAAAAATATAATTAAATGTGAGTTAGAGGTTAGTATTTAGTTTACTTACCAGTTGACTTGAGGACCAGTATTATTATAGGTATTAATATTAGTAATATTGCCCTGATTATCTAAACCAAATACATGCCAATAACAACTTAACTGTCCAGGATCGGCATGATAGACCTTAACAACTCCATTATGGCTGTTATAAATAGTTACGGTGGTAGTCCCAAAACCGTAGGGAAATCCATTACTACAATGGGAATAATTATAAACATCAAATTTATAATTATTGGCTACATATTTCTGAATTCTAATATTTTCTGGACCATAACTACTAGTCACATCCTTATCTAAACTAGAAGAAGCTACTTTTTTATTAAGATACCAGACATGATAATCAGTCCCAAAAGTTAAATGGGCATCTAAATCTCGAGGTCTAGCCCCCCAAGTTAATTTTATTTTATTTATTCCCTGATAATCCGGAGTAGATAGCATAAAATCTATAGTCTGACTACTACTAGGAGTGAAAGTTTGCACAGTATTATCATAAGCACTTAGAGAAGCGGTGGCAACAAGTCTTTTGGTACTGGAAATAAATCCCGCGGGGATATTTAAAGAATAATGACCAGCAGAGTTAGTAATAGCACTAGTTATAAAATTATTATTTGCATCACTTATACTTATTTTTACCTTAGCTAACGCTTTGCTGGGATAATAATAAGTAGCATAACTGGTAACCGTTCCACTAATAACTATAGGTTTGGGAACAACAACACAAATTCCGCAATCTTGAGCACAATTACCACAAGTCTCTAGTGGTTTATTATCCGCCCCTAGAGCCTGACAATAACCATCTCCACAATAACCTCCGCCATTAATGGGCGATTGGAAAATACATTGATTATTAGTCAAAATCGGATAAGGAGTACTCACCTTAGGCCCTGGCTGGCAGGCATACTGTAAGCTCAGACTACTTAAGGCTGGATTAGCAGTTATTCCACTATTTCCATCACAAATTTCATTACCATCATTATTGATACCTCCAGCACCTTCAGAATTAGGGGTTTGTTTAATGCCATCACCACAATAAGTATTAACTTTCAAAGTAAACTTATCGTTAACTTGAGCTCCATAATTATTTTTAACTACTATATTAATCGGAAAATTGCCAGCTACAGTGGAAGTGCCAATTATACCTTGATTACTAATAGCGAGTCCGGAAGGTAAACCACTAGCTGAATAGCTTAAACCTTTACTAGAAGTAAATTGACAAGCATAAGGATTATTAACCCTAACAATAGTAGGGCAATCAATATTCACAGCTAAATGACTAGGGACAATAACTAAGCTAAAATCTTTAGTGGTCGTTTTATTATTTTTATCACTTAGTCTAATCTGATAAGTAAATTTAGCTCCTTGGGCTAATTTATCAATAGGAAATTTATTAGTACTATAACTCACTTTATAATGGTCAGAACTAGGCGAAGTGATGGTTCTATTTAAAGATTTCAATAAATCGAAATTCTTGGGACCAGAAATATCAACTACTGAATAACTATTGGGTTTAGGCGAAACGGAATAAATCGGAGTAGTACTTAAACCTTTACCAAAAAAAGAAAAGCTGTAGTTGAAAGGAACGCCCGAATCTAAAGCATATTCCCCATTTTCAGCAATAATAGTAAGTGGCGAAGCTAAAATAGTAATAGTAGTAGTAGTAGATAATACTCCTCCTCGACCATCAGTAACCTTTAAAGTCATTTTATATAAACCCGCTTTTCCAGCTAATTGCGCATATACTTTTTTCTGATTAGGATTACTGGTGTCCTTAAGTATCGGAGCTGGAGGAGTTTGATTACTATTACGCCACCCCGACCAATTATTGGACTGCGGAGTTAAACTCCAAGTTAGAGGGTCATGATTGGCATCATTTACTTGGATAAAACCATTAAATTCTTGTTGAGCTTGCCCCCTTAAAAACTCATTAACTAAATATGGGGGGGTATTAATGGTACTAGCCCCAGTAGTAACCCCGGTGGCAATAACACAAGCAGAAGCAATAGGATCTTTAGGATAAAAACGATATCCTAGTGCCCTACTCTCTAAAGTAGCACATAAATTATAATTAGAGCCAGTACTATTTGAAGAATAAGCCAGAGCATAACTGCCAAATGGCAATACTAAAGTAGATTCGCTGGGCTTAGAAAAGAAGCTTTGATTGGTTTTACTCCAACAAGTGGCTGGACTATAACCCGGGCAAGCACCTAAATGGTTAATTGGATCAATCAAATTAGGAGCTACACTTAAATCGCTTAATAGAACTTGTGACCAGCTGGGCCAGAGAGAGATACTATTATTGGCTAAATAGGTGCCAGCAGCTAATCTAGGATAATGATAGTTAAGCTTCTTGAAATTAGCTAGGGCTATTTTTAACTCTTCTAATTGTCCTACTCGTTTAACATCGCGAGTAATCTTGGATTTTAGACTATTACAGAAAAAATTGGTTGGACAATCTGTATCGCTTAGACAATTCTTAGGAGTTTTAAACAAACAAGTGCTAGAAGCATTACCACTAGTAGCACAATATTGATTAGCAGAACAATCAACGTTACTAGTACAATTTAAAGTGGAAATACTACAACTAGCGACTGGAGCAGTATTACCAGTCAAATTGTCATTAAATTTCCAGTGAGAAATAATTTGACCTAAAATATCTACTGTGTTGGGAGCGGGATTTTGGTTATAAGAAATTAGATAAATATTAGTATAAATAATCTTGGTAACTGGATTTACATTGGCAGCATTGACGTAAACTGTACGCCCATCCCTAATAGCTTGATAACCATCTACAATTAGACTTTGAGGCGAACCTTGAAAACCCTGATTAGCATACCAACGGGTAATACTATAATGGTTAGGGTTAGGAATTATTCGTACTGCAATAGCATCTGGACTATTAATAGTGCTACTAGCCAATAAAGGTTTAATTTGAAAATACCGTCCAGTTAATAAAAAGACAAAAATTATAGTTGTAACAGTTGCTCCCAGTAGAAATAATATTTTATTTTTATGAATCATATATAAATAATTAAAATCTATATTTTCTATTTTTAAAACAATCTAATAACAATTCTTCAATTACATTTTAAAATGCTCCAAGTGGTAGAACTAGGATGAGCAGGATTAAGTGACATGATACAACTAAGTTCTGAACTTTTAGCACTTTCATTACTGGAGCTATCAAAAGCTGATAGAGCAAAATAGTTATTACCTATCGGAAACTGGCTAAAAGGAAAAGTTAAGCTAGTAGCCGTGGCTATAGAATTAAAGGATTCTCCATACTTACCAGAGAGAATTCCATGATATAAACGGTAAGAAACCGTATCACTAGTACTGGTTGCCCAACTAAATTTTAACAAAGAATTATCAATTATGGCTTGAAGACCAATAGGAACTGCAGGCGGAGTTTGATCGGTCGGGGTTACGGTTAAACCAGGAGATAGAGCACTCTCGGTCATATCATTAGAAATAACACTAACCTGAAAAATATAAACTAAATTATTAGTTAGACCATTAATAACTAAACTACAAATATTAAGCCCTTTAGCATTGGTACACACTTTATTAGCTTGGACATCTTTAAAGGATACAGCGGTCTGACCAGGAGATAAATAATAAATTTTATAAGCATAAACCTGATTAGCAGCAGATTGCCAATCAATTTTAATGCTAGCTCCTGTTTCTCGATCAGTAAGTTTATCTATAGTAGCACTGCTAAGTATCGGAGCTCTAAAAAAATATGATTGCTTCAAAATTCCTTGAATACATACTCCATTTTGCTGACCGCTACTATTAAGTGTTCCACAAGCAGTACCAACTTTAGTACAAGCACTATGATCAGAACTACAAACTAAAGTAGCAGATTTACCTAAAGTCAGGGGATTACTATTTAAAGCCGGTAAATCATCTAAAGTCCCAGGTCCTCCAGCATCACGGCAATAATAAAATTTATAATTATAGGTGGGAGAATTTGGACCTTGAGATTTATCCGACCAAGGGTACCAAGTTCCATTAGTTATATTAACTGGTGGCCAAGGATTATTACAGATGAAAACATGTATATCCCCAGAATTATTAAATCCATTGCCACCCTGATAAGCATTACAATTACTACTACAGCTAGGACTAATAAACTTATTCATATTAATAGTAGCAGTAACTTTAGTTTCACTATCAGTTATACCTTTATTGGCCCTGACAAATACTTGATCAGAAGATAAATTAGCTACCGAAGCAATAGTGGCAACCTTAGGACTACTAAGAGAAAAATCCCAATTCCAAGCATAGCCAGGGACTGATTGTAATATCTGATCATTAACACTGTAGGCAGTAGCGGAAAATACTTTATCACTATCGGCAATAGTATCAAAAGTTTTATTACTAGGCGCGGCATTTGAATCATTCTCTTCAGACTGCAAGGCATTGATAGTGGTATTAAATAGATAAGAAGCAGGAGTTACGCTAACGTGATCCACGGCACAAATACCAGCTGTGGGGCCTTGTGAAGATAAAGTAGAAAATTTGATAATTTGAGAATTCACATATTTATGGCTGTTAAATCTTATTAACCCACCAGCAATATAAACAGTTCCATCAAAGTAACCTGGACCATCAAATCCAATCTCCTTATAACTCAATACGCCAGTTTTATTGTTTAAACTTTGGTCTCCTTTTACCACTAAATAATAGGTAGTTGAAGGGTTTAATAATTTACTAGGCCTAAACATTAAAGAAGTTCGGTCACCATTATTTTCGCCATAAACTGTTCCTGGGATAGAGCAATACAAATTAGTAGCTTTAGGAGCACCCGCCAAAGCTGTCCCTAATAAATTATGACTTAATTGGGCTAAAGTGAAAGACATTCTTCCGCTTAGATCTTGCCACCAATTCTTATTATGCTGATTTAATACTTCAGCTAGAGTATTACCTTTCATAGCAAAAGTTCCAGATGGACAAGTTTGATTACTGGCATAATCTCGTTTTTCTAATAATAAAGTATTGCTACGGAAACTAGAGACATCCATATTCTGATTAAAATTAACTTTAATTAAAGTATTACGGCAAACATCGGTAGCTAAATTTTTAGGGGAAACTGAAATAATTTTTGGCCTTGGATTGATAATAGGGTTATTCTTAATATTCCCAGTACATCCCAAGATGCAAGTATCCACCCCACTATAGGTACCAGTAGCTGAAAAAGTGGAAGTAGCACATAATTTAGAATTAGAGGCTGGTGGAGGCACTTGACAACTATAATAAGCACAATAACCATCATCTGTCTTATTAGCACTATCAATTATCTGATTGCCAGAACGACATTTAGCCCCGCCAGATGCTTTAGCATTAAAACAGCAATGAGTATCAGCTTGGCAAGCGTTCAAACTAGTGAAACTACTACAAGCTGGTTTAGTGGGACAAAGATTATCACAAGAAGCTGAAGTTTTATAAGGACCAGTTTTAGCTGGATTGGAAGCACATTGAGTTGAATTTGTAGTAGAACAACTATAATAAGCACAATAACCATTATCAGCTTTATTTTTACTATTAGTTATCTGATTACCAGAACGACATTTAGCCCCGCCCGTAGCTAGAGCATCAAAACAACAATGACTATCAGCTTGACAAGCTCCTAAACTATTAAAAGCGGTGCAAGGATCAATAGGACCTGAAGAAGTGGCTGTGGTATTAAAGCCCGTACTAAAATTCCATTCAAATACCGAAGTAGGGATATTAGTTAGACAGTCTTCTGAAGTGTCAACACAACGACCTTGTTTATAAGTATTCTGAGCACAACATATTTGACTTCCACCACAGTCAAGGTTAGTAGTACAAGAACCAATATTAAAATTTAAGGCATTCCCCCAATCGCTATTTTTAATAACTTTAACTGGTCCAGTAATAGCACCCACTGGCACTGTGGTTTTAATTAAATCCGCTTGGCCGTCTTGCTGAATTGTTCCAGTGGCATTTCCAGTAACATTACCTAGAGTATTTATATTATAATTGAATTTAACCAAACCACTACTCTGAATTGTTCCAAAATATTCTCCCCAAAGTGATATCGGAGTTCCTGCTGGGCCACTAGCTGGTTGAATCTTACATAAACTAGTTTTAAGTTTTAAAGCTTTATCAAATTGAAAAATATTAGGATTTAACTTTTTAGTACTAATAGTGGTCTTAGCTAATTTAATGGTAATCATTTGAGCCCCATTATTTAAACCATTGGGAACTTTTACAATAATACGATTATTACTCCATACTGAATGTAAACATACTATTGGAAAATCATAACTTGCTTCAGTATTGCCAAAATAGACCTGGCTATCACCTCTCACTGCACCAAAACCGTCTCCTCGGATTGTTACATATTGTCCGCTATTTCCACTAGTTGGATTAAAACTAAAGATAAATGGTCCATAACCCGCCTCCACTTTTTTGGTAAATGATAAATAATTACTTCTTTCCAAAGACCCGTTAATATTAGTTTGTACAAAACTGCTGGAAACACCAGGTACAATATTAGGAATGATTGAAGTCCCGCTTAAACCAGCCGAACTACTAAAAGAAGACTGCAGGGCGGGTATATTGTTTTTATAATTGCCAAAGTAAGCCAATCCAGAATGAAGATTAACGCCAGAATATCGTATTACCGCACTAAGTTTCCCACTATTAGGGCTAAGTTCACATAAACCAGGGCGAACAATAGTATTTACTTGAAAATCAGGAATTTTAGGACCATAACTATCATTGCTAAGATCAGATAATTTAGCTTTATTTATAATTTTAATAGGTCCTGAGCTAGCTCCTGCGGGTACGGCAATGATTATTTGCTTATTAGTCCAAGAATTAATACAGGATGGATTCAAATTATTGGTTTGTTGGCCAAACACTGGTTTCCCCTGACCTTCAAATACAATCTTGCTACTAGTGGCCGAATAAGTTCCAAAGTTTTGTCCAGAGATAGTAATGAAATTATTGACTGCACCATTAGGGGTATTGAGATTACAAGTACTCCCTGGGCAATCATTGTTACTGCTACAGGATTTATTTATATTATTAGTACAAAAATTACCAATAGGACTAACCCTTTGAATAACTGGATGACCATTACTAGCCTGACAATTAGGACTAGAGCTAGAGGCACAATCAGAATTCCCTCCTCCACCACCACCATTATTATTACAACTTGGACCTACACAAGGAGGAGGAAAACTACAGCTTGAACCTACACAAGTAATAGGATTATTATTACCACTACCAGGATTAATAGCTCCACCTAAACGCGACAAAATGAAAGTGGCAATTCCCCAAGAAGCTAAAATAATGACTAAACCAATTATTCCATCTTTCAAAATATTTTTAGCTTTATCAACTTTTTCGGCATCGCCATTAGAGGTCATCCATATAAAACCAGCATAACTAATTATGCCTATCGCCACTACCCCTAAAAATCCTAAAACTATATTTATAATTTTACCAGCTAATACTCGAGGATCAGTAGCAGTTAAAGATCCACCTAAACCATTACTAACCGCATTTAGACCTAAACCTTGAGCAAAAACCCAATTGGATAAAAATAAACCTCCCAATATTAAGCTAAATATTAATAAATTTTTAGTAATTTTTTTCATGACAAAATTTTAATTTTTTATTGACAATTGCCATTAGCTCCTAAAGTACTGGTTGCGGTTCCAAAACAACAGGAAGGTTGCTCGGCAGTAGCTGAGCAGGATGGGCCAACACTGGGTTTATAACAATTCTGATAAATGTCTTTGACCCCAGAACCAACCTGAACATTAAAAGTGGCGGAGGGAGTAAAGGGTGAATGAATTAATTTAACTACGGTAATATCCGGTACACCATCATAAGGCTTTATATCTTTATTACTAGCATTAATCCAATAGCCTAACGGGGCGGGCGATAGAGTATATAAATTGATAAAATGCTGTCTCACAATGGATTTACCATTATTAACTTCTGTACTACCAGTTTTAAGAGTATTGTCCATCATAATTTTATTAAAGATAATTTTAACTGAAGTAGTTGCAGCTAAATTCTTTTTATTCTGAATTGGGCTAATACTAGTTATAATTGGTGGAGTTAAATTTAATTTATCACTAATATAGAAAGACCACTTATAATTATCACCCTTACTAAGATTAGCTGGAGAGCTGGTACTATAATTGTCATTATAAAAACTTAAAGGACCATTAGCCACCCCATTACGATTACCATCTAAGGAATTAAAAGAGGTATCAACAATTCCATTTAGTTTGTTCTGATTGGCTTGAGGATAATTTTGACCAAGAGAGTTTTGACAAGTTTTATAACCCAAAGGAGTATTGGAACAAGTTCTAAAAGAGCCATCAGTCCAACAATCTTTATCAGTCTTACAAGTACTTAAATCAGCAGTGGTTAGTTTCACTGCTAAATGACTATCAGGAGGTAAACAATAGATTTTTTCACCACAAGCGTTAATTCCACATTCTTGATTAGAAACGAATTCCACAGTTCTATAAATATTACTAGTCATAAACTTTCCATCTAAATAATCACCAACACAAGCATTATCAGTGCATTTGTACGATTGACATTGGCTGTTACTGTTACAGTCTGCTCCTGCTGGGCTACTAGAAGCAGCAGCATTCACTACTCTGATATAAGGAGCTACTTCACTAGCTGAACCAGAAATCATTAAGGGATCAATAGCCTTGTTAAAATTAATCTGAATAATACTATTCATCGGCTTGTCAGATTGCCCCTGAATTTTATTAGATTCTTCCTGATTAGTTCCTCCACTTAATGGCTGTATTAAAACGGCTTGGGGGTTGGTGGTAAGAACCTTAATATTATTCCCATTGCTACCTAAAACTTTAGCGGTTAAATTTATTGTTGGTCCAGCGCGACTAACATTTATAGCGGGATTACCACTAATTTTAGCTTCTAAATTAGCAGCTAAACCGCTCAAAGTAAAATTAGTTGGCACTAAAATATTGTTATTTACCGCCGAATCAGCAAAAGTATAAACTGTAGAATTGATGGTTAAATTATCGGCTAATTGCTCGGGACTAACTTTAATATTCCATAAACTACCTACGGGATGTTTAACAGCAGTAAAACTTATAAAACCAGTAAATACAGCTTGACCAGAAGAACTAAAGTCCTCAATAGCTAAAGGATTATTGTTAGCATCAAATAATTGAGCTTTATTAGTCTCTGGTACTTTTACGATAAATACTGATTGCAAGCCATGATAATTTATAAGCGATGCTGTTGCAACAGGACTAGTGCCCTTAGCAGTAACAGCTATGACTTGTGCTGGTTTATAAATATGAGGTTTAGCTTGAACAATAATTGTTCCTACTGCTGCTTTTGCTGGAGTTATTTTGCCAATGATATCTCGTTGATTATCTGGCAATGGTGATATAGCATTAGGGACAACTATTGGAGGAACTAAATCAATTTTATTACTAACTGTAAAATTCCAAGAAGCAAAATCACTGCTACAAGTAGCAAACATAGAAGAATTATCTAATTTTTTTATTGCTTTAGTAAATTTTATTGAATAAGGCGTATCCCCGCTAGAGATACCTAAATAATTAAGCGGAGTTAGCATTAAGGTCTTATTATCGCTAGATACTCTCACTGAAACCGCAGTATCATTACTATTAATTTTTGGACAAGATATTGCCGAGCAAGCATCTCCTAAATCTTTAGTATATAGTCGAATAGCTACGGGATTGATGTCGGTACAAGTGGTATTATTACAAGTACAACTTGCACCCGAAGTATTAACGCAAACTGAATCTAATTTAACTTTTTGTTTAAAAGTGATTAACAAGGAAGTATTACGAGCTACATTTTGCTGACCGTCAGTGGGATAGGTATTAAGTACGGTACAAGCACCAATAGTTCCAACACCAGGACTAGAAAATCCAGTAGAATAATTGTTGTTGACCACCGATTTATTGTTTCCTTTGACCGCTCCAGCTAAACGACTAATAAGAAAAGTGGCGATTCCCCAAGAAGATAAAATTATCACTAAACCAATTATGCCGTCTTTTAAAATCCCTTTAGCTTTACTAATCTTTTCTTCATCACCACTAGAAGTCATCCATAAAAAACCAGCATACATAATAATCAGCACAGCAATCACTCCTAAGAAGCTTAAAGCTATTTGAACTATTCTTCCAATCAAAATCCGAGGATCAGTAGCACTTAAAGAACCAGCCAAACCAGTGTTAACAGCATTTGTTCCAAAACCAGCAGCTAAACTGAACTTGGCTATCAATAACATCCCTATAAAACTTAAAAATATAATGATAAACCTAACTTTTTTAGTCATGTCAATAGATAATAAAAGTTTTAAATTAAATCTCAAATATGATACAATTATTATAATTTAATTATATCATATAAGGCTTAAATGAAAAAGAGTAAAAAGATATTTAGCTAGAATTATTGTATGACTATTGAGAGAATAATAAAAAAATTTTTAGATAATCATCCTGGAGAAGACACTACGGCTTTAACTTTAGCTTTTGAATTTGCCCAAGTAGCTCATGCCGGCCAAAAACGTCAAAATGGTGAACTATATATTCAACATCCTTTGCATACTGCTTATATTCTAGCGGAGATTAAAGCTGATTTAGCTACTATAACCGCTGGAGTATTACATGACGTACCAGAAGATACTAGCAGTACTCTGGAAGAAATTAATACTCTTTTTGGGGCAGAGGTCGCTATGCTAGTGGACGGAGTAACTAAATTAGGTAAAATAAAATATCGTGGTATTGAACGTTATCGAGAGAATCTGAAAAAAATGTTTTTAGCCATGTCTAGCGATTTACGAGTAATTTTTATTAAATTCTGCGACCGTCTAAACAACCTAAGAAGCTTAGAGGCTCTTCCCCCTGAAAAACAGCAAAGAATTGCTCGAGAAACTTTAGAAATCTATACACCTATTGCTGGACTACTAGGTATAAACTTACTAAAATGGCAAATGGAAAATATTTGCTTTAAGTTTCTATATCCTGAAAAATACCATGAACTAGAATATAAATATGAGGTAGAAAAAAAAGTAGAACGCAACCTTTTTTTTCAAAAGATTAAAAATATTCTAGAACCTAAATTAAAAGAAGCTGGAATTAAGTGTACTATTGAAGTTAGATTTAAGCATTTATATAGTATCTATCTAAAAATGCAACAAAAGGATCGTAAATTTGATGAAATATATGACGTCTTTGCTCTACGTCTTATCGTGCCCACTATTGACGACTGCTATAAAAGTCTAGGAGTTATCCATACTCTTTGGAAACCTAAACCTAATCGTTTTAAAGACTACATCGCCGTACCTAAACCTAACGGTTATCAGTCCCTGCATACTACCATCTTTGGCCCCGAAGAAAAAACTACAGAGTTTCAAATTAGAACTTGGAAAATGCATGAAGAAAGTATTTATGGTTTAGCTGCACATTGGTATTATAAAATTCAACGAGGTTCAGAATCCTATATAACCCCCTCTTGGGTAAAAGAAATAATCGATATTCAGAAAGAGATAAGTAATACTAGTGAATTGGTTAAAAAGATAAAATTAGATATTTTTCGAGATCGTATATTTGTTTTTTCACCCCGTGGAGATGTTTTTGAATTACCAGAGCGAGCAACACCGATTGATTTTGCCTATGCAGTTCATACTAATATTGGTAATAAAGCTGCTGGAGTTATTGTAAACGATAAATTTGGGCGTCTAGACCAAGAACTAAAAAATGGTGATTTCGTAGAAATTATAACTGAGAGAAAACGACCATATCCAAATCGTGACTGGCTAAAATTTGTTAAAACTAAACGAGCCCGTGATCGAATTAAACAATTTGCCAAAAAGACACCTCTAGAAAATATAAAGAGATTTATTCCTGGTATTAATAAATAAAAAAATAAAAAAAATTATTTCCAAATAAAAAATTGCCTATAAACACTAAGCAATTTTTTAATTCAAGCTCAATTTTAATTGTTTAAGACTCAATACTTACTAAGAATGCATATTACCCTCAGGCAACTTACCAATCTTACGTAAATATTCATTTTTTTTACGCAAACTAAGCCCAATTAAAGCATGGGCTTTTTGGCGATGCTTAGTTTTCCTAGGCTCTAAGTGTTGTTTAGAACGAGCTTTTTCTAGCCGTTTACTATTCTTTAAACCTTTCTTAAATTTACGTAAAAAACTCTCAAAACTTTCACCTGGTTTTCTCTTGAAATCTGCCATATAATCCATCCCCCTTCCTATTATTAATCTTTTTCTCAATTAATTTATTTTTCTTAGCTAAACGTTCTTTAATTTTTTTATAAACCACAGTCTCTTGAGCTCCAGAGTCCATATCACGCATTAAAATCGTGCCATCAATAATTTCTTTCTTACCTAATATTAAACTAGTTTTAGCTTGTAAACCTATAGCATCTTCTAATTGAGTTTTCAAACTATTAGAAGCAAAGGATTGACGCACCTTAAAACCGGCCTGACGTAAATCAACAAATAATTGTGAAGCTTTAATCTTAGCTTGATCCCCTAATTGAGCAATGAATACTATATCATCTTCTGGTTTATCCATCAAGCTAGACTTATCTTTAATACGCGCTATAGTTCTCTCTATACCAATAGCCAAACCAAAAGCTGGAGTATCTAGTCCTCCTAGTTTTTCTATTAAAGAGTCATAACGACCACCACCGGCTAAAGCTAAACGTCCCGAAGGGACTCCCTCATCATTAACTGGCCAAAATTCAAAAACGGTATCATTATAATAACTTAAACCACGTACTAGATAAGGATTAAAATTATAATTAATATTTAACTCATCCAGAGATTCTAAGGTTTTAGTAAAATGTTCTCGACTCTCCGTAGATAAATAATCTACAATTTGCGGAGCTTCCTCATATAATTTAAGACAAGTATCATTTTGACAATCCAATAGACTTAAACAATTCTTGCCTAAATTATTTTTACAATAATGACAGAGTTTAGAGCGTCGTCCAGTTTCTTTATAGAAATTCGCCAACTTATTACAATATTCATGTTGACATTCTGCCGTACCAATACTATTGATCTGTACTTGGACTTTTACCTTTAACTCAGAAAAAAAATTAAGAACCATGGTAATGAGTAGGGCCTCGGCTAAAGCTTTATTTTCTCCGATAATCTCCCAATTGACCTGAGTGGATTCACGATAGTGTCCACTCTGTAATTTTTCGCGACGAAAAACTGGTCCCAAAGAAAAGAAACGAAGCGGTAAACCATTCTCACTCAAGTTATTCTCCAGATAAGCCCGAATTATACCTTGAGTCATCTCGGGACGTAAGGTAATCTTTTCGTTCTTATTCCCTTCTACGGAATAAAATTCTTTATCAATATTTTTTCTAGTAGATTTCTTATATAAATCATAAGTTTCTAAAATGGGGGTCTTAATTGAAGAAAAACCATATAGTTTAGAAAACTCCCAAGCTTTTTCCACTACATAATCATAATGCTGAGAATCATTTTCTATCAAATCTTTCATTCCTAATAAGCGCGGAGAAATTCTCTCTTTTCTTTTCTCTAGAGCAGCTAGAGATTCAGCACTAATTTTCTTTACTTTAGGCATAATGATTAATTATTATATTTAGGCCAATAAGCAGAATCAAATACAGTAAATTTATCCAAAGGCCAACCACGTAGCAAGACCTTACCTACAATGAAACTAGAGTTAACTGGACCGAAAAATCGCGAATCTTTAGAGGCTGGACGATTATCACCTAAAACGAAATATTGATGTGGTCCAATATTAATCTTATTCTGATCTTGATCAAAGGTATCTAAACCCTTCGGTAAATATTTTTCCGATAGAATAAATCCTTTAGGATGAGCTGTATTAAATATAATAATATGTCCAGACTTAAATTCAATTTGTTCTCCGGGTAAACCAATCACTCTCTTAATAAAATATTCTTGAGGATCCAAGGGGTAACGAAAGACGATAACCTGACCACGCTGAGGTGGAGTGAAACGATAACTGATTTCGTCTACAATTAAATATTGATTATTCTGAAAATTAGGTTGCATTGAAGACCCTTTAACATAAAAAGGTTGAATCAAAAAATAACGTACTGGTAAAATAATAGCCAAAGATATCAGTACTACCTTAGTGATTTCCAAAACAAATAAAAAAAACTTCTTCATAAAAAAATAATGATTAACCTCTACTATACCAAAAAAAAATAAATAAATCAAATAAGCTAATTTATCTAATATTTAATAAATAAACATGGCATCTCCATAGCTAAAAAAGCGGTATCTTTGCTTAATCGCTTCTTGATAGGCTTTATTAATTCTATCAGAACCAGCCAAGGCACTAACCAACATTAATAAAGTAGATTTTGGCAAATGAAAATTGGTAATTAGAGCATCAACTACATTGAAATGATAGCCAGGATATATAAAGATATCAGTCCATAGAGACTGTGGGTTTAACTTTTTATTATTTTTTTCATTCCCTATAATTTCGGTCCAATCTAAAGACTCTAAGGCTCGACAGCTGGTGGTTCCTACGGCAATAATCCGCCCTCCAGATAATTTAGTCGCTATAATTGCCTTTTGGATCTTGACTCCTAACTCTACAAACTCACTATGCATCTTATGATCAATGATATTTTCAGTTTTAACTGGCAAAAAAGTGCCTAAACCAACATGTAACGTGAGGTACTCTATCTTTATTCCTAAAGCTCTAAGGTCGGCTAGTAGCTTCTTAGTAAAATGTAGACCGGCTGTAGGAGCAGCTACTGAACCAAGTTTATGATTATCAGCAAAAACAGTCTGATAATTTTTTTTATCACTAATTAAAGTTGTTGATCTCTTAATATAAGGAGGCAGAGGTACCTCACCTATTTTATTAATTTCCTGCCAAAAGGCCTTACCACTTAAATTAAATTTAAGATGTCTAGTATAATCAGATTTATTTAGAACAATTTTCCCTTTCAAACCAGAAGAAAATATAATAATTTGACCAGGTCTAACCCGACCCCGAGCTAAACATTCCCAAATATTTACTGGAGAAGAATTTGCAATACCAAGTTCAGAATTATTTAATTTCCGATGTAATAATACTTCTATCTTTCCACCCGTGGACTCTCGTTGACCAATTAATCTAGCTGGAAAAACTTTAGAATTATTTAAGATTAATAAATCTCCAGGATGTAAATAGTTAATCAATTCATAAAAGTGCTGATGCCGAATCTCTCCAGTTTCTTTATTTAATAATAAAAGTCGCGAATGATCTCGGGGTTTAATTGGTTTTTGGGCTATTAATTCTAAAGGTAAGTAATAATCAAAATCTTTAACCTTATAATTCATAAATTTTCAACAAATCATAAACTTTTAAATCAGCTATTCACTCGGGGGTTCTCCAAACCTAAATGCTGATAGCCTAGAGAAGTAACTATTCGTCCGCGAGGAGAGCGATCTAGAAACCCGAGTTGCATTAAATAAGGTTCATAAACGTTTTCAATAGTGTCCATCTCTTCGCCAGTGGCGGCTGCTAAGGTATTAAGTCCAACTGGGCCTCCTTTAAATTTATCAACAATAATTTCTAGAATATGTCTATCAATTAGATCTAAGCCTAATTTATCCACTTCTAGTAATTCAAAAGCTGCTAAACTATCCACTAAAGAAATCCGACCATCTCCTTTGACCTCACAATAATCTCGAACTCTTTTTAACAAACGATTAGCAATACGTGGAGTCCGCCGACTTCGTTTGGCTATCTCTTGTTTGGCTTCTTGTTCAATTTTAACTTTCAGAATACCAGCACTACGCTCAATTATACTTTCAATATCAGGAATTTCATAAAAATTTAAATGGTGAGTAATTCCAAAACGATCCCGTAAAGGAGCTGATAGTAAACTAGCTAGAGTAGTGGCTCCGATAATAGTAAATTTTGGTAAATCCAGACGCAAAGTACGAGCACTAGGCCCCTTACCCATAATAATATCTAAAGCATAATCTTCCATCGCGGGATATAGAATTTCTTCCACGGTTTTATTTAAACGATGGATCTCATCAATAAATAAAATATCACCAGCTTCTAAATTGGTTAAAATAGCTGCTAAATCTCCACTCTTTTCAATAGCTGGACCAGAGGTAACTCTAATATTTGCTCCTATTTCATTAGCAATCACATGAGCCATAGTTGTTTTCCCTAAACCAGGAGCTCCATATAATAAAACATGTTCAATGGGTTCATCACGTTTTTTTGCCGCTGCAATGGTTATAGCTAAATTCTTTTTGATTTTCTCTTGCCCAATATATTCAGTTAAAGTTTTAGGACGCAAAGATAAATCCCAGGCTTCGTCACCTTGATGTTCTATCGGACTAATTAAACGATCAGAATTGTTAGCCATATAATTTAGTTAAACTTTACGAAATTCACAAATATTTCGAAAATCACAAAAGCTACACAAAGGACTTGGCGAAGGTTCAAAATTCAAAGCTTTAATAGAATCAATCTCTTGCCTAATTTCTAAACGCAGTTTATCTATATCTTTTTCAGTGGCAATGAAAGAAACTTTTCTACCATTTTCTATATAATAATAGCTTAGCAGACTCACTTTTACTGCCAAAAATTCTTCTAAAAATAATTGATAGAGAATCAATTGACGCTTATCTTTAAAACCTAATTTATCTTTAGGATTACCAGTTTTATAATCAATAATTTCTAGACTGCCATCAGTCTGTCGGTCCACCCTGTCAATCGTCCCCTTAATTATATCAGAGCCAACGCGGAAAGAAAACCTTTTTTCCAGAAACAAAATATTAGGCTTAGAATTATGGCAATAATCATAAAAAAATTTCTTGAGTGCTTTCTGACCTTTAATTTTATATTTTTCCCGCTCTTCTTTATCTTGATAACCATCTTCCTGCCAAAACTCCTGATATAAAGCTAATAGTTGCTTTTCGGTTAATAGGCTAGCAATCTTCTCCTGAATTTTCTTCTTTTGGTCTTTATCAGAACTTACAAATAAGCTCCCTTGAGCACTGGACCTTTCGCTTAAAGTTGGCAACAAAAAATTATATAGAGTAGTATGGATAACTCGTCCAAAAATTAAAGAAGCCTTATCAGTAGAAACGGGGACTTTTAAAATAAAAGCGAATTTATATTGTAAAGGACAGGTAGAATAAGCAGCTAATTGAGAAAAAGAGAACTTAGTCGGCAAGGGGTAATGATTAAGAACTATTTTCTTCTTATTCAATTTTAATTCCCGTTTATTTAGATAGTGCAAATTCCGTAAAAATTCATTATCAATACTTAAGCTTATTTCCAAATCAAGAGAATTTTCTAAACCCATCTCGGTAATAAAACGTGAAGGTTTTTTCTCACGAGCTCCGCCGTAATCTTTGGCAGCGGTTAAATATAATTCTTCTTTGGCCCGAGTTGCGGCTACATAAAATAAACGACGTTCTTCTTCTAAATGACTACGAGGGTTAAGATTCACTTGTTCGGGCACTAAAGCATCGGGTAAAGAAATTTTTTCGCCATGAGAAATAGTAGGGAATCTTTTATCCACCAAACCAACTATAAATACATACCTAAATTCTAGACCTTTAGCCCCATGAACAGTCATAATTTTAACCGTTTCACTATCAATAAAATCTAGTTTTAAAGCTCCAGTTTCTCCCGCTTCTAATTCTAAGTCAATTGCAGTCAAGAAATCTTTAAGTCTTAAATCTGGTTCAGCTTCTTCTAATTTTTTAATTTTTTGATAAAACTGATTAAGATAAGAGAACTGTTCTAAATCACGATCTCGATCTAAACCAACTAATAGCCCCGAGTCATAAACAAAATGTAAAAATATTTTAGTCGGCTTCTGTCTAGCCACTGACAGAGAATGTTTAGCTATTAAATTTATTAATTTATTAACCCTTACAATACTACCAGAACTAATTCCCGAAATAGCATTAATATTTTTTAGAGCTTCATATAAAGACCAAACTTTGCGTCTAGCCATTTTATTAATAGTAATTAAATCTAGATGAGAAATCTTAAAGGGGTTCATATTCAACACTCTAAATAGAGCAGAAGATTCATGATAGTTATCTAGCAATCTAAAATAAGCCAAAATATCTAAAATTAAAGGTTTATAATATAATCCTCGCCAAGACATGAATTGATTAGGAATAGCTTGACGATTTAGTTCTTGGACATAGGCATCAGCGGTATTGTTGGCTCGCACTAAAATTGCGAAGTCCGACCATAGAACAGAATTAATTTTAGCTTGGCTATACAATTCTTTAATCCTTTGTGCCACATAACTTACTTCATCACTATCAGAAGAAAAATCTAAAAATCTAACTGGGGGCGAAGAATACTTCAGCTTAGCTACTGTACCACGGGCAATTAATTTTTTATTAATTTTTAATTTAGTCTCTAGACGATTGGGATTATTATTTTGGATTAAACGATAGGCTCGATCTAAAATTTCCTGGTTGGAACGATAATTTTCTGTTAAAATAATCTCTTGAGCCTTAGGATAATCATCCTTAAATTGCATGATATTAGATAAAGAAGCCCCTCTAAATTTATAAATCGCTTGGTCATCATCACCTACCACTACTAAATTATTCCGGGGTAAGGCTAAAGTCTTTATTAACTCATATTGAGCCCAATTAGTATCTTGGAACTCATCAACCATAATATATTTAAATTTAGTCCGATAAAACTTTAAGATATAGGGACGCTCTCGCCATAATTTTAGAGTATAAATTAACAAATCACCAAAATCTAAAAAATTATTATCCAATAATAGCTGGTTATAAGTTTGATAAGCATTGGCCAATTCCTTAATCCTTCCAACTTCCAATTTTATTTCTTCAGATTCTTTAAGCTCATTGATCTTATGAGGTGATGAATCTAATAATCCAGAAGCCATTACCGATTTTTTTGATTTCTTAAGACCTACTTTTACTTTATTAACTAATTGATTACTACCTAAACGATTATCTTGATCCGACTCTAGATCTTCAGCATATTTTAAATATTCGGTCACACTAATATTTTCATCTTTTAAACGAGAAAAATGGCTAACTAACTCGGAGATAAATTTAGTCGGATTTCCTAGAGGACGATAATAGTCTAAGCTAAAATCTGCTAAATTTTTTTTAATAAGTACCCACTGTTCAGTCTGAGTCAATAATTTGAAATTGGGGTTCAACCCAATATCCAATCCAAATTCCCTTAGAATTCTTTCACCAAAACTATGAAAAGTATTAATCCATAAATCTAGATAGCCATAAGGCAAAATTTGTTCTGCTCGAAGAGTCATTTCCTCAGCCGCCTTCTCTGTGAAAGTTAATAACAAAACTTCTTCCATCTTAACCTTCTTCTCTATCATCAAATAAGCTAAACGGTTAATTAAAACCGTAGTTTTCCCAGTACCAGCCCCAGCAACAATAAGTAAAGGACCATCACCATGTAAAACAGCTTGCTGTTGAGCTTTATTTAATTTTTCTAAAAAATTGGACATGATTCTCGTTTAGAACTTCAAAATATTTTTGAATTTATCAGTCTGAGTACGACCAATAAGTGCTAAGTTTAAATTGTGATTAACAAAAATTTTTTTAGCAATATTTTGTATATCTAGAGCACTAATCTTCTTAACCTGCTGTAAAAATTCCTTAGGACTTAATATTTTATCACGCAGGATTGCTTGACGAGCATACCAAATCGCTAAATTATCAGTAGTTTCCATCTGTAATAATGATTTTCCTTGTAACAAATCCTGAACTCGCTTTAATTCTGAGCTACTAACTAGAACTTTAGTCATTTTATAATATTCCGCCAAGATAATTTTAACAGCTTCTACTGATTTACTGGTTGGTACCCCAGCTTGAGTGGTTAGATAACCAGAATCCGAATAAACTTCCGAGCTAGTTCTAACATAATAAGCTAAACCTTGGCGTCCTCGCAAATGAATGAATAAACGGGAACTCATAGATCCTCCTAAAATTATCGCCAATAATTTAACTATAAACTCTTGCTTTTGCCCAGACGGATAAGTCCGTACCCCTAAGGATAAATTAATTTGATCAGTCTTCTTATAAATAATTTTTAGTTGAGGTTTAAGTTGTTTTTCTCTAACCGCTAATTTATTCTGCCACTTATTACTGGGAAAATTGGCAAATAACAGACGGGCTCTTTCCTCATCGTTTTTTTTAAATCTTCCAGTTAAAATTACATACATACTTTTAGCTCCATACTGACTATGTAAATAATTTATGAAATCTTCTCGTTTAAAACGCCTAATATTAGCTTTAGTACCAATAGTTTCCCACCCCGCGGGGGTATCTCCATATAAACAAGATTCAAAAACGTCTTCTACATGCATGAGAGGATTATCTTCATACATATTTAATTCTTCAATAATTACTCCCTTTTCTCTCTCTATTTCCTCAGTAGCAAATTTAGAATTCAACAGCATATCACTGACAATACTTAAAGCAACTTTTAACTTAGGGGGAGCGACCTTAATCCAATAACCCATATATTCTTTGGAAGTAAAAGCGTTGTATTCGCTACCTAATGAATCTAAAGCACTAGATAGAGCTAAAGTATTAGGATAGCGAGTAGTTCCTTTAAAAAACATATGCTCCAAAAAATGGGACAAACCATTATTTTGGCGATTTTCATATTTAGAACCAGTCTTCACGATAACTAAGACTGTGGCCGTAGTCGCCTCTGGCAGAGGAACCATAATCAGCGGGAGTTCATTAGCTAAAATATTAATTCTATATTTATTCATATTTTTGTTATTATATAACTTAAAATTATATCTTGAAGAATACTTAAATATTTAATAGCTCATTCTAAATTTACCACATCTCTGATATAATTAAAAGTAGAATGAAACATTTAATTTTATTTAATTATTTAAGTTTATGTCCTATAAAATAAAAAATCATAATTTTGTTTTGAAACATGGTACACCCTATAAAATTTTGTTGATTAAGGATAGGCCAGAAGAAGAAAAACCTCGGGAAAAAATTATTAAGGCTGGAGTTGGTTCTCTAAGCTCAGCCGAACTATTGGCTGTTATCCTGGGAGTGGGTACTAGGAGGGAAGAAGTTTTTTCTATGGCCAGTCGCCTACTCCATGAATATGGCGAGAAAGGAGTTGCCTATCAAAAAAATCCGATAATAATTGAAAAGGATCTGAATATACCTTTAACCAAGGCCTGTCAAATTGTAGCTTGTTTTGAATTGGGGCGTCGTTTTTACCAAAAAAAACCCGGCGGCTCTATAACTATTCGTACCGCCACCCAAGCTTTTAATTATTTAAAAGATATGGGAAATTTACATAAAGAACAATTTCGAGGACTTTATTTAAATGTCCACTACCAATTAATTCACGATGAACTAATTTCTCTGGGGACTCTAGACGCCACTCTAATTCATCCGCGAGAAGTTTTTGCTCCCGCTTTAGAATATTCAGCGGCGGCGATAATTATCGCTCACAATCATCCTTCTGGAGTACTAACAGCTAATAAGGCCGATATAGAAATTACCAATATTTTAATGGAAGCGGGTAAAATTTTAGATATTGAAATTCTCGATCATATAATTATCGGAAAAAATCGTTTCAAAAGTATTATTTAGATTATTATTACGCTACAAAATATTATGCTAAAAAAATATAGAATCCACTCTTCCTCTAAATTAGTAAAAGACGAAACTAGCACTAAATTCCACGTTATAAGCGATGATTATTTTGGAACTATCGCCACTATTTTGAGTTTGCTCAAACAACAATTGAAACAGAATAGCACTGAAAATTATAGAACTGTATCAAAAACTTTTAAAGATTTAGAGAACGATTTGCTATTTCTTCAAAAAAACTATCACATCCAGCCCCGTGATAAAAATTCTATCATAACTCATAGTAAACCTAAAATTAAGAATAAAAATAATAAACCAAAAGGCAAACTTAATAGCCAGTGATCAAATAACATTAACACTAATAGAGCAATGAAGACTGCTCCAGCTAAAATTGTTCGACGATTTTTTTTTAATAAAAATAGAAATAACAAGAAAAAAATTAAAGCAAAAATTCCACTTTCCGCCCATAATAATAGAAAAACATTATGAACTGGCTGATAGGCCCAAATATTCTGAGAATTAGTATCTCGTTTAGCTAAGGCTAAGGTATAATTACCAATACCTACACCAAAGGCCCAATTATTTTTAATTAAATTTTTAGCTTGTATTAAATAAGTTTCTCGTTGCTGAATGGACTTCTGTTCTAAGCGAGTGTGATCACTAACCCGCACTGCTACTAAACTCCTATAAGGATAAGCTACGATGAATATCATGGCTAAAGAAAAGAATATCAATACTATGAAGCGCCCTATAACCCAATGATCTCGTTTGGCGATGAAAGCAATTAAAAGAAATATTAAGCCCAGCGCTAAAGCCAGCCAAGCTGCTCTGGAAAAAGTAAAAAATAAAGCAAATAAAGCGACAAAATAAAAAATAAATAAAAATAGTGATTCTATAACTTCAGTTTTTCCGCGAATTACTTTCTTTTTGGCCAACAGATAGGCCACTATGATTAAAGAAATAGCTAAAACGCCACCAAAAATATTAGGATGATCTAAACCACCATAAGCTCGTAACCAACGACCAGATATGGTCTCTACCACCGCTGTACCTGCCACACTAGGATCATGTGGAGCCAATCCTAAATATTTGAAACCAGGAGCATACTGTTCCAAAAATTGATAGATTCCTAAAATAGCCTGCAAAAAAATGCTGGCCAAAAAACTATAAATAATCTTAGATTTATCTAACCAGGTTTTTTGAAACCCTTGAGCTGATTGACCTTCACGTAATAGATAAAATAAAGCGATACCTAAAACAAATATCACATAGTAATAAAAGGCCAACACTTGATCAAAAGCAAAAAAGAATGATACCAGAATCATCAACTCTAATCCAATTAGACTAATCCATAACCAAGAAATTTTTTCAGTTTTATCTTTCTGACGCAATTTATATACAAAAAAGATAATGAGAATTAACAATAATAGTATATAACTCAGATATAAGCTAATCTCCGTAAAATTGGTAGCGGCAGGACGCAATATTATCTTAGTTTGCCAGGGGAATAGAAAAACAAAAAGATAAAAGGAATATTCAATTGTCCGCTGTAAAAATTTTTTTAATTTGATTTTCATATTTTTCGGCATATTCTTGACGACGATCGCGCCGATAGAATTTTAACACCTGGTCGTTAACTACAACGCCGACAGAATTATTCATAGCCTGTTTTAAAGGAAAGGGCATAATTTTTAACTGTATGCGTTTGGCTTGTCGTTCAAAAAAATTTATATTAGATTCAGTAATTGATGAATTCCTGGACTCTGAACTTACAGGTCTCTTATTAGCTTGCAAAAATTGTTCATAGACTCTATTTTTATTATACAATAAAATCAACTTATGATACCAGTAATAGAAATAGGGATCACCCCCGCTCAAATGTAAATCCTGTAAATTTAGATGCTCTTGTGAAAGATAAAAACTTAAACAAATTTTATCTCTTTTAGTCCTGATATTTGGCCGCCTATTCAAAATTTTAGCTAAACCAGTACAATATAGGCGACTAAGCCAAATTCTTCCCGATGTAGTAATAATGAAAAAATCAATATCACTTCCGTCACGCAGATTATAGGTACCAATAACATTAGCTAGAGCAACTAATTGAACAAAGGGACAAAGCTTAAACAAATAACTAAAAGCTCTAGCAATTTTAATTTTACGATAAAAATAATTATAACGTTGCTGTCTAACAGCAATTATCTTCTCCCGACCAGCTAAAAAATAAAAGCCATTTTTTTGTTGAATTATTGTTGGCCTCTCATTCTGAGAACTAGCATCATTTATTTCAGAACCTCTAATCTCTTTCCTTAGAACATCATAAATATTCTCCAGTTCTAATTGTTTAGAAAGATTTTCCCAAATCTCATAAACAGTAAGTGGCGAGTCAAATAAATCAAAGAAAGCAATTATATTGATAATCGCCTCTCGAGGTTTATCAATAGTTTTTAACTCACATTTCAACATTTTATTTATTAATCAGTCTTAGGACGTTCAATCTTCAAAACTTCTATTTTACCCTCCTTATCAGTAATTTTAGTGACATCTTTATCAATTTTTTTAAATTCAGAATAAGCATTATTATAGTGATTAACCGTGGTAGCCATAGAAATTCCTAATTTTTTCATAAATTCATCATAACTGCCCATATGTCGTTGTAATTTCTCAATATTGGCTCTAATTTCTTTAGCTTTTTCTTCTATTTGTAGTGCTTTCAATCCTTGCAAAACCGTTTGCAAATAAGCTAAAAAGGAAGTAGGAGAAACTATAATAACCTTTTTATCTCGAAAAGCGTATTCAATCAAATCACGAGTATTTATTTTAACTGTACCCACCGAATTAACTAATAAATCATAATAAATTGCTTCAGAAGGAATAAACATAAAAGCGAATTCTAAAGTATTTTCTTCAGGTTTAACATATTTAGCAGTCTCGTCAATTCGATTCTTTAAATCTTGTTTAAATTGTGCTTCTAATTTTTTACGAATTTGAACATCAGTAACCTTAATCAATTTCTCATAATTCTCTAAAGAAAATTTAGCATCAATTGGAATAATTTTGTCTTTTACAAAAACTACTGCATCTACAATAGTGCCATCCTTAAAGCTGTATTGCATCTGATAAGATTTTGGTGGTAAAACATTTTTTAAAGTTTCTTCCAAAAAATATTCTCCTAAAACTCCCCGCTGTTTAGGATTTTTTAGAATATCTTGTAAACTTTGTAATTGAGCCGAGAAATTAACTACCTGTTTATTAGTTTCATCCAATTTAGTTAGCTTCTCCGTAACCGCCGCAATTAATTTTTCTGATCGCGAAGTGATATTCTGTACAATTTTAGCATTCTGACCGAATTGTTCTTGATTAGTGCGATGAGTCTCAGTTAATTTACGATCTAACTCTTGACGTAATTCACTATTCTGATGAGCTAATTGATTCAATTTTTCCGACTGTTGGATTAAACGCTCAGTGACTTTATCCAGCTTTTTATCATCTGGAGAGGATTTCCTGCGCAGTAATAAATAAATCACAATTATTAGACCAACAATCAAAATAAGCAACAAAAATATTATAACTAAACTTTGCATATATTCTAAAATTTTTAAAAATATTTTAAAACTATACCCAGGTAACACCAGCAACTCCATCACTAGCAACTTTAAAGCGCATAATTTTTACTCCTTGAGTATCTCGCCCCAAAACGCTAACCGATTTAAATGGAGTTCTAATAACCTGACCATTTTCAGAAATAATAATAATATCCCGATCTTTCATAGTGTCAAAATTTACTAAAAAAGCTTTAGTAATATCACCAGTCTTTTCAGTTACTTTAGCAGTTTTAATACCACTACCTCCTCGTCCCTGAATTTTATAAGCCCCTAAAGCGGTCCGTTTACCAAAACCATGGGCCATAATAGTTAAAATCTGGTAATTCCTTTTTCTCTCTTTATCAATCTTAGCCACGCCCATACCAATAACTAAATCATCTTGATGTAATCTAATGCCTCGTACGCCAGCTGCTCCTCGTCCCATACTCCGTACATCGGTTTCTTTGAATCTAATGGCTTGACCTTTGGCGGTTATTAATTGAATATGATCTGTACCTGAAGTTGGTTTCACCCAAATTAATTTATCATCACTCTTAATTTTAATAGCGATGAGTCCACTGCGACGAACCTTAGAAAAAGCTTCTAGTCCTACTTTTTTAACTAAACCTTTCTCAGTAGCAAAAAATAAATACTTGCTAAAAATTGCTTTGTCTAAGGGCAAAATAGAAGAAATCTGCTCACCACCGATAAGCTGTAAGAAATTAACCACTGGAGTTCCTTTAGCAATACGCGAAGCCACTGGAATCTCATAAATCTTTAATTGAAATACTCGTCCTTTGGTGGTAAAAAATAAAACATCATTATGAGTTTGAGAGCTAAACATAAACTCTACCATATCCTCTTCTTTGGTGGTTAAACCCATTACTCCCTTACCACCACGAGCTTGAACTTTGAAAGTATCTGGTTCCAGTCTTTTAATATAACCATCACGAGTCATCATGACTACGGTTTCTTCGTTAGGGACTAGATCTTCCATACTAAATCTCTTAATACCATGAGCTATAACTTCAGTTCGGCGCTCATCACCATATTTATTGGTTAAAACTTTTAATTCTTCTCTTACAATATTACGTATCTTAGCCACTGATTTTAAAATGGCTTCTAAAGCTTTAATTAATTTCTGTTTTTCCTTTAATTCTTGCTCTATTTTTAATTGTTCCAAACCAGCTAAACTTTGTAAACGCATTTCTAAAATAGCCACTGCTTGTTTTTCAGACAATTTAAATTTTTTGATTAAATGAATTCTAGCTATATCTTTATCTTTAGAAGCCTTAATAGTTTTAATAACTTCATCAATATGTTTTAGAGCGATCATTAAGCCTTCCAAGATATGAGCTCGATCTAAAGCCTTATTCAAATCAAATTGGGTACGACGGCTAACAACTTGCTCACGATGTTTAATATACTCTTCTAAAATCATCTTAAGAGTTAATACTTTAGGCTGAATACCATCCACTAAGGCTAACATATTAAAATGAAAAGTAGTTTGTAGAGAAGTATGTTTATACAAACTATTTAAAATCTTCTTAGGATAAGAATCTTTTTTGAGCTCAATAACTACTCGTACTCCATCTTTATCAGATTCGTCACGTAAGGCCTTAATCCCTTCAAGTTTTTTATCCTTAACTAAATTAGCAATTTTTTCTACTAAATCTGCTTTATTTACTTGATAAGGAATCTCGGAAATAATAATTTTAAAATTACCAGATTTTTCTTCTTCCACTAAGGCCCGTCCACGAAGCACTACTCCACCTCTGCCAGTGGCGTAAGCGTTCAATATTTCAGTCTTATCATAAATAATTCCCCTAGTAGGAAAATCTGGTCCTTTGACAAACTGCATTAAATCTTCAACGCTAGCATCAGGATTGGTAATTAAATAATCAATAGCTCCTGCCAATTCCCTTAGATTATGGGGTGGAATATTAGTGGACATACCCACGGCAATTCCCATGGTACCATTAAGTAATAGATTGGGTAATTTAGCGGGTAATAAACGTGGCTCTTTATGACTACCATCATAATTAGGAATAAAGTCTACCGTATCTTTATCAATATCAAACAACATCTCTTCACAAACTGCAGATAATTTTGCTTCAGTATAACGCATCGCAGCCGCCCTATCACCATCCATAGAACCAAAATTTCCTTGACCATGGACTAGAGGATAGCGCATAGAAAAGTCTTGAGCTAGACGCACCATAGAATCATAAACTGCGGTATCACCATGAGGATGGTATTTACCTAGAACTTCTCCTACTACAGTAGCCGACTTACGAAATTTAGCACTGGATTTTAAACCAATACTCCACATAGCATATAAGATACGCCGATGCACTGGCTTTAAACCATCTCGTACATCAGGTAAAGCTCGGGCTACAATGACGCTCATAGCATATTCCAAATACGATTTACTCATTTCATCAACAATGGGTTGTTCTTTTACTAAACCATAAGGCGTTTTCTTATAGGAATTAATTGATTCCAATGAGGAAACATCAGATGATTTTGAGGACGAATTTTTATGATTATTTTTAGTTAATTTGGACATATAAAATTAATAAACTAAGGTGGTTATATTTTCACAACCGGCTGGAATCTGACAAGAATGAGCTGGCTCATCTATAGTTGGCATACAATTTATATATTGAGGACAATTTCTAGAATTGCTTATCAATGGAGAGCTGGTGGTACTTATAAAACGGGGGGTATTGCTAGATACTGGAATAGGGGTGGGAATAGATACGGAAGTGCTAACGACTGGCACAGTAGCAGTAGTTTTAATAACCGACGAAGAAGAACTATAAGTTCTAGTATTATTTAGTAAATTTACTAAAAATTTGGTACTACTGGCTTTTTGGAGATTCTTTGCTTGTTGATTCTTATTTAATTGTTGCTGTATGCTAGTTATGGTTTTATCCCAATTAACTTTCAAGTTTGACCAAGAAGCTTGGTTATGAGATGACGGAGTTTGATTATTATCCCTCCAAACATTTTTTAAATTAAAAACCCAAATAGATAATATAAGAATAGTAAAAAATACTACACCTATTTTCATAAATAATATTCTTTTGTTCCGTTCTTTTTCCGACATAATTTTATTCTGTTATGCCGTCTAAATTGACATCATAAAGAATTTGTTCAGATACCAAACGATATTTAATAATTTCTTTAGTACTGAACCAAATCGGTATTTCACGTTTAGCATCACTTGTAGGATCAGAACAATGTATTAGATTACGAACTGCTCGATCATCAACACTAGCGATAGCGTAGGAGTCTAAAGTATAATCACCACGAATTGTTCCAGCGTCAGAACTTAAGGGCTCAGTTGAGCCTACTAATTTTTTTACAATTCCCACTGCTTGATTTCCCTCCCAAACCATTGGTACTATCGGACCACAAGTCATAAATTTAATTAAAGCTCGGATGATATCCTTACCATATTGAATCGCTTCCTTGTCTATTGATAGACCAGCACTTTTCCGATTTTCTATAATTCCTTGGCCTTTTTTAAGAAACCACTCATCGTCCTTACTATAGTGTTCCCAAAGCTGTTTTTCGCTAGCTAAAACTATTTTTAAAGCAACTAGCTTTAATCCAACAGTTTCTAATCTCTTAATAATCTCTCCAATTAAACCTCTTTGCACTGCATCAGGCTTCAGGATAACCAAAGTCTGTTCCTTCTTAGGATTAACCATAAATTTTAATGATTTAATATTACTAACTCTCGATCTTCTTGAGGAAGATCTCTTTTAGAAATTTTTAGTTTTTCTTCATAAACTGGGGTTAAACCCAATTCTTTAATAAACTTATCAACTCCGTCAATATCCATTTTTAAATCTTTAGTTTTATAATGCATAGGGATAACAATACGCGGTTCAATTTGAGCAATAAGCTCTACGGCTCGCTTAGCACCAATAGTATATTTGCCCCCAATTGGGATTAACAAAATATCTGTTCCCGCTAATTTTTCTAATTGGCTATCATCTAAAGTCTGCCCTAAGTCACCTAAATGAACTACCGAAATATCATCAAACTCAATCCTAAAAATAATATTATTCCCTCGTTCAGCACCTTTCTTATCGTCGTGATAAGAATCTACTCCCTCAATTAGAATCCCTTTAACATCATATTCACCAGCACAATCAATAATAAAAGGATTTCCTCGCAGGGCCTTCACATTATTATGATCAAAATGTTGATGTGAAACGGTTATGATATCAGCTTCAAAATTAGGTACTTTTAAACCAATGGTTTTATCAAAAGGATCAGTAACTAAAGTTATCCCTTCTGAACCAATTTTATCTTGAATTTTAAAGCAGGAATGCCCCTGCCAAGTAATAATCATATAACTTAATACAGCTTAGAACAATAAAAATAGGCCAATAAACCTTATTTTAACTATAGCAAACTTATCAGTGACGGTCAACTTGATAGTTACTTAAAAATCTATAAAAATCCCTATTTTTTATAACTATTTTCCCCCAATATGACAATCTTCACACTACCTGATTGATCAGTCCGTCTAAAAGGAATACCTAACTCATTGAGCCTATCAAGAACCACTTGATTAGGATGCCCAAAGCGATTATCTAGGCCTAAGGATATGATAGCTAGGTCTGGATTAACTTTTTGTAAGAACAATTTGCTACTAGCGGTTTTAGACCCATGATGAGAGATCTTTAAGACGTCAGCTTTTATATCCCAAGCATAATTTACTAATTTTTTTTCTACCAACGCATTATTATCACCAGAAAATAAAAAAATTTTTCCTTGGCAAGACAGTCTGACTATTAAAGAATTATTCTGATCATTTTTTACCCACAAAATTTGAGGATTTAAAAAATATAAAAAACAATTAGGTGATAAATACAATTGAGCGGTTCTCGGTATAGGTACGGTAGTAACTTTTTGTTCTTTAATAGTCCTCCATAAAGTTCTAAGAAGAGAAGAATCAAAATGACTAGGAGCATAAATTATTTCTTTAACTTTATACCTATTTAAAACCTCTATTAGCCCAGTAATATGATCACGATGATAATGACTAAAAATAATTAAATCAATTTGACGTTGATAAAAAGGCAAACTATCTCCTAACCGGCGTAAGACGGTATTGTCTGGACCACCGTCTATTAAAATAGTCTGTTTATTTGGTAAAATTATTAAAGCCGAGTCTCCTTGTCCGATATCAAAAAAATTAACGGTTAATTTGTGAACAGAATAATATAAACAAGTAACAAAAACAATTAATAGAATTAATAGCAATCCGCTTAAATAAAAAAATTTTGATTTAGCTGATTTTCCTCCTAATAATTTATACATTTTATATTATGAATAATAAATTAAACAGTTAATATACACGATCGCATGACTTATTATATTAAATGAGCAATGAATAAAAAATAAATTCTTATTTTAATAGCTATTTAACTCTGAAAATAAATTTAAATTAAATATAAAAACCACTCAGCTGTAACTGAGTGGTTTTTATATAATTTTTAAACTAAAAAAATTTTATTTTCTTTTCTTTCTGGCAACCACTTTTTTCTTAGCAACCTTTTTAGCGGGTTTTCTTTTGGCAACCTTTTTCACCACTTTTTTAGCGGGTTTTCTTTTGGCAACTTTCTTTTTCATATTTTCACCCCCTCTCTTTAAAAATTTAATTCTTATTATTTTTTATTCAAAAACATTTCTGTTAATATTATATAACTAATAAAAATAAGTAGCAATAGTCCAATAAAAATTTTTATAAAAAAATTTCTCATTCGATTCCGAGAATAAGAAATTTTTTATTTTTTTGCTAATTAGAAGCTAGTGAAAATAATCTAAACTTTTTATTGAAATTTATCTTTAAAAAATTTTGATAATCCAACTAGCTCAACTATCTCTTGTTTCATAGTATCACGATTACGTATAGTAACGCAATTATTTTGGAGAGAATCAAAATCAATGGTTACGCAATAAGGAGTACCAATTTCATCTTGACGACGATAACGTTTACCGATATTACCATTATCATCAAACTCACAGCGCCAATTTAATTTTAAGCTATCATATACTTTACGGGCAAATTTAACTAACTGAGGCTTATTTTTAAGTAAAGGAAAAATAGCAATCTTAATTGGAGCTAATTCTGGAGCTAATTTCAAAACTATTCTGGAGCCTTTTTCTAATTGCTCTTCTTGATAGGCTTCATTTAAAACTGCCAAAAAAGTACGCCCTAAGCCGGCGGAAGTTTCTATAACGTGAGGTATAAATTTCTTATTTGTTATAGGGTCTGAATAACTTAAATCTATTCCTGAAAATTTACTGTGTTGACTCAAATCGTAATCACCTCTAGCATGAATACCCTCTAATTCTTTAAAACCAAAGGGGTATTTATATTCAATATCATAAGCTTCTTTAGCATAAAAAACTAAATTCTCATGTTTATGCCATCGCAGATGTTCTGCCTTAATACCTAAATCTAAATAGAACTGCCAACGTAGTTTTTTCCAAATTTCATAATACTTATGATCATCTCCAGGTTTTATAAAATATTGCATCTCCATTTGTTCAAATTCTCTAGTCCGAAAAATAAATTGTCTAGCAGTAATCTCATTTCTAAAGGCTTTACCAATTTGAGCAATACCAAAAGGAATTTTAACCCGAACAGAATTTATAACATTTTTAAAATTAACATAAATACCTTGGCAAGTTTCTCCTCGTAGATAAGTAGGGGTCTTAGTCCAATCTCCAGTAAAATTTCCTAAATTAGACTGAACTAATAAATTAAATTTTTTCCCAGGGGTAAAATCTTTAGCTCCGCAGACTGGACATTTTATTTTATCTTTGTGGGCATCAAAAATCTTATTAATTTCTTCTTCGCTCATTTTTTCATCAGCAAAAATATCAACATCTTCTAACAAAGTATCTAATCTTAAACGGGCATGGCATTTTCTACACTCAGTCAAAGGGTCAGAAAAACCAGCGACGTGGCCAGAAGCCTCCCAGACTTTAGGGTTCATAAAAATTGCTGAATCTAAACCTACTATATCATCGCGTAACTGCGTCATAGCTCGCCACCAGAGCTTTTTAATATTATTAGCTAACTCCACTCCATAAGGACCAAAATCATAAACCGCCGTAAAACCACTATAAATTTCTGAAGAGGGAAAAACAAAACCCCGCCGTTTACAAAGTGATACCAACTCATCTAAAGAATTACTAGTTTCTACTTTTTTCATATAAATTTATATTACTTCAATTAAATAGTTAAGGCCAATAATTAACTAAAACTAATAAATTTTAAGACTACATTCTTTCCAAGGTTTTAATTCCGATAATATTAAAACCATTGGCGATTATTTGACTAACGGCACTAATTAAATTCAAGCGGGCTTTCCTTTTTTTATTTTCCGATTTTAAAATGTTTATTTTATGATAATAATCATTAGCTAATTGAGCTAATTCAAATAAATATTTAGTTAATTCGCTAGGATTATACTTTTCCGTAGCTAATCTAATAATTTCTGGATATTTAGCCAGTTTTAATAATAGCTCTTGTTCCTTAATTTCTTGTAATTCGTTCAAATATTGTTTACCACCTGACATCTTAAATTCACCTTTACGAATAATATTTTTAAAACGAGCATAACTGTATTGTATATAACAAGCAGTGTAGCCTTCAAATTTTATCGCTTCAGAGATATCAAAGGTAATAATTTTATCAGCACTAACCTTAAGCATCTCAAATTTCATGGTAGCCAAACTTAAATTATTTACCACTTTTCTAATCTGATTATCTGACCAGTCACTATGACGTTTTTTAGTTTCAATCCATAATTGAGACGATATCTGATCCTTTAATTTCTGATAGGTAATAATATTGCCAGTCCGAGAAGACATCATACCTCCTGGTAAGGTTACAAAATCATAAGTCAGGTGATGCATTGGCTGTTTATAACCCATTAACTCTAAAATTTTAAATAATTGCTTAAAATAAAGACTTTGTCGTACATCTACAACATAAATTGATTGATCTAAATCATATTTTTTAAATTTTTCTGAAGCTAAAGCTAAATCTGCTACCACATATAAGGCAGTACCATCAGTTCTAATGATTGGTAAAACTCCTAAATCATACTCTTCTAAATTAGCAATAATTGCTCCTTGACTTTTTACGAATATTCCCCTAGAAATTAAATCTTTCACTAGATCTAAACCAGTCATAATAACTTCGCTCTCATAAAATATATGAACGAATTTTACTGCTAATTCTTTATATATAGAATCAAAATAGTCAATACTCCATTGTCTGGAAATCTGCCAAAATTTATAACTTTTACCTTGCCTACTCTCAATCTCTTTCATTATGGCAGTCACTTCCTCTCTCCCTTTGGCATTATTAGCTAATAACTTATTAGCTTCAGCATAACAACGTCCCAATAAATAGCCCCGGGATTCTGAGCTTTTACTATAATCTGGATTCCTATACCAATTCCAAATAGTCTTGGCTACTGGAAGTCCAAAATCATTAATATAGGAAACTGGGATAGAATGATAGCCACTGGCTTCTAATAGATGATTGACAGCATCGCCATAGGCAATATTACGCAAATGTCCAATATGATATTCTTTATGAGTATTACCATTGGAATATTCAATCATAATCTTTTGCTTCTTCCCAGTTCTATTTTGACCATAACTATTTTTTTCTTTTCTTATAGCGGAAATAATTTCTTCTGCTAAATATTCGGGTCTAATAAAAAAATTCAAATAAGGCCCTACAGCCTTAATATCAAAAAAATATTTTTTTAATTGTTGATTATCTTTCAAATTAAGTACTAAATCTTGAGCTAAATTAGCTGGATTTATTTTACGTGCTTTAGCTAAGACAAAACAAGCCAAACTTAAATGTCCCAATCCTAAATCAGAAGGATAAGAAAAAGTTGTTTGAGAAAGCTCCAAAGCAGAATTAATTTTTAATTTTAAATCTTCCAGTAACATAAATAAAATCTAATAATCTACTAATGAATCACTTTTATAAAGCGTAATTTACCTCGAGAAATAATTAATTCTGATTTAATAACAAGTTCTTGTTTAACATCATGCACAACACGTAATTTACCTTGATCTTGAAGCTTAATTGCTCCTTGTTCAATTAAACGCCGAGCTTCGGTTTTAGAACTAGCTAATTTAGTTTCTAGTAATAAATCAACTAACTTATATTTACTTTTAGTGGCTCGCCAAGTTTTTATCTTATGGGGCAAACCTTTTTTTTGAATGGTCCTAATAAAATATTCCTGGGCTTGATCAGCTAATTTTTTACCATGATAAATTTTAGTTATTTCCCAAGCTAAAGACATTTTAATATCTCGTGGATTAGCTTGTCCAGATTTCAATTCTTGCTTAATGCCATTAATTTTAGACATTGATACATAGGTACAATCAATAAACAATTGTAAAATATTCTCATCAGCTTGAGCCATTATTTTGCCATACATATTATTAGGAGTTTCATCTAAAAACACTCCCGTGCCTAAACTTTTAGACATCATTTTTTCACCAGTTACAGGATTTTCTAAAAGGGTGGTGATAAAAACAAATTTTTGTTTATTTTTTATTTTTCTTAATAGAGTTCTGCCCGCTAAAGCATTGAATCTTTGATCATTGCCACAGAGCTCCATGTCCACATCTAAAGCGACACTATCATAACCTTGCATTAAAGGATAAAAAAATTCGTGCAAATGAATGGGTTTATTTTCTTTTATCCTTTTGGCAAACATATCTCTCTCCAACATTTGCTGAACGGTAAAATGAGCCGCCAATTTAATTACTTCTTCAAAAGTGAGCTTAGCGAGCCAATCATTATTATATCTAATCTTCACTGGATTATTAGGATCATTTAAATTAACAATTGGTTTAATTTGTTTCAACCAAGTTTTAATATTATTTTTTACCTCTTGTTTGGAGAGCTGAACTCTAGCCGCACTTTTATCACTAGGATCGCCGATACGAGCGGTAAAATCACCAATTAATAATATAGCTTCGTGACCTAAACGTCGCAATCTTTCTAAAACCATATAATTAGTGGCATGCCCTAAATGTAAAGAGGTCCCAGTAGGATCAGTGCCAATATAAAATTTGATTCGCTTGCCAGATAACAAGAGTTTACGAAAATCTTCTCGGCTAGGTAATATGGTCTGGACGCTCCTAGTAATGATCTCATCAATCAATTTTTTGTCAGTAATAATATGGGACATATATAAAGATTAGTATTTGGTATTAATTAAAAATTTATGTTATAATATTATCAGAGTTTATTAAATTTTTCAATTTATTGAATAACAAAAATCAAATAAATTAATTTAAAAATTGCTTTTTAATCGTACTAAACATATGTTTTCTTACCGATCTTTACTAAAACAAGCTTGGGGTATTACTTGGAAAAATAAATATCTCTGGTTTTTAGGAATATTCGCTTCTCTAGTAGGCGGAGGCAGTGCTTGGGGATATCAAATCCTAAGTCAAAATCTAAATCAAGGTCTAATAAATGGTTCTTATTATCAATTAAGTAATATTCTGGCTATTGGGGACTTAATGAGGAATTTCAGCTTGGGAATAATTGCTCTGTTTCATAGTAATATATTAGTAGTTATGAGTATTGCCTCGGTTTTATTAAGCGCCACTATTATTTTGGTAGTTTTTATTTGGTTGGCTATAACTTCTCAAGCTGGCTTAATTAATGATGTAAAAAAGATTTTAAAATTCAAAAAGAATGATTCGCCACTAACTATACGTCGCAGTTTAACCGTAGGAAATCACCATTTCTGGTCGGTATTAGGTTTGAACCTCATAATTAAAATTTTAATTGCGGCTATCTTTTTTATTGTCAGTCTCCCGCTTCTATTTTTGGTCATTCAAAATATTAACGTTTTAGCTATAATTTATATTATTTTATTTGTAATTTTCGTTCCTATTTCAGTGGGATTATCTCTAATGATTAACTATGCCATCGCTTATAAGGTTCTAGATAATCGCTCTTTTGTCGCTTCCCTGGAAAAAGGAACTAAACTATTTATAAAAAATTGGCTAGTGAGTTTAGAAATAGGAATTATTTTATTTATTATAAGCTTTATAGCTAGTATCCTGGCCATATTATTATTGATTGTTTTTTTACTTCCTTTATTTTTATTAGGATTAATACTGAATTTAAGTTGGCTGGCGTTAATAGCCATCCTCTTAGCTATAGTGATAATTATAATATTTGGAGCTATACTGACTACTTTTAGAATCGCTACTTGGACTAGTCTATTTTTACGTCTGGAAAATAAAGGAGTCATTGCTAAGTTGGAAAGACTCTTTAATCGCCGAAACTCTATTTAAAATCAAAACTATTAAATACAATTATGAGTGATTTTCCTTCAATAAAAAACTTGATAAATCCGACCGATGACGAGGAAAGTGTCAGCGGTCGTTTTGCTAAAAAGCAAGACGAAATAAAAAATAAAGAAATTGAAAAACAAACCAAACAAGCGGCTACGATAGCAGGTTTAAATTACGTTAATTTATCTGGTTTTCCCATCAGTCCTGAAGCATTATCGCTAGTACAAGAAGGACGAGCCAAAGAAATTAATCTAATCTGTTTTTATTATGATGGCCAAAATATTCGTTTTGCTTGTTTAGCTCCTAACGCTAAAATACGAGAAGAAGTGGAACGTTTAAGTAAACAATACTTTGCCAACGCTAAACTCTATTTAGTTTCTAAGGCCAGTATGGCCAGGGCTATGGAAGCTTATGCCTCTCTGCCTAAGATAAAAAAATATGAAAGCGGTGTAGAAATAAATGAAGAAGATTTAAAAAAATTCCAAGAAGATGTTAGTAATTACAAAAATCTTAATAAAAAAATCAATGAGGTTAATATTACCGATGTCGTAACTTTGATGTTGGCTACTGCTTTAAAAGTAGGGGGTAGCGATATTCATATTGAAGCTGAAGAAAAAGGAGTAGCAATAAGAATACGTATTGATGGAGTATTACAGAAGGCCGCGCTTATAGATAGAGAAAAATGGCACAAAATAATTTCTCGTTTAAAAATTTTGGCTCGAGTTAAGATTAATATAGATGATCAACCTCAAGATGGACGATATACAATTTATCTAAGCGATAAAAAAATTGATGTTCGTTGCTCTTTCTTACCGACTGCCTACGGAGAGAGCGTAGTCATGCGTTTATTAGACTCTGCTACCGCTAACTTAGAATTTGAAAAGCTAGGAATTCGTCCAGAAATCATGCCCATATTAAATAAAGAAATCTCTAAACCTAATGGACTAATTTTGACCGTGGGTCCCACTGGATCAGGCAAAACTACTACTCTATATGCAATTTTAAATAAATTAAACCAACCAGGTACTAAAATAATAACTTTAGAGGATCCTATTGAATATGAATTAAATGGTATTAATCAAAGCCAAGTAAATGAAAAAAGTGGCTATACTTTTTCTGATGGCTTACGTTCTATTCTAAGGCAAGATCCTAATATAGTAATGATCGGAGAAATTCGTGATTTGGAAACTGCGGAAATATCAGTTCAAGCTTCTTTGACTGGACATCTGGTATTATCCACTCTACACACTAACGATGCTGCCGGTACTATTCCTCGTTTGGTTGATATGGGTGTCAAACCTTATTTTTTAGTGCCTTCTATTAACGTGGTAATTGGACAACGTTTAGTGCGTAAATTATGTCCTCATTGTAAAAAAATACATTCCTTGGAAGCCAAAGAAACCGATCAAATTAATAAAATTTTAGCGGTTATCTCTCCTAAAGCGAAGGTAGAAATACCGGCTTCTTTACCTACCTTATATCAAGCCGGTGCTGGTTGCCAATATTGTAATTTCACTGGTTATAAAGGAAGAATTGGTATTTATGAAATCTTCACCATGAATGATAAGATTAAACAATTAACCATTGATAAAGCTCCAGCGTTTAAAATATTACAACAAGCAATTGAAGATGGCATGATTACTATGCTACAAGACGGAGTTTTAAAAACTCTAGAAGGGATAACTTCTTTACCAGAAGTTTACCGAGTTATAGGCAATTTTGATTATATTAACAATCTATATGATATAGTCATTTCCCAGACTATCGGACGAGGTTTGAAAATCAGTTCGGATCAGGCAACTTTGAGCCAAGCCTTAAGTGCTGATATTACTAAGATAGCTGCAACAGTAAAAGAGACTCCCACTGATGAATTATTAGCTTTAGTCCTTTCCTTGGGGGTAATTAGTGAGGCCGGAGATATTCATATTGAGCCTACAGAAAAAAATGTAAAAATACGTTTTCGTATTGATGGTATTCTTCATAATATATTAACTTTACCAAAAACCAGTTACCCCCCACTATTGTCTAAAATAAAAATACTAGCTGGAGAAGCAACGAATATTAAACAAGCTACGTTTGACGGACGTTTCGTTATTTATATGCCTGATTATAAAGTTGATTGTCGAGTATCTATTATTTCTGGAGGCTATGGAGAAACTATTGTTATTCGTTTATTATCCTCTTCGGCGGCCAATTTGGATATGAAAAAATTAGGAATAAGCTCTATTGCCTTGAATTCCCTACACCTAGCTATGAAAAAAACTAGCGGTATAATTATTACCACTGGCCCAACTGGGTCAGGTAAAACCACCACTCTATACAGTATTTTAAATCAACTAAACAAACCTGACGTGAAAATTATAACTATTGAAGATCCTATTGAATATGAACTACCTGGAATAATGCAAACTCAAATTGATGAAGAACAAGGTTATACTTTTTCTTCGGCTATGCGTTCATTACTTCGTCAAAATCCTAACATTATGATGATTGGAGAAATTAGGGATAATGAAACTGCTAAGATTGCGATTGAAGCCTCTTTAACCGGACATTTAGTCCTCTCTAGTATCCATGCTAATAACGCCGCAGGAGCAATTTCTCGTTTTGTTAGTTTAGGTGTAAATCGTCAAACTCTAGCTAACGCTATTGAGTTCACCATCGGCCAACGCTTGGTCCGCCATATTTGCCCTTATTGTAAGCAAGAAGAAAAAATCAGTTCGGAGAATTTACAACGAGTCAAGAATATTTTAAGTACCATCCATAATCCTAAGGTGAAAATCCCTGATAAACTAATATTTTATAAAGGAGCTGGCTGTGTTAAATGCGGACAAATAGGCTATAAGGGACGTCTAGGACTATATGAAACTATCGCCATGGTTCCAAAAATTCGTAAACTAATTCAAACTGAAAATATTACCGATTTTGATATTGAAACCGCAGCAATAGAATCGGGTATGATTACTATGTTGCAAGACGGTATTCTAAAGACCTTACAAGGAATAACTACCATCGCTGAAGTCTTTAGAGTAATTGAATAATAAATATCTAATAAAATATAAATATTCTTTATGATCAACGCCAATCTTTTAAAAGAATTAAAACGTGACTATAAAAATAATGAGTCAGAACGCCACAATATAATTGAAATTACTAATAAACTACTTTTTGAAGCTAAAAAAGCTATTTTTGCTTTACAGCGCCAAGATTATAAAACTGCTGAACTTAAATTCAAAGATATAGAAAAGAAATTCAAAAACCTAGAAAGACATTTTGGAATAGACCGCTTGCAAAAGGAAGGTACTTATCGGGCGGCAACTGAAGAGTATTTGGAAGGAAAAACTTTTTATGCCATCATTAAACATAAAAAAATTAACAAAATAAAGGAATTAACTTTAAATTATGAAGCTTACTTAGGGGGCATTTGCGATTTGATAGGAGAATTAGTTCGCTTTGCTACTAATCAAGCGGCTAATGGTAAATTTAATGAAGTGGCTAAAATAAAAAGAATTGCTGATAATATCATGGCTCAACTTGTTGACTTTGACTTAACTAGCTACTTGCGAACAAAATATGATCAAGCTCGTGGGCATCTGCGTAAATTAGAACAGATGACTTACGAAATAAAATTACGAAGTAAAAAATAGAGACAATCCTTAACTATATGTTTATTGCTATTATCTCTGACATCCATGATAACCTTGCTAACCTTCACAAATGTCTTACTTGGTGCCAAAAAAATAGAATTGAAAAAATAATCTTTTGCGGTGATGCCACCACTAAAGAAACTATTTCCTATTTAGCATCAAACTTTCCAAACGAAATTTTTATAGTTCATGGCAATGCCGAAATCTATACTATTACTGAACTTAAAAAATATCAGAATATAAATTACTGCCAAGAAATCGGCAAAAAAAACTTAGATCATACAGAAATAGCTTTCTGCCATAAACCTAAAGAAATTAATAATTTATTAAAAATTAGCAAAAACAATTTGAATTTTATCTTTTACGGACATACTCATAAGCCAGACTTTAAACAAAATAAATCCACTATAATTGCTAATCCAGGAAATCTAGCGGGTACTCTCTACCCAGCTACTTTTGCTGTTTTAAATACTAAAAATGAAGTTTTACAACTAAAGATTCTGGCTAATCTTTAATCGGTAAAATTATTACAAAACCTTTTTTAAATACTGACCAGTATAGCTTTCAGCGGTGTTAGCTACTTCTAGCGGAGTTCCAGTAGCGACTAAATAGCCACCAGTCTCCCCGCCCTCTGGTCCTAAATCAATAATCCAATCTACGGATTTGATTACATCTAAATTATGTTCAATAATTAGAACAGTATTGCCTTGCTCAACTAAAATATTCAGGACTTTAAGCAAACGTCTAATATCATCAAAATGTAAACCAGTGGTAGGCTCATCTAAAATATATAAAGTCTTACCCGTGGCCCGACGAGCTAATTCACTAGCTAATTTAATGCGCTGCGCTTCCCCACCAGAAAAGGTGGTAGCACTTTGACCGAGTTTAATATAACCCAAACCAACTTCATCTAAAGTTTTCAATTTTCGACTAATAGCTGAATGATCTCTAAAAAAATTTCGGGCTTCAGACACAGTTAAATCCAAAATTTCCATAATATTTTTACCTTGATATAAAATCTCTAAAATTTTAGATTTAAATTTTTTCCCTCCACATACTTCACAGGGTAGGTATATGTCTGATAAAAATTGCATTTCAACTTTAACCGCTCCGGCACCAGCACAATTCTCACATCGTCCACCAGGAACATTAAAAGAAAAATATCCAGCATCAAAACCTTTAACCTGGGCTCCAGGTAAACCGGCAAATATCTCCCGAATATAAGTAAACAAACCAGTATAAGTAGCTGGATTAGATCTAGGGGTACGACCAATTGGTGACTGATCAATATCAATTACTTTATTAATAAACTCTAAACCCGTTAGAGATTTATGAGCACCAGGAAGAACTTTCCCTTGATAAAATTTATTATTTAAAGCCCGAACTAAAATATCATTCAATAGAGTTGATTTGCCTGAACCCGATACACCAGTTAAAGCTATTAATTTTCCTAAAGGAATCTCCACATCAATATTTTTTAAATTATGTTCCCGGGCCCCGATAATTTTAATAGACTTACCATTACCCATATGTAATGCTTTAGGTCTTGCTATCTTCTTCTTACCAAATAAATAGGCACCAGTTAAAGATGAAGCACAATTCTTGATACCAGAGGGTGTGCCAGAAAATAAAACTTCACCTCCAAAATCCCCTGCTCCCACACCAATATCAATTAACCAGTCGGCAGCTAACATGGTAGAAGCATCATGTTCTACCACAATAACGGTATTGTCGTTATCTCGTAATTTTTTTAAAATAGCAATTAATTTTTCATTATCTCTTTGATGTAAACCAATGGAGGGTTCATCTAAAACATAAAGAACCCCACTTAAAGTTGACCCTAACTGAGAGGCTAAACGAATACGTTGTGCCTCTCCGCCAGATAGAGTGGTAGCCGCTCGGTCTAAACTCAAATAGTCTAAACCCACTTGGACTAGAAAACCTAAATTTTTAATTATTTCTCGAATAATTGGTCCGGCTATTCTAGTATTAGTGCTCTTGGGGCTTAAATCCTGTAACCAATTATTAAATAGAATGACTAACTCCTTAATACTTTGACGACTAAGTTCAATAATGGACAATTTATTAATTTTGATCATTAAGTTTTCCAACTTTAAACGTGATCCCTGACAAACTGGGCAAACAGACACCCGCATAACTTTCTCAATCTCTTGCCGGACAAAACTAGATTTAGTATTATGATATCTATTTTCCAAACTAACCAATAATCCAGAAAAATCTGCATCACCATATAGAATAAAGTTCTCTTGCTCTAAATTTAAATCACCAACCGCTGAACGTAAACTAAAATTATGACGAATAGCTAGATCCTTCAATTCTGGAAACAGATTTTTACTACTAAAACTAGACGATGGCAAGGCTTTAATTGCTCCTTCTAGAATACTCAAACGCCTATTAAAAACTAAACCAGGATCAATCTCTAATTTAGTACCTAAACCGCCACAGGATTGACAAGCCCCATGAGCAGAATTAAAAGAAAAGTCACGAAGTTCCAAACTAGAACGTTGGTAATCACCAGCAGGACAAACAAATTTAATTTCTAATTTATTAAGTTTGATCTTATGATGATCTAGAGCCTTAACAGATTCTTTTCTAATAATAATTTTTTTTAATTTAAGTTGACAATGTGGGCAATATGGAACTCCAACTCGGGTATATAATAATCTTAAATAATCATAAATATTAGTGATAGTACCAACCGTAGAACGCGGATTATGGCTAGTACTACGTTGATCAATAGAAATTGCCGGCGATAAACCTTCAATTGAATCTACCTCCGGTTTATCAAGTAAACCCATAAATTGACGGGCATAAGAAGATAGAGATTCTACATAACGACCTTGTCCTTCAGCATAAATAGTATCAAAAGCTAAAGAGGATTTACCCGAACCAGATAAACCAGTAATAACAATTAATTGATTACGAGGAATATCTAAATTAATATTTTTAAGATTATGGGTTCTAGCTCCTCTAATCTTAATAAATTTTTGATTCTTAGACATAAAATAAAAATCTCTAAACTTATAAAATTATAATTATAAGTTAGAGAATAGCTTCAGCTGATGCCGCTGGTTTAGTATTATATAGAAAAAATGATAAAAAAACAAACCCTAAGTTATTAAATAACTAAAATAAAGTAATTCTAAAATATTGTATAAAATAATTTTAGAATTAATATTAGAATCCTATCAATAACCTCTACCTTTTTTTTATTAATATCTAGAGCCACAGATCCCGCTCTCCATTGAATAATAATTTTTTCTAAATCATTTACTAAATCTTTTTGACGAAAAAATATACCGACTTCAATATTCCAATTAAAAGACAGAACATCCATATTCTGTGAACCAATAACCCCCTCTACCCCATCAATCAGCATAATTTTAGCATGATTCATCCTGGACATTAAATAAACTTTAATACCCAAAGAAGATAAATGGCGAGCATTTAAATAATTAACTCTATTAAGGGACTTAACGTCGGTATCATCAGGAATTAGAATCTCTACTTTGACTCCTCTATGCGTAGCATTGTCTAGCAAAGCAATAAGCCAACGAGGAGGCAAAAGATAGGGGGTAACAATAATAATGGAAGTTTTAGCATTAATTATTCTTTGCTTATAATAATCATTTAAATAATAGCTTTTACTAGTACGAGCAAAGTTGTCTATAATCCAAGACTTGATTTTTTGCACTAAGGGTTTCTGACTAAACTTTAGAATTGAAGCTCTTTTCCCTCCAGCCATCTCATAACTGTAGGCAAAAGATTTCAACAGTGGACTAACAATTTTACCTTGAAGTCTAATTTGAATATCTCGCCAACTGCGAGTTTTTTCCTCGATATTAACTCCACCTGTAAAAGCAATCTTATTATCAATAATTAAAATTTTTCGGTGGGTATGACGAAACCAATGGCTAAAATAAATGAATTCCACCCCTGCCGTCCGCAAACCTTCCACGGCCTTCTTAGCTAAAGAAGCACTACCGAAGGAATCAGCAATAACTATCACCTCCAGACCAGCTTGTGCTTTTTCTCGTAGTAATCTTAAAAAATTATAAGTTGCTTGGGTATCATCTAAAAAAATATACATCTCCAAATAAATTGAATACTGGGCTTGAATCATAGCTTCAAACATCCCCGCCCAAGCTGTTTGTGAAGTAGTATATAATTTATATTTCATAAAAATTATAATTTTAACTTAGCTTTTATTCGGGGAATCATTTTATCGGTAGCTCGTTCACCAATCAGCATAATCTGTTCAGCGATCTCTTGGGTAAAATATTTACTCATATTACTTCTTCTAGCAAAGTGAGAGGTGTCTGGTTCAATAACAATATCGCAATTAGCGGCTGAATTCTGAGACAAGTTATAAAGAATAATGGCAGCCGCACGTCGCAATACTTTAGATAAGGTAAATTTTCTAACTATAAATTCTTTTTTGTTATATAAATTAACTCCAATAACAAAATCCGCACCCATCTTCCGAACTGAATCCCCAGGGACTGGATCACTCAGCCCTCCGTCAGCTAATAATTTTCCTTGATATAAGAACGGTTTAAAAATTAAAGGGACAGAAATGCTGGCTCTAACCGCTGGAGCCACCTTGCCTTGATTAAGACTACAAAGTTTACCATTAGATATATTAGTAGCGATGATTCTAAGAGGAATCTTTAAACTTTTGAAATAACTATTCTGTAATTTCTTTTCTAAATAAACAGTTAATTTTTGACCACTGATTAATCCCCCCGTCCAATTAAGATCTAGTAAAGCAAAGAGTTGATCTCGACGATTATGAAGTAAGTCTTGCTCTAATTGTACAACATCCTTAAACCGGGCATAATGAGCGGCTACTAAAGCTCCAGAACTACAGCCACTTAGATAGTCTATAGGAATCTTATTTTTTACTAGAGATTTAATGACTCCAATATGCGCAAATCCTCTATACCCCCCAGAACCTAAAGCCAAACCAACGCTAAGATGAGTAGACATAAATATTAAATTATTACTAAATTTATAATATCACTGATTATATATCATAGCACTTTACTATAGAAGTTAGTATTAAATAAAAGGCTAAACCCTTTAAGCTTAAATCTGACAGATGACCAAATTTAAACAGAAATTTATTCTCTATTTTATACCGCCACATATTTTGACAATATAAAATTATTTTGCTATGATTTTTTTTGTACTTAGCTATAAGATATAGCTTTTTTATGATTTATAATAACACTTACTTTCACTATCAAAAACTCTATTACAAAATAGAATTATGTATTTGAATAGTTAATTGGCCTAAAAATTGGAGTGGTAGCTCAGTTGGTTAGAGCGCCTGCCTGTCACGCAGGAGGTCGCGGGTTCGACCCCCGTCCACTCCGCAATTAATTTAGAACAAGTGAATAATTTACTAACCCTAATCATCTTCATAAAAAGCTAACTAGATTCTATCTACTAAAATTGTGCCTCCAGGGGGAATTGAACCCTCATTTTGAGTTCCGGAAACTCATGTTCTATCCGTTGAACTATGGAGACCTATTATAACTAACTGTTAAACAATTAATCTTTATAAATCTTTTCTATCAACACAATATAAAATATCTTACAGAATTCTGGTAAAAAAGCTATAAGGGTTTTTAAACTATGTTTCATTTTTCTAGAAGCTGATATCCGCATGGGTAATTTAAGATATTTTAATTCTTCCTCTATTAATTTAAACTCATCTAAACACTCTGCTAAATCTGCCTCTGAATATAGTTCAGGATATTTTTTTAAGTTGTCTAAAAGTTCAGCTGGTGAAATATAGGTATCCTCAGTCTCAGGATAGGGTTTATTTCTTCTAAATTTAAATACTGCTATCCTTTCCATAAATAAACATTTACCCGCACCATTAGCCACTACGCGCAAGTCGGTTTCCTTCTCAATTTTTCTAACAAAATTCTTGTTAAAAGCATAACGAATACAAAAAATAATCATTCCCAAGCGAGAAAAATTAGAATAAACGAAAACATGGGATAATTCGTGAGCTAATAATCCTATTTTTTGTTCTAAAGATAAACTTTGAAAAAATATTTTAATATCACGACGCTGATTCACTACAATAGGATATACCCATTTAGATTTCCTAAATCCTAAACTTATCACTGGAGGATAAGCCCGAGAAGCATGTTGAACACCAACGAAAGGCGTCTCATAAATAAATATATTTTTGTCAGATAGTTTAGAAAAATGGTTTAGAGCCTGTTTAAAGGCGAGTAAAAACTCATCAGGAATTTTTTTATTAGGCATTGGAAATAATCTTATTTTTAAAATCTATTAATCTCTACTATTTTAGGACAATTCAATCCGCAAATCAAACTTATTTTTTTATATATTTATATAATAATATAGCATGCCACTATTATAAATTACATATTCCGCGCCTAGCATACACCACTTGTCTAGAATTTTGCTCTAGTGAATATACCAAAATTAATACTGCTATTATAAAAATGGGTATTTCATAACTAGCTATAAACCCTTGTATAAAGCCACTTACCCCAAAAATAAAAGGGAAAAATCCAGCTAATACTGCAGCCACTGTTGGCAATAAGGGCGAACAACACAGAAGTGGCGGGAGGATACTGCCCAAAACGCTACCTAGTGTAGAAGACTTCACCCGACTCATTTTCTTCTGCCTAAAAGCATATATGGAAAAGGGAAATATAAATGCTAAAAGTAAAGCAAATAAAAAAGAGAACAAAGCCAAACTCGGAGTTATGAATTGAAGCGACACCAAACCTATTCTGCCTCCAGTATAAGTAGCTGGAAGAATAAAGCTATATAAGGTAAAAAATAATATAAAACTTAGTATAGCCAAAATACGATAAATTGAGATGCTAAATACGATACGACTCGCTTCTATAAAATATTTCATAGACTATCTTAATTATTTGCGAACTTCACTATAGTATTGATGGTAGCAGCGGGGGCGTCATTAATATCGCGAATAATTCCCTGTTTATCAATTAAAAAATATATATCAGGATAATTTCTAGGATTATATATCTGTGTAGCTTGAGAGCTGAAATTACCCCATAACCAGTTTTTGGCTGTGAGCATATTAGGAGCACTTTGAGAAGCAAATCTTTCTATCTTGGGCCCAGGATAACCAGCATTACCATAAGATTTAAGTACCAGAATAGTTAATTTACCTAGTTTAGCCTCATTCTTAGCTAAAATATGTGCCCCCTCAGAACAACTTGAACACCAAGTAGCCACTGACCAAAGCATCAACTTCCTGCCCCTAAAATCAGAAAGTTTTAGAGTATTCCCAGCTATATCTGAAAAATAAACTTCAGGAGCTAAATGATTCATTGTCGCTCTTAAAGTTATAGAAGGCACTGAAGTATTTTTAGTATTTCGTGATTGATTAAGAATAATCCAAAAAATTCCGATGATAAACAAAATAATAGCAATAATCCAAACAATATTTTTTTTCATAATTATATACAACAACTTAATTTAGTTAAATCTTTACTAAAGGCTAAAGCGACATACTTTAGGCTTTCTGAAAGAGTCGGAAAAACTGGCATAGACTTACAGACATCATCAATAGTGTTTCTATTTTTTATTAATATTGTTGCCTGAGCAATTAGATCGCCAGCATTGGGAGCTAAAATATGAACTCCTAAAATTCTCTTACTATCAGGATCAATTACCATCTTAATCAAGCCTTCAGTACGACGGATAATTTGAGCTTTAGGAATAATTTTAAAAGGAACAGTACGACAGGCACAAATCCCAGTTTCAGTCTTCTGTCTTTTCTCAGTCCAGCCAACACTGGCAAACTGAGGGCTGGTAAAAATAGTATAAGCTACACTATTATAATCAATAGTGTTTTTAGCTCCAGAAATTATATTTTCTACTGCTAAACTTCCTTCCCGCCCAGCAGTAGTTTCCAATCTTAAGGGAGCATCGGATACATCGCCAATGGCAAAAATATATGGTCTATTAGTTTGAAAATATTTGTTTACCACAATAGCTTGTTGACTATTGATTTTAACTCCAACATTTTCTAAACCAAGTTTCGCAGTATTAGGAGTTTTGCCAGCAGCCAATAGGATTTCTGTAGCAATTATTTTCTCGGATTTACCAGCAATTTTACAACTAATAATTTTTTTATTAGCTTTTTTTATTACGCCTTCTACCTCCACATTAGTTCTAAGAGTAATACCCTCGGCTGTAAATATCTCCATTAATCTGCCTATAAGCTCTGGTTCAGCTCTAGAAATAATTGTATTATCTCTATGCAAAATAGTCACTTTAGTCCCAAACCGAGCATACATTTGAGCAAATTCTAAACCCACAGGACCAGCACCAATAATTACTAATTTTTTTGGCAAACTTTTAAGCCGTAGAGCTTCAATATGAGTAAGAAAATTAATTTTCTTAATATTTTTTATTGCTGGAACATCAGCTGTTGAGCCAGCAGCAATAATGAATTTTTTAGCGGAAAGTATTACCCCAGCTACTTCAATTTGTTTGGCTGATATGAATTTAGCTTGACCTTCAATAAGAGATACATATTTTAAGTTAGACAACACATCTGCATATTTATCTTTTCGTGACATTTCAACCATCCTTAATTCCTCTTGTATAACTTTATTAAAATCAAATTTTTTTAATTCAAGCTCAATCCCAGCGATGTTATGATTTTTCACCATATGTAAAACTTCTCCTGCCTGTATAAGTATTTTTGACGGCAAACAACCGACATTAACACAAGTTCCCCCAAGTGGAAGACCCGTATTTACAAGAGCAGTGTTTATTTGTAATTCATTAGCACGAATCGCAGCAGCGAAACCTCCTGCTCCTCCACCGATAATAATTAAATCAAAATTTTTCATAATTTATTTTTAAAATGATTGCTTAATTCTCTTCGACTTTTTTCAGAAAGAGAATAAAAAATTGTTTGGGCCTCTCTACGAGACTTTACCAATCCGAAGTCTCGTAAGATCTTGAGTTGATGAGATACCGCCGATATATTAGCTTTTAGAATATCGGTGATATCACAAACACATAATTCTCTCTCGTTTTGTAAAAGATATAAAATCTTTAATCTGATTTTACCAGCCAAAATTGAAAAAAATTTAGCACTAATCTTTAATTTATGATCCCTATTTATTTTGTGCCTCAAATATTCAATTTTTTTGACTTCAATGGTGGGACCCAAACAAGTAGCACCTAGATGTTTGACTAATCTTTTCTTTATTATAACCATAATATCATATAACTACTTGAAATATTATTCAAATACTATACAATGGTAACAAAGAGATTATTCAATGTCAACTATGTAGCTAATAGACAGAAATATCTAACTAAAAAGACATACCTTCTGATATGTCTTTTATATAAGTAGTCCCTAGGGGAATCGAACCCCTGTTAACAGGATGAAAACCTGACGTCCTAACCACTAGACGAAGGGACCATTATAAAAAATAAATATTAAAAATATAAATCTAACAACTTAGATTCAAATTTATTTTATAGATAAACTCCCTCTCTGTCAATTAAAATAATTAAAAATAACCAAAAAAATTTGTCTTTTCTCAAAAATACTTTACAATACATATATATATGTATATCCTAGGAATAGAAACAAGCTGTGATGAAACCGCGGCTTCACTTATTAAATTCAACAAAAAAACTAAACAAGTGCAGGTATTATCCAATATCATTTCTTCTCAAATCCAAATCCATAAAAAATATGGCGGAGTAGTCCCAGAAGTAGCCGCTCGAGAGCATGTTCTAAATATTATTCCAGTAATTAACGAAGCTCTAAATAAAACCCAGCTTAAGCCTAAACAACTAGATCTCATTGGAATAACTAAAGGACCAGGACTTATTACTTCTCTGATGACTGGGGTAGAAACTGCTAGAACTTTAGCTTATGCTTGGAATAAACCAATTATAGAAGTAAATCATATTGATGGTCATATTTATTCTAATTTTATTAATCCTCAATCTACAATTAAGTTCCCAGCGCTTATCTTAACTGTGTCTGGCGGTCATACTATATTGCTACGCATGAGTAAAGGCCAAGAAATAAAGATTATAGGCGAAACTAGAGATGACGCCGCTGGTGAAGCTTATGATAAAGGGGCTAAAATGTTAAATCTAAGTTATCCAGGTGGTCCAATCATATCTTATTACGCTGCTCAATATAAAAAAACTCTTAATAAGCTTAATAATAAGAAAAAATCTCTTAAAAAATCTATACTTGAGCCTATACTTCTTCCCCGTCCTATGATAAACTCCAATAATTTTGATTTTTCTTTTTCTGGGCTCAAGACTGCCTTATTATATCAACTTCAAAAAGATCCTAATTGGAGAGAAAGAGTTCCGGCTTATTGTTTTCAATATCAACAAGCTATTATTGATATTTTAGTTAGCAAAACCTTAAAAGCCGCTAAAAAATTCCAAGTAAAAACTATTATGCTTTCTGGAGGAGTTAGCGCTAATATTGAATTACGAGCGCAAATGGCTAATATGGTTAAGAAAAATTTACCTAAAAACAATTTTCTAGTTCCAGATAAAAAGTATACTACTGATAACGCCGTTATGATTGCAGTAGCGGCCGCTCATAAAAGTAAAGGCCATAAATCTGTAAATTTTAAACAAATTAGAGTTGATGCTAGTTTACAACTTAAATAATATAAGTTAATATTTAAACAATTAATCTTATAATAAATAAGGCTCGATGGCGAAGTGGTCTAACGCTGCAGTTTGCAAAACTGCTATTCGTGGGTTCAAATCCCACTCGAGCCTCAAAAATAAAATCCCCTTTAATAATTCTTAATATAAATCTGTGGATAACTTGTGTTTTTTGTGTATAAATCCTAACTTTAAGTCTAAAGTATTGTGGACTTAAATAGCTAAATATATATAAAAAATATATTATTTATCTAATATTAAACTAATAATACATTATTCCATACTTTAGTCCACAGTACTTGACCCCCATATTGAAAGGTGCTATACTTATATTAAGTTCTTTACTAGCTTCAAACTGATTTGTTAACGCTAACGTAACAAAAATAAAAGAAGCAAATTAAACAAACTGGACTAATAAAAAGATAAAATTTGATAAGAATCAAAAAGAAACTCTTACTAGATTTCATCTAAAATTAGTAAAAAAATAATAAAACAGGTTAAATTTGCTGGAAGTTGGTAAAAATATAGCTTTTAAAGTTAGCAAAAGGCTTCTGTCAGAGCCAATCTCTGACTTGAGGCTCAATCTGGTCTGTAAACCATAAAAAATGGCCAGTTTGGGCCTCTTTTTATTTTTTATATATAATTTATTCTATATAAACATAAGTAAGATAAGCTAATACCTCAATATTTGGCAAAAACTAGATTCTTCGCTATACTCAAGAATATAAATATATGCCTTTATCAATTGGAATTGTTGGCCTACCTAACGTAGGAAAATCAACCATATTTAATATTTTAACCAAACAGGGAGCGGAAGTTGCTAATTACCCTTTTTGTACCATAGATCCTAATGTCGGAATAGTAAAAGTGCCTGACTCTCGTTTAAACAAACTAGCAGCCATATCTAAACCAATTAAAATAATCCCTACCATAATTGAATTTGTTGATATTGCTGGTTTGGTCTCTGGAGCTCACAAAGGCGAAGGGCTGGGTAATAAATTTTTAGCTCATATTAGGGAATGTGACGCTATTTGTGAAGTTATTCGTGATTTCAAAGATAATAATGTTATCCATGTAAACGGTCAAGTTAATCCACAAGAAGACCGTGAAACTATAAATATGGAGCTAATATTCGCAGATTTAGCTACTATTGAAAAACACAGGGATAAAGCTCACCGAGAAGCTAAAAGCCAGGATAAGGAAATAATAAGAAATAGCCTAATATTAGATAAAATATATAAACATTTAAGCGATGGAAAAGCTGCACGTAGTCTTAATTTTAGCCAAGAAGAAATTATTTACGTTAAAACCTTAAATCTGTTGACCATTAAACCAATAATCTATTTACTTAATATTGGCGAAAACTACCATAATACTAACTTACAGGAAGATGAAAATTTAATTATAAGGATTAACGCTAAACTAGAAGAAGAAATAATTGCTCTACCTGAGGAAGAAAGAGACGAATACATAAAAGCACTAGGACTAGAGCAAAGTGGACTGGATAAACTAATACAAAGTGCCTATAAACTGCTAGGACTGAAGACCTTTTTCACCACTGGAAAGGATGAAACTCGTGCTTGGACTATAAAACAAGGGACAAAAGCTCCACAGGCTGCTGGGAGAATTCATACTGACTTTATTAAGGGATTTATTAGAGCAGAAGTAATAAATTGGGAAAAATTTGTAAAATGTGGTGGTGATATAAAGGCTAAAGAGTTAGGACTGATCAGAACAGAAGGAAAAGACTATATAGTCTGCGATGGAGATGTGTGTAATTTTTTAGTTAGTCAATAAAAACTAAAAATCTAATTAATATACAACTTAAATGGTCTAATTACATCTTAAAAATATATTTATTTTATAGTCAACATTTTTTATCTTCTATTTTATCTAATACTACCACTTCCCTATAAACTTTCTGCCCCGGGCGACCATATATAATAGTATTACGGTTGGTACTTTTAATGAATTTATTAATAATTAAATCTTTTGGTAAAAGACTAACAATTTTAAATCCACTATAATTTGGACTAATCGGACGATACCCATAAAACATGGGCCAAATCATAACCACTCGCCCTGTTGGCTTTAATACTTTCCAAAATTCTTTTAAAGCTTGGGAATATAAAATTTCTAAATTATGAGCTACTAAAGTAAAATCTATCTGACCACGTTGTGGGCCAAGAAAAGGTTCAGTTATAATAGCAGTAGCCAAATTAGCTTTAATAAACTTAGATAAATTTTCTACTTTTTTAGTATGAAGTTTTAATTTAAATCCTTCAAGTTTATATAAACCTTTAAGCCAATTAACATTTTTATAAGTATTCTCTATAGCTTGAGAAGAAATATCAGATCCGAATAAATTATTATAGCCTAATAGAGTGGCCTCACTAAGAATTGTTCCAGAACCACAGAAAGGATCAATAATAACAGAGTTTTTATCCACGACTTGAGCTAAATTAATCATAATTTGGGCTAATTTTGGCGGTAGCATACCTGAAAAATGATCACGAGCTGGACGACCATAGTCCCGTAATGATAAATCTTTAAAGGGTTGAACAGCTAGAGTCTCTCCTACTATAACCTTTCCCTCATGGCTGGCTAAAATAATCTCTATCCCTTTGCCAAGCAATTTATTCTGGGTTACTACTACACTAGATAAATTTTTTTCTCTACTAACCACTAAACGAGTATTAATACCTTTCTCTTTGAAAAAAAATTTTAACTTTAGCCCTAACTTCCTTTTATTAAAATTATGTTGACCATAGTCTGAAAAACCAAAATTGAATTTTCCTCCAGAGATATTTGACTGTTTGGCTCTAATTAATTTAGCTATTTCTTTTTCCAAAATTGCTTCATTATTATCAAGCTCTAAGACAACTCTACCGATCTTTATCACTCCACCTAAACGCCGAATTAAATTCTGCGGATTTATTTCTTGGTCGCTATCAATAACTAAAAGGTCTTTAGCTAATAAATAGTAGTGTTTAGTATATAAAACCGAAAGAATTTCAGCTACTGATAGGCTAGTATTATTACCTAATACAAAAAAATACTTCATATATCCTATAATATTCTAGACGAACTACTACGGTGATACTTCCGAACTAGAACTCTAAATATCCACATTTAAACTTGACATTAAGGCTGTCAGATACAGGAACTACAACTGATTTATCATTCATCCTCATTTCCCGATAACGAAAATCTAAAGTACAAGCTAATTTATTATAATAATAACCACGTAATCCTCCCGATATACCATTAACAGTATTCAATTTATCTAATTTAGCTATGGAATCTAGATAGCTTTCTAAACTACGGATTCTAGCCAATTTCACCCCGCTAACCCCATAAATTTCGCCTTGAACAGTTTTATCACTAAGAATCCCACTTTTAGATTTTAGATTCCAGATAAAATTGGTTTTTCCCTCATCGGTGAATGCTATTCCAGCATTCTTCTCCAATTTTTGGACTAATTTTGAAGTAGCGTCACGACAAAATTCTAGTTTAGGGTTTAAACATTTTTGCTGGGCTACACACCAAGTCTCTTCGGGATAGAGAATACATTTTTTTTCATTCTTTTTTACCAATATTTTATTATTCTCTAATATCGATCGTTTAGAGAACGAATGTAGTGTATAATATATTCCAAAAAATAAGAGTAAAACAACGACTAGAGCAATTAAAATATGTCTATATTTAAACCAAATGACTTTCACTATACTCTTAGACTTATGAACTTTTACTGCTGTAAAAAATAATCTTATAATTTTATTTTTTGCTAGTCTTAATAGAATGTTTTTAGAATTAACCTTTTTCATAAATATACTTTATTTATAACGCAAAGCCACTAGTGGATTAAGTTTCGCAGCTTTAATGGAAGGAAATATTCCGGTTAATAGACCAATCAAGGTAGAAAATATAATAATAAAATAAATAAACCAAATTGGATAATAAAATAAATTTAAGGCCTTACCTCCAAAGGTTTGAGCTAATAAATTAATGCCACCGTTAACTAGAAAGCCTCCCACATAACCCATAATAACACCACCAACACCTCCTAGAAACCCCATAATTAAGGATTCAGTTAAAAACATTAATTTAATATCTTTTTTAGTAATACCAATAGCACGCATAATGCCAATCTCATTAATTCTCTCTAACAAGGTAATAGTCATAGTATTAACCATGCCAATAGAAGAAACTATTAAAGCAATCAACCCAAAAATTGCTAAAACTAACTGGATAACTTGAAATATCTTATTAGTCTGATCAATAATATTAGACAAAGAAGAGACTAGAAATCCTTGATCAATAATTTTATTTCTAACAGCATTGACATATTTAGCTTCAGAAATCTTAATTTTTAGTTGATCAAAAGTATTGAGATGGAGATCTTTTACGCTAGCAGATGGGAAATATATATAATTAGAACTATTATCATTAATTACCCCAATAATATGAAAAGGGCCTTTTCGTTTAGATACGATAATATGGCCATTCCCAGTTGAAGTGGTTTTACCGGGAATGAATAAAGAAACTTGGGCGTTCCTACCCACAATATCTTTAGAATTAAGACCAAAAAGCATGGCTCCAGCCGAAGATATGACTACTCCAGATAAATTATTACTAGTCGGTAATTCCCCATAGTTCACCTTTTGTCCGCTTAACTTAAAATAATTACTATCAACCACATTTGCTACCGTCGTTCCGGTAAAACCATTGACAGTAACCTGAGCATTAAAACTAACAATAGGACTGACAAATTGAACGTTAGGAATTTTAGAAATTTGGTTAATATTCTTTTGAGTAATAGTAACCGCATTCCCTGGACCAGGAGTAACATCCAAACTCAACAAAGAATCAGCAGAGGTAATATTACTTAATACTACTCGCTGTAAACCATAGCCTAAGGACACTAAAAACAAGACTGCGCCAATTCCGATACTCAAACCCAAAATTGTCAAAAAAGTTCTCATCGGATTAGTCCGAAACATCCTGGTGGATAAAGATAAAATATCTAATAATTTCATAACTTAAATTCTATTATTATAACGGCCCAATATTAAGAGCTCTAAACGATTACTTATTTTATTAGCTTTTCTAATATTTATGCCTACGCCACCCTGAGAAATTGATTTATTTATAAATTGCCGTAAATCATTTTTATTAATTTGAACCTGTAAGCGATTTTTAATACTTTCATTAAATCGTTGCCTAATATCTTCATTCGTAAACTTAATCTTAAATTCATCTTCTAGATATAATCTAGCTTGTAGGGCCATATCATTAAAATCATAAACTTCCATTTCTTTTTCCTGGTGACTTAAAAGTTCAATCCGCTTAACAATATCCTTAATCTTCCGAGTTATATTACGAGCGGTTCGTCGATCTAAACCAAGTCCACCCCGTTTAATACTATCATCTAAATAATGGAACATTTTATCTTTATCATTTATTCCAAAAACTAATAATCTTCTGACATATAAATTAATAGAACTTAATTCAATAGAACTCATTTTAGTCAAGACTTCTAAAATAATCTCTTTGGCTTTCAGCTCAATTAATTGGTCAGTGGCAGGATTTGAAACTAATCCTACATAAGATTCTTTCAATAATCTAAAACCTTTCACAATCGGACCAATATCTTCTGGAAGCGATTTGTCTCCCTTTTTATTAGCAACAGGGGCTTCTTTCCTTATAAATTTTTCCCCGATTGATCGATTTTTTTGGACACTAACTAGCTCACCATCTTTCATAAAAAAGACTCTATTGGCAATATCTAAATTCGCTGGATTATGAGTAACTAAAATAATAGTCTTGTGTTGTTCTTCGTTCAACTCACTAAACAAATTCAAAACATCTCCTGATGATTTAGAGTCTAAATTACCAGTTGGCTCATCAGCTAATAAAACTTCGGGATTATTAATTAGAGCCCGACTAATAGCTACTCGCTGTTGTTGTCCTCCTGACAATTCTCCTGGAAAACGATTAATCTCTCGTTCTAGTCCAAATTTTTTTAAGAGATTAAAGGCCCGAAGCTTCCTTTCGTGATTACTAATTTTATTATTTGATACTTGGGGCAAAATTACATTTTTTAAAACTGACAATGAACTAATTAAATAGTAGGCCTGAAAAATCATACCAATCTTTTGTTGGTGAAAATATTCTAATTCTTTAACTTCTAACTGACTAATATTCTGATTACTAATAAATATTTCACCACTAATATTAGTTTCGAGTCCAGAAATAGAATATAGTAAAGTTGATTTTCCACAACCTGAAGGCCCGAAAAAAATAACAAATTCTCCAGGAAAAATCTCTAAATTTATATTTTTCAGAGAGTGCATCTCATTCGGTTTACCTTTAAAATAAGTAACGCTCAAATTATGAATTTTAATTATTGGTTTAGTGTCCATAATAATTATTTATTTATTTATTTATCTGCCTGACCCAACCAAACATTCCAGCAAAATTTTTAGCTATCACTTGAAAAACTGAATCTTCTTGTTGAGGTGTAAGAATAGTATAAATTTTGGAGAAGGAAGTCTTACCGTTATAATCAATACTCTTAGTTCTAAAACTATAAATTGATCCAGGTTCGAAAGTTGTTATCACTACAATATGCTTAGTGGTATAATTATCATCTAGGCTGGTAGACTGGGATAATACATCACCGGATTTAGCTACTCCCTTCTTATAATAAACCCGACTAGTAGAAGGCTCATTGGTTCGCCAAGAGATAACAGTTTGAATTCTCAAATTTTTCCCTGGAGAAATAGCAGAAATAGTTTGAACTTGATTAATATTAGGAGCGACACCTACTTTATTAGTAAAAAAATGATCAATAACCTGTTTAACCACAGCATTAGAAGCGTCTTCACTGCTTAAAACTACTCGATAAGCTACCCCAGGAGTCAAATTATTCAGAACAATATTATGAATAGTTGCGAGGGTTTTATCAAACTTCTTCTCAGTATGGGTTGGATCTAATTTATTATTTTTATAAGGAGTATAAGAGACGGTAGCGCTAGTATTAGCATTAGTAACCCACCTAAAAGAAGCTGAATTAGGAGTAACCTTGGTAATATCATATTTTTGAATTCCTAAAGACTCTGATTTAGTTTTAAAAGTAAAATCATTTGATATGGCCGCAGCGCCCACCGACGGTTTACTCCTCAACTGATAATGATAAAGTGTATCGGGGCTTAGACCTCTAATAGTTACACTATGGCTAGTAACTACTTCGGTAGAATTACCCACCACTTGTATATATGGACTAGGATCAGAACTATTATATAGATTAGCAGGAGAAAAGGCAACCAAAGAATTAGAATTTTTATCAGTTTTCCAACCGATAGTGGCGCTTCGGTCAGTTGTGACTACTAACGGACTACCACTCATAATAGGAACTGGAAGTAATTTAGCTAGTTCATCAATAGAATTCTGCTGATTATTAAGAGAAGAAGAAATGAGATTCAGAGAAACCCGAGAAACACTGCTTCTAATTACTCCAACCATTTTCTGAATGGCTTGATTAGCTAAATTAAAAAAATTTTGAGCACGAGAAATCTGAGTAGAAATTATATTACTACTAGAACTAGCACTGATTTTATTCTTAGGACTGACAGTCAATTCTTGTTTTAAAGAAAGTGTTGAGAAAGTCTTATCACTAGTTTCTGAATAATTACCACTAGCATCCACCGAGCTCACATTGTAATGATATTGAGTACCGGACTGTAGATTGTTCAATATGGTTTTATGATTCATCACCCTAGTCCTTTGCCCAGAAACAGCACCATAGGATGAGCTGATCCCAAATTGAACATAACCATCAGCATTCTCGTTTGTTAACCAAGAAACCGTAGCCGAACGATTAGTTATATTAGAAACGACTACTTTAGTTATAAGTGGGGGGATTCTATCAACCTTATTAATAATTAAGACTCCACCTCCGCCACCGCTTGCCGCTCCAGCAGCTTTAGCTAAAGCTACTTTCTGTTGGACGGCTGCTTCGCCAATCAAAGGTTCAGAAGTCGTAAAAAATCCTTCACTACTGGTGGCCACCCGATTAGAGTCAGTAGCCTTAATTTTATAATAATACTTAGTACTAGGAAGCAACGAGGATATAGCTATGGCATGAGTTTTATTAAAATTATTATCTAGGATACTAGAATCTAAATTTAACTGATCAACCCCATATTCTAGAGTAGAAGTAGTTAATCGATTAGTATTCCAATTTATAATGGCAATAGTATCTAGCACTGGGGAACTGGATACTGAACTAATAACTGGCAAAGTGTAATCCGTGCTATCGGTAGTAGCAAATACAATATCATTGGAAACCATAGTATTGCCACTAGCATCAGTATCACCTAATTGAATATGATATTGAGTTCCTTTAGTGAGACCAGTAAGCTCATAAGTATGGTTAATATTTAAATTATTATTAGAAAGAGTGGCACCATAACTAGTATTTAGACCATAAGAAAGAGTGGAAGTGGCTAGTTCATTAGTGGTCCAAGAAATAGTGGCCGTAGTATCAGTAATATTAGTTATACCTGTAGAAGTAGCGAAAGTAATCACTGGGGGAGTGTAATCATCAGTATTAATAGTAGAAAAAGTATAATCGGTAGAAGTAGCAGTATTACCACTAGCATCAGTATTTATTAAACGAAAATGATATAGAGTGCTTTTAACGAGCCCATTCAAAACATGTTTATGTCCAGAATTTAAATTGTTACTAATACTAGAAGAGGCATAACTAGTATCAGTGCTATACTCGACTTTTGAACTAGCTGGTTCGTTGGTGGTCCAAGAAATAGTAGCGGTAGTATTAGCAATATTGGTAATATCTGTTGAAGTGGCGAAAGTAACTACTGGGGGAGTGTAATCCGTGCTATCGGTAGTAGCAAATACAATATCATTGGAAACCATAGTA
>CAZPPL010000005.1:60454-73889 GCA_964588465.1 uncultured Gammaproteobacteria bacterium
TAGTATCAGTAATATTAGTTATACCTGTAGAAGTAGCGAAAGTAATCACTGGGGGGATTAAATCTACTGTGGTAGCAAAAGTAAAATAATTAGTAGAACCGGCAGTAATATTTTTATCTACTGCCACTCCAGATTTTACATAGTAATAGTATCTAATTCCCGGAGTTAAACCATTGATATCCACCGAATGAAAGGTGACATTATTAGAGATACCTATCTGACTAGAATTCGTTAAGTTTGGATTAGTAGAATATATTACATAAGAATCGCTAGCAACGTCAGTATTCCAAGCAATGGTAGCTTTATTATTATCCGTATAAGAATCAGAAACATTAGAAATTTTTGGTCCATTAAGAGTAGTAAAAGAATAACCATTTGTCCCTTGTTTACGAATTGACATATTCCCCGATGGATCAGTTGATTTAACTTGGAAATAATAAGTGGTATTAGGATCCAATCCAGTTATATGCACAGAATGTATACCTAAACCCGTGCTATCATCAGCCATAGTCGCTAAACCTTGGCTAGGAGCATTAGTAAAATTACCACCACTTGAAGTTATATATTCCACAATAGAATCTGCAGGTTCGTCGGTATTCCAAGTAATTGTAGCTGATTGAGTCTCTATCCCAGAAATTGCTACACTACTAATTGTTGGCGGAGTTAAATCACTCCCCCCCTGTCCATTAGGAACATCAAAAACTATAGATGAATAATTAGATATATCTCCAGCATTATCTTCAGCCGCTACCTTATAATAATAAGTTACATTAGTGTTTAAACCAATATCAAGAAGATAATTGATAGTACGATCAGGTTGAGCCTTCCACAGGACATAATCAACACCATTAGTAGAACGATATATATTATATTGTTTGAAACCTAGGGCCGGAACAGGAATCTCCCCCCAAGCTATAAACTCTCGCCATTCTGAAGTACTGACGTTGGAGACATCTTGATAAACTATATTACCGGGTTGAACTGGAATAGCAGTGCTAGAGATTGCACCAGCAGAAGAAATATTTCCATACTTATCTTTAAATTGATAATAAATAGTTTCTGGATTACCAGCCAAATTCCAACTTCTAGTAGAAGTAGCATTAATCCAAATACCAGAATCAGTATTTAGGCCATCAGCACTTAAATTAGTATTATTAGATAATTTCATTTGTAGACCAGCTGGAGTATCGTCTGTCACTGACATACTTAAAGTATTGATAGTGGAATTCCTAGAATCTACCACAAAGGAATTTATGACTGGATCAATGGTGTCTAGAACAAAATTATTAGACACGGAATTTGCTAGATTATTAACTGGCTCAGAATCATTAGCAACTAATCTAACTTTAAAATTCGTAGCGTCATATTGATTATTATAATCTACTTTAGGATTCCAAGTCACAGAATGACTAGTGAATTTAGTAGAAGAAGCTTGATCAACGCTGACATTAGCTCCAAAATCACCACTCAAGGCTCCAGCACTAGCATTGGTCCAAACCTCCGAACCAGTAGTACCACAATTAGCCGAACAATATTGCAGACTCACGGCCACTTTCCCTGGAGTGGCCCCAGTAGTAGTGTCAACATCGCGCGTCTCATAATTGACTAAAATAGTACCATTTGTAGATTCAGAGACTGAATTTAAAATATTAATATTCGGTGGAGCATTAACGACATACTTTACAGTAATATTAGATATGTTTGGAGTATACAGACCACTAGAACTCAGCTCTATTTTATATTGAAAAAATTCATCGCCAGTCCCATCTTTCATATTAGCTGGAATCACCGATCCATCACAAGTTATAAGACCACTAGCATTAGTACAGCCAGCGGTAATAGAGCTACTGGTAACTGTAGCCACTTTAACCCAAGTAGAGGTAGCCAAACTGGCAGCATCTACCCCAGTCCTCAAATAAAAATTTACCGTCGTATTAGCTGGAGGAGCGGCGTCCTCAATCCAAGCAAAACCACCAACAGCATTGGTACTGTCAGACGAATCATAAGGAGAACTCAGTAAAGACACTGGGCTAGTATAATATTCTGACCAATTAATTTGCACATCACCAAAACTAGCAACATCGTTAATGTCTTGAGATGTTAAAGTTGCTCGATATTGAAGATAACGCTTACCATCTAAAGGTGTTCCCAATATTTGATTGTTAGTCACGGCCGTCCAAGCGGTCCAATTAGGATCAGTATCCGAAACTGGAGCGGCTGTTGATCCAGTTCTCACCTGCATAGTGACATCAGTAACACCAGCGGTAGTAGTTGCCACCCAAGAAAAATTATCAAAATATACTGGTGCACCAAAATCTTCCACCTTAGAGGTAAAAACACTGGTATTTACGGTAGCAGCCTGAGCAGTTCTGACAAAAAAACCACCAAAAACCATAAGGCTAGTAAAAACAAAAATAATTAATATTTTGTTGTACAAAAATGTTTTATTCATTGAACAGCTGACAAGCAAACTCTTATATTAAATAAACAACTAACAAGCTTCTCTAATTACGGACACAACGGACACTGAAGGCCATATAACTAGAACCATACTCAGCAGCAACGGAACTACCAGATATATCCTCAAAATAATGGTAACCAGACGCAGGATTAGAAGCTGACCAAAATGTAGCATCAGAAGAACGTTTAAAATAATAACCTACATTAGTTATATTACGATAACCCGCCCAAGGGAAATTAAATCCTGAAGCTCCACCACTTCTTAGACATGTTGCCTCATTACCATTACAACCACTTATTCCGCTGACCGTATTAATCAATAAGCCAACATCACTACTGGTCGTAGAGTCATCAGTTGGTAGATGCCAATTCTTCGGACAAATTCCTCGTGGACCAGGACCAGTAGCCACTGCTGTGGCTCCATTCATGGCGGCATTCCATTGATAGTACATGCCTAAATTGTCTGTTCCCCCGGCAGCCGCGCAATCTTCTCCAAACACCGCAGCTCCAGCGGGAGTTACTGGGCAAGAATAGTAAGCCGTGGTATTGTCACCAAAAGCCGTCCCATTAGCACTAGGCCCTTTAGTAATCGGGCTACCATCTGGATAGACCGTCGTTCTTAAATTATCCGCAAGCCAACATTGAGAACCAATCTGAACGGTATGATAAATATCTCCTTTGTAGGTACAAATATTTCCACAAGTTAAAGTTCCGGTGCTACCATCACACTCAACTGGTGGAACCTGACAGGTTGCTGGTGTTCCGACACAATAATCACTAGCACATTCTGTCTTGGTAGAACAAGTAGCATTAATGGGTTTCAGCATAATAACACTGTTATTAGCAACATAGGCATTGCTTGGACTACCAGCGGAAAAATCAGCATCAGTATTTTCCGTACGCGTTGTTCCAGCAATCATAGATATTTTTAATTGATTAGCACTAGTGTCTAAATTAGAACTTTTACTACTAAAAAAAGTCCAACCAGTTTGATTATTATTATGATTGGCTACTGTTGTACTAGGTCCACCCGACCAAGTAGTCTGTACCCAGCCAAAAGTGGCGGCTCTAATATTAAAAGAATTATTAAAAATAAGAATTATTAAAACAATAACTGTTAAGAACCCAATGATATAAAATTTAAGTTTTAGTATACCACGAATTAAAATCGACCAGATTCTTTTTTTTATAAAACTTAATAAATTATTATAATAATCTATTAAAATCAAAAAATACTTCATATACCAAAAAAACGGACTAATAGCCCTACTTAATTATGTTTAGAGAATAGCATCATTTAAAAGCTCACACAAGCTTTCCTCTTGTAATTTATAAATTTCTATGCTAAATTAAATAAACAAGTTAACATCTACTAATATCTTTTCCATGTTTTGAAATTTTCAAAATAATTTCCTCAATTTTAGAGTGAAATTAAAGGTATTCTTTGACCCCAAGTCTAAGGAATACTGGGGTTTTATTTAATAAATAGGATATAAAAATATTTTATAAAAAATTTAAATATTTTTTAAGTCCGTTCAGTTATAATAACTATGTCAAAAACTAAAACAACCGGAGCTACTCATTACGAAATTTTATTTATTATCCCTAATAAATTCACGGATGACGAGGCTAAAAAGGTCGCTGGTAAGATAGAAGAATTCTTAACTGGTGGCGGAGCAAATATTACTTCACGTGAATATTGGGGAAAAAAGCGCTTAGCGTATGAAATAAAACACAATGCGTTTGGGTATTATGGTTTATTTGAATTTGATCTAGAAGGAGCTTATTTAGCTAAAATCGATAAAAATCTTCGTCTGTTTGCTGATGTTTTGCGTCACCAAATTGTGGTGAAAAAACTCAAAACGGAGAAAGCCTTAGCTCGAGATGAGAAAATTCGTGCTAAAATCGAATCTAAAAAAGCTATAGCCGAAAAAAAATTAAAAGAAAAAGAAAAAACCGTGGATTCAAGTTCAGTTAAACCTAAAGATAAACGAGCAAATTTGAAAGATTTAGATGAGAAACTAGAAGGTATTTTGAATTCCCAAAATTTAATTTAATAATTAAGAGCTAAGCTTCTTAAATTAAAGTAAAGCTCAACTTAAAAATATGAATTTAAATAAAGCCATGATTATTGGCAATTTAACTCGAGATCCAGAGTTAAGAAATACTGCTTCTGGTCAAAGCGTTGCTTCTTTTGCAGTAGCAACTAATTTTGTCTGGACTGATCAGAGTGGTCAACAACAAAAAAAAGTAGAATTCCATAATATTATTGCTTGGCGTAAACTGGCAGAAATTTGTGCTAAATATTTACATAAGGGTTCTAAAGTTTATATTGAGGGACGCTTACAAACGACCGATTGGACTGGCCAAGATGGAGTCAAACGTTATCGCACTGAGATTGTTATTGATAATATGATTATGTTGGACAATAAAGGCGGAAGTACTAATACTGGAGTCAGTTCTTCTCCTACTGATAATACCAATAGTGAACCAGTAATAAATATTCCCGAAGAACCTGCCGGTGAAGAAGAAATCAAAGTAGAAAATATACCTTTTTAATAAAATAATAAAACTATGACTACTAAAAAACCTAAAGAATGTTATTTTTGTGTTAATAATTTGGAGGTTGACTACAAAGATACCAGGACTCTACGCCGATTCATAAATTTTTATATGAAAATATTGCCCAGTGCTCGTACTGGCGTTTGCTCTTGGCACCAAAGGAAACTAGCAACTGCTATTAAACGTTCTCGGGTAATGGCACTACTTTCTGCCACCCATAAATAATTTAATTTATATTTATGTTGAATTTTAATGAAATAAAAACTGGTCGTATTATCAAGATCAACAATGAACCTTTTATTATTATTAAAACTGATCATCATAAAATGGGTCGAGGCGGAGCAGTTTTAAAAGTTAAATGCCGTAATTTAATCAGTGGCAGTGTTTTAGAGCATACCTATCAAGGTTCAGAAAAGGCTGAAGAAGCGGAAACCGAAACCAAAAAAGCTAGTTTTATGTATAAAGATAAAGGTCAGGCTTATTTCATGAATAATACTAATTATGAACAATTTAGTTTAGTTTTAGAAGCTTTAGGAGGGGCAGCTAAATTCTTAAAAGAAGGAGTTGAGGTAGATGTTTTCTATTTTGAAAACAAACCAGTCTCGGTTAGTCTCCCTATAAAAATGAATTTTAAAGTAACTAGTGCTCCACCAAGCGTTAAAGGTAATTCTGCAGGTAACGTCAATAAACAAGTAGAAATAGAAACTGGAACTTTAATAAATGTCCCTTTATTTATTAATGAAGGAGATATAATTAAAATTAATACTGATACGGGAGAATATGTCGAAAGAGCTAATTAGAAGAATCGCCGCTCAATTGACTGAGTGGCGATTTTTTTTATTTTGTAGCTTTTATAGCCCAGTGATATAATAATTATAGGCTTAATTCAAATTTATGCTTATTTGGCTTTTAATTTTTAGTATATTATTTACACTTTTAGCCCTAAAGCGTCTAGATTGGGCGCTTTTATTGTTAATAGCCACTTTACCTAGTTATTTAATCCGTTTTCATGTCTTCGGGCTACCTACAACTTTACTGGAAGCCATGATTTTAATTAGTTTTACAGTTTGGCTGATAAAGTATTCTACATTAAACTTAAGAACCCTACTAAAATCTAGAAAAAATAAAATCAATTATCCTTTTTCTTGGGAAATAATATTAGTATTAATAATCTCTTGGATAGCCGCTGGAATAGCAGGATTTAATCTTAGTGCTTTAGGTATTTGGAAAGCCTATTTCTTTGAACCCTTACTAGTATTTATTTTAATTTTTAATATTTTTAGAAACAAAAAAGATTTACTTAAAATTCTTTGGGCTTTACTTTTTTCAGCAGCAATTGTATCACTATTTGCTATTTTTCAAAAAATAACTGGTTTATTCATCGCTAACCCTTTCTGGGCCAATGTAGCTAATAGGCGAGCAGTATCATTTTTTGGCTACCCCAACGCAGTCGGTCTATACTTAGCCCCCTTAACTATGCTATTTATCGGTTGGCTATTTTCTTTTTCCTGGAAGAATATCTACGATGGGGCAATTTCTAAAATACTAATAATTTTAACTATTACCTTCAGTTTATTAGGTATTTATTCCGCCCGCTCCGAGGGAGCTTTAATTGGTGTAGTAGCAGGGTTAATTGTATTTGGCTTATTATCTGGTAAAAAACAAGCTATCATTACTTTACTATTATTAGGTGCGGTAATAGGGGGTATATTTGGTTTCGCACCTAATAGTAATTTTATAATTAGAAAGTTAGAATTCCAAGATTTATCTGGTCAAATTAGAATACAGGAATGGAAGGAAACTGTGGCTATGCTTAAACATGGAAAATTAATTAGCGGAGCAGGTTTAGATAATTATCAGAAATCGGTAAAACCTTATCATCAAGCGGGAATATTTTTCAACCGAGACAATATGAAAGATTTTAATTCTAGACTTTATGGCAGTGCTAGTTTACGAGCTAAATATTGGCAACCGGTAGAAATCTATATGTATCCTCATAATATTATATTAAATTTTTGGACTGAACTTGGTTTATTCGGATTACTATTATTTATGTGGCTAATTGGAAAATATTTAATTATTTCCTTACAATTAAGCCAAGCTCTAGGGCGTGAAAAAAATGCAGAAAAATACTTAATTCTAGGGTTACTCACTGCTATGATAGCCATCATAATTCATGGATTAGTTGATGTTCCTTATTTTAAAAATGATCTAGCGGTAATGTTCTGGATTCTATTCGCTCTCCTAGGAATTTTAAATCTAAATTATAAATCAACTAAAAATAGAAACAAGTAATTAAAATTAAATATTTCTACTTTAGTAAATTAGCAATTATAAAATATGATAATGATTCTACAAAAAATAATCTCCACTAGCGGTTATTGCTCTCGTCGCCAAGCCGAAGTTCTTATTAAGGCTGGACAAGTTAAAATTAATGGTCAGGAAGCCTCTATTGGTGACCAAGCCAATCTGGGGAAAGACCTTATAACTATTAATGACCAAGAATTAAAAACAGCTGATCCTAAAATATATATTAAACTAAATAAACCCTTGAACTACACTTGTACAAATAAAAAATTTAAAAATGAAAAAAATATTTTTGATTTAATAGATTTACCAACTCGTTTATTTGCCGTGGGACGATTGGATAAAAATAGTCGAGGTCTAATACTATTAACCAATAATGGAGACTTAGCTCAATATCTAAGCCATCCTAGATTTCAGCATGAAAAAGTCTATGAAGTAAAAGTCAAAGGGGTAATAGCAAATTTTGAAAAAATACAAAAAATATTTTTACAAGGTATTAGGCTTGGAGATAGTAACGAAATTGGACGAATTAAAAAAATTGAATATTTACAAAAACAAACTTTTGTCATAACCTTAAACGAGGGAAAGAAACGGCAAATTCGTTTAATGTTTCAAGCTATTGGTTTGGAAGTAGTAGATTTAAAACGAATTAGCCTAGCAAGTTTAAAAATAGGGAGTCTATCGGAAGGAGCTTGGGAATATTTAAACTCAGAAGAAATAGCTAATTTAAAAAAATAGAGGAGAGGTGACTGAGTGGTTGAAAGTACCGCTCTCGAAAAGCGGCAAGGGTGAAAGCCCTTCGAGGGTTCGAATCCCTCCCTCTCCGCCAAATTGTGCTTTTTGGGCGATGTTCGAACTTTCTTTGAACAGAACCCCGACTAATCACGCGCCGAGCGCGTGGTGGCTTTGAACTTAACTTTACGCTCGCAGAGCGTGGTAATTCAATTGGTGCGTTTCCGCTCGCTTCCGCTCCGCTACGGCGAACCAAAACAGAAATTTTTTCAATACATTTTTTTAATTTTTTTCTGCCCCCATTTTTTTCTTTTAATAGGATTTGAAAAATTTTCTGTTTTGGTTTTCTCTTAATCAGAGAAAAGCGGAAACGCTCTAATTCAATTCGCAAAAGGGCAAAAATTCCTTTCCCCCAACCCCTTTCCTTTTTGCTCTTTTGCTTTTCGGGCTTCGCCCGATTTTTTTCGGCGGGTGGGCTAAAGATTTTGACTTTTTGTGATTTTAGATGTAACATTGTAATAGGTGAAGTAAATTGTATACTCCACTCTAATGTTACTACTATACTAATGATATGTCAAAGAATAAAAATCTAGCAAATAACATAATGAGATTGCGAAAGCAAAAAGGTCTTTCACAAGAAAAATTGGCGAGATTGTCGGATGTTGCCAATAATACAATTATTAAAATGGAGACGGGAAAAAATGATAATCCTACACTTGAAACTTTGCGAAAAGTTGCTAAAGCACTTGGTGTGCTTATTGAGGATTTAATTTAACTACTTATGGAAGGTGAAAAATACAATCTAAACCAAGCACAAGAAAAAATAGAGGAACTTCCTCAGAAAGTTGAATCTGGTGATATTCAAGACCATGAAGAGATAATCATCTCACAATTTGGTTTAGTTCGAGAACATAACTTATTCCAAACTATTTCACGTTTGAGTATTGACAAAGCTGGCCTGAAACGCTTCAGCCAATTTGTGGAACTGCTTTCAGAGAAAGGATTTGATCCGACGTCTATTCTTTCCCAAAACCATGGACTTTTTGGTATTTGGCATGATGAGGAAAAAGACCATATGAGCGGCGGCACTTTGGGTGCTAAAAATACAGCCGAATTTAATAGGTTTAAGGAATGGCAAACAATCATCACCGACAGCGAAAAACTCAATGAGGTGTTGGGGGTTCTAGAGGCAGCGTTTACGCACGGAGTGAATCCAAGAGTTTTTATAGACGGAATTGGTAAACGTTTTATTCAAGAAGCAACGCAAGCACAACTTGAACAATTGAGCGAGCAAATTGCAGCTATCTCAGATCAGGCCAACGCAGTTGGTGGGTCAAGTTATCGACAAGAAGTTGCTTCAAAAATTTTCATATCTCTCAACTATGCAATTTTTGCAGAGCGCATCAAAACACCAGAAGACTTCCGTCGCTACGCAGATAAGGTGATGGATATCGCTAAACTCCATTTGAGACAAAACGAGGAAGGTGAAATTGTCAGCGGCCAAGGTGAAGCGGCTTCAAAAACAGCTGATAATGTTGCCGGTATGACTTGGCTTTTTCGTGATAATTTTGACCATGATTTTGACACCATATTTCAAATGATGCGGAATGATCCATCGATTTCAGGTGTATTTCGTGGTATTCACGATTTCATAAAAACAAGTGAAGATCTTGAACGCTTCAGCCAATTTGTGGAACTGCTTTCAGAGAAAGGATTTGATCCGACGTCTATTCTTTCCCAAAACCATGGACTTTTTGGTATTTGGCATGATGAGGAAAAAGACCATATGAGCGGCGGCACTTTGGGTGCTAAAAATACAGCCGAATTTAATAGGTTTAAGGAATGGCAAACAATCATCACCGACAGCGAAAAACTCAATGAGGTGTTGGGGGTTCTAGAGGCAGCGTTTACTTATGGCGAAAAACCGAACAAGTTTGCAGAAAGGATAAATCAGATGCCGATAGATGAACGCGGAGCGTTCATGCAGCTGGCTCGAAAATTTACGGCTAAAAAGATCCCCCCGCAATTTGTGTTGGACAATTTGCCATTACTGCAAGATTGTAATTTTTCTAAAGATGGGTTGGCCCTGTTTAGTTCTTTTGAAGCCCAAAAGAAATGGCTTGAGTATTGTGTGCAAGCTTGGAAGAAAAATCCGCAAAACATTGATAACGTCGCAAAGTTTTTCAACGAAGCAGTAGTTTCGGAAACAATAGCTTTGCCGGCAAGAGAACTTGCCGATATCCAAGAAAATATTAATGGAGAATTGGAAAGCGTAAATAAAATATCCAAGCCAAATGAACAACTTCGTGCCTTTGCTTCAAAACTTTTACAGTCTGCGCTTGGTGAATTGTATGAAGATAAAAATTTTGAAGCAATTATTGAAATCCAACAATCTATTAACGGATCGGTAGATACGATAACGGTGCTAGATCAATCAAAAGCTAGCGCCTTAACTCAAAATGAGCTCATCAAGTTTATTCCGTTGCTTGGGGAGGAAAAAGCAAGCAAATTGTTTCCACTGACCTTTGACAAGGCTCGTGAGATGATTTTCTCAAAACTACCAAAAGATCAAGACCTAGCGGATTATTTTGTTGAAAATCTTGATAAGTATTATCAGCAACCGTGGGTAGCAGAAAATGTTATTAAAGCTATTCAGGAGTATTCAGTAGCACAGAAATTCGTTTATGCCGTTGAAAATGACCAAGCCATTTGGAAAGATCAGCCATGGGTAGCAGATATTTTTTCAAAAGCTAAAGCAAAAGTTGTCGAACATCAATCACAGTGGGATCAAAATCAAGATGATGATTGGCATGAAGATACTGACGAATATGGACATGGCAACCAAGGTTTTAGTGAATCAGATTCCTACGAAAATCACCCTTGGCGTTTTGGGGGCAGACAAATTCGTATTGCATTGACTATCTCGAAAATGATGACAGGACAAGTCGACGTTCAGGAAATAGAAAGATTGGGCATCAATGCCAAAGAAGTGACTCCACTATTGACAGAAATAAACAAAAAAGTTGATTCTGCCTACAATAATTTTCTTGAACAAATTCGTTCAAATATCAGTATCAAAGACGAGGATAAACAATCTTTACTTAATCCTGAATTAAGCTCGGTGAAAATGACCCCACTACTCGACAATGTCCGAGCATTTGTTGCACGATACTGTGTGCAAAGTGTTGAGGGCGATGTTACGAAATTGTCAGAAATTGAAAATTTAATTGGTGATATTGATCGAATTATTAAGGAAGGGTTCAAGTTGTATATCAAAGTCCATGAAGTTGATGTGCCACTATATGACAAGCTATACGAAGAGTTTGATAATTTGCGTGAAACTGGCCGTTACCCCCTCGAAGTATTTTTGGGTCGAGATGGTATTTACGCGTGGATTGGTAGACGCGCTCAAGATGTGGCTCGGCGCAGAAAACTTGGTCCCGAAGGCAGAAAAAAGTTAAAGGAAAGAGGCGAAGTGATAGAAATTCATCCGCAATATACCGTTTATCCCCGTTATTTTAGAGACAACATCAATTATGAAACCAAGCGCCAGTTTTTGGAACAGGAAGGAATCAGTCCTGATGCCGACCCGCTTTTCTACGACACTGGCTATACTGGCACTATCCCAGAGCAAATAATGAAAGTGATGGATTTTGAACAAGAGGATATCGAAAACCGGATTAGATTGCTTTCCGCGCCAAGTGTTCATAGACGAGTCAAAGGAATTGCGAAAAATGCTCGTTCGGAAATTATCGAATATATTGAGCATAACGCGAAGCTGGAAAAATCAGCAGAGGGACTGATGGTTGATGAAAAAACCGGCAAGATTCGGCATATTGCTATGCCAACGAATCCCGAAGAGCAGTTTTACTTCATGATGATTAAGCAGGCGATAACACGACACTATTGGCTTCAAGAAAAACTACACCATGAACCATCCGGTAATGTAAATCTTGATTCAGAACATTTTACTATCCGCATACGACAAGACTATGCAAAACTTCTACCCCAAGAATTTATACATGATCCAAAAGAATTTTTGACCAAACAAGGAGAATTACTAAAGGGTAGCAAGGGAAAAGGTAAATATCCTGATGAGGAAATTATTTTGTTTAAACTAACGGATGGCACAGAAATTGTTGCCAAACGCATAGAACTTCGAAAAACCAAAGAAGCAAGAAAAGAGTTTACTATTTTGATTGCAGCGAAAAAAGCAGGTCTACCCACTGCCGAGCCTGTCGGCTTCCTTTCAGGAAAAGAAGATGCCGACGGCAATTATTTGTTGATGAAAAACCTCGAAGGTCGCTCTGGCAGGAAATTTGAAAAAGAATTGAAAGAATCTGGCAAATATTCGGGCGAACAGATTAAAGCTATCATGCAACAAGTTGTGGAAAAGAATAAACAGATGATCGACCTATTCAGGACAACGCTCAAAATTGATAAGCGTTGGAGAATCAAAGATACAATCATTAAGTTCAACGAAGAAACCGGAGAGGTTGAAAATGTTGTCCCAATTGACTGGGAACGAGCATAGAACTATGATCCAAACAAACCAAAAAAGATTGACGAAATTACATAAGTCGCCGAAAAGCAAAAGGGCAAAAAGGAAAGGGGTTGGGGGAAAGGAATTTTTGCCCTTTTGCGAATTGAATTAGAGCGTTTCCGCTTTTCTCTGATTAAGAGAAAACCAAAACAGAAAATTTTTCAAATCCTATTAAAAGAAAAAAATGGGGGCAGAAAAAAATTAAAAAAATGTATTGAAAAAATTTCTGTTTTGGTTCGCCGTAGCGGAGCGGAAGCGAGCGGAAACGCACCAATTGAATTACCACGCTCTGCGAGCGTAAAGTTAAGTTCAAAGCCACCACGCGCTCGGCGCGTGATTAGTCGGGGTTCTGTTCAAAGAAAGTTCGAACTTCGTCCAGAAAATACCGCCAAGTTTTACATTCAGCGAAATTGAAAGATGTTGCCTCGACGCAAAGCGCCTCGGCAGGACTAATGCGGTCGAAGTTTTGCCAAAACTATTTTCTGGGGGAAAGATTTGCCAAAACCTCGGCTGATTCTTTTCTGAATTCGGATGTCGCAAGCGGAAGAGGAGGGGTCTGGGGAGGAATCCTCCGCTTGCTCCACTTTTTTCTTTTGGCGAATTGGGGGCGGGCGGAAAAAATGAATAAGTTCACTTACATATTGGACTCTTAAGAGGTCCAATAAACTATGCAAATAAGCTTTAAGTATCACAATGTTAGAGGATTTGGTACATTATATGAGTATGCCTATAATAATACTCATATGATAACTAAACAAGCTAAACAAAGATTAAAGATAATAAAATTGATAATTTTGATATTAAAGTCAACGGTTCTGCTAATCTAGAAAA
>CAZPPL010000006.1:0-62374 GCA_964588465.1 uncultured Gammaproteobacteria bacterium
AGATTTTCTTTTATCTATCCAGGAAAAAGGAAAATCTCCACAAACAATAAATTTATATTTAAACTCTATTAAATTCTTTTATAGCCAGGTCCTGAGGATACCACAAAGAATTAATCTTAAATTTGCCAAAAGAAACCAACGCTTACCAGTTGTTTTATCCAGAAATGAAATAAAGAATATTATTAATAATATTTTAAACAAAAAACATCGGATGATGGTCGCTCTAGCCTATGGATCTGGACTACGTGTGAGTGAAGTTGTTAGTCTAAAGGTTCAAGATCTCAATCTTAATGAATTAACAATACATCTTAGGGGGACAAAGGGCGGTAAAGAGAGGATTACTATTTTCCCTAAAAAATTACGAGAAGAATTAAAAAATATAATTACTGGCCAGAATAAACGTGATTTTGTCTTTGCTAGTGAACGAGGAGGTCAACTATCAACAGCCACTGCTCAAAAAGTTTTTATAAAAAGTTTAAAAAACTCTAATATTAGCAAACCAGCAACTTTTCATAGTCTTCGTCATAGTTTTGCTACACATCTCCTTGAAAATGGAGTAGATATACGTTATGTTCAGGAACTTCTAGGACATTCAAATATTAGAACAACTCAAATTTATACTCATATCACAAATCCCCAGCTGAGGAACATTAAGAGCCCATTACAATAAAACAGTATCAAATGATAAAGTTTTTGATAAACCGACAACACGATGAAGGAGTTATCATAAAAAATATGTTCATCATTTTTCATTAAAATAGGTAAAATCAAAAAGAAGAGTCTAGGCTAATGTAGACTTAAACCATCACCCGCAAGCTAACAATAGTACTGGTGATTTGATAATTATTTTATAAAAACTTCATAAAAACTTTATATTAATTACTATATTCCTTTCATTTCTATGAAAATAAAAAACAGTTTAAAATATTTAAACTGTTTTTATTGTGGACCATAAGGGACTCGAACCCTTGACCTCTTCCATGCCATGGAAGTACTCTAGCCAACTGAGCTAATGGCCCTTCATAGCTTAAATTTAACGCTTTTTCACATTAAAATTGATCTTTTATTTTATTCTTATCTATTATCTAGACAAACAACAGCTCTTAAACACTATATAATCTCCTAAATACTTCAATTTTAACAAATACTCCATTATTAATAGCTATAATTGACTGATAATAGCTTCTTATTCTGTTAAATAGTCTAACTTTTATAAATGTTCCTCAAGGAACAATTTAATACTAATTAGTAATAATTAATGCTTTAATCTAGATTAATAGAAAAATATTAATAAATATTTAAAACATAGGCAATGGCAAATAATTTATAAATGTTCTTCAAAGAACATTATTAGTGTTTGCTAATCTTTAATACTAATAAATATTCGCTAATCTAAGATATATTATACTCAAATTGAAACAAAAGTCAAGATAATAGTAAAAAAAATTATTATGGTATAATATAACAATTCTGTCAATTATTTATTGACTATTATTTATTATCATGTTAAAAAACCAATTTAGTGCCCTCGCCAGGAATTGAACCTGGATCTAAAACTTAGGAGGTTCTTGTTCTATCCGTTGAACTACGAGGACCAATCAAACTAAACTTATTTTATAACAATACTTAATTTTTTACAACAAAATACACTTTATCAATCAAATAGCCGAGTACTATGACTATAATTGATTCTTTTCGTTATAGCATTCTTTTAATTAACTCTCTTCCTTTAATTGTCAATTGTTTATTATCTCATATACTTCTATTATACTAAATACATTAAAAATGTTGTACTTACTTGTTGAACTGAGGTATTTTAGATTTTGACAAAAATTAAAAATTAGACTAAAATAGAAGTATATAAGGCATACTGCTTCATTAACTAGTTTTTGTTTACTTTTTTATTTAAAATTAATTATATGTTTAATAAAGAGAATAAGTCTGACAAATTTAAAAATGCAGAAACCATAATTGGTGCTTCAATCAAAGTAAAGGGTAACTTCCAAGGACGAGGAGATATCGTTATTGAGGGCTTTCTGGAAGGATCCCTAAAAACTGGAGCTAGTGTTTTTATAGGAAACCAAGCTAAATTATCGGCCAATATTGAAGCCAAGGACATTATAGTAGATGGAGAGATACATGGGAATATAAAGGTAAAGAACTATTTAGCCATTGGTAGCACTGCCAAAATATTTGGAGATCTCCAATATGGAGAAATATCTATTGAAAAAGGGGCAATCATTAATGGACAACTATTAATGTTATCTGAAGAATCTAAACATACAGAGAAAGCTAAAGAAAAAATCGTTGAAAAATAAACCTTAATTCAAACCTTATGCACGTTTACATCTACGACGACTATTTAGATAACAGCCGATATAATAAGACTATTAATCGTATAGAAATTAGATTAACTGATCTAGGTTTAAACGGCAAAATCATTCGTTTGGGCGGTATTAGGAATATTAAAGGAACTATACAAAATGAAATGAAATTAGGGGCTAAAACCTTTATCGCAGTCGGAAATAATCAAACAGTCAATAAGATTATTGGAGCTCTTATTAGTACCCAAATTTATAGTGATTTCCAAGAAAAAACTCTATTAGGAATTATACCCGTAGGAGACGATAATTCTATCGCCACTTCTTTCGGTATAAAAAATGAGGAGAATGCTTGTAATATTCTATTAGCTAGACGCATAGAAAAATTGGATTTAGGCCTAGTCGGCGGTCATTATTTCTTAAATCAAACTTCAATATCGAGTCTAGGCACAATTTTAAAAATAGATAAATACTCTATAGAAATATTAGATAAAGGGACAGTTAGGATAGTAAACTTAGCTAGCGAACAAACCGATGCTATTAGATCTAATCCCCACGATGGATTATTAGATATTTTTATTAAAACTAAACGAAAGAGTCAAACTCACTTAAGCGTAAAAAAAATACAGATTAGCAACGCCAGTAATAAATTAATTGCCGATGATGTGTTGGAAATAGATACCCCTACAGAAATTAGCATAATGGCCAATAAACTGAGAGTGATCGTAGGAAAAGATAGAACTTTCAAATGATAAAAAAGACCGACTTAAACGGGTAGGCAAGAAAATTTCTTTTAGGCACTTTCGAGCATAAAGCCAGAAAAATCCTAACAAGAAAATCCCCATGCTTGTCGTGCCTGACCCGTTTAAATTGGCCTTTCCAACTAATTTAATTTTTAACTTAATAATATATCATACTAAATAATTCCTGTCAAGTACTACGGGCACATAATTATCCACAATTTATCAACAAGGGATTTCAATAGTTTTTGAAATTTTTTATTTTAATATTAGCTAAATATGTTATAATCAAACCTTTATGATTACTGGCAGAACCATCGGACGACGTTTAGTCGCAGTGAATAAAAATTGTCCAATATCGTTTCTAATTTTATTTTTAATATAATTATCGTCAGCTAGCGTCATGGGGTTTTTGTCCTTCACTATTTTTTTAACTCTCATTCTGGTCTTTTCAATTAAATCACGATTCTCCTTCATATAAATAAAACCACGAGAAATTAAATCTGGATTGCCAATAATAGATCCAGTCTTGTTATCAATAGTGGCAATGACTACAATCATCCCATCATCGGCCATCATCCGTCTATCCCGCAGTACAATCTCAGAAACATCCCCGATTCCTAAACCATCCACCATGACATAATCAGTATTAACCTTAGTTTTAAGTACCTGAGGTTTTTTATTTTTCTGGAACTTAATAATTTGCCCATTATCTAGTACCGAGACTTGATCCTCTCTAAAGCCTTGTCGTAAAGCCAATTTCTTGGCTTCCACTAACATGTAATAATTAGCATAAACTGGTAAAAAATAATCCGGTTTAATTTGTTTAAGGATCTTCTTCATATCATCAATATTGGCATGCCCGCCAGAATGTACATCCATAATACTACTATGAATAACATTATCACTTAAACGATAAAGCTGATCTTTAACCTTCTGGACTGAACGTTCATTACCTGGTATGACCGAGGAAGAGAAAATAACAACATCAGATTTTTTGATATTGACATAACGATGGTTGCCGTTCACAATCCGGGAAAAAACTGCATTTGTTTCTCCTTGAGCCCCAGTACAAATAAGAACAACTTTATTTTCTGGATATTTATGAAAATCTTCCATGGTAATTAAAGTATGCTTATGGGCGGGAATATATCCTAATTCTTGAGCAATATGTACATTTAATTTCATACTATAACCATCTAAAGCCACTTTCTTACCAATTTGCTCACAATAGGCTAATAAATGGGTAATACGTTCTAACTGGGAAGCAAAGGTACCAATAATTACCCTCCCTGGTGCACTACTTATAACCTTTTCTAAATTAGCTAAGGTGGTCTTAACTGGTACTCTTTCCTTACTATAAGCCACTCCTAAACTTTCTAACATTAAAATCCGGGGGGAAGGTAATAGAGACAGATGATCATAAGTTATTCGTTTATTATCTAAAGGATCATCTTCCAATAACCAATCGCCAGGGTGAATCACGGTGCCATGAGGAGTCCGTAGAATAACCCCTACCGCATCAATGATGGAATGTTCTACTGCAAAAAAACTAACATTGAATTTCCCCAACTTTATTTTTTGATCAATAGATTTGATAGTAATAGTTTTTAAATTTTTGGTTGTTCCTCGTTTATAATCTTCTTGGCGATGTTTAATCAAGGCTAAAGTTAATTGCCTACCGATAATTGGAGGATTACCAAGTTGTTCCAGTAAAATGGGTGCTGCTCCGATATGATCTAGATGCCCATGACTAAAAATAACCCCTCTGATATTTTTTTCTTTACCACGTAGAGATGAAACATTGGGAATAATGTAGTCAATTCCTGGCATATCTTCATCGGCAAATTGTAATCCCATATCTAGAATAATAATATCATCATCATATTCAAACACTGTACAATTTCTTCCTACTTCTTCTTGTCCTCCTAGCGGATAGATTTTAAGGCTAGACTCGCCACTAGCCATAGCTGGAGTCGATGTTGAACGGCGGAAGGATCGAGGAGATACAGACGAATTATAATTTAAAGTATTTGGAGTTTTAAGTGCGGTCATTCCTCCGCTACGCCGAGACTTATAAGCTGGGAAATGTTTCACAGAACTGGAGGCAGATTGCGAATCTTGTTGTTTAATAAACATAATTTTCTATTTAATTTTACCATTACACAAAGGGAAAAAGTAAAATTATATTTTACTAATAAATCAGAGAAACTAAAATAATTTAAAGCTTCCCTCTAATATATTAAAAAGAATGAAAGGCAACTATCTAAAAAATTCTTAAAAAATTACCATTTAAACCTACTTTTAGTATTTAGATACCAATTGCTAACACTACTAAACCGATCGGCGGGTTCAATTATCATGGTGCCAGAGAAACCTCGTAAACTACTAGTTTGAACATAAGTATAACTTGGAGAATATAAAAATATCGCTGGTAAATCATGAGTAATAATTTTTTGAAACTTTTTATATTGTTCAATACGATCAGATAAATTAGCAGTACTACGAGCTGAAACTAATAATTTATTCACTACTGGATTATTATAATCAGATAAGTTGAGCCCCTGAGGGCCAATTTGACTGGAATCCCAGAAGGCATAAACATCTGGATCGCCACCGACCGACTCTCCATATAACAATACTTGGAAATCTCTATTTTTAATAACATTCATTACTTGTGCACTGGGTATAATTTTTAAAATAACTTGAACTCCAACTTGCTGCCAATAATTTTTAATTTTTTCCGCCAACATTACATCACTACCAGAATCAACAACACTCAAAACTAGGGTTAAAGGCTTATTTTTAATAATAGTAGCGGCTGATTTGGGAGAATAATTATATTTAGTAATCTCTGAGTTATAAGCATAATTTTCTGACAAAATGGGACCATTATCAATTTGATAAATCCCCGAAAAGATCTCTTTAATCATTTGTTTCTTGTTCAGAGCTGTAGCTAAAGCTACTCTTACATTTCTATTAGATAATTCTTTATTTTTACTATAATTAAAAAATAGAGCAACAATTTTGGCCTGAACTAATTCATGAAAATTTAAAGAATCCCGAGCTAATAAATTACCACGCAAACTAAAGGGTAAATAGCCTAAACCCATAATTTGATTATCATTAAGAGCTCCAATCGCTTCCTGATAAACTGGAAAAAATTTAAAATCAATAGTTTTTAAATAAGGTATTTTCCTATAATAATTAGTATTAACAGTTAAATAATAGTCTTTCAAATCACCATTACTATTTTTGACTAAAGATTTAAATTTAAAGGGACCAGAACCAATAGGCCGCAAATTTAAATCTGATATTATTGCCGCTCGCGGACCAATATTTTCCCATAATTTTTTAGGTAATATACCAAAGGTTAAAAGGTCTAAAAACGGAGCATAGGGTTTAGGCAAAACAAATTTAATGGTATTACTATTAATTTCCGTAGCTACTACCCCAACCAAAGCTGGCCGTAATGGAGAATTATAATCAGGATTTTGAATTAGGTGTAAAGTAAAAATAATATCAGAAGCCGTGAGATCTCCGCCATCTTGCCACTTAACATTCTTCTTAATTTTAATAATATATTCTGTGCTACTAGCATTAGCAGCCACGCTGCTAACTAAATCATTACTTAATTCCCCATTTCCATCATAAGTAAACAAGCTAGAATAAATTAAACGACTTAAATCGCTATCAATACCTGGATTAACCGCATACAGAGGATTTATAGTTTGAGGATAGCCCACTACTCCCTCAATATATTTACCACCATTAGTAGGATAATATTGTAAATGATTTTTAATAAAACCTACTCCTAAATATACAATGTTCAGTAAAATTATTACTGCACAAATTCTAATAATTAATACCTCCCGAGAACTAAGGAATCTTTTTAAATGTTTAATTTGTTGACCACTAGGTATCTTGCTAGAAGAAAGATCATAAACTAATTTTCGATCCAAATCCTTGGTATTACGGGAATTCTTTTTTAAAAAGCCTTGTAAAATTTTATTAAAAAGATCAAAGAATGACCAAGCCAGTCTTGCCTTTTGCCAAAAAGACTTAATTTTAGTTTTTATTGAATTCACAAAAATCTTATAACTTCTAACGAACTCTTAGATATTTGATGCAGGATTAGTAATAAAGATAAATCTGAAGATTTATAAATTATTCTATAGCTTAATAAAACCTAAATTTTTATTTTACAAAGAAAACACTTAAAGACAGGAGTATAAAAATTACTGCTAGAACAATGGTAGCAATAAACAGTTTCTTTTCCAAACCACGTTTCGTTAAATAAACCCCACCACCGCTACTGCCACCACCGAATACTCCTCCTAAACCAGCTCCACTGTTTTGCATTAAAATAGCAAGCATTAAAAGCACGGCCACAATAATTTGAGCAATTTTAATTATAAACATCATACTATTTGGAAACTTTAGAAATTAAAGCAGAAAATACTTTTTTATTATTAACTGCTAAATCAGCTAAAATCTTACGATCAATTTCAACCTTATTAATTTTCAACAAATGTATAAAATTAGAATATGATAGATCATGCTCACGCACAAAAGCGTTTATTTTAATTTGCCATAAACTCCTCATAGTCCTTTTTTTCTTACGGCGATCAATATAAGCATGTGCTCCAGCTTTAGTTTGCGCAGTCTTAGCTAATTTTATTAAATTTTTCCGTCCCCATTTATAACCTTTAACATCCTTTAGGAGTTTACGTCTCTTCTTAACATGGGTGGTTCCGCGTTTTACTCTAGGCATATCTTTTAATTATAGGGAGTTAATAATCTTATAGTTTTCTCTAAGGTTTTAGTAGTAGAAATATCTAAACGTTTGTGGCGAGTAGTATTACCAGATTCTTTAGCATTAAAATGATCTTGACCCGCTTTACGTTGCATTAATTTTTTCCTACCAGTTTTTTTAAAACGTTTAACTGTGGCCTTATGAGTTTTTATTTTCGGCATAGTTTTCCAGATTAAAAAACAGGCTGATACCTGATTAGACAGCTATTACTTTTTATTTATCAATATAATTGTAAATCTTCCTCCTTGATTTGTCAAGGGTTGTTCAACCTCAACTGAAATAGTGTCTTTCTTCTGTAAAAGGGCAACAAAACCCTTAATTATTTCCGAAGCTTTTTGCATGTGCTGTCTTTCTCTACCACGCAGAATTAATTCCACTTTAATTTTATTATCTTTAGATAAAAATTTTTCCGCCCTAGTAATTCGCATATCTAGATCATGAGCACTAATTCTAAACGATAAACGAATATTTTTAACTTCTGTCCTTTTCTGTTGCATCTTTTGTTTGTGAGCTTGTTTCTCCCGTTCATATTTTAACTGACCCAAATTAACAATCTTTACTACTGGAGGGTCAGCTTTAGGATTAACTTCAACTAAGTCTAAACTAGCGTCCTTAGCACGTTGAAGGGCTTTGATAGTAGTTATAACTCCGACTACTTCATTATTTTCATCAATTAAAAATACTTTTGGCACTTTTATCTGAGTGTTAGCTTTAAAAATAGGAACTTCTTTCCGTTCTATACGGTGAAATTTAATACGCATGTTATTTTATAATTAAACAACTTATTCTTACTATTATTTATCACCAGCAGTGTAATTCTGCTAATATATAATCAGGATACTAAATTAATTTTTATAACTAATTTATATCGTAAAATTAGTTAAAAGTCAAATTAAAATAAAAATTCCTCTGACTCCTTGACAGCTATATTTAATTAGTATAGAATAAAATTATTAAAAATAGAATAGAAAATTTTATAAAAACAAGATATTTTTATATCTCTGTTTTTTTCTGTCTATTTTGAACTTTAAAAATTTATAAACAATCATGGTGATGGTTAAAAATTTTGGTGCTAATTGGCATCAATTCCAATCAAAAATTTTATCCGTTTTAAAAACGGAATCATATATAGCGAAAACGTAAGTTTTCATTAAAGTCAAATCAAATTAGAGAGTTTGATCCTGGCTCAGGATGAATGCTGGCGGCGTGTCTAAGGCATGCAAGTCGAATGTCTGTAGCAATACAGGCATGGCAAACGGGAGAGTAACACATTGGTAACTTACCCCAAAGACGAGGATAACCTTGCGAAAGCGAGAATAATACTCGATGGTATTAAAAGACATAAGTCTTTTAATTAAAGCTCCGGCGCTTTGGGAGAGGCCTATGGCCTATCAGCTTGTTGGTGAGGTAATAGCTCACCAAGGCTATGACGGGTATGGGGTGCGAGAGCATGATCCCACTCACTGGGACTGAGACACTGCCCAGACTCCTACGGGAGGCTGCAGTCAAGAATCTTCCTCAATGGGCGAAAGCCTGAAGGAGCGACGCCGCGTGTATGAAGAAGCCCTTCGGGGTGTAAAGTACTTTTAACTGTGACGAAACAATGACGGTAGCAGTTGAATAAGGGGCTGCTAACCTCGTGCCAGCAGCAGCGGTAATACGAGGGCCCCAAGCATTATCCGGATTTATTGGGCGTAAAGCGTCCGTAGGTGGTTTATCGCATCTCCTGTTAAATCTCGAGGCTCAACCTCGAGTCAGCGGGAGAGATGGACAAACTAGAGACTGGAAGAGGCAAACGGAATTGCTGGTGTAGGGGTTAAATCCATTAATATCAGCAAGAACATCAAATGCGAAGGCAGTTTGCTAGGACAGTTCTGACACTCAGTGGACGAAAGCGTGGGGAGCGAATGGGATTAGATACCCCAGTAGTCCACGCCGTAAACGATGGATACTAAGCATTGGCAGTATCGACCCTGCCAGTGCTGTTATTTTAAGGTAACCCGTTAAGTATCCCGCCTGGGGAGTACGAGCGCAAGCTTAAAACTCAAAGGAATAGACGGGGACCCGCACAAGCGGTGGAGCATGTGGTTTAATTCGATACTAATCGAGAAACCTCACCAAGGCTTGACATCTAGCTGCAAGGTCTGGAAACAGACTCGCCTTCGAGGGTGCTAGACAGATGCTGCATGGTTGTCGTCAGCTCGTGTCGTGAGATGTACCGTTAAGTCGGAAAACGAGCGCAACCCTGATCCTATGTTTTACATGTCATGGGAGACTGCCCGTTTTAAATGGGAGGAAGGTGGGATGACGTCAAATCAGCATGGTTCTTACGTCTTGGGCAACACACGTGCTACAATGGGGGGCACAGAGGGAAGCCAAACCGCGAGGTGGAGCCAATCCCTTAAAACCTCTCTCAGTTCGAATTGAAGGCTGAAATTCGCCTTCATGAAGTTGGAATCGCTAGTAATCGTGGATCAGAATGCCACGGTGAATACGTTCTCGGGTCTTGTACTCACCGCCCGTCACGTCAAGGGAGTTGGTAGTGCCCGAAGGCTCACATTAGTGGGACGAAGGTAAGACTGGCGACAGGGACGAAGTCGTAACAAGGCATCCGTAGCGGAAGCTGCGGATGGATCACCTCCTTTCTAGGGAGAATATTTTTCTTTTCTAATTGAAAAGAAAACTAGTCGCCTCCGGCATCGGGCCGGAGTGGCTGTCGTAAGACGGCAAAGAATTGATGCCAATTAGACTCAAAATTACTATCATGATTTTAAAAAAAACCGCTCATAAGCGGTTTTTTTAATAACCCAAATAATTCCTTATCTATCTCACTCCAATTATTTTTCTAACTTTATCTAATTTCTTTTGAGCGATATCATTAGCTTTAATCCGTCCTTCTTCCAAAATTTGTTTTACCATGTTATCCGATATATTATTATATTTTTCTTGAAAATTACTTAAAAACTTTATTACCACTTCTGCTAAATCTTTTTTGAACTCTCCATATCCTTTACCTCTATAATCTTTGACTAATCGGGGTATTTCTCTATTACCTAAAATAGCATAAATCGTTAATAAATTAGATAAAGCAGGCTTAGTGGTTAAATTATAATCAATCTCTGTGCCTGAATCGGTTATTGCTCGCATAATTTTCTTTCTAGCTACTTCTAACTCATCTAACAACTTTATAGAATTATTCGGATTAATATCGCTTTTACTCATTTTCTTATTAGGATCAAGTAAAGACATAATTCGCGCTCCTTCTTTCCGAACAAGTGAATGAGGGGCTCTAAAAGTGTCTCCAAATTCAGTATTAAAGCGACGAGCAATATCACGAGCCAATTCCACATGTTGTTGCTGATCATCTCCCACTGGAACAATTTCCGTATCATATAAAAGTATATCAGCAGCCATTAATACTGGATAATCATATAAGCCCACACTAACTGCTTCTTGGTTATTTCCAGCCTTAATTTTAAACTGAGTCATTTTATTTAAATCAGCAATATAAGTACCATAACAATTAAGAATCCAAGCTAATTCAGTATGAGCTGGAACTGCTGATTGTTGAAAAATAATTGATTTATGGGAATCAATTCCTGCCGCTAAATAAATTTTAGTAATTTCTATAATACGTCGTCGTAATAAGTCTGGATCTTGTTTAACCGTAATAGCGTGATAGTCAACTATAGAAAATATACAATCATATTGTTTTTGGGCCTCTACCCATTGTGATATAGATCCAATATAAGTACCAATATTTAAATCACCACTTGGCTGTATTCCCGAAAATATTGTTAACTGTTCTTTTGTCTTTTCTTTAATCATAGAATATTAGTCTTCAAAAATATCATATTGTTTCCCATCTTGCGACTTCACAACTGGCGAACAATATTTATCTCTTAATCTTTTTATCTCCGTTGGATCAACATTTTTAAAAATATTATCTGGTAAATTTTCTTTATCAGTGTTTTTCCTTTGAAAATATTGTTCAGGGGTAAATAAACGATTCGTGGAATGTGCTTTTTCTAAATTTGTTTGTTCGTTGTTTTTACTAACAACTGAATTAAAACGCTGATTAAGACTATCTTTCATATATTTATAATTAACTAAATTAAATTCTATTAATATTTTACTAAAAATATTAATTAAAAGCAAAAGATAGCTAGATATCAAAAAAGTTATTCTTTATTCTTCGTATAATTATTGATTTCTTGAGATCTTTTTCCCCTCGAGAGATCAACAATAATAATATTATTTTCAGATAATTGAGGGGCTATTTTTACCACTTAATTAATAGTATGGAAATTTTATAAAATTAGAATAATTTTTTTTAATACAAATAAACACCTAAAGATGGTAACCACTTCTTGTTCTGTTACGCTAACATATTTTATTCGTCCAGTATCTTGGTAATATTTAGATATATCAAATATATTACTACCAGCTAAATTACAAATATTCTAAATAAATATCTATTTTGACAAAAGCTCTTATCCCCATTATAATTATGTTTAGAAATCATAAATATAGTTGAATTCTTCGTGAACGGCAGAATTTTTTTATTACTATCGCTAGCTTTTAATAAAAAGGTCGAAGAAATAAAAAATAGAAAGATCTAAGCATTCTAGTTAACAAAAACTTCAAAAAATTGACTAAAATAAATATAAGAAGGGCTTGTAGCTCAACTGGTAGAGCACCGCATTCGCATTGCGGGGGTAAGGGGTCCGACTCCCCTCAAGTCCACTAAATACACTTGGCTTGTGTTATAATAATATCACGCAGATATCGGGTGCAAGCTGAATACGATTCTGGCTAACTCAACTAAATATACTTAATTACGGTTTAAGCTATTATGATTGATTTCAAACGAAAAATAGAAGAAGAAGATAGAATAAAACACGAAGAGGCTGTTAAACACAACGGTGATAATTTATCCACAGCTCCAAAAAATAAATGGATTACTACTTATACTGTTGCCATTATAGTTCTGGCCCTAATATTTACTGGACGAATTCTCATGTCTAGTTTTGGAAATACCGATTGGATAGGCAGTAGGATTATTAATAATTTTAAACATTTAATACCTATTAATGGTAGAGTACTGGCAGGTGAAAAGAATGATCGCATTAATATTCTACTCATGGGTATTGGTGGAAAGGGGCATGATGGTGCCTATTTGACTGATACTATAATGTTAGTTAGCTTTAAACCTTCCACTAGGCAAATAGCTTTAATTTCTATCCCTCGTGATTTAGTAACTCCAGTTAGCAACTGGGAAAAAATTAATAGTATTGATGCTTACGCTGAGAGTGAAAATCCAGGGAGTGGCGGACGAGTAACCGATCAAGCTATTAGTACTCTGCTACAAATTCCTATTCAATATTATGTGCGCTTAGACTTTCAAGGGTTTACTAATATTATTAATGAATTAGGGGGTGTCACTGTCAACGTAAAAAATACCTTAGATGATTATAAATATCCTATTGCTGGCCAGGGAGACAATCCTAATTATTTCGCTCGCTATGAGCACCTACATATAAATGCTGGACCACAATTTATGAATGGATCTTTAGCCTTGAAATATGCTCGCAGTCGCCATGCTTTAGGTGTTGAGGGCTCGGACTTTGCTCGTGCTCGACGACAGCAATTAGTTATAGAAGCTATTAAGAACAAACTATTCTCTGCCCAGACTTTATTAAACCCAGTAATCATAACCCGAATAATAAAAGAATTTAATAAGAATATTTCTACTAATTTAAACGTTTGGGAGATATTACGCATTTGGAATATGTTTAAGAGTGTCAAACATTCACAGATTATTACTAAAGTTATAAGCAATGCTCCTAATAGTTTTCTAGTAGCTGGACAAGGACAAGACGGAGCTTATATTTTAACTCCTCGTTCAGGTAACTTTAACAATATAAGAAATTTTGTCAAAAATATCTTTTTATCAAACACTAAGCCATTTATCAGGGCCAATATTCCATCTATTAATGATAATGCTAGCGTGATAGTGCTAAACGGAACCTGGATAGGAGGTTTAGCGGGCAAGAATGCCGTACTATTGGAGCAAGCAAAATTTAAAGTATTAAAAATAACCAACGCCCCCACTAGAGATTATAAGCAAACTGTAGTATATGATTTAAGCCATGGAAGCCATGGAAAATCTCTAAAAGTTTTGCAGAAAATTACTGGTGCTTTTGAATCTTTCAAACGACCGAATTGGCTGATAAGCTATGAAACCAGTAGTTCCAGTAGTCCAACTAGCTCTTCAACTATCTATTCAAATACTAGCCCAAACCTTAATCCAATCAAATTTAATATCGAAAATTCTACCACCAGCCCAAATTTTATAGTAATTTTAGGAACTGATGCCAATAGAATAAAATAAATATATGGATAATATAAATAAGTCAAAATTGCCATTGGTGGTAATCTGCGGGCGAACCAATGTAGGAAAGTCGTCTTTATTTAATTGCCTAAGCGAAAAAAGGCAAGCCTTAGTTTCTACTATCATGGGCACTACTAGAGACAGCAATGTAGGAAAGGTAGAATGGGGCGGTGGTGTTTTTAAGTTAGTGGATACTGCTGGAATAATTGATTCTAGAGCTTTAAACCCTAAAAAAATATTAACAAAAGACATTGATAGCCAGACCCAAGAACAAGCCCATTCCTATTTAAAACAAGCCAGCCTCATCTTATTCCTAGTAGATGCTAAAGCGGGATTATTACCAGAAGATAGAAAACTGGCCTCTGACTTAAAAAAAAATAAAAAGTATTTATCCAAAACTTTATTAGTAGCTAATAAAATTGATAATTTTAAACTAGCCTCTGAAGCCGCTCAATTCCATCGTCTAGGATTAGGAGAACCTTTAATTATTTCAGCAGCTAATGGCCTAGGAACTGGAGACTTATTAGATATAATTATGAGTAGAATAACCAAAATAAATAGTAAAATAAATATTTCAGACAAAGAACAAACGATCAATGCTTGTATTATTGGACAACCAAATGTGGGAAAATCTTCTCTACTAAATTCAATCTTAGGTTATAAGCGGGTAATAGTAAGTCCGATTCCTCACACTACGCGCGAACCTCAAGACACGGAAATCAGTTATCAAGATCAAAAAATTATATTAGTGGATACTGCTGGAATCACTAGACATAGACGGAGTTTAGTTGGACTAGAAAAATACGGAATTATGAAATCATTAAAATCTTTAGAAAAGGCTGATTTAGCTTTATTAATACTAGATATCAGCGTTCCTTTAACTCACCAAGACGCCAAATTAGTGCAAGAAATTGTAGATCGTAGAAAAAGTTTAATTTTTATCGCTAATAAATGGGACATAGTGGAAACTCGTAACACTAAAAAATGGACTGAAATAATATACGATAAATTTCCTTTTGCCACTTGGGCTCCAATTCAATTTATTTCTGCCAAAACTGGAGAAAAAGTAAAAAAAATTTTAGAATTAATTACTACGGTATCTGCTCAAAGAAAATTAGAATTAAGTGACTCTCAATGTGAAAAATTTATGAAAGCCGTAATTAAAATCCATAAACCAGCCAAAGGTAAGGGAACCAAGGCTCCACATATATATGAGTTTAAACAAATAAAAAGCAATCCTCCTTTATTCGCTCTACGTATCGGTCCCAATGATGATTTACATTTTTCCTATGTTCGTTTTATGGAAAATCGCCTACGAGAACGTCACGGTTTTCTAGGTACTCCCATCCATATTAAAGTTAGTAAACATACAAAGTCACATACCACTTATAATCTATCACCAAAAATTGGTAATGACTAACTTAAATAATAAGTTATATGAAAATTATAGTCGGCCTCGGTAATCCTGGGGCGCAATATAAAAATACACGCCATAATGTCGGCTACTTAGCTCTAGACCAATATTTAGGTGAAGTAAAATGGTCAAAAAATAATAAGTTTAAAGCTTTAACCTATAAAGATAGTGATTGCTTATTTGTCAAACCTTTAACCTTTATGAATAATTCTGGTCAAGCCATACAAACTATTTTAAATTATTATAAATTACTACCCAAAAAATTAGGTTTAATTATTAAAAAAAACCTCAACCTAGATAGCTCTCTTATAGTCATACATGACGACTTAGACTTAAATTTCGGCGAGTATAAAATAGCCCGAAACTCGGGCAGTGCCGGACATCGTGGGGTCCAGTCTATTATAGATCAACTTAAAACTAAGGAATTCGTCCGCTTACGCATAGGTGTTGGAAATGAACTATTACATAAGCATATTTCACCAGATAAATTTGTACTCCAATCGTTTAGTCAAGAAGAACAAAAAAAATTAAAATCTTTACTGACTACAATAAACATAAAAGATCTAAAATAAACTTAAAATCCTTCTAAAAAATTTAGAAGGATTTTATTTTGTATACTGTCATGAATATTAAATATAATAAATTTGAATATCATTTAGGGTTCAGCTGTTTTAGTAAAATTGGTCCTAAAAACTTGAAAAAATTAGAATATTATTTTCCTGATATAGCCGAAGCCTTTCAAGCTAAGAAGATTGATTTATTACAAGCTGGTCTTCCTATTAAATTAATTAATGAATTTATAGCTTGGCGACCAAGTTTTGACTTAGAAAACACCCTTAATAATTTAGAGAAAGAAAATATCAAATTTGTTACTTGGCATGATAAAGCTTATCCTAATATACTTCGTGAAATTTCCGCCCCACCAGCAATTTTATATTTTAAAGGATTATTATGTGAAAAAGAAAAAAAGCGTTTAGCAGTAATTGGCTCTAGAAAACATAGTCCTTACGCTAGGCAAATTATAGGAAGACTATTGCCAAAAATAATTAACAAAAATATAGAAATTGTTAGTGGCTTAGCTCTAGGAGTTGATTCGTTAGCTCATCAAATAGCTGTAAATCAGGGAAGATCTACTCTAGCGGTTTTGGGCTCTGGCTTAGAAACGAAGTATATTTATCCAGCTACTAATCGTCAATTAGCAAAAAATATAATTGAATCAGGTGGAGTATTAATGTCCGAATTCTTTCCCAACACCCCTCCTTATAAACAAAACTTTCCTCGACGTAATCGCATTATTTCTGGTTTATCTCAAGCCGTATTAGTTATTGAAGCCCAAGCTCAATCTGGGTCTCTCATTACCGCTAATTATGCTCTAGAACAAAACAGAGAAGTGTTAGCAGTACCGGGTAGTATTTTTTCAAAATTTTCTATAGGCACTAACCAATTAATTGCTATGGGGGCTAAAACTATTACTAATTCAGAAGATATTTTAGAAATTTTTGAAACTAATAATATTGCCCTCACTACCAGACAAATTAATGACAATAAAGCAAAACAGTTCCAACTTATCAAATAATCAAAAAATATTTTTAATAAAACAATTTTCTCAATGAAACTTGACAGAGCAATAATAAATAGTACACTAAATATATTAGAGTTTAAAGATTACTTAATAAAAATTAATTCTTTTATTATTTAACAAATTATTTTTTATGAATTTAATTATTGTTGAATCTCCAACCAAGGCTAAAACTATTAGTAAATTTCTAAATAAAAACTACCGAGTAGAATCATCTTTTGGCCATATCCGCGATTTACCTAAGAGTCAAATGGGTATTGATATTGAAAATAACTTTATTCCCGAATACATCATAACCCCCAAAGCTAAAAAGATTGTCTCTAATCTTAAAAAAGTGGCTAAAATGGCTAAAGAAATTATCTTAGCCTCTGATGAGGATAGGGAGGGAGAGGCAATTGCTTGGCATTTAGTACAAGCTTTAGGACTACAAAAAACTAAAACAAAAAGAATTGTCTTCCATGAAATAACCAAGAATGCTATTTTAGAAGCTTTAAAGAACCCCCGACACATTGATTTAAATATGGTTGATGCCCAACAGGCCCGCCGTATATTAGATCGTCTAGTAGGTTATGAACTTTCACCCTTTTTATGGAAAAAAGTGACCCGAGGTTTGTCTGCAGGAAGGGTACAAAGTGTAGCAACCAAATTAATAGTAAACCGAGAACGAGAAATACAAGCTTTTAAGGTAGAAGAATATTGGAGCCTATCAGCAGATATCACCGGAGAAAAATTTCATGATAAGTTTATCGCTGATTTATATAAAATTAGAGATAAAACTTTTAACAAATTATCTATTAAACAGGAGGAAGCTAAAGAATTAAAGAAACTATTAATAGAGGCTGATTATTCTGTAGATAAAATTAAGAAAAAAGAAATTCAAAAAAATCCTCTCGCTCCTTTTACCACTTCTACCCTGCAACAATCTGCTAATCGCCAATTAGGATTTAGTGCTAAACAAACCATGATGTTAGCACAAAAATTATACGAACAGGGTTATATTACTTACATGCGTACTGATTCCTTAAACTTAGCTCCTAAATTCATTAAGGAAACTCAAGTTTGGTTAAAAAATAATTTAGGCCAAGAATATTTAACTACGGGAGGACGCTTTTTCAAAAATAAGAGTAAAAATGCTCAAGAAGCACATGAAGCAATTCGTCCTAGCGAAGTAAATACTAGCCCAGAGATATCTGCTGCTAAATTAGATAACAATCAAGAACGTTTATACCGCCTAATCTGGCAACGGGCTGTAGCCAGTCAAATGCCTGCTGCTAAATTAGCCTCTACCATTATTGATGTTAAAGCTCTAGCTAAGGGGAAAACTTATATTTTTCGGGCTAACGGTCAAATCTTGGTTTTTGCTGGTTATTTAAAAATTTGGCCAGAAAAAACTAAAGAACAAGCATTACCCATTTTATTGGAAAATCAAAACTTAATTTTATTAGAATTACGAGCGGATAAACATTCTACTAATCCGCCGGCTCGTTATTCTGACGCTGGGTTAGTTAAAGAATTGGAAAAACACGGGATTGGACGACCTTCTACCTACGCCCCGACTATTAATACTATTATTACTCGTAATTATGTAGAACGTGATGAGAATAAAAAATTAAAACCCACCAGCATTGCCTTAGTAGTCACCGATCTATTAACTAAACATTTTTCTGATATAGTAGATTATGAATTTACCGCTAAAATGGAAAATAATTTAGACGACATTGCCACGGGTAAAAAGAAATGGCAACCAGTTATTGATAATTTTTATCAAAATTTTCATACTAATTTACAAACTAAATACAAAGAAGTTAAAAAAAATGATATTATGCCTGAAGAAAAATCTAAAGAAATTTGTGATAAATGTGGAGCAGCTATGGTTATTAAAATGGGACGTTATGGTAAATTCTTAGCCTGTAGCGCATTCCCTGACTGTCGCAATATTAAAAAACTTGCTAATGAAAACGGAGAAAAGAAAGAGCCCGATGCTAAAACTTTAGAATTAGAAAAAAAATATTCTAAAGAAGTGTGCGATAAATGCGGAGCAGCTATGAAGGTCCGAACTGGTAAATATGGACCATTTTTAGCTTGTAGCGCTTATCCAAAATGTAAAAATATTAAAAATATTTCCTCTGATGAAGAAAAGGGCAAGAAAATTCCCTGCCCCTCGTGTGGCGACGGAAAAATCGTTAAAAAATTTAGTAAACGAGGTATTTTCTATGCTTGCAACAATTATCCTAAATGCAAGAATGCCTATTGGGGAAAACCTACTGGAGAAAAATGCCCAGATTGTGGAGCTCTACTAGTGACTGACAAAAACGATGAAATAAAATGTAGTGATCGATCTTGCGGATATAAAAAATAAATTTCTTAAGCAAACTAAAAAAATAAACCAATAAACTGGTTTATTTTTTATTATTCAAAATTATTTTATAAAACTATTTTTTACGAGCACGAGTTTTAGCCTTTTTACGCTCTCTTTTATCCTCCACAAAAGCTAAGGCTCTTTTGGCGATTTCTCCTAATATCATAAAATAAGCAGTACTATTTTTTAATTTATCACGAGCTATATCTATCAACTCCTCTGTTTTGGTAACACCCACTTCAATTCTTTTAATTAATTTATACACTTTGTGGGTACTAATTACTAAATAGTAAATAGCCCAGCAAAGAAAAAAGGTTAAAACAATTAAACAGGTGGCTAAAACAAAATTTAAAACATCATAGGAAGTAGCAAACATATAATTAAAGTTAGATATCAAAAGTCTCTTAATTTTATGGCAAATTTTTTAACTAAATGAGCAATCAACTTCTCTTGTACCTCATCAACTTCTTGAGCAACCAGAGTGTGATCTTTGGCTTGATAAACTAGATGAAAAGCCAAACTTTTTTGTTCTACTTTTAATTTATTACCCTGATAAATATCAAAGAGTTCAATATTAATAATTAAAGGGTTAAATTTAATGATTTCTCCTCTTAAATCATTATACAATATTTCCTTGGCAACTACAAAAGATATGTCTCGTCTAACTGCTGGATATTTGGACCCTGTTTGAAAACCAACTGGCTTTAGATTGAGAACTAATTCTGCTAAAATTTTGAAATTTATTTCTGCTAATACTGCCGGTTTCTTAAAATTAAAATTCAAAGCAACTTGGTCTTTAATCCTAGCCAATATACCAATCTCTTTATTAAAAATTACTATTTTAGCCGCCCAAATCTCATTGGCCCAATTGGGAACCGATTCTAAAATTAAAAATTTTGGCCTAATCTTATAATCAATTAAATTTTGTAACAAACCAGTAATTATTCCTTTGAGATTCCCAAATAAATCTCCATCTCCAGTCAAAGCCAGCCCTAGATGCCTCTCTTGATAAGGTAGAACTTCGGTAGTTTCAAAATCTTTAGGCAAATTCCCTGGAATCTTAAAAAAGACACTGCCAATCTCCATAAAAGCTAAGCTAGCTTCTTTAAACTGATTAATTTTAATATTATTAATAAATCCAGGAATCAAAGATTGTCTTAACAGACTGTGTTTGCTGGACCAAGGATTAACCAATTTAAGATATTGTGAATAATCAATATTCATCTGTTGTAATTGTTGTACGCCAACAAATGAATAATTATAAACCTCATTCAAAGCATATCCTAAAGTTAAAATATTTTTAATTTTTCGTTCTAATAATCTTTCCTTATTCAATTCTGGTAAACCAAGTTTTAATACTGGCGACTGGGAAACTATTTTATCATAGCCATACAATCTTAAAACTTCTTCAGCTAAATCCTCTTTATTCTGTATGTCTTTAGACGACCGCCAACTCGGAACAATAACTGTAAAAATATCTTTTCTATCATCTTCTATCTCAAAACCTAACTTCTTTAAACTAGTAATAACAAATTCTCTAGGAATTTCTTGCCCTAATTTCTTAGTTAGCCAAACTAAATCTAAATTAATTCTAATAATTTCATTTTTAGTTTGACGACAATCAATCAAGCTACTGCTAATCTTCATTTCTGGACAAATATCTAGGAGCAACGTCAAAAATCTATTTAGTGCTAATTCTGGCAAATCAATATCTAAAGATTTTTCAAAACGTACTGAAGCTTCAGTACGTAAACCTAATTTTTGTGAAGTTTTTCTAATATTAGCGGCTAAAAAATTAGCAGATTCTAATATTATACTAGTGGTATTAGTAGTAATCTCACTATCTTTTCCACCAATAACACCCGCTATAGCAATAATATCTGATCCATTACTAATAACTAAATCACGATTATCCAAAATTCGTTCTTTATCATCTAAGGTTTTAATAGATTCTTGATTATCTGCTCGCCGCACTACAATTTTTTCTATCTTAGAGGCATCAAAAGTATGTAACGGTTGCCCACAGTCCAACATAACATAGTTAGCTAAATCTACAATATTGTTAACTGGTCGTTGGTTAACGGCAATCAACCTATTCCTAAGCCATTTAGGTGATTCTTTAACTAAAATATTATCTAACTTAAGGGCTAAATATCTAGGACAAAGTTCCCTAGCTTCAATCTTTACTTCTAATTTATTCTCTTTGGAGGATAAAAAATTCCAATTAGATTTAAAAAAATTATTATAAGCCTTTAGTGTCCACATAAATATAGCGGATAATTCTCTAGCTAGGCCATAATGATTTAATAAATCTGGACGATTAGATAGAGATTTATTGTCTATTTCTAAAATATAATCATTAGCTTGTAAATATTTAGCAAAGGATTCACCTATTTTTGCTTTATCGTTTAAGACTAAAATACCTTCATGATCTTGGCCTAAACCAAGTTCGTCCTCAGCACAAATCATCCCACTAGATTTTTCACCCCGAATCAATGATTCTTTAATTTCTAAACCATTGGGCAATTTAACCCCTATTAAAGATACAGGAACTAATTGATTGACAGCTAAATTAGTAGCACCACAAACGATTTTTAATTTAGTAGATTTAACATCTACCGTAGCTAAACGCAAACGATCAGCATTGGGATGTTTATGTACTTCTAAAACGCGCCCCACTACCACCTGATTAAACTGTTCAGATTGATTGAGTAAATTCTCCACTTCCACTGTATGACTAGTTAAGCCTTCAGAAATAGTTGTGGGTTTTATTTTTGTAGGTATTTTAACAAAATCCTTCAACCAATTAAGAGAAATATACATATAATTAAAATTGTTCTAAAAATTTAGGGTCGCCACTATTGAATAAACGTACATCATTAATATTATATTTAAGCATAGCTAAACGATTTAAACCAAAACCAAAAGCTAGTCCAGAATAAATCTCAGGATCTATTCCTCCTGCTCGCAAAACATCGGGATGAATTAATCCTGCCCCTACCGTTTCTAACCAACCGGTATATTTACAAACCCGGCATCCTTTTCCTCCACACAAGAAACAAGTATACTCGCCATTATTACCTGGTTCTACAAAAGGAAAAAATTTAGGACGCATCCTTAACTTAGTATTAGAACCAAACAATCTTTTACCCACAATCTCTAAAAAACTTTTTAAATGAGCAAAATTAATATTTTTATCAATCAACATCCCTTCCACTTGATAAAAAGTGTGTTCATGTCTAGCATCAGTAGCCTCGTTTCGAAAACAACGTCCAGGAATAAGGGCTCTTAAGGGCGCACCATATTTATTCATAGCCCGAATCTGCATAGGAGAAGTTTGGGTTCGCATTAATAAATCATACTCTCCTTGGCGATTAGGATAATCTATATAAAAGGTATCTTGCATATCACGAGCGGGATGATCAGGACCAAGATTCAAAGCAGTAAAATTAAAATAATCACTCTCTAATTCTGGGCCATCAAGAATCATGAAGCCTAAAGAACTAAATAAATCTTCTAATTCATTCTGCACTAAAGTAATAGGATTTAAATGTCCTTGTGGACGATTTATTCCTGGTAAAGTAACATCAACGTATTCATTATTTACTATAGATTTTTTCATAAGCTTACTAGCTTCTTGAAACTTATTTTGTAATTCAATTTTAAGTTGATTGGCTGATTTACCAATTTCTTGACGAAGTTTAAGATCTAAATTTTTTAAACCATGCATAATCTCACTTAATTTTCCTTTACGTGATAAAAATTTAATTTCTAATTGACGTAAATCCTCCTCATCTTTTGCTTGAGTTAATTGCTGTAAAAATTCTGTTCGTAAGGCATCTAATTTATTCTTCATATAATTATTGATTTTTTTTATAATTAATCAAAAATAATTCAAAAATAATAAAAATTATTACTAAAAATAATAAATTCAACCAATTAAATAAATGTTGAGCTTTTAAAATTAAAATAATAATTATAAATAGGGAAAATAAAAATGATTGACGGAAAGCCACCTTCACCGAATTGAAAGCTAATTCTTTTTTTAAAGCCACAAAGCGAATAATAAATCCAATAAGAGCAATGGTACCAATAAGAGCACTAAAAAGTACTAAATAAAATAAACTAAAACCTAGCCAATTAGTTACTGTAGGATCAACTAAACGAGCCACAAATATAAACAGACTCCAACAAATAACTGTTAAAACTGTCATGACCCCCAAATACTTATTTAAAGTCATATTTGTTTTATTATTTTGATTATTTTATTCAATTCAATTTTATAATCTTCTAATTTAGTCTGCTCCTTTGATACAATGTCGTGGGGCGCTCGCTGAACAAAATTAGAGTTAGCCAATTTTTTTTCTTGATTAAAAACTAATCTTTCTAAATTATTTTTTTCTTTAATTAATCGGGTTTTATCTTGAGCTGATTCTTCTGCACCTAATAAATAAATTTCTACCTCACCTACAACAATACTTAAAGCTGATTTAATTTTAACACCTTTTTCTAATATTTTCACGGAATCTAAACCAGTTTTTAATTTCTGGATTAAAAGTGTTTGATCTTTTAAATAGGTATAATATTGATGAGCATAAATAACTACTGATAATTTTTGAGCGGGTTTTATTTTATTGATACTACGAACATTGCGAATAGCAATAATAACATCCTGTAATAATTGAAATTTTTCTGAATTCAATTCTTTTCTAGATTTAGAAGCTACTGGCCAACTAGCCACCATTAATAAAGAGTCATTAAAACTAGACCAAATATTTTCAGTAATATAAGGAATAAAAGGATGCCAGAGAATTAATAAATTTTTTAATAAATAAATTAATATTTTCTCTTTACCCTCTTCTATCTTGGTAATTTCCAGATACCAATCTGCTAATTTATTCCAGGTAAACTCTTGCAATTCTTCAGCAGCTAAAGAAAAATTTAAATCAGATAAACAATTAGTGACTCGCGCTATTAATAGGTCTAATTCTCTTAAAATCCAACGATCTGCGTTGCTTTTTATCTCAGATGTAATTTCCCGAGAACTCAACTGATCATCTTGAGAACTCAAATTTAAAATAAATCGAGAAATATTCCATAACTTATTAATAAAATTACGTTTAGCTTCTACCCGGTCATCACTATAACGCATATCATTTCCAGGAGTATTTCCAGCTAATAAGGCTAATCTTAAAGCGTCAGTTCCATATTTAGTAATTATTTCTAAAGGATCAACTCCATTTCCTTTAGACTTGGACATCTTTTTACCTTTTTCATCTAAGATTGTACCATGTAAATAAACTTGCTCAAAAGGAACTTCTCCTAAAGCAAACAAAGACATCATGACCATCCGCGATACCCATAGAGTCAAAATCTCATAGCCAGTTTCTAAAATTTGAGTCGGATGATATTTGGCTAAATCACCAGTTTTAATACCTTTAACAAAATTATCTGGCCAACCTAAGGTAGAAAAAGTCCACATTCCAGAAGAAAACCAAGTGTCTAAAGTATCAGGGTCTTGAATTAAATCTTGACCACCACAGACTGGACATTTAGTAGGGACGGAATCTGACACAATTGGTTTTTTACAAGCTTCTTTTTGTGGATCTTCAATACCTTTACTACAATACCAAGCTGGAATTTGATGCCCATACCAAATTTGTCTAGAAATACACCAATCATGTAAATTATTCATCCAATCTTGATAGCGTTTATTAAACCTCTCAGGAACAAATTTAATTTTTCCCTCGTTAGCGACCTCTTGAGCCCTAACTTTTAAAGATTTATGGCCTAAACGAGCTAATTTTTTATTAACATCAATAAACCACTGTTTAGAAGGTAGCGGCTCAACGGGAGTATGACAACGATAACAAAGCGATAAATTATTAGTAATCTCTTCTTCTTTTTCTAATAAATTAGCTTTTTTTAAATCAGCAATAATTAATTCTCTAGCAGCTAATACACTTAATCCCGAATAAGTACCAAAACCTTCTCTAATATTACCCGATTCATTGATTACTTTTATAACCGCTAAACTATTATCTTCAGCTATTTGCCAATCAATCATAGAATGCGCCGGAGTTATCCCTAAAGCCCCAGTGCCAAAATCTGTTTCTACTTTACGATCAGTAATTATTTTAATGTCTAAAGCTTGACCACAAAAATTTACTTTATATACTTGTCCAATATATTGTTTATACCGTTTATCTTTAGGATTTACTGCTACCGCCACATCTCCTAATTTAGTTTCTGGACGAGTAGTGGAAATCAATATTGGAAAGTTTTTATCATATCTAAAAGTATAAAATTTAGCTGATTGCTCTTTATATTCCAACTCATCGTCGGCCAAGGTAGAATGACAACGTGGGCACCAATTGACTATCCTTTCTCCTCGATAGATTATACCCGCCTGATACATATCCAAAAACATAGTTTTTACTGCCTTTTGACGAGCTGTATCTAGGGTAAAAGCTAGACGGGACCAGTCTAGAGAAGACCCCATCTTCTTTATTTGATGTAGAATTATACTTTGAGTTTCTCCAACAAATCCTTGAACTTGTTTTAAAAATTCAATTCGTCCTAAATCGTGCCTAGTTTTACCTTGTTCTTTTAAAATCTTTTTTTCTACCACATTTTGAGTGGCAATAGCGGCATGATCGGTACCTGGCAACCATAGAGTTCTATAACCGCGTAAACGATGATAACGGATTAATAAATCCTCAATTGCTAACATATAACTATGTCCAATATGCAACTTAGCGGTAATATTTGGGGGTGGTAAAATTATAGTATAATTCTTGGCTGTTTTGGACAAATTTAAATTATCCGGGTTGAAGAATCCCGATTTTTCCCACTTTTCGTAAATTCTATCCTCATTTTTACTAGGATTGTAAGTTTTTTCTAACTCCTGTTTCATGTTCTAAAATTATCAAAAAAAAGCTCTAAAGTCAATTAAACAAAATCTAAATTAACTTGACTTTAAGCTCAATTAATTATATATTTAAAGGTCAAATCTATAATTTTTAATTCAAGAAAAATAGTAAAAATCGGTCCATGTTAAATTTAGCCCAACAAATTATTGAACAATTAAAGAATTCTAATAATCCTTTGATTGTTTTTCCTGCAAATAATAATGGAGATGCCACTGCTTCAGCGTTAGCTCTTTTTTTATTTATAAAAAAAATGGGAAAAACTCCAGAAATCGCTAGTTCAAAAGCTCTAAATAATAATAAATCATTAGAATTTTTACCAGCTTATTCAGAAATTAAAAATCATTTGAATAATTTAAGAAAATTTATTGTTTCTTTAAATATCCAACAGGCTAAAATAAGCCAAATTAAATATACTATTGAAGAAAATTTACTTAATTTTATTATTTCTCCGGCCGAAGGATGGTTTAAACCTGAAAATGTTACCACCCGAGCTGGTGAATTCAAATATGATTTAATCATTACCTTAGGAATCGCTGATTTAGAGTCTTTAAATGAACTATATGACGCTAATATTGAATTTTTCTATAAGACAACTATTATTAATTTGGATCATCAAGCTAAAAATGAAAATTTCGGTCAAATCAATTTAGTGGACTTAAATGCTATAGCCACCTCAGAGATCTTATTCCAATTTTTTAAAAAGTATAAATCCGAGCTAATTAATGAAGACATTGCTACTTGTCTATTGGCGGGAATAATTCAACAAACCAAAAATTTTAAGACTGATAATTTAACTCCCCGCATTCTATTAACTACTTCTCAATTAATTACTTTAGGAGCACGACGAGAAGAAATTGTTAATTATCTCTATCGTTCACGTAGTATCGCTTCTTTAAAACTATGGGGAAAAATATTAAATAATTTAAAAAGCGAAAAAAATAATGAATTATTATGGTCTCAATTTAAATTTCAAGATATTCCTTCGGCCGATATCAATATTAACAATTTAAATGAAGTAGTTGATGAATTAATAGCTAAAGTCCCTAACACTAAAATTATTGTTATATTTTTAGAACAAGCAACTAATAAAACTAAAATAATTATTTATACTTTAAAGAATATAAACGCCTTAGAGTTAATTAAAGAGTATGCTCCTCAAGGAACGAATAAATCCGTCCAAACAACTCTTAATCAAAGTTTAGAAAAAACCGTAAAGAAAATAATTACCAGTCTATTGGAAAAACTTGATAAATTAAATTCTTAATGATATAAAATAATTACTTCTGTACAAGCCAATATAACTTATCTATGATAAAATAAATATATTACTGGGGCATATAGCTCAGTTGGTTAGAGCACCGCTCTTATAAAGCGGGGGTCGATGGTTCAAGTCCATCTATGCCCACCAAAATTTACAAGCTAGATTCGCCAGGGCTCGTAGCTCAGTTGGTTAGAGTGTTACGTTGACATCGTAAAGGTCGCCCGTTCGAATCGGGCCGAGCCCACCAAATAATACTTCTTATTTATTTTAATCGGAATAAATATTATCAAACGTATTTACTTTTTAGGCGATTATTGATAAATTATAAATGAACTAAATTTATGCTTTTCAATAAAAAAAATAATATAGCCGCCAATAGAAAATCCTCGTCAGATACTAATTGGTTTGACTATGGAGAACCCACTGAAGAAGGTCAATTAGCCATTGACGTTTATCAAACTCCACAAAATATTTTTATAAAATCAACTATTGCTGGAGTTAACCCCGAAGACTTAAAAATAGTATTACATAATGACTTGCTAACCATCCGAGGTACTCGCTCCTCAGGATCAAACTTTAAAGAAGAAAATTATTTATATCGTGAATGCTATTGGGGAAATTTTTCTCGCTCTATTATTCTGCCCGCAGAGGTAGATCCTAAAAAAGTTGAAGCAGAATTAGAAAATGGCATTTTAACTATTACTCTTTATAAAAGCAATCCTAGTAAAATCAAAGTTAAAATAAAAGACTAAAAAATGAAATTGAATTTACTCGTACTGGTATGAAAACAAAAAATCTAATAATTATAATAATTACTGGGCTATTTTTACTATTAATAGCTTTTTTTATTAGTAACTATTTAATTTGGCAAAATTATTGGCAACAACGAATTTATCCGCAAACTAAAATTGGCGATTTAAACTTGGGAGGTAAAACTATGACCCAAGCGAGAAATGTAATTAAAGCCAGAATTAAAAAGATAGAAAATCCGGGATTAGCTTTTCGCTATGATACTAAAGTGCTAATAATTCCGACCGCAGTAGCTTCTTTTGATGCCGATTTATCTTATTCTTTATTGAATTTTAATATATCTAAAATTTTAGTCCAAGCCTACGGTAATAGGAAACAACGAACTTTCAAATATTATTTATTAAATAATTATAGATTAATTAATCCTAGAATAATAAAAGCCACCTATACTTTAAACCAGAATAAGATTAAAACTGTGCTTCAAGATGATTTTCCTGAACTAAATATTCCAGCCATAAGTGCTTATTTTTCAGTTACTAATACTAATAATGGAACTAAATATCAACTACAAATTAATCCCGAAGAATTAGGAAGAACAATTGATTATAATGCAGTTCTGAAAACACTAAATTATAATTTAGCCAATCTAGATAATAATCAAATTATTATTAAAACTTATTCTAATTATCCTAAAATTAAACAAAGTGATTTAATAGATTTAAAACCTGAAGTTAAAAAAATTATTAACCGAGGAAATCTAAGTTTACATATAAATACTCCTATTACTAAATATTGGGAAATTAATCCCGATGAAATAATTACTTGGATTAGTATTGAAAATATTAAAACAGCAAATATCCTTTCTTTTAACCAAAATAAAATTGAAAAGTATTTAAAGATTCATATCGCTCCCAGTATTAATAAAGCAGCTATTAAGCCTCAATTTAAAATAATAAATAATAAACTCTCTAATTGGCAAAATGGAACAAATGGAAGACAGTTGGATTTAACCGCTAGTGCTGCTCAAATAACTAAAAATTTTTTTGCCGGAAAAAATAATAGTAATTTAATTATTAAAGAACTGCCAGATGAGAGCTTAATGACTGGACATACTTCAGATATTAAAGAAATTTTAGGTATTGGACAATCTAATTTCCGTGGTTCTCCAGTAAACCGGGTGCACAATATTGAGGTGGGAGCAGCTGATTTACAAGGTCTATTAATTAAACCTGGAGAAACTTTTTCTTTAGTTAAAGCTTTAGGCGAAATTGATGCCAAAACTGGATATTTGCAAGAATTAGTAATTAAAGGGCATAAAACCGTACCAGAATATGGCGGGGGGTTATGTCAAATTGCCACTACTCTATTTCGTACTGCTTTAGCCGCTGGCCTGCCTATCACTATGCGTGAAAACCACTCTTACCAGGTTGGTTATTATGCACCAGCAGGAACTGATGCTACTATTTACGATCCTTTACCAGACTTACGCTTTATTAATAATACTAAACACTATATTTTAATCCAAGCACGTATTGTTAAAAATAAACTTTATTTTGATTTCTGGGGAACTAGCGACGGCAGAATTGCTACTACCAGTGCTCCCGTAATTTATAATATAGTAAAACCAGAACCAACTAAAATAATCAAAACTGATACTTTAAAACCCGGGAAAAGAAAGTGCACTGAAGATTCTCATAACGGAGCTGACGCCTATTTTGATTATACGGTTACCTATCCAGCAAATTCAACTACCACACCAGTACATAAACGTCGTTTTTATTCACATTACGTTCCTTGGCAAGCTGTCTGTTTAGTGGGTGAAGCTAGTACTTCTACCGTGCCTACGAATAATCCTAAATTAAAAATAAATTTTAACAAAAAAGCGATCGATTTTACGAACGCTTCTTCAAGTAAATTTTAATATCAATTAATTTATTTAACAATTTCACCTTCAATAGTTTTTTTGATTCCTGAATTACTTTTACCATGGAAAGTAAGTAATTGCTGTATAGCAGTTAAAGCGGTTAAAACAAACCAATATAAAGTTAAACCACTAGGCAGAGAGATTCCTATAAAAACAGTGATAGCTGGCATAAAATATAACATTTGTTTATTCATAATAGCTGCCATACCTTCATCTTTAGAGCCTGGAGTATCAACTGCTGGTTTAGTGGTAATCATCATTTTAGCTTGCCAAAACTGAGCTAATCCCGCCAATAAAGCTAAAACAATATTAGGTTTTGCTAAATTTAAAAAACCAAAAGAAATGGTATTAATAGCCTCTGGACGACTAATAAAGGAATATACATAATCTAATTTATTATTCAGGCCATCTCTAAATACTTGGTACACTGCAAATAAAAATGGTAATTGAATTAATAGGGGCAGACAAGAAGAAAAGGGATTAACCTTATTATCCTTATACAATGCCATAGTGGCTTTACTGAGTCCGGCCTTATCTTTACCAAATTTCTTTTTGAGAGCTTCTATCTCTGGTTGTAAATCTTGAAGGGCTTTTTGTGATTTGATAGCTGATCTACCTAAAGGCCAAAAAATTAATTTAATAACTACAGTTAAAAGAATAATAGCTATTCCTAAATCATGAAATGATAAGGTGTTATATAAAAAAATTAACAAATTTAAGACTGGTTGATAAAAAATTATAGTAAACAGATGAATCATAAAAATTGAGTTTTTAAAAATTAAAATTATTATTTATATTATTTACTTCAAAGGATCATAACCACCTTTATTCCAAGGATTACAGCGCAAAACTCGCCAAATAGTTTTTATTCCTCCACGAATTATACCATATTTACTAATTGCCTCCACCCCATACTGTGAACAAGTGGGATAAAAACGACAATAACCATACGGATGTAAAAACTTTAAAGGCCCATGATCAAAAGACAAAGTCTTCTGATATAATTTAATTAAGAAAACTACCGCTTTCCTAGGCCAATATCTAATATAATCATACATGTATTTAGCAACTTTAAATACATTTATATAAATATAATTATTTATATAAACTTAACTGCTCAAAACTATTTTTTAGAATAGTTTTAATTTCTTCAAAATTTTTACTTAATATTTTAGGGGAAACTATAATTACTAAATCCTTACCAGTCTTTAATTTAGGAAGTTCTGCTTGGAAAATTTCTCTAATTTGACGTTTAAATTTATTTCTTATGACTGCCTTTTTACTAACCTTAGTGCTAATTAAAATACCTAAACGACTAAATACTAAATCATTATTAACAATCCTAAATCCTAGACTCTCTACATAAAAAGATTGACCAAGTTTAAAAGCTCGATCAAACTCCTTATTGTGTCTCATTCTATTATTCTTTTTTAACATGTTACGAGCTCTAACTAAGCTTATTTGGATATCTTTTTACGACCCTTCCGACGTCTTCTTTTTAAAACTCGTCGCCCATCTTTAGTTTCCATTCTATGTATAAAACCATGTTTTTTCTTAGCTCTACGTTTATTCGGTTGATAGGTCCTTTTCGGCATACAAACAAAATTTAATTTATTATCCTTTTATCTTTTATAAGATAACATCTTTATTTACCAGAGTCAATGAGCCAAAACTCAAATTTAAAAAGGTTTTCCCCTTATTATTAACTTTTTATAAACATAGAATGAGCTTGTGATAAACTTATTTATTTAATATAATAATATTGTCATAGACTGATGAAAATTAATTTTAAAATAAGATTTTTATTTTATCTTATTTTTTAAGTATTATGAATAATGAACAAATTTGGCAAGCCGTCTTGGGGGAGATAGAGGTGAGCTTGTCTCGAGCTAACTTTGTTACTTGGTTTAAAGATACTTTTATTTCTTCTTTAGAAAATGAACGTGTAGTTATTTGTGTCCCTAATGCTTTTGTAAAAAAATGGTTGGAAGAAAAATATCATAAAGATATTATTAGTGCTCTAGAAAATATTACCAAACAAACTATTAAAGAAATTATTTATAAAATTGAAATTCATCGAGGCGCTGGGACTAGTCTAAATAACAATTCTAGTTCTGAATTGAAAAATAATAAAACTTCAATTTTAGAAGAAGCAAGAATAAGTAGTCCAGTTCAAAAAAATAATATTTCTAAAGGATCTAATCAATACGGTTTAAACCCTCGTTATACCTTTGATAATTTTGTGGTAGGACACGGCAATGAATTAGCCCACGCTGCTTGTCTGGCGGTGGTAGAAAATTTAGGTAAGTCTTATAATCCTTTATTTATCTATGGTGGTGTGGGGTTAGGTAAAACTCATTTATTACAAGCTATTGGTAATGCTGTAGCTAAAAAGACTAATAAAATTTTATATGCTACTAGTGAAAAGTTTACCAATAACTATATTCAATCAGTAAAAAGCGGAAAAGCTAAAGAATTTAAAAATTCATACCGAAATGTAGACCTATTATTAGTAGATGACGTACAATTTATGGGAGGAAAAGATGGAACTCAAGAAGAATTTTTTCATACTTTTAATGAACTACAACAAAATGACAGACAAATTGTTTTAACCTCTGATCGTCCACCAAAATCAATTCCAGCTATAGAAAACCGTTTAATTTCTCGGTTTGAGTCTGGAATGGTGGCCGATGTGGGTAAACCAGATCTAGAAACTAAAATTGCCATTCTGGAAAAAAAATCATTGGAGAGATCTTATCCTTTAGACCAAGAGATTTTAGCTTACGTGGCTGAACGAGTTCAAAATAATATACGAGAATTAGAAGGAGCTCTAACTAAAATAATTGTTTATTATCAATTTAAAGGTTTGACCCCAACCCTTAAAGGGGTTAAAGAAGTATTAAGCGATTATGTATCCAACTTAAATACTAAATCTTTAACTCCTAAAGAAATTATTGAGGTAACTGCTAAATTTTATAATCTCACCTATAAAGATTTAATTGGAAAGGGGCGTAAAAAAGAATTGGTTTGGCCTAGACAAATAGCGGTTTTTTTAATTCGTGAGGATATTGGCACTTCTTACCCTTCTATTGGTATAGAATTAGGAGGACGAGATCATACCACCGCTATGCATTCTTATAATAAAATTAATAAAGAAATAAATGAACAAGGGAATGAAAGAATTAAACAAGAAATTAATTCAATTCGTCAATTATTTAGTACTGCCTATTAAATAACTAGTTAATATCTTGTTGTTTATTTGTTATTTGTCTGGTGAAAACTTATAACAAATTGTTAATAATTAAATATAAACTAAAGTTATTAACAAATTAAAAATTTTAATCAACAGTTTAGGTTTACAACTATTAACAAGTAAATTGAGTGATAAACCTAATAAATTATTACCAAAATATAAAAAAATCAAAATTATCCCCCTCCTTATTACTACTATTAGTTTAATATTTATTAATTAATAATATAATAATCAATTACTTATATGCGTCTTATTAGCTTACAGGAAAATTTAAAAAAAGGATTAAACATTGTCGGACATATAACCACTAAAAATATTAACTTGCCAATTCTTAATAATATTTTAATTAAGGCTAGTGATGGTAATATTGAATTAATTGGTACTAATTTAGAAATAGGAATAGTCTACAAGCTGCGAGGAAAAATTGAAACTGAAGGAGAATTTACTGTTGATTCTAAATTAATAACTGAGTATGTTAGTTTATTAAATGAGGGAGAAAAAGTAATAATAGAAAAAAAAGATATAGAGCTTTTAGTGGAGTGTGGTAATTATAAAACTAAAATAAAAGGAGAATCCGCTAAAGAATTTCCTTTAATTCCAGTAATTTCTCAAGATAGTTATTATACTTGTGAATTTGAGAAATTAAAAAAGGCTTTAAATAGTGTTATTTTTTCAGTATCAACTAGTGAAAATAGAACAGAATTAACTGGTGTTTTATTTTCTTTTAATAAGAATAATCTTAGTTTAGTGGCAACTGATAGTTATCGTTTAGCTGAAAAAAAACTGGAAGTTGAACATTTTAATATAAGTGAGGATCAAACAGTTATTGTCCCAGCTAGAACGGTGCAAGAATTATTACGGGTCTTAAATAATTTTAATGAAGCTAGTTTAGGAAAAGAAACTAAAGTTAAAATTTATTTAGCGGAAAATCAAATTTTATTTATAGTTGATTCACTTAGTTTAATTTCTAGATTAGTGAATGGACATTATCCGGATTATAAACAAATTATACCTAGTAAAAATATAACCGAATCTTTAATTGATCGTTTAGAATTATTAAGAGCAGTTAAGGCGGCAGCCTTATTTTCTAAAACTGGAATTAATGATATTAGTTTACAGTTTTTGAAAAACAAAATAATTATTTCTGCCTTTTCAGGATCTAGTGGAGAAAGTCAAATAGAAGTAGAGACAAAAACCACTGGAGAAGATAATGAAATTACCGTTAATTATCGTTATTTAGTTGATGGTTTAAATAATATTGTTGATGATTTAATTAAAATTAAAATTTTAAGTAATAATACTCCTTGTTTATTAAAACCAGAAAATAGTGATGATTATTTATATATCATTATGCCTATTAGACAATAAAATTTAATTGTTTTCAATTATTTACTAACCACTATTTGTGCCACGTTGCTTTTTATAAAGTTTCCATTCCAGTCATTTAATTCGGCATAGAGTTCATAATTACCAACCTTAGGAGCGAGTCCCCAATCACTTTGTATTAAATTATTGTTTATATGATTTATACTGGCGATGATAGTTGAGGTTCCACTATTTAAATTTTTAATTATTAAATTTATTTTGGCGGTCCGTTGGGGCTGTCCTATTTTTAAATTTATACTTAAGGGAAAATCAATAGTTTGGGCGGCTAGACCAGAAGAGGGGCTAAGTAGCTTAATACTATTTTTTTGAGCAGTAATTGGATTATTATTTATCAATAAATTAAAATTAACTTTTGCTTGAGAGCAATTTTCTACATCGTCACAAGTTTTAATACTTAAGGTTTGATAGCCATTGCTTAAGAATTTTATAGGAGCAATAAAGGGTAGAGGAGCACCTAATTTAGTTTGCCAAATATTATTATTGATATAGTATTGAGTATGATTGATACCGCGAGGAGCACTAGCTTCAATTTGGACCTCCAAACTAGGGTGAAGAATGGTTTGATTTGGTAAAGGAGAATCTATTTTAATTGTTGGTTTATTAGCTGGTCTATGTAGTTGGTCATAAATAGTGGGAATAGTAGAACTGGCTATTAATAAAGAGGAGGTACTGTTTTTAGCAGCCCAAGTTTGAACTGCAGATTCCCAGGCTTGAAATTGAGGGTCTTTCGCTGGATCAGTTGGGGCTGGTCCTAGAGGGTCGTTTCTATTAACATAATATAGAATGGAATGGTAAACTGGAATACTTTCTTGTTTAATTAGTGCTGGGGGGGTAGAACTAGTAGCTAGTAAGCCTGAAATTATATCTATGTTTATTATTTTTGGCGGTAATCTTCCATCTAAAATGGCTTTACCAGTAGTATATTTATTAGGAGGTTTAAAATATTCAATTGGGGTGTTTCCTAAAACCTTCTTCATAAAATAATGCCAGATAGGAGCAGCTACTACACTACCATCTGAACCTTTATACATAGGAGTATCATTGTTATTACCTACCCAAACCCCCGCTACTAAAGAAGGAGTGAATCCTACCGTCCAAGCATCACGAAAATCGTCAGTGGTTCCAGTTTTAGCCGCCACAGGGCGTTTACCTAGATTAAGAAAATTTTTAGCTCCGAAAATAAAAGCACGAGCATTATTATCAGTTAAAATACTGTCTACCATTCTAACTGATTGAGAGGTTAACACTCTTTTACTTGAAGGTTTATATTGTTCAATTATTTTACCCTTACTGTTTTCTATTTTTAATATACTTACAATGGGACTAATTTCTCCGTCACGGGCCAAAGCACTATAAGCGTTAACATGTTGTAGTAAGGTGACTTCCGCTCCACCTAAGACAAAAGAGAGCCCAAAACGACTACGAGGGTGTAGAGTGGTATAACCTAAATTATCTGCTAAATCAATAACGTTATTGATACCAGCTAAATACATAGTTTTAACTGCTGGGATATTAAGAGATCCAGCTAGAGCTTGACGAATTGTTACTGGTCCACGTTGTTTTAAATCATAATCAGTAGGTATATATGGTTTTTTAGGATTAGTAGAGAAATTAGTATCCACGTCATATAAAATTGTATCGGGAGTATAACCCTTTTCAAACAAAGCAGCATACACAATAGGTTTCATTGATGAACCCGGTTGACGGGGACTAGTGGCCACATTAAATTGTCCATCAATAGCATTATCAAAATAATTACGGGAGCCAACCATTGCTAAAATTTGTCCATTTTTAGGATTAATTGCCACCAAGGCAGCATTAGTCGCATGAAAATCTTTAGGATAATTTTTAGTGAGCTTAGTGATAGCCTCTTGGGCTATGCGTTGTTTATATAGATCTAGAGTAGTATAAATTTTTAGACCTCCTTGTTCAATTATTCGTTCTCCATATTTTTTAGCCAAAATACTTTTAACATACATTACAAAATGTGGAGCAATAATATTATTACCTGGCTCTTTAAATTGTATTTTTTCTTTTTGAGCAGCGTTACGTTCGGCTATGGAAATATAACCTTGTTGGGCCATTAAATCTAAAACATAATTTTTACGATCCAGTAACAAATCTTTATTTGGTCCATAAGGAGAATAATAGCTGGGCATTTGTACTATAGCCGCTAGAATTGCTGATTCTGCTAGATCTATATCTTTAACAGGTTTACCAAAATAATTCTGGCTAGCGGCTTCCACTCCATAAGTATTGGAGCCGTAGGGAATTTCGTTTAAATACATTTGTAAGATATCATTCTTAGAAAATTTTTGTTCTAGGCGATAAGCAATAATTACTTCTTTAACTTTACGAGATAAAGTTTTTCTAGAAGTGAGTACAGCATTTTTAACAAATTGTTGGGTGAGAGTAGATCCCCCAGCGCTACGATGAAAAATGACATCCGTGATGGCTGTTCTAAAAATAGACCACAAACTAAAGCCCCCATGCTTATAAAAATTTTTATCTTCTATGGAGATTGTGGCTTCTTTAACATATAGAGGAATATCTTGAAAACTGACTAGAGTTCTTCTTTGTTTACCACTGATTTCATATAAAACGTGTTTACCGGTTCGATCATAAATTCTAGTACTTTGGGCTACTTCGCGATGGATAAGTTGATTAGGATTAGGAAGATTACGTGATACTAAAGCCACATAAATGGCCCCAGCAATCATAATTATAAAACCCAATAGCAAAATTACCACTATTAGACGTTTTTTATAAGATTTTTTCTTTTTAGGTTTTATTGATTTAATCCTCTGAAATTTTTGTTGATTACGCCAAGAACCAGAAGATTTAATTCGTAAAGCAGGTATAGGCATATAATAAATATTTGTTTGACTTTATTATATCATAGTTATTCTTTTTCCTAGAATTTTAATATTTTAGCCTAATAAGCTTAATTGGTATATAATAAAGTTGTTTTATACCAGTTAAACATTAATATGAAAAAAATTAGCAGTTTAGATAATTCTATTGTTAAGAATATAGTGAAATTAAAAAAACCTAAAGAAAGAGATCAACAAGGACTACTTGTTGTAGACGGCCATCGGGAGATTAAGTTGGCAATTCAGAATAATTGGGAAATAATCAACTTATTCTATTGTCCTAGTTTAGATAAGGGTAAAGTTAATAATGCTAAGCAGTTTTTTGCTTTAGAGCAAGTTAAAATCATTGAGGCGTCTGAAGCAGTATTTAAAAAAATATGTTATAAGTCTAAACCCGATGGATTCTTAGCTTTAATTAAATCTAAGACTTTGAGTTTAGCCGATATTAGATTAAGTCCTAACCCAGTAGTATTGGTTTTAGAGAATGTAGAAAAGCCTGGTAATTTAGGAGCTATTATACGCACTGCAGTAGCTGGGGGAGTGAATGTGGTTATTATTAATAATAGTCAAACTGATACGTATAACCCTAATATTATTAGGGCTAGTGAGGGATATATTTTTAGTGAAATTTTAGTTAAAGCTTCGTTTATGGAGACAATTAATTGGCTTAAAGATAATAAGATTAAAATTTTTGGTGCTAGCACCTCTAAAGCCCTAGAATATACTAAGGCGAATTTAAGTGGTCCAATAGCTGTTGTTGTGGGCTCCGAAGCTCAAGGTCTTAGTTTAAAGTGGCTGGAAGCAGTAGATCAATTAATTAAAATTCCTATGTTAGCAAGTCTTGATTCGTTAAATGTTTCCGTGGCAACCGCTATTATTTTATTTGAAGCTTTAAGACAAAGAGCGGGTTAATCTAATTTAATGAGAAATATGATAGTTTGACAATAGCCAATATTTTTATTAATATTAAGCTAAATTATTGCTTATTACTTAGTAAATAATTGATTTGCGCCCGTAGTTCAACGGATAGAACAGGAGCCTTCTAAGCTCTAGACGAGGGTTCGACTCCCCCCGGGCGTACGTTTCTAAAACAGGAACTGATATGGTGCCTATAGTTTAATGGTAGAACGGCGGGTTGTGGTCCCGTTGGCTTGGGTTCGATTCCCAGTAGGCACCCTAATTATATATTTATGTTAAATGAAGATAAGAGCCAATTTGCTGTAGCCTATTTCAGTATGGAGATTGCTTTAGAAAATGATTTAAAAACCTATGCTGGTGGTTTAGGTATTTTAGCTGGAGATTTATTAAAATCAGCAGCTCATGCTCATTTCCCTATGGTGGGTATAACCTTACTTAATCGTCAGGGATACTTTAAACAAACCATGAGTGAAGAAGGCGAAGAAATTGTTCAGCCCGAAACCACTTTTAATTTTTCTAAACTAGAGAAGCTTTCTCCGCGAGTGCAAGTGAAGGTTGGAACAGAAGAAATTAAGGTTGGAGTTTGGAAATATTTAATTCCTGGAGGAAATAATTTTTTCAGTCCAGTTTATTTTTTAGATACAGATTTTCCTGAGAATAGTCGACATATTCGTGATTTAAGTGGACAACTTTATGGTGGTGATTTGGAATATCGTCTCAAACAAGAAATAGTTTTAGGTCGCGCTGGGGTTAAGATGCTAGAAGCTCTAGGTTATAAGAATATTAAAAAGTTCCATCTCAATGAAGGGCATGGGGCTTTAGCAGCAATAGAATTATTTTTAGATTCTTCAGGAAAAAATAATAATGAAAAGGTAGCAGAGGTACGTCAACAAATTGTTTTCACTACTCATACTCCATTAAAGAAAGAGCAAGACGTTTTTTCTTTAGATTATCTAAAACGCTATCAACTAGATTTTCCTGATTATTTGTCGGGGTTGGTTGAACAAGGGAAAGTGAATTTTACTATAATTGGTCTTTATTTTAGTGCTTATACTAATGCGGTTTCCAAATTACATCAGACGGTAAGTCAAAAATTATTTCCTAATTATAAAATAAAGGTAATTACCAACGGAGTCAATTCTCTAAATTGGACTGCTCCAGAATTTAAGAAATTATATGACCACTATATTCCAAATTGGCGATCTGATAATTCCTTATTGAAGAAGGCTAAAGAAATTCCTTTAATTGAGATTTGGGCTGCGCATCAAGAAGCAAAAAAACATTTAATTACCTATATTAATGAGCATTCTGAAGTTAAATTTTCCGAGAAAGTTTTCACTTTAGGATTTGCTCGTCGTTTTTCTTCTTATAAACGACCAGATTTTTTATTTACCAATATTGATAAATTATTACGAGCCCAAAAAAAAGGTGGTGAGATACAAATTGTTTATGCGGGTAAAGCCCATTCCCATGATTTAAAAGGCAAAGGTTTAATTAAAAAAATTTATGAGCTTAAAGATGAATTAGCTGACAAAATAAAAATTACTTTTTTAATGGATTACGATATGGATTTGGCAAAATTATTAACTGCGGGGTCCGATCTTTGGCTTAATACCCCTTTACCACCCAATGAGGCTTCGGGTACTAGTGGAATGAAAGCGGCTCATAATGGGGTTCCACAACTCAGCACTTTAGATGGTTGGTGGTTAGAAGGTTATAAAGAAAATGAAACTGGATGGGCGATTGTAGAGTCAAGAGTAAATCAAGAGAAGCCGAAGAGTAATATTTATAATTTATTGGAGAAAGCTATTTTATCTCTTTATTATAATAATTTACCGGCTTGGCAGGAGATAATGCGTTCCACTATTAGTTTTAATGCTTCTTATTTTAATACTGATCGAGCCTTGCAACAGTATATTAAAGAAGCTTATAAATTGAGTTAGTATATATAAATAGCTCTTTTAATTATTGTTTATAAAGACTATAATATAGTAGTAATAAATTAATTGTTTAATTCTATGCCTAAGAAAACTACAACTAGTGGTCATCAAGAACAATTTAAAGTTTATGGCCATGAGGTTTTAAAAAAAGTAAAGGAGCTTATTAAAGAAGGGAACATTAGAAGAATTATTATTAAAAATGAAAAAGGAAAAGTGATGATAGAAATTCCTGTAACTTTAGCCGTGGTAGGGACGGTATTTGCTCCTATTTTAGCAGCAGTGGGAGCTTTAGCAGCGCTAGTGAGTAAATGCACTATTGTGGTAGAAAGAAAATAGTCTACCAAAATTCAAAGTTAAAAATTAGTTAAAGTAAAAAGACCTAGTTGTAGGTCTTTTTATATTTCCAACAATTATTTTATTTATTTAATTAACTTCAAGATTTCATCTCTTTTTTCTTCCATTGTTTTTTTATTCAAAGCTTCTAAATTAAGGCGAATTAGAGGTTCGGTATTTGAACCCCGGACGTTGAACCAAAAAGTAGGATAAGTTACTGAAACTCCGTCCAGTTCGGTGATCTTTCCGTCAGCATACTGAGTTTTAATTTTTTGGAAAATAGCTTCTTTATCGTTTACTTGCCGATTAATTTCTCCAGAGGAAAAATATTTATTATAGGGTTTGATATAGTTAGAAATTTTTTGTTTGGTATTTGAAAAAAGAATTAATAATTTAAGAATCATAATTGCTGGATATTCAAAACAACCCGCTGCTCCTTGTAGATAAAAATGTCCAGAAGATTCACCAGCAAAATAAATATTTTCTTTAAGCATCTGCTCTTTAATTAAAGAGTGTCCTACCCGAGTCATAATTGGATGTCCACCATTTTCTAAAATTAAATCAGAAGTAATTTTACCAGGACGAACGTCATAACCTATTTTAGCTCCAGGCTTATCAGCTAAAAAGACTTTAGCTAATAGACCCCGAATAATAGCCGGATTAATAGTTTTTCCTTCATTATCTATAAAAAATACACGATCACCATCACCGTCAGTAGTAATTCCTAAATCAGCTCTATTTTGTAAGACGGCTTCTTCCAATTCTCGTCGGTTTTCTTCCTTGGAAGGATTAGCCTCGTGTACTGGAAACGATCCATCTAAAGTAAAGTTTAAGGGAATAAAGTTTATAGGTAATTTTGTAAACAAACTCTGTAAATAGGTTGCCCCCATGCCACTTGAGGCATCGGCTATAATTTTAAAGCTTTTGATTTTATTAATATCCACTAAGCTTAAGGCATAAGTTATTTCATCTGATAGGGCTCGTTGATTTTTAATAACTTTCCCAGGAGTGTTGGCTAACGAAAAATTATTAAGTAATATTTTTTTCTTTAAGAAGTCTATTCCTGTTTCACCACTAATAGGAACACTTCGGGAACGCACTAATTTAAAACCGTTCCAATCTTTAGGATTATGTGAGGCGGAAATCATTATTCCGCCATCATAATTATAGTGTCCAACCGCGAAATAAAAAGTAGGAGTGGATATAGTTTCTAAATCAATAGCCTCAGCTCCAGCTTTAGTAATACCTTTAATCAAGCTAGTCTTTAAAATAGGAGAAGATAATCGCATGTCAGTTGCTATAGCTATTTGTAAGGTATGACCGGAAGAATAGTCTGGATCATTTTTTCTTAGTTCTACATAAGCCAAACCTAATAGATAAGCTAACTCTTGGTCAAAGTCTTGACCATAAATTCCTCGAATATCGTAAGCTTTGAAAACATTAAGATTTAATAACATAATTCCAAATACCCCCTAAGCCGAGCCAAATAGCAATTAAGCCAATAATCCAGCCGACCCAAGGAATAGAAAATATTAGCCAACAAATACTTACTCCAACCACTAAAGGCCAGAATAAAGATGAATTGGATTTTTTATTTAAGCTTCTAATTATAATCTGACCGACCAATATGGCGGTCAATATTTTAGCAATATAAACAGCAATTAACCAAGTACTGCTGATAATTAAAGACAAAGGAATGCCAATAAGTGTAAAGATTAGGACTACAGCCACTAAAGGAGGTATAAACATTAATAGTAGTCCAGGCAAGAGGGTTTTAATTAAAGGTTCGGTCATTTTCTTTAATAATTTATCAGTAGTTTTTTTAGCTATAAATATTAATATCAAGCCCACTATTAAAGCGGAAAAAATAGAAAAGATTTCTTTCCATAAGTATAGTAACCACCAATTGGTTTTCTGTGGGGGTAGATTATTTTGTTGAGTTTGTCCTTTAATAATCGCGTGTTTGGAAATATTAGCGGTATTTTTAGCAGTATAGGTGACATTACCATTAATAATAGCTGAAGAACTAATTATTAAAGCTGGTTTATTTCCTTCATTAGTTAATTTTAGATTAAGATTTCTACCGATTTTACCAGTAATTAAAGCCCGTCCAGCTCTACCACTTAGACTACCATTAATTATTCCCCGCATTTCTACATTTTGTCCTATTAAATATACATCCCAACCCACGTGAGAGTTAGGGCCGAAGATAATATTTGATCCAAAAGCATTAACATTACGGGTAACTGGGCCATTGATAGTTAGATTACTACCAGCGATACGAATATTGCCACCTACCGAGCCATTAATAGTAATATTTTGAGCTACTCCAATAATATCCCCTTCAACTTCCCCATTAACAACTAGATTCTGAGTTACCACAATTAAATCACCGCTAATAGTGCCATTTACGGTTATAGTCTGCCCGCTGGCGTAAAGATTCCCACTGATAATTTGAGTTTTGGCGACATATACTGTACCTTCTATCCTAGGACTAGCGGCTTTTACTGTGCTTATAGGCAACAGGACTAGTAATGAAAATAAAAAGACTTTAAGGATTTTACTATTCATAATAATATTGTTTAATTAGGAAAAATGTTATATTGTTAGGTAGCAATAAAAATATTGACTTTTCTATTATAACTTAAATATATGGCAGAAGCAATAAGAGAGCTGTTAGAAAGATATGCCACCGACATTAATAATCGAGAAAATTTAGAGAATGCTAAACGGATTATTTGTAAAAAATATCATTTAGCAACAGTTTTAAACTCGGATATTTTAGCTGAATATCGTAATTTATTATTAACTGGTTTTAAACCTTTAAAATTATTAGAAGCTAGTTTGCGTAAAAGAAGTATAAGAACTCTCTCGGGCGTTGCTCCTATAGCGGTTTTAACTAAACCTTATCCTTGTCCAGGACATTGTGTTTATTGTCCTCATGAAGAAAATGTTCCGATTAGCTATTTATCTAATGAACCAGCAGTAATGCGAGCTATTCGTTGTGGTTATGATCCCTATAAACAAGTTATTTGGCGTTTAAAGTCTTTGGAAAACAATGGGCACGAACCCACTAAAATTGAATTGATCGTCATTGGTGGCACTTGGAGTTATTTACCTGTAAGATATAAATATTGGTATATTTTAAGTTGTTTCCGAGCGGCTAATGATTATATTAAAATTGGGAATAAAGTATTTAAATCTTCTAAAAATGAAAAAAGATTTCAAGATAAGTTATTGTCACCTTTTAAACAAAATTTAAATTTAGAATATTTACGCTCGGCTTTAAGAATTGAACAAAAGAAAAATGAAGGAACCCGATATCAAATTATTGGAGTAACTCTAGAAACTCGTCCAGATTATATTAATCTTTCAGAGTTAGCAGAAATGCGTGATTTAGGTTGTACCCGAGTAGAGATTGGAGTACAAGTGCTTGATGATCAAATATTGAAATTAAATAAACGGGGGCATGGGGTTAAAGAAATAGCTCTGGCTACTAAATTATTAAAAGAATATGGTTTTAAAATTACTTATCATGTAATGCCCGCCTTGCCTGGAGCAACTCCAGCTAGAGATTTGAGTTTGTTTAAGAAATTGTTTATTGATGAAAGATTTCAACCCGATCAAATTAAATTCTATCCCACCGTGGTAACTCAAGGTAGTCAGTTATATGATTGGTATAGAGCTGGAAAATATAAGCCATATTCTAATAAGGTTTTACAGGATTTAATCATAAAATGTAAGGCCGTAGTTCCACCTTACGTACGAATTATGCGGCTAATTCGGGATATCCCTGGCGAATCAATCGTGGCTGGAAATAAAATTACCAATTTAAGACAAATTCTAAAGGATCGTGGAGTTAAATGTAATTGTATTCGTTGTCGAGAAGCCCGAGGAACTAAGGTAGTGGATTATCATCTTAATTCTATTAAATATCCCGCTTCTAGTGGAATAGAATATTTTATTAGTGCCGATAGCTTAGATCATAAAATATTATATGGATTTTGTCGTTTACGAATTGATAAAAATAGTCCAATAGCACCAGCGATTATTCGCGAATTACATGTTTATGGTGAACTAGTTCCTGTTGGCAGTGCTCATAAAGTACAGCATAGCGGTTTAGGTAAAAAATTATTGCAGATGGCTGAAAAAATAATTAAGCACAATAAACTTAATAAAATTGCGGTTATTTCTGGAGTAGGAGTTAGGGAATATTATAGAAAACAGGGATATAAATTACATAATACTTATATGATTAAAAAAGTTTGATTTTATTGTGATTATTTGATAATTAGATTATAATAGATATAATATGTTACTTAATAAAACTACGACAACTTGGTCAAGTTTTAATTTCAAAGGCTTCTTTTTCTAATTCCAGGGTGGATTTATTTAATTAAAAAACCCTAGGAGGGTTTTTTATTTATTTAATTTTTTCTTTTCTTAGTAATTATCTAGGTTTAAGAAGCCATTATTAGCAAGTAGATATTTTTAATTATCCTTTTCATTCTCCGTTAATTAATATTAATGATAATCTAGCTAATATAATTAACTCACAATTAATATTAGAGATGATATGTATGCTCCCTTTTTTAGGGAGATGAAATAATTTTTATTTTGACAAAAAAGTTAGGCTAACTTAAAATTAAGCTATTGGCTAGGATAAGGATAAAATTAATAACTATATGAAATATAATCATTTAATATCACAAGATCCCGAAGTTTGGGATATAATTAAGAAAGAAGAGTCTCGTCAGAATGAGGAATTAGAGCTGATTGCCTCAGAAAACTATGTTAGCCCTGCAGTTTTAGAGACTTTAGCCAATGTATTGACTAATAAATATAGTGAGGGTTATCCTGGGCGTCGTTATTATGGAGGAAACCGCAATATTGATGATATTGAAAATCTAGCTATTCTTCGGGCGAAGAAATTATTTAAAGCTGAGCATGTTAATGTTCAGCCCTTATCTGGTTCACCAGCTAATGCTGCGGTATATATGGCTTTTCTTAATCCTGGTGATAAAGTTTTAGGTCTGAAATTGGATCATGGTGGACATTTATCTCATGGGCATAGAGTAAATTTTTCTGGTCGTTTATATAATTTTATACAATATGGTTTAGATGTTAAAACTGGTATTATTGACATGAACCAGGTGCGAGAGATCGCCTTAAAAGAAAGGCCCAAAATGATTGTAGCTGGTTTTAGTGCCTATTCTAGAGAAATTGAATGGCAAAAATTTCAGGATATTGCTGACGAAATTGGAGCTTATACTTTTGCCGATATTGCCCATATTGCCGGTTTAATTGCTGCTCAGCAATTAACTAACCCTGTTCCTATTTTTGATGTTGTCTCCACTACTACTCATAAAACTCTGCGTGGGCCGCGAGGAGCAATTATTATGTGTAAAGAAAAATTTGCTAAACAAGTTGATAGTGCGGTTTTCCCTGGTATGCAAGGTGGTCCACATGACCATATCACCGCAGCCAAGGCCGTAGCTTTTGGTGAAGCTTTAAGACCAGAATTTACAAATTATGCTCGGCAAATAATTAAAAATGCGCGAACCATGGCTCAGGAATTTGTAAAACTGGATTATAAAATAATTTCTGGGGGGACTGATAATCATTTAATGGTTTTAGATTTAAGAAATAAAGGGTTGGTTGGCAAAGAAGCAGAAAAAATTTTAGAACAAATTGGTATTTCGGTTTCGCGTTCAACTATTCCTGACGACCCTAACTCCCCGATGAATCCTTCGGGCATCAGAATAGGCACTCCTGCGGTCACCACCAGAGGAATGAAAGAGCCAGAAATGAAGTTAATTGTGGACTATATTAATCAGGCCTTTAAAGAAAAGGAAAATAGAATTAAATTAGTTAGTTTAAAACAGAGGATAAAAGAATTAGCAGAAGAATTTATAATTCCTATTAAATAATTAAGTATGGTACAAAAAATAGACGGTCGGATAATTGCTGAGCGAATTAATAAAGATATTGCTCAAAAAATTTATAAACTTAAAGGTCCGAGACCTAATTTAGCCGTAATTTTAGTGGGTGATAGAGAGGACTCTAAACTTTATGTTTCCTTAAAAGAACGAACTGGGAAGATAGTGGGAGTTGATACTCATATATATAAATTAGATCAGGATATAACAGAATTAAAATTATTAGAAGTTATTGGTTTTTTAAATGAGGATTCTTTAATTGATGGCATTTTAGTTCAACTACCTTTACCGAAAAGAATTAATCCTAATAAAATAATTGCAGCAATAAACCCTTTAAAAGATGTAGATGGTTTTTGTCCTAATCATCCTGATTATCTAGTATCTCCAGTCTTGTCCTCAATATTAGCCTGTCTTAAAGAAATCAATTTTGTAACTACCAATAAAAGTGCTTGTGTCCTATATAATTCCTCAGTGTTTGGATTGAGTGTTAAAATTATGTTAGAAGATTTAGGTATGACAGTCAGTTTACAAAAAAATTTAGAAACGGCGGATTTATTAATTAGTTCCCAAGGAAGACCTCATCATATTAAAGGAATAATGATTAAAAAAGCTGCAGTGATTATTGATGTTGGGATTACTAAGGTTCAGGGAAAGGTTCAGGGTGATGTTGATTATGAAGATGTTAAAACTAAAGCCAGCTTTATCACTCCAGTCCCAGGAGGAATTGGACCAATGACTATTGCTTTTCTGTTTAAAAATACTTGGGAAATTTTTAATCGCAGACGGGAGAAGTCTTAAAGTAATTAGATTGTTATAGTTTTTTTATGACGAAAAGGGTTTTTTATTTACAATTTTTATTGTTTAAAAATTAATTTTTATTAATTTAGTGAGTAAAAGTAAAAAACAACAATTAGAAGAATTACTTAAAATTCATTTTAACTATGAATCTTTTTTGCCTGGGCAGGAAATAGCTATTGATAATATTATGGCCCATAAAAATACGGTGGTAGTCATGCCTACTGGGGGTGGAAAATCTTTAATTTTTCAGTTGTCTGCTTTAATTTTGGAGGGAATTACTATTGTGGTTTCTCCCCTAATTGCTTTAATGAAAGATCAGGTTGATTCTCTAGAACAAGTTGGTATCCCGGCTACTTTTATTAATTCTTCAGTATCTTCAACCGAACTGAATGAACGTTTACTTAAAATTAAAAGTGGTTATTATAAAATTGTTTATATTGCCCCAGAACGTTTTTATAATTCTCAGTTTTTGAGAGATTTAAAACAAATTAAGGTTTCTCTATTTGCAATTGATGAAGCTCATTGTATTAGTCAGTGGGGGCATGATTTTCGTCCTAGCTATCTTCGTTTAAAACAAGCGATTGAATTTGTTGGTTCTCCCACTGTAGTAGCTCTAACCGCTACCGCTACCCCTGAGGTAAGAACTGATATTATGAAACAATTAGGTCTAAAAAATATGGAATTAGTGGTTACTGGATTTGCTAGACCAAATTTACAATTTGCGGTTACTCCAGCAGGTGGTGGTCAAAAAATTGAAAATATTGTTAATTTATTCATCACTAATTCTAATCTAGGATCGGGAATTATTTATGTCGGCACTCGTGCTAAAGCCGATGAAATTGCCGAAGCCTTAATAGATAATGATGTTAAGGCGGTGGTATATCATGCTGGAATGGATACTAATAGTCGCGATTGGGTTCAGGAACAATTTATGCAGGGTAAAGCTCAAGTAGTGGTGGCAACCAATGCTTTTGGTTTAGGAATTAATAAGCCCGATATTCGTTTTGTTATTCATCATGATTTGCCTGGTACTATAGAAGCCTATTATCAAGAAGCTGGACGAGCGGGACGAGATGGAAAACCTAGTTTTTGTTTATTATTATATCATCAGCAAGATCGTTATTTGCGAGAATTTTTTATTAAAGGAGACAACCCTAGTCCAGAAATAATTAAAGAGATATATGATTTTTTGTTGCGTCGTATTAAATCTGAAGTTGATCCCCAAACTTCAATTTTAGTTACCTATGCTGAGATTGCTAAAGAATTATCTGATTCGGTGCCAGAAATGGCTATTGGTATGGCTTTAAAGATTTTAGAAAAGGGATCTTATATTACTCGTCCTAATGAAAGAAAATCTAGTTCTTATTTAAAACTAAAGCGACCTTGGCCGGAAATTATCGTTGCCTTAGGGCTTCGTGCTAAAAAACAATTGGAAATTGTTAATAAACTGGAAGAAAAGTATAAGACTAAATTAGAGTCAGGTTGGGCTTTTAATTTAGAAGAGGTAGCTTTAGTATTACAAGTTAAGAAGGCTTCTTTTTTGCGAACAATCAAAAAATTGGCGGAGAATGATTTATTAGAATATAAACCGCCCTTTCGGGGAACGGAAATTAAAGTTTTAAAAATAGTGGAACCCGAAGACCTAAATTTAGATTTTGTTGCCTTAAAGGCTAAAATAGCTAGAGCCTATGAAAAGTTAGATGAAATGGAAAATTATGTTCACCAAGTAGGTTGTCGCCAAGATTATATTTTAAAATATTTTGGTGAAACTGGGGCCAAAACTTGTGGAAAATGTGATAACTGTTTAAGATTACAAAGAATTAAAAATAAAGGGGGAGAAGATTATCGTTTAAAAAAATATTTAGTTTAGTAAAATATGAAAGAGGAAACCGCTAAAAAATTATTATACTTAGTTAAACGTAATTATCAAGATATTGCCTCTGAATTCAATATCACCAGAAAAAAAATGATTTGGCCAGAGATTGATAATATAGTTGCTGGGATTAAAGCTGGAGTTAAAATTCTAGATGTAGGCTGTGGGAATGGACGGCTAATAGAAGTTTTGAAAGATAGAAATATTAATTATTTTGGTTTGGATAATAATAAAGAATTAATAGAAATAGCTCGTAATAATTATCCTGGTTATAAATTCTCAGTAGGAGAATTATTAAATTTAGAAGAAATGCCTGAATATAATTTTGATTATATTTTTTGTCTAGCAGTCTTGCCACATATTCCTAGCCAAAAGTTACGTATAAAAGCTTTAGAAGAATTAAGAAAAAAATTGTCTCCTTCGGGTCAGATTATACTTAGTGTTTGGAATCTTTGGAGCCGAGCGGCTAAGAAAGGAAAATTTCGTCGTCTAATTTTTAAAAATAGTTTGTTGAAAATTAGTGGTCGTAGTAAATTAGATTTAGGTGATTTAGTTTTTCCTTGGAAAAATTCTTTAGGTGAAGCAGTAAGTGATCGCTATTATCATGCCTTTACCATGATGGAATTAAGGGATTTAGCTAAAAAAACCGGACTACACGTTCACTGGGTTAAGAAAGACTCATTTAATTATTGGTTAATATTGAATTAAAAAAGTTTTATTTGTATCCTTCTTGACACCCCCATGGGGCGTGTTATAATATTTTTATGAAAACCGTAGAACAACGTATTAATAATATTATTGGTCAACTCCAGGGAAGTAAAAAGATGTTGGCCGCTGATAAGTGGGATTGTTTATCAATTTTAACTCAACTTAAAGCTAGCAAATCAGCTATCTCTTCGCTTATGGATAAAATTATAAAAGAGGAGTTTGATCATTGTTTGGCTGGACCGAAAAAAACTGCTAGATTTAAAATTGAACAAATATTTAAAGAAATAACCAAAAAATAATTATAATTTAATAAATAATAAATTTATGTCTAATGTTTTAACCGTTAATAAAGCCGATTTCTCTGAGCAGGTTTTGAGCAGTGGTTTACCAGTATTGGTAGATTTTTGGGCTCCTTGGTGTATGCCTTGTCGTATGATGGCCCCTACCCTAGATGAGCTTTCAGTAGATATGGCTGGCAAGATTAAAATAGCCAAAGTCAATACCGAAGACGGTGCTAATCAAGAATTAGCGATTCAATATCAAATACAAAGCATTCCTAATATGAAATTGTTTAAGGATGGAAAAATAATTGCCGAGTTTATCGGTTTAAGAAATAAAGAAACTTTACATAGTGAAATTGAAGCCGTTTTAAAATAAAATAAACTCTTATTAGAGTAATTAAAGTAATATTCTTAAATTATATGAGTATTTTTAATGATAATTTAGCAAGATTGCGGGATATTCAAATCTTAGAAAATATTAGCGATAAAGATTTGACCGTCTTATTAAGTCCAGTTCAGACTAATTATACTGAACTAGAGATTAAAGGGAAAAAATATCCAGCTTGGCGTATTGTCTATAACCGAGCCTTAGGTCCCGGAAAGGGAGGAATTAGATTTCATCCCGAAGTGAGCGAAGATGAAGTAAAATCTTTAGCTTTTTGGATGACTTTAAAAAATTCTTTGGCTGAGATTCCCTATGGAGGAGCAAAAGGTGGAGTAAAATTTTCTCCCAAACAGGCCAGTTCAGCAGAATTAGAAGAGGTGAGTCGTAAATATGTAGATAACTTTTATAATTTTTTAGGGCAAGATAAAGATGTCCCTGCTCCTGATGTTTATACCAATAAACAAATTATGTCTTGGATGCTGGATGAATTTGAACATAAAGTTGGTCATCATGAGCCTGGGATGATCACTGGTAAACCCTTAGAATTGGGGGGCATTGCTCTGCGTAGTGATGCTACCGCAGAAGGAGCTTATATCGTTACTCAGGAATTGAGTAGGGAATTAATTAAAAAATCAGAAATTAAGGTAGCTATTCAAGGATTTGGTAATGCGGGTATGTTTATGGCAGAAAAATTATATAATAATGGTTATAAAGTAGTAGCGGTTTCCGATAGTCAGGGGGGAATTTATCAAACTACTGGATTAGATATTTCTAAGTTGATTATTGCTAAAAAGTCTGGTCAAACAGTAGGCCTTTGGTCTGGAGGAAACCAGATAAGTAATTTGGAATTATTAGAATTAGATGTTGATATTTTAGCTTTAGCCGCGTTGGAAAATCAAATTACTATAGATAATGCTAATCGTATTAAGGCAGATTATTTAGTGGAATTAGCCAATGGGCCCATTACTGATGAGGCGGATAAAATATTAGCGGAGCATAATAAAATTATTGTGCCTGATATTTTAGCTAATTCTGGAGGAGTTATTGTTAGTTATTTTGAATGGGCACAAAATAAGACTGGACAGATTCTAGACGAAGAGTATCTAGCTAAGCTGTTGAACCAAAAAATGAAAAATTCTTGGAGCAGGGTTTATAGCAAATATTTAGAAAAAGATAAAAAAATTACTTTACGACAAGCGGCCTATATTTTAGCAATTAAAAGAGTTTTGGCAGCCGAGAAGTGGCGTAGTTAATCATTTTTTTATCTCTTCATTTAAATAGTACATAAAAACCTCTTCTAATAGAGGTTTTTATTAAGTTAAATTATTTTCTTATATCTAAATATTTATCCGCCACAACTGGCACCTGAGGTAGCTGAACTTGGTGAGACTGCCGAACTAGGTGCTGATTGGTCTGAAGTAGTACCAATTCCTGGGGCTGGAGAAATACTAGAAAGGACTGTTTCACACTCTTTTGGTTGAGAAATAAAAGCACTACAAATGGTTTTTAGCAGAGAAGCAGAGTCGCGACCGCTATTTACTGTTTGTCCATTTATAACTAGAGTCGGTGAGCCTAGAACATTATATTTTTTATTAGCGGCCTGATCAATGGGAAAACTAGGATAATTACCACGATAATTTACATGATTTTTAGCGTTAGCAGTAATTTTATAGCTTTGATTGGTCTTCGCAACACAGTTAGTTAATTGAGATTTGTTAATGTTATCAGTATTAACACAAGAAGCAGAATCGCCAGACTTTACAAAACAATTTAGATAAGTATCAAATTTTTGTGGTTCATTTTTTTGAATACAATATTGAGTTGTATTTTCGGCTAATTCCTTAGGCCCATGTAGAGAATAATCTACAAATTTTAGTTTAAAATTAATTTTATTACCTAAGACTGATAGAACGGGTAGAATACCTTTTTCTATTTGGGTACCATAAGGGCAATAACTCATTACAAACAGATCGACATTAGGTTTATTGTTTTGGGCACTTACCTTGGTGGACGCCGTGGTCGCTGGAGTGGTCTTATTAGCCTGATTGGCTTTGGCATTAATTTTATCAATGTTTAAGGCTTGAGGGAAAAACAATTTTCCATCTTTAGTTAAATAGGAAGTAACTACATTGCTAACTATATTTATTTTTAATTTGTATAAACCATATTCCGTAGATATTTCTTTCACCGTTGCTTTATTACCACTTTTCATTAAATATTTATTAATAAAAGTCTCAGCCCTAGTCTTAGCTTGATTGGGGTTTAAAGTGATAGTTTTTGGCTTTTGGAAGGAGAAAAATCCGATAATGGCTAGAGCAATTATTAAAATAATTGGTAAAGTAATACGTAAAAATTTTTCTTTTCCGAAAATATTTTCTATTATTTTTTTCATAGTTTTGAAATTATATTTTTATTAGATGTATTATTTTTTATAGGTTTATTATAGCGAAAATTATTTCAGACGTCAAAAGTTTGTTTAGGAATTAGTGTTGAGGAATAGCTTTATTTAATTCTGGCGATAACTCTAAGGTAAAATTTTGAGTTTTTCCTGATAGATCTTGAAAGCTTAAACGATTAGCGATTAAAAATATTCGGCCTAAATTAAGTTTATTATTTTTAACTTTAGTTTTTTTAGTATAATATAGATTATCGCCAGCCAGAGGATGCCCATAAGCAAAAAAATGAACTCGAATTTGATGGGTACGACCAGTTTTAATTACTACTTTTATTAAAGTATAATTTATAAATCTCTTTAAAACAATAAATTCGGTCATAGCATCACGCGATTTAAACCAACCAGTGATATTCCCTTGATCTCGCTCTCTAGGGTGACGACGTTGGAGCAAATCGCTAGTATGAGCGGGTAGAGCGGCCATACGATATCCGGCGTGAGAACGAGTAATAGGAAAATTAATTATTCCTTCATCTTTATCTAAACGACCGTGTACTAGAGCAATATAAGCTTTTTTAATTTTTCTATTTTTGAATTGATTTTTTAAACTAAGAAAGCTTTTATTATTTTTAGCAATAACCATTAATCCACTAACATCTTTATCTAGGCGGTGAACCAGTCCAGGACGACTGGGATCATCGCCCACTAGTTTTATTTTTGGATATTTTATAATTAACCAATCTGCTAAAGTTGGTTCTTTTAAATTACCGCCCCCATGGACTGCTAGCCCAGCTGGTTTATTAATTACCAGGTAGTCATTAGTTTCTGTAATTATTTGGGGGGTAATAGTAAAAATAGTATTCATATTTTATAAATTAGGACTGCTGTAAGTTGACCCAATATTTTTATTCTGACGTTTTATAATAGCTGAAATATCTTCCGATTTAATTCCACCGGTTAAGAACAGAGCAACAAAATAGATTAGACTAGCGATGCCAAGAACCAGAAGTAAACCGCCTAAAGTATTTTGATAGTTTCCAGCGAAAAAGTAAAGAAAAATTCCCATTATTATTCCGCTAAGCAATGATTTAAACATAGTTTTTAAATTGGGCAAGAAGTGACTATATTTCCAAACGCAATAAGCCGAAAAAATAGCAATTAAGGTTTCACTATATATAGTTACTCCAGCAGCACCGAAGTAAGAAAAACGAGGGATAAAGATTAAATAGGCGATTAAGGAGCTTATACTAGTGAAGACATAAAAACCAATCATTTTTTTTTGTTTATCTAGAGCTACTACGGCGTGGGAAAAAATAGTACCCATAAAGACCGCAGCTACGGCAAAAATTAGAATTTGTAAGATTATTCCCGAAGCGGCAAAAGTTTTTCCTCCAATAGCAGACATAATTGGCTCACTAAGAAATTGGGCTCCAATAAGCAAAGGAATAGCTAAAATGGTCATAAAATCAAAGGATTTTTGTAAGACTTTATTAAAGTATTTTTTATTTTTTTCCAGCCAAGCAATAGTTAAAATTGGTAATATTAGACCCGCGAACATAAAAGGAATAGTAGTCAGAACGTCTATTATTTTATAGGTAGCTCCATATAAACCCACTATAGATTCACTGCGGAATAAAGATAACAGTAGAATGTCCGCTCGTAAGTAGATCAGATTTAATACGATGGTTATAGCTAATGGCCAAGATTTAGCTATGATCTTTTTCCAGATTGACCAATCAAACTCTAATTTGATAGTAGTGAATTTTAAGGAGAAAAAATAATGGAATATAAAATTAATAATAGCGGAGGCGACGGTGCTTAACAAAATGCCATTTAGTCCTAAATTTAATTTTTTAGTTAAAATAATTCCTAATAGTAAGGCTAGACGACCAATCATTTCCGCTATAGCATCTCGACTCATATCCAATTTCTTTTGGAACAGGCCAATAAGTATCTGATTTAAAGCTGGGAATAAAAAAGCTATAAAAGTGATCATTACTCCTAGTTTCACCGCTGGGCTATAAGGAAAGAACGAAATTATGATAGGAGCTAGAATTAAAAACAGACTGGCTGAAATTAGACGAAAACCAAATAGATTATTAAGAATTTTATTTTCTATGGTTTTATAAGCGCTAATCATCTGAACGGTTACTAGGGTTAATCCGAAATCAGTAGCTACTGCGAAAAACCCTAAAAAAGTTATTACCGTAGTGTATTCTCCAAATCCGGATCGTCCTAGATAACGTAGTATTAAGGCAATAGAAAAAAGACCCAAAATCGTAGAAATAATTTTACCGACGATTTGGATTAAAGTATTGTGAGCAACTTTTTTTGTTAAACTCATTTTCTTGTATTTTTAGGAGTATTTTTATATAATATTAAAGTCTAATATAATTATATCATATATATGAGAATCTCTAAAAAGCAAATTTTAAATTTTACGTTTTTAATTTTTTTCATTTTATTTGCTTTAGTGGCCTATCTACCGGTTAGAGCAGACAGTAGTTTGTTAAATAGTCAAACAGGAATTTCAGAAATTGGTAATGTCTATGGTAATTCTCATGTTGATATTAGAATAACCATTGCCAAAATAATTAATGTAGTTTTAAGCTTTTTAGGAATTATATTTATAGTTTTAGTTATCTTTGCTGGTTTTCAATATATGATGGCCGCTGGTAATGAAGAAAAAGCTAAAGAAGCTTTGAGTTTAATGCGTAATGCAGTTATTGGTTTGCTTATTATTTTGATGGCCTGGGTTATTACCCGATATTCTATTTATGTTTTACATCGGACAATTAATAATGCCTTAGATTATACTTGGTATCCTAGCTTTAGATAAACCTTGTTAGTAAAATTAATAATTAGCTAATTTTGACAAAAATAAGAATTGTGTTATTATGATAAATATAAAGCTAGTTGTTAATCACAATTAGCTTTTTATTTTAATAAGTTAATTAGTTTAAAAATATGTCAGAAATTAGTGCTGCGATTAAGCAACTATGCGAAGAGAAGAGTTTAGATTATAAATCAGTGATTTCTGCTGTTGAGTTAGCTTTGGCCGCCGCTTATCGTAAAGATTATGGAGAACGTAATCAAAATATTCAAGTCAAATTTGATCCAGAAACTGGTAAATCAAAAATTTTTGATCTTAAAACCGTAGTGGAAGATTTGCCTGAGCAAGAAGAAGCTATAATGTTACAAAATTTATATAATCCTGATTTTAAAGATTCACGTTCAGAAGTTAAAGAAAACCAGAGCGATGATACCGGAGAAGAAATGAAAAAAAAATTTAATATGAAAACGGATATTCAAATTAAAGAAGCACAAATTTTAAAATTTGGTGCTAAGGTTGGCGATCAAATAATGACCGATTTACCCGTTCCAGAAGGTTATGGACGCATGGCAGCACAAACTGCCAAGCAGGTTATTATTCAGAAATTAAGGGAGATGGAACGAGATATGATTTTTGGTGAATTTAAAAGTAAAGAACATGAAGTGGTTTCGGGAGTGGTTCAACGTCGAGAGGGTCGTTTTGTTTTTATAGATTTAGGTAAAGCTATTGGACTGTTACCCGCTGAAGAACAGATTTATACTGAAAATTATAATCCTAATGATCGTATTAAAGTTTTTGTTAAAGAAGTAAGAGAAGGACGCAAAGGCCCAGAGATTATTCTATCACGACGCAGTGAAGAGATTCTAAAAAAAGTTTTTTATTTAGAAATTCCCGAGATTGCCAGTGGTTTAGTAGAGATTAAAGCAGTAGCTAGAGAGGCTGGCTCACGAGCTAAAGTAGCTATTTGGACTGACGCTGATAATGTTGATCCAGTTGGCTCTTGTGTAGGACAGCGCGGTTCACGAGTACAAACCATTATTACTGAGCTAGGAGGAGAAAAAATTGATATTATTGAATATAATGAAAATTCCACCGTTTTTATTGCCAATGCTTTGGCACCAGCTAAAGTTGTCTCTATTGATTTAGATGAGGCTGAACATAAAGCGATAGTCAAAGTAGCTTCAGATAAATTATCTCTCGCTATTGGTAAAGCTGGACAAAATGTTCGTTTAGCTGCTCGTCTAACTGATTGGAAAATTGATATTGTTGAAGCTTCGCCATCTGGAGATAAACAAGTTTTAGCAATAAATGAAGAGACTTTAGAATTAACTGAAGAAAATAAAGTTATTAAAGAAGCGGAACATAGTGCAGAGATAACTGAGGTAGAAGAATCTAAAGCAGATGTAGAAGAAATTGTTGGAGAAAAGTCTAAAGTAAAAAAAGCTAAAACAGTAAGTTAACAAGCAATTAATTTAAATTTTAATTAATAATAATGTTAATTTTATTAAATTAGAACTCTATAAATTATAATTTTCTAATTTATAATCTAAATCTATGCTTATAAATTTGTTCATTTTCGGTAGTGTTTTAGTTGCTCTCGTATATGGAGCCATTGTCATCGCTACCATTTTACGTTTGCCGGAAGGCAATGATAAGATGAAAGAAATTGCTCGAGCTATTCAATCTGGAGCTAAAGCTTTTTTGAATCGCCAATATAAATCCATAGCTTTAGTAGCTATAATCTTATTTTTAATTATTGGTTTAGTTCCTACCTTGGGCTGGTTAACGGCTTTTGCTTTTTTAATTGGAGCTATTCTTTCCGCTCTCACTGGATATATTGGTATGTATGTTAGTGTTAGGGCTAATGTACGAACTACTGAAGCTGCTCGACATGGTTTTGCCAAAGCCTTAAATGTTGCAGTTAAAGGGGGTAGCGTCACTGGTATGTTAGTGGTTGGTTTAGCCTTGTTAGGAACAGCGGGTTTTTATCTGCTAACCCATGATCTGCATGCCATCATTGGTTTTGCTTTTGGGGGTTCACTTATTTCTATCTTTGCTCGTTTAGGAGGGGGTATTTATACTAAAGCTGCCGATGTTGGTGCTGATTTAGTTGGTAAAGTTGAGGCTGATATTCCTGAAGATGATCCTCGTAACCCAGCAGTAATCGCTGATAATGTTGGTGATAACGTTGGCGATTGTGCTGGGATGGCAGCGGACTTATTTGAAACTTATGCTGTGACTTCGGTTGCCGCTATGTTACTAGGGGCTCTAACTTTTACAAATAATCCTAGTATTATTATATATCCTCTAGTCCTAGGAGCAGTTTCAATTATTGCTTCTGTAATAGGAATATTTTTTATTCGTATTGGAAAAGATAATAATATTATGAAAGCCTTGTATAAGGGTTTAATTGCTACTGGAGTATTAGCTGGTATAGCTTTTTACCCTATTACTAAATATTTTATTGTTGGTGGTTTAAGTCTTAAAATATATTTAGCCAGCTTAATTGGTTTAGCGGTTACTGGCTTGTTAGTTATTATTACGGAATATTACACTTCTACTGCTTATAGCCCGGTTAAAAGTATTTCTGAGGCTTCTAAAACTGGACATGGAACTAACGTTATTGCGGGTTTAGCAGTTTCTATGCAGGCTACTGCTTGGCCCGTGATTGTAATTTGTTTGGCAATCCTAGGATCTTATTTCTTAGCAGGGCTATACGGGATTGCCATAGCGGCTATGTCTATGTTATCTATGGCGGGAATTATTATTACTATTGATGCTTATGGACCAATAACTGATAATGCTGGTGGAATTGCAGAAATGGCTAATTTAGGTGAAGATGTAAGGGATATCACCGATTCTTTAGACGCAGTAGGAAATACCACTAAAGCAGTAACTAAAGGATATGCTATTGGTTCTGCAGCTTTAGCAGCTTTAGTATTATTTGCTGATTTTGCCTCTAAGATTAAAGCTGGTGGTGGAAATGCTCATTTTTTAATTAATGATCCTTATGTTTTAGTAGGTTTATTTATCGGTGGTTTGCTCCCTTATCTATTTGGAGCTATGGCTATGAAAGCTGTGGGTAAAACGGCTGGTTCAGTAGTGAAAGATGTACGAGCTCAATTTAAAGAAAAGCCCGGCATTATGAATAATACTGAAAAGCCAGATTATGGACGCACGGTTGATATTGTAACTAAGGCTGCTATTAAAGAAATGATCATTCCTGCTTTAATTCCAGTAGTGGTACCAATTGTTGTTGGTCTAGGTTTTAATTTATTGGGACCAGGATTGGGATTAAAAGTTCTAGCTGGTCTATTGGTTGGATCTATTGTTACTGGTATATTTGTAGCTATTTCTATGACTTCTGGTGGCGGAGCTTGGGATAATGCTAAAAAATATATTGAAGCTGGTAATCACGGTGGAAAAGGATCAGAAGCTCATAAAGCAGCGATTACAGGAGACACCGTAGGTGATCCCTATAAAGACACCGCTGGCCCAGCCATTAATCCAATGATTAAAGTCTTAAATATTGTTGCTCTACTTATTGTTGGATTATTATTATAGAAAGTTTTACTAAGAATTAATTAGTTTATTAATTTATTATCCAAGCGATAAATATCATATTATGCAAGTAAAAAAAAAGGATTTAGAAAAGTCACAATTAGAATTAACCGTGGAATTGAGTCCAGAAGAGTTTGCCCCCTATATTGTTAAAGGAGCTGAAAAGGCTTCTAAGGATGTAAAAATTGAGGGATTTCGTCCTGGAAAGGCTCCTTTGAATATCTTAAAGCAAAAGGTTGGTGATATGACTATTTTAGAAGAGGCCGCCAACATTGCTATTCGTAAGACTATTGATGAAGTAATTGCTAAAAATACTAAAGAATACCAAGCCATTGGTCAACCGCAAGTTAATGTCAGTAAATTAGCGCCGAACAATCCTTTAGAATATAAAATTATTCTTTCTCTCCTTCCCACTGTAAGTTTGGGAAAATACAAAGATTTGGATTTAAAAACAGAAGAAGCAGAAGTAAATGATTCTGAAGTGATGAAAGCTTTAACTGGATTACAAGAAACTCGAGCTAAAGAGGCTATTGTAGATAGAGCAGTAAGCACAGGAGATAAAGTAATAGTTGATGTAAAAATGTTAATGGATAAGGTGCCCCTAGAAGATGGCCAACATAAAGATTTAGCTATTTTAACTGGTAAGAACTATTTTGTTGCGGGTTTTGATGAGAAAATATTTGGTGCTAAAAAAGGAGAACTTAGAAAATTTACATTGCCTTATCCAGATGATCATCATCAGAAAAATCTAGCTGGTAAGTTAGTAGAATTTGAAGTAAAGATTAAAGAGGTCTATAGTCGGACTCTACCAACATTGGATGATGAATTTGCTGCTTCTTTTCAACTCAAGAATTTAACAGAATTGAAGCATAGTTTAAAGGAAAGTTTGTTACATGAAAAAAAACATCAGCTTGAGTCTAAAAATGAAGCAAATTTACTCACCAAAATACTTGAAGATACTAAATTTGGAGATTTACCTGAGGTATTAATTAGTGGAGAATTGAAAAATATGTTGGCGGAACTAGAGCAAAGTGTTACCAGTCAAGGTGGTAAATTTGAAGATTATCTGCAACACCTTAAAAAAGATCGCGCTAGTTTGATGTTGGAGTTGGCCCCCAATGCTATTAAACGAGTTAAATCGGCCTTAGTTATTAGAGCATTAGCCATAGTTGAAAAGATTAATCCTAGTGATAGTGAAATTGATCATAAAATTGAAGGACTAAAAAAACAGTATATTGACAAGCCAGAGATTTTAAAAATGTTTCAAGAGCCAGGTTATCGTAATTATTTAAAAAATATTTTAACTAATGAACAGGTAATCGCTAAATTAAAAAAATGGAATTATGCCCCAATTAGCCCAAAACAAAAAAGCTAATTTTGATTATGAACTCTTAGAAAAATATGAGGCGGGTTTAGTTTTGTATGGGCACGAAGTTAAGGCAGTTCGTGAAGGTAAGGCTAGTTTAAAGGGTAGTTTTATTTCGCTTCGGGTTAGTAATAATAAAACGGAATTATATTTAGTGGGTTGTCATATTGCCCCCTACAAGAATGCTGGCGCTTTGCCAGATTATAATCAAACCAGGGAACGGAAACTACTTCTAAGGCGGTCAGAAATTAATCAGTTATTAGGAAAAATGAAAGTTGCGGGCTTGACATTAATACCACTCAAAATATATACTAAGCATAGTTTTTTGAAGCTAGAATTTGCTTTAGCTCGTGGCAAAAAGAAGTATGATAAACGAGAAAGTATTAAAAAAAGAGAAGTAGAACGTAATTTAAGATCTTTAATAAAAAGAGGCTAGGGGATGTCAGGCGTCGACAGTCGGACTTTAGCTAAATATTCAAGACGTGCTTAACTATCACGTAAAACTGGTTAAAAAAATATAAATGCCAAAACGGCACGAGCATTTACTTGGTTAACTCCGAGCTATGTTCCTGTTATGGCCTAATACATAAGGCTGTAGCCATCGGAGGCGATGAGTTCTCATAATCGTTTTTTCGGTGTCATTAGTATGAGGATAAATGTCTTATGCTCTTTCCATAAGACACGGAAACAACAGAAAGATCGCTTTAATTGTTTTTTGTCTGGTTATTGATAATTAAAGTTAGACCCTTAAATCAGACTATTCTTGTAAATGTATTTAGATAAACCGGTTGGACATGGGTTCAATTCCCATCATCTCCACTAGTATTTTAGCTGTGTTTTAATAGAGTTTAGCCGCGGTGGCGAAATTGGTAGACGCGCTGGACTTAAAATCCAGTTGTAGTAATACAGTGCGGGTTCGATTCCCGCCCGCGGCACTTTGCGGGTATCGTATAGTGGCTATTATGCGACCTTGCCAAGGTCGAGAGACGGGTTCGATTCCCGTTACCCGCTCGTAATAAGGACAGTCCCGATAGGGGCTGTTTTT